>JAXGJB010000015.1:0-47429 GCA_040770465.1 Methanothrix sp. | reverse complement strand
TACTCCGTCGGAATCGCCAGGTTGAAGGTGACGGGGACCAGGATGTACTCGTCGGCGAGGGCTACCGAGACGCTGGCGTTGCTGCTGGAGTTGAGCTTGATGACGGTGTTGGTGGTGTAGGATATGGTGACGATCCCACCAGTGGCGCTGATGCTCCTGTCCACGTCCGGCGGGAGGACCAGTTCAACTTCGCTCTCGAGCCCCTTGGGGTTTTCGACGTCTAAGTTGAGGTACGTAATTCCAGAGGCGTTGGAAAGGTACGCAGAATAGCTGACAAAATCCGACGGCGTAGCTGGTGTCTCCGGGCCCTGGGGCGACCAAAATAAGAAGGCAGCCAGAAGTATGAGGGCGACTCCAGCCAGGGCCAGGATCGGCCCCTTATAGGCACCGCCCCAATGAGAGAGGCCCTTTCCGGCCTTCGGCTCGGGCGGATGGTGATGATGGTGCTTCGACGGCAAAGCCGCATCTTTTGCGGCTCCTGGCTTTCGTTCCGATTCGCCTGCCTTCGATCCAGTCTCCAACGATCCCATCTCTGGGACTGTGGACACCGTTTCAACGGCAGCTTCCACCGCCGCCGGTTCCGGCTCTTGGGCCTCGACGGGGGCTGCAGCCTCTTCCTCCTCTTGAGGCTCGATCGGACCATCTTTGCTGCCCTCTTCCCCACCAACGGCCCTTTCTTTTGCCCCGCGATCGATCTCGGCGGGCTTCTCTATCCTGGCCGATTCCGCCTCCACCTCGATCGCCATCTCCGCCGCTGGGGTCTCGGCCGTTTCCGATGAAGCCTGGGCCGCCTCCTCTTCTGGAGGGGGCACCTCCCCTTCCGCCTCCATGGCCGCCTCTTCGGCGGGGTTCCCTCCGGCCGCATCAGCCGCCTCCACTTTTTCGGCCTCTTCGATAGGCACTTCTGCGATGCCGGACGCCTCGACGATTTCAGGTTCCGCGTCCGAGAGTTCATCGGATTCGTCCTCCGGCTCCGGCTCAAAGGTCGATTCATCCTCGGCCCCGGACCCGGCCCCTTCGCCCTTCGCGACTGCCGAAGGCTTCTCCCTCCTGGGGAGGGCGACCTCTCCATCTTCGAGGTTCAGTATGAGGTCCGTATAGGTGCCGCTCTCGTCGACGAAACGCCTCGCCCTGGGGATGAGATAGGATATCCCCGAGATCTTAACCTCCTCGAAGAACCCCGTGGACCTCATCAGCCGGTCCTTGTAAGCGTAGATGGCGCCGCTCTCCATCCTGGACTCGATCTCGCTGAGGCTCGGGAACCGGTCCTCCTCGGCCGAGACCTCAAAAGTCGCCTTCGCATAAGCCTCGAAGAAGACCCGGCTCATCCTGTTCAGGCGGTTCGAGTAGCGCCGGTCGAATAGGAATGAGAAGCTATCTCCGGCCAGCTCCAGCTTCTCCGCCGCGACCTCGCGCCAGACCGAGTACGAAACGTCCATCGGAGGTATTCCTGGCTTCGCCACGATAAGTATTTTTGTGTTCCATCCTCACCCGTCGCGGGTCGAAAAGGGCGCGCGGAGGTGTCACGTAGCTCTTATATGAAAGCTACCTTTAAATGCCGACCCGCCACAACCTGAAGCCTGATGAAGGCGTGTCTATTGGTGCCGGTCCTGCTGGTCTTCGCGGTGGTGGGGATCCACGTAGAGCAGCAGCTCGACCGCTACCAAGCGGGTGTGGGGGACGATGTGTTGGTGATGCTCAGCCTCACCAACACCGGCGAATCCGATCTGGAGGTGAGCGTCGATCCGAGGCCTCCTGACGGGATCGCGGTCTTGAAGCCTGGAGCCAACCAGGTGAGCATTACGCCGGGAAGTTCGGCATCTGTCAACTATCCGGTCATGGGCGAGAGGCCGGGCCTTTTCGCCATAGCCTCCTCGGTGACTTACATCGACGATGAGGGCAGGTCCCGCCAGATCGTCTGCGGCGATAAAATGGGCAGACAGCTGAACGTGAGCTAGCCACTCAGCTAGCCCCTCATTTTTTGGCCAGAAGGTCAGCCCTGGTGAATATCGACGAGAGGCTGTATCCTGCGGCTTTGAGCCTCTCGCTTCCGCCCTCCTCCCGGTCGAGGATGGCGACGACCTGGACCGGCTCGTAGCCCGCGGCCCGAAGCCGATCGATCGACTTTATAAGGGACGATCCGGTGGTGACGACGTCGTCGACGACCGCCACCTTCGACCCCTCGGGAAGGGCCGGCCCCTCAACGAACTTCCCGGTCCCGTGCTTTTTAGGCTCCTTTCTTATGATCAGGGCGGATAGCTCTCTTCCCTGGAGGTGGCCGACGACGGATATCGAGGTCACGATGGGGTCTGCGCCGAGGGTCATCCCGGCGACGGCGACAGCCTCGGGATCGATCATATCGAGGAGGAGCCTTCCCGTGAGGTAAGCCCCCTCAGGGTGGAGGACCACCTCCCTGGCGTCGACGTAGTAGTCGCTCACCTTCCCTGAGGAGAGGACGATCCGCCCCACCCGGAGGGCCCTCTTCCTCAAAAGCTCCAGAAGCCTCTCTCTATCTTCCATGAGCTGTTCAGAGCCCGCTGGAGATTTAACCGTTTTCAGCGGGCTTGTTTCGTCCTCTCGGCCTGGAGGCTCCTTATTCGGTCGAGCCTTCCGAGGTCGGTTCCGTCCAGAAGGTAGATCCGGGCCCGGTCGAGGCGAGCCATCCTGGGGAGGGGACCTCGATCCTCCCGAGTGGCGGAGTCGAGGGGGTAGCCTCCGCAGAGTGGGTTGTAGGCGGGAACGATCGTCATCTCGGGGTTTTGGAGGTCTCGGCCGTACTCCTGCCTCAGCCCCTCCTTGGAGAGCTGCGTTCTGACCCAGGCCCTCTCGGGAGGGGCGGAGCCGAGCCGGTCGGCGAGCCTGACCGCAGGATGGAGGTGGGATGCCACGACCTCCTCCGCCTCGAATATCTCAGGGCTCGGCCAGGTGTGGCCGTGAAAATAGCCGACGCCGTCGAGGACGAGACCCGTCGCCGGGTGGATGGCGACATCGGGTGGGGCGAGGTCGGAGAGGCCGATGTCGTGGTTTCCCGCCACCACCTCGACCTCGACGATCTCGGAGAGGGATCTCAGAAATGAGGGGACTTCGCTCTTCTCCTGAAAGCTGGTCCACGGCAGGTTGTGCTTTACGTCCCCAAGAAGGATGAGCCGGTCGGGTCTGATCTCCTCAACCTCGGCCATCAGAGCTTCCAGCATCTTCTTTGTCTGGCTGGGGACGCTCGCTCCCCCCAGCCAGAGCTGATGCTCGATTCCTATGTGAAGGTCGGCAGCCACCAGCACTCTCAGCCTCCCCTCCACCAGGATGAGGGGCTCGTTCAATATCGGGGTTGACCTCACCATCTCTTCGTTCTCAGCCTTCAGCGATCGGCGCGATCTCCGCCAGGGCGGCTTCCAGCTCCCGGAGGAGCCCAGCGACGTCCTCCACCACAGCCCGGCAGGATACCTCGACCATCAGGTTCACCTTCGACTCAGGGGTCTCGCCGGCCTTCCTCGAATCGGTCCTGATCCCGATCGTCCTCTTGCCGAAGAGGGCGTAGTGGCACCCCACCTCCCAGGCGGTCCCGTCGTCGACCTGGGGGCCGTCCAGGATCGCCACCATCAGGGGGGACCGCCGAAGGGCTGCCAGGTTCGTCTCGAAGATCTCCTCTTTCGACCCCGACGCGATCTCGAAGGGCCAGAGGATCTCAATCCTCTCCCCCAGGGCCGCCTCGATCTCACGTTTTAGAGATCTGGCCCATTCGATCTCGCCCCTGCTGAAGAGGGGGCCAGCCAGGTAGACGGAGACTTTCTCGTTCAACCTTCTCCCCCGCTCTTTTCACCATCCGTCTAATCGACTCTCAAGCCCCAATCTAGCGATACCCTAATCGGCTGAGGCCTCCTTGAGCCTATCCTTTACGAACCGGTCGTCGAGGCTCGCCAAAAACCAGCCGACCTTCGGCCCCTGCTTCTGCCCCAGGAAGGCGATGTAGATCGCACCGAAGAGCTTCTTCGCGTCGATCCCCCTCTCCTCGGCTACGGCGTAGACCTCGTTGTGGATATCCTCGGCGCTCTTCCCTTCGATCCTTCCTGCGAGGACGCCGAGGGCCTCCCTCAGCTCGGGGTCGACGTTCTTGATCTTGGCTGGGAGGGTATCCTGGAGCTGGAACTTGACGAAGGGGGGCGCATACCGGTCGAGCCAGGCCCTGACGTTGGCGGCCCGGGAGAGGATCTCTTCCCTCTTTGAGGTGTCGTAGCCGCTTCTTTCCAGGACTGTCATCAGCTGCTTTTGGTCGCCCCCGGAGATCTGGACCGCCGTCACCATGTGCCGGTATGGTATGGAGGACGGCTCTTCCTCCCCGACCCGAGAGAGCTCAAGAGCCCTCTCCTCCCCGGCCCGGCGGTCGTACTCCTCGATGAGGGTGAGGAGGGGAAGGCCGGGATCAAACTCGATGTGCTTTTCGGGCTTCGTCCTGATGATAAGGTAGCGGAGGACCTCCGGCGGGACGACGTCCAGCATGTCCCTTATCGTCACCACGATCCCCGTAGAGGAGTGCATCGCCCCCTTTCCCTTCAGGTGGATCCACTCGTAGACGACGGGGTAGGGGGCGGGGCGGCCGTAGACCTCCTCGGAGATCCTCTTGCCGGTGTCGTAAGATCCTCCGGCGGTGGCGTGATCTTTTCCGAAGGGCTCCATGGTGACATTGAGGATCGACCATCGGGCGGGCCAGTCTACCCTCCAGGCGAGCTTTCCTCCGCCCCGGAAGCTGATGGTTCCCTGATGGCCGCATTTGCAGACGTAGTCGGCGGTCTCCCTTTCGAGGTCGAAGCCGACAACCCTGGTGGAGTTCAACCTTCCACACTCCTCGCAGATGGCGTCCAGGGGGCACCAGTCGGCGGGAAGGTCCCTTCCCGAGACCTCTTTGAGGATCCGCGCGATCTCGCCCCTCTTCGAGAGAGCCGTCTTGATGGCGTCGACGTAGAGCCCTTCTTTGTACATCCTGTCCGCCCGGTGGACCTCGGGCCTGATCCCCAGCCTCTCCAGGGAGTCGAAGAAGGGGAGGAGGAAGTGGTCTGCGTAGCTGTTGCAGCAGCCTTCGGGGCAGGGGATCTCGGAGAGGGGTTTACCCACATGCTCCTCGAAGCTCTTGGGAAGGAAGGGGTAGAGCCTCCGGAGGGGGTCGTAGGAGTCGGCGATGTAGATGAGGCGGGCCTCCACGCCTCGATCGAGGAGCGCCCGATAGACGGCGTCGGCGGTCATGACCTCCCGCATGTTCCCCAGGTGGATCTGGCCGGAAGGGGTGATCCCGGTCGCCACCGTCTGCGGGCCCCGGCCTGCCAGCTTCTCCGCAGCCACGTCGGCCCAGTGAATCGTCATGGGCTCACCATCGATGCAGAAGGTGATATTAACTTTCCGCCCTCTGTCGTCCATGAGAGGAGAACGGAAAAAGAGATATCGGATCGGTTCTGAGGCGTGACCATGGAAAGGCCTTCCCTCGACGAGTACTTCATGGAGATCGCAAAGGTTGTGGCGACAAGGTCCACCTGTCTCCGCCACCAGGTCGGAGCCGTCCTGGTGAGGGACAAGAGAATCCTATCCACCGGGTACAACGGCGCTCCGACGGGCCTTCCCCACTGTCTTGAGGTCGGCTGCCCGCGAGAGAAGGTCGAGAGCGGGTACCGCCACGAGCTATGCCGCGCCGTCCACGCCGAGCAGAACGCCATCATCCAGGCCGCAATCCACGGGGTCGGCACCAGCGATGCCACCCTCTACTGCACCCACCAGCCCTGCATCCTCTGCGCCAAGATCATCATCAACTCTCAGATCAAAAGGGTCGTCTACGGAAACCCCTACCCCGACGACGAGGCGCTGCGGTTTCTGGAGCAGGCGGGGGTCGAGGTCTGTCAGATGGCGGGAAGCCGAGACGAGGTCTGATCCTCCCGGTCTCCACGAAAAAGATTTTACCGCCCCAGCCCCAACATTCAGATCTATGTTCGGGACGAAGGATCACCTGAGGGCTGAGGGCGGCCACCTCACCATCGACGGGGTCGACGTCGTCGACCTCGCCGAGAAGTTCGGAACGCCCCTTTACGTTACGAGCGAGCAGAGGCTGCGGGAGAACGTGAGGCGCTATCGAGAGGCCTTCCCCGACGCCCACATCTACTTCGCGGTGAAGGCGAACGGTAACCTGGCCATCCTCCGGATTCTGGCGGAAGAGGGGATGGGAGCCGACGTCTTCTCCGCCGGGGAGCTCTCTCTTGTGCGGATGGCGGGGATGCCGATGGAGAAGATACTCTTCAACGGCAACTCCAAGCGGACCGAAGAGCTGGAGCTGGCAGTCGAGGCCGGGGTCCGGGTCTCCGCCGACTCAAAAGATGAGCTTCTGGCCCTCGCCGAGGTCGCATCCGAGATGGGCGAGGAGGCGGAGGTGGCCTTCCGGGTCAACCCCGACGTCTCCGCAGAGACCCATCCCAAGATCGCCACCGGCCTGCGGACCTCAAAGTTCGGAATCCCCTGGCGGGAGATCGCCGACGTCTACAGAACCGCCATGAGCCTCGACGGCGTGAAGCCCATAGGCCTTCACTGCCACATCGGCTCTCAGATCCTGGACGTCTCCCCCTTCGTCGATGCCGCGGCCAAGATGATGGACCTGGCACGCCAGATCGTCGATATCGGTGGGACGATCGAGATGATGGACTTCGGCGGTGGCCTCGGCATACCCTACACCCCCGAGACCCACGCCCCGACCCCTTCGGACCTGGCGGCGGGGATATTGCCGGTCTTCGTGGAGGGGTGCCGCAGGCTCGGGATAAAACCGAGGATGATCCTGGAGCCGGGGCGGAGCATCGTCGCAGATACCACCATCTTCCTCACAAAGGTGAACGTCGTCAAGAGGGCCCACGTCAACTTCGTCGGCGTCGACGCCGGGTTCAACCTCCTGGCAAGGCCGATGCTATACGACGCCTACCACCACGCCGTCGTCGCCAACAAGGCAGGCCGGACGGCCGAGGAGAAGTACACCGTCGTCGGCCCGATCTGCGAGAGCGGCGACGTCCTGGCGAGGGATCGCGACCTCCCAAAGGTCGAGAGGGGCGACATCGTCGCGATGCTCGATGCCGGAGCCTACGGCTTCTCCATGGCCTCAGTCTACAACGGCCAGCCCCGGTGCCCCGAGGTCCTGGTGAACGGAGGCTCCGCAGAGCTGATCCGCCGGGGCGAGGACAGGAGCGTCTTCCTCTCCGGTCAGATCGTTCCGGCGAGGCTTCTGAGATGAGGGGCCGAAGACGGCGGCTCCTCCGACGGACATGACAACCTTCAATCCGAAGATCGCCCTTTCGGCCCTGGTCCATATGAGGCTTAGAAAGAGGCCCTTCGTCCTATCCCACGGGATCAACGCCCGCTGCAACCTCCGTTGCCCCTTCTGCGAGTACTGGCGATCTCCCGGCCCCCAGATGACCTCTGACGAGATATTCGCGATGCTCGACGACGCGAAAAGCTTCGGGATCGGGGTCTACAACGCCTGGACTGCAGAGCCCCTCCTGAGGCGCGACCTTCCCGCGATCCTCCGCCACGCCAGGTCCCTGGGGATGGTCACATCCCTCATCACCAACGGCCACCTCCTCTCCCAACGGGTCGGCGAGCTCTCCGACCTCGACCTCCTCTCCGTATCCCTCGACGGGATCGACTCGTATCGGGAGATCCGTGGCGCGCCCATTGAGCCCGTCCTGGAGGGTATCAGGGCCGCCCGGGAGGCGGGCCACCAGGTCCTGATAAACTGCGTCATCAGCAGAAAAAACCTCGCCGAGCTTGCCGACCTGGTCGGTCTCGCCGAGAGGCTCGGCGCTCTCATCTCCTTTGAGCCTCTCCACAAGACTGCCGGGATCGAGGGGGACTTCTGGGACGATATGGGGATCAGGGACGCTGACCTTCCCGAGTACAGGCGATCCCTCGACCGGCTCATCGAGATGAAGAGGGGAAAGAGCCCCATCATCAACTCCGTCACCTACCTCAAGATGGTCCGGGACCAGAAGCCCGAGTTCAGGTGTCACGCACCCCAGATCGTCCTCCCCGTAGCCTCTGACGGGACGATCCAGATCTGCAGGGTCAAGAAAGAGGATCTCGGCTCCGTATCCCAGGGCATCGCCAGAGTCTGGGAGTCCTCGATGGAGTTGCGGAATAAGGCCGTCCGGGAATGCGAAGGCTGCCTATTCTTCGGCTATGTCGAAAACAGCCTCCTCTATGACCTGCGGCCCGAGGTAATTCGTCGATACCGGTGGATGTGAGGCCGCCTCTGGCAGGGGATGCCTGACGCTCATATTCCGTCCGATCGTAACTGCTCGATAAAAAAAGAGAAAATCCCTCGAGCTGATGGGGGATCAGCCGCAGCTGGCGCAGCCACCGCTACCGGCGCCGCCGAAGGTGCCGCCGAGGATCGGTGTGAAGTACATGTTCGTATAGCTTCCCATATTCCCGTAATAACCGCTGAGCTGCAGTATCCCCGTGGTCGGAGCCGCCGAGGCGTTGCTGGTGTTGTAGCCGTAGCTTCCGAGCCGCATCACCGAAACTCCCGGCACCGTTGAACTCGCTATGCTGTTGTAGCCGCCATAGATGCTGCTCAGCTGAACGGCCCCCTCGGTGGTGCCGGCGTTCATCGAAGGCCAGGCAAGGGAGCCGTATCCAACGTTGTAGAATCCCGACGCTGCGGCCAGGGGTCCGAAGCCGATCAAGACCAGAGCCGCAGCCATCACCATTGAAGCTTTAAAGTGCCCATCCGACAATCTATCACCCCAGATGGGCGTATCGCCGTTGGTTTATAAACCTATTGAAACGTCTCCCTCGATGGGATGCATATGGCAACTTGTCTGGGGGAGCAGAAGAAAATGGGGGTGGCGGAGCATCGATCCGTCATCATAATGGTCTCCTATCAGACGCCTCCGACCGTGAGGAGCATACCGGATCTGGACTCTGATGGCGATGGCAGTTCCTGCCCGGACCGGACTGGCTCGTCCAATCTCCATCAGACTCGCTTTCAGAAGGGAATCATCCCGCCGGAGAGAAGCCGGTCATGCCCCTCCCATCCAGCTGGAGGGCCCTCACCAGCTCGCCGGCCTCTCGTTCATCCCCTGCCCTGGAGATGACTTTGACCCGGCTGAGCTTGATCCGCTTCCCGCAGGGGCAGGTCCTGGTGGCGGCGCCCTCCTCGGCGTAGAGGTGACGACCGCACCCTGAACACCTGAATATCAGGTACATCAAAAGAGGTCAAAATGGAAGGCGTCGGATCACTCGCCGACGAGGACGGCGTTCACTACCCCATCCTGCCCCGGCCTGCTGGTCACCCGAGCGTCTCCTGCGTCTGTCTTGATGATGGCGCCCTTGGAGATGATGTTACGCCTGATGTAGTTGAGGTTCGCGCTGTTGTCCGTGACGGTCTCGATCTTCGCGATCCTGGACTTTCCTGTCTTGGGATCGGCCACGCAGGCTACATCGCATCTGAGGAGCCTGACCTTGGAGTTGCCCCCCCTGGTCCTTATCTCCTTCTTTCTGGTGGTCTCGACGTTGGGCTCTCCAGCCTCTCTTCCCAGCTCATGCTTCTGCTTTCCCCGGTTTGAGATCAGCCTTCCGCCGGTGAACTTCCTCTTTGAACTTCCTTGAAACTTCATACTATACCCCGGACCGGGGATAGTCATGGGGGGCGATATTTATACTTTTGGCTATCCTCTGGGGCCGAGCAGCCTCCCTGTCACGCTGCCGGCGATCCGCCGACCAGCATCCATCTCCGAGCTCCCCTCACAACCCAATTCTCGACATGAAACCAAACCATTAATATGTAAGGGGGCCTCAGGGGGCTGAGAAATGCGTCTGGCCGGCAGCGAATGGCGAAAAGTGGCCGGAACCATTTGAGGGCAGGTTATCGATGGCGACGATCGACGAGCAGATCCAGGCGATAGAAGAAGAGATCTTCAACACCCAGAAGAACAAGGCCACAGAGCACCACATAGGAAAGCTGAAGGCCAAGATAGCGAAGCTGAAGGCGCAGCAGGAGCTCCAGAGGATCAGGGGAGCCGGCGGCGCCAAGGGCTACTTCGTCAAGAAGTCGGGAGACGCCACCGTCGCCCTGGTGGGCTACCCTTCCGTCGGCAAGTCGAGCCTCCTGAACCGGCTGACGGGGTCCGACGCCGAGGTGGGTGCCTACCATTTCACGACCCTGGAGGTGATCCCCGGGGTGATGGACTACAAGGGGGCCAAGATCCAGATCCTGGACATGCCCGGCATCATAAAAGGCGCCTCCAAGGGGAAAGGGCGGGGCAGGGAGGTGATCACCGCGGCGAGGGCAGCAGACATCATCCTTCTGATGGGTGACGTCTACAACTACCGGCTCGACGTCCTGGAGCGGGAGCTCTACGATGCCGGGATCAGGCTCGACCGGGAACCCCCCGACATCAACCTCAGCCCCTCGGAGAAGGGCGGAATAATCGTCCGAAACACCCTTCCCCTCACAAAGATGAGCGATGTGGAGATCGCCGAGATCCTCCGGGCCTACGGGATCGTAAACGGCATCATAACCATAAGGGAGGATATCGACACCGAGACCCTCGTCGACTTCCTCGCCGGAAACAGGATCTACGTGCCTCAACTTGCCGTCATCAACAAGATCGATCTCGAGTACGACGACGTCCGGGAGGATATAAGGAAGACCATCGGCCGCGACTTCATACCCCTCTCCGTCGAGAAGGACGTCGGGGTCGAGGAGCTGAAAGAGCTGATATACGACGCCCTCGGTTTCATCAGGGTGTACCTGAAGCCTCAGCGGGGGAAGGCGGATATGATCGACCCCCTGGTGATCCTGGACGGCTCGACGGTGAGGACGGTCTGCGAGCACCTTCACCGGGACTTCGTCCGGCTCTTTCGGTACGCCAAGGTCTGGGGAAAGAGCGCCAAGTTCCCCGGGCAGTCGGTGGGCTTCGACCACGTCCTCTCCGATGAGGACGTCCTCACCATCGTCGTTCGAGGGAAGTGACAGCCGAGATGAAGACCCGGTCGTCTTTCTCTCTTTGTCTTATTCGGTCTCTAACATCTCCCTCTTTGGGTATAATACCCCGGTTGAGAGGTAAGACCTTATATATTCGCCATTCACCTTTTGAATTGAGATCATCATCTTAACTTCGACAGGATGAGTGCTAAGATGTCGAGGCGGATCATCGTTTTATTGATGGCGGCCCTGCTTTTTGCGGGCGTCGCCTCCGGATTGAGTGGGGGAAAAGAGCGGCCCATCAGCACGTTGGGCAGCCTGCAGGAGCAGCCTGCCATAGACGGCCACATCGTGGCTTATGCGGACAACAGAAGCGGCAACTTCGATATATTCATGTACGACCTGGAGACAGGGACCGAGAGGGGCGTCTCCTTCTATCCCGGCTTCCAGGATCATCCCGAAGTCAGCGGCAACCGGATTGTATGGCAGGACATGCGGACAGGAGAGTCGGACATATACCTCTACGACTATGTCAACCGAGAGGAGGTTCCGATCACCACCGCCAACGGGAGCCAGTTTCTCCCTGACATCGATGGCGACCGGGTGGTCTGGATGGACGACCGCGACGGGGATTGGAACGTTTACATGTACGATCTGGGGACGGGCGAGGAGCAAAAGATCACCTCAGACCCCAAAGATCAGATCCAGCCCAGGATCAGCGGCGACATAATAGTCTGGGCGGACGACAGGAACGGCAACTCTGATCTATACATGTACGATTTGAAGGCGGGTCGTGAGAGCCCCATCACCACGGCTCCGGGGGACCAGGCGTATCCCGAGATCGACGGAGATCTGGTGGTCTGGTCCGACAACGAGACCGGAGAATCCGACATAGTGATATATGACATATCGACGAAGACGGAGACGACGATAGAGAGGCCCGGCCTTCAGACCGCACCCACCGTAAAAGGCAACCTCGTCGCCTGGCAGGACCTCAGAAGGGGATTTCCCGAGGTTTACATTTATGACGTCAACACCGAAGAGGAGATGGACGTAAGCTCCGGTTCCCTCAAGCAGGACCCCTCTCTTGGCGAGCGCGGCGTCGTCTGGACCGACTTTAGGGCAGAGGACTCCGACGTGTACATGTACGACTTCAGCCTTTCTCCCGACGACCAGATTACGTCGGGCGACTACAACCACTCAAACCCCTGGCTCGATGGGGATAGAGTGGTCTGGACGGACGATCGGACCGGCCACTTCAACGTCTACATGATGGACCTCGCAACATCCACCGAGGTTCAAATCACCGACTCGGAAGACGACAAGAGCAGCCCCAGCATCGACGGAGACCTGGTCCTCTACACCGACAACCGATCCGGGAACCTCGACATATTCCTCTACGACCTCGCGACGAATGAGGAGACGAAGGTCACCGACGACTCCTCCGATCAAAGGTACGGGATGGTGGCCGACGGAAGGGTCGTCTGGATTGACGATCGGAGCGGTGACGATCAGGTATACGTCTACGATGCTTCCGCCGGGACTGAGCTGCAGATAACGGAGGCGTCTTCGAAGAAGGCGACGGCCATGATCGATGGCGACACCGTCGCCTGGATGGACAACCGGGCTGGAAACTGGGACATATTCGTCCGCAACCTGACCACAGGAATCGAGACTCAGGTGACGACCGACCCAGGAAAGCAGGAGGCTCCCTGGGTTTACGGAGACATAATCGCCTGGATGGATGACCGGAACGAGAACTGGGACATCAGGGCCAAAAACCTCAGGACCGGCGAGGAGACGGTGGTCACCACCGACGTCAACAATCAGGTACAGCCCGTCGTCTCAGAAAACCGCATCGCATGGCTAGATGATCGGAACGGTGACTATGACATCTATCTTTACGACCTGGAGCTTATGAGAGAGCTCCCCGCCGTCACCGGACCCCTGCATCAGAAGGCCAACGACGGTGTCGGCTTTCCCTTCTACGTGAAGGTGGTTGGAGGAACGCAGTTTTTGAGCGGCGACCGGCTCGTCTGGATGGATTACAGCCATGAGAAGCCTCAGGTCATGACCATATCAGTGAAAGACGATCCGATCCTACTGCTGGATAAGGTGGACCTGGCCACCAACGGAAGCCTCATAGTCTGGTCCGACAACCGTGGCGGCGACTGGGACCTATTCGGCTTCGACTTCTATAACCGGTTCGAGCGGCCTCTGGTCCGGGCCCCGGGCGACCAGAGGAACCCCGTGGTTGGGGGTGACCTACTGGTCTGGCAGGACAATCAGGGCGGCGACTGGGACATCCGGGCCCTGAACATCTCGTCGGGCGATGAGATGGTCATCGTTGAGGGACGAGGCGCCCAGATGAGCCCTTCGATCTCTGGAAGGCGGGTCGCCTGGATGGACAACTCCTCCGGCGACTGGAACGTGATGGTGAAGGACCTGGACGGGGCAGCCATCAAACCTCCCGCTGCCGGGGCTGGAGATCAGATCGATCCGGTCGTCAGCGGAGACCTCCTGGTCTGGCAGGATCATCGGGGCGGCGACTGGGACGTCTACGTCTGTGATCTCGCGACGGGCGAGGAGACGAAGCTCACCGGCGAGGGCGACCAGATCGCCCCCCACGTCAGCGGAAACACCATCGTATGGGAGGACTCGACGACCGGAGACGTGAGCTACTACTTGTGGGACAAAAAGTGGGGCCGCGCCTACGAGAGGCCCGAAAGCCAGCAAAATCCCAAAGTCCACGGAAGACGGATCGTCTACGAGGAAGATACCGAAGATGGATGGTCGATCCGCAGCTTCGACCCCAACACCTGGAAGGATAAGGAGGAGGCTCGAAGCTCGGGAGATGTGGACTTCGACTTCGATACGAGGCTTGCCTGGCTGATCTCTCCCAGCGGAAGGTTCGGGTACGTGAACCTGGGGTCCGACCAGACGAGCATCATATGTCAGGCTTCAGGAGACCAGACGAGCGCCGCCGTCAGCGGTAACTGGGTAGTCTGGATGGACAACCGGACTCAAAATCCCGACATTTACCTCTACAACCTGGTGGAGAACGTCGAGTGGCCCCTCGCCGCAGGCTCGGACTTCGACATGTACCCCGACATCAACAACGACGTAGTGGTCTGGATGCACCTGGAGCAGGAGTTCGACTCCTGGGCCATCAGGGCTCTGGACATACCCACCGTCAACAGGACCCAGCTCCAGAGGGGGATATCCGTCCCCTCGAGGCCATCTATCAGCGATGAGACCCTGGCCTGGGGAGACCTCCCCATAGCTTCCTTCGGATGGGACGTCCAGAAGAAGCCTCTTTACACCACCGAGGCGAGGGAGGCGATCCCGCCGAGGGCCGATCAGATGAACCCGGACGCCGGCGGATCTGTGGTGGTCTACCAGGACAACCAGAAAGGCGACTGGGACATCTACGTATGGTCCGGCCAGACCCGGACGCCGGTCTACTCCGGCCCCGGCAACCAGACTCATCCCACCACCGATGGGGTCACCGTCGTCTGGCAGGACGACAGGAACGGGAACTGGGACCTCTACTCTGCCGATCTGGCAACAGGCGAGGCCCGGCAGCTGACCTCCAATCCCTCGGACCAGACGAACCCCCATCTCCAGAATGGGATTCTGGTCTGGCAGGACGATCGGAACGGCGACTGGGACATCCGGGCGATGGAGATCTCGACGGGGACGGAGATGGAGATCTTCACCGGCCCCGGCGACCAGATCGAGCCGAGGACCGGAAGCGACAAGGTCGTCTGGATCGACGACCGGAAGGGGGACAAGGACGTCTACATGTACGAGATCTACAGGGAATAGGCTTCCAGGTGGACGCCAAGACACCATAGCTCTCCGCTCGCGGGAGCTATGGCCCGTCCACAACCTTTTCCGATGCCGTTTTGCCTGCAGCGACCGGAAAGTATGGGAGCAAAGTTTATTTATTCGGCCCTCACTTGTAAGCGGCTTATAAAATACCGGGGCAACTGACAATCATGCAACTTGAAGAACTTCGTTTCGGCACGGAGCTGCTCAAACGCGGCTTTGCCAAGATGCAGAAGGGGGGCGTCATCATGGACGTCACGACCTCTGAGCAGGCCGTGATCGCAGAAGAGGCGGGGGCCGTGGCGGTGATGGCCCTCCAGGCGGTGCCGGCCGACATAAGGAAGATGGGCGGGGTGGCCAGGATGGCCGACCCCAAGATCATCATGGAGATCATCGATTCGGTGACGATACCGGTGATGGCCAAGGTGAGGATCGGCCACTTCGCGGAGGCTCAGATACTGGAGGCGATCGGGGTCGATATGATCGACGAGTCGGAGGTTTTGACCCCCGCCGACGAGTTTCACGTCGATAAGACCAGGTTCACCGTCCCCTTCGTCTGCGGCGCAAGAAACCTGGGCGAGGCGCTGAGAAGGACGAAGGAGGGCGCGGCGATGATCAGGACCAAGGGCGAGGCCGGGACCGGCGACGTCCGGGAGGCTGTCCGCCACATGAGGCTGATAATGGGTCAGATCAGGAGCCTCAAGGGCATGGACCACGAAGAGCTGATGAAGGTCGCTCGGGAGATCGAGGCGGATCTCGATCTGGTCGTCGAGTGCAGGGATATGCAGAGGCTCCCCGTGGTGAACTTCGCCGCCGGGGGGATCGCAACCCCCGCCGACGCCTCGCTGATGATGCAGATGGGGGCGGACGGCGTCTTCGTCGGATCGGGGATATTCAAATCCCAGAACCCCGAGCTCATGGCCACCGCGATCGTCGAGGCGGTGAACAACTATGACGACCCCGATAAGCTCGTCGAAATATCCACAGGCCTTGGCGACCCCATGAAGGGGATCGATGCCGGGACCCTTCAAGAGGGCGAGATTCTCCAGACCAGGGGTTGGTAGATCGAGGATAGGCGTCGTAGCATTCCAGGGCGACGTCTCCGAGCACGTCCGGGCGATGGAGCGAGCCCTCGGAGGAGAGGGGTCGGTGGCGGAGGTCCGAAGGTCTGGGATCATCCCCGACTGCGACGGGATCGTCCTCCCCGGCGGGGAGAGCACCACCATAAGCAGGCATCTCTCCAGAACCGGTGTCGGAGACGAGATCGTGGCCGCCTCCAGCTCCGGCGTCCCCATCATGGCCACCTGTGCGGGGCTGATCGTCATATCAAAGGAGATCGTCGAGGAGACGAGGTTTCAACCCCTCGGCCTTCTGGACGTGAGGGTCGCAAGAAACGCCTTCGGGTCCCAGAAGGAGTCCTTCGAGGCGGACCTCGAGGTGGGGGGTTTCGACTCGCCGTACCGGGCGGTCTTCATAAGGGCCCCCGCCATCGTCGGCTGGCAGGAGGGGGTCGATGTTCTGGCCCGGATCGATGACATGGCGGTGGCGGTGAGGGAAGAGAACCTTCTGGGCCTTGCATTCCATCCCGAGCTGACGGAGGACGCGAGGTTCCATCAGGTCTTTTTGGGGATGATTTAGGAGGTTATTATCCGTGTTCGGCATCGATGATGAGTTTGTAGAGAAGAGCTTCGAGGAGATGGAGGAGGATATGGCGCGGCTCCAGGGGGAATCCGAACTGCTGAAGAAAGAGGCCGCTGAGCTTCAAAGGCGGTCCGACGATCTCAAGAGCCGGTCGATCGACCTCCGCCCGGAAGACCCGTCGGCTGCCGAGCAGATATGGCAGGAGTCGGAGGAGCTGCGGGACGAGAGCAGGGAGAAGATGAGGCTCTCAGTTGATGCCGCCCTCAAGGCCGGAGACATCAAACACCGGCTCGAGATCCATGACCAGATCGTGGCGGTGGTGGACAGGGCAGACGAGATCTGGAAGGGGGCCATCAGGGCCGGAAGGCCCTAGCCTAGTTCCCCAGACCATCGACCATCATACCATCGACCATCTATCGTATTCTACCGGCGTCGTCGGCCCTTCGGCCGCATCTCTCCGAGATTCCCAAAGCTTCCTGGTTCTCGAATATCTCAGTCCTCAAAGGTTATCTTCTTCTGGGTCTCGAAGGTCCCGTTGAGGGTCTGGTCGGCCCTTATCTTCTTGTTGAAGTTTGAGTACTCGGTTCTGGTTCCCCATATCCCCTCGAAGGCCTGCTGGCTGTTGAAGAGGAGGGTGTTCTGAGAATGTCTGACGGTGGAGATCGTACCGGTCTCGCTCTTCTCGAGGGTTGTGGCGTTGAACCTCTCGGTGACGCTGGCTCCCATGCCGCCGTTGAAGCCCGGTGACTGCATCACTTTGAACCCTTTGAGGTAGCCCTGGTCGAAGACGAGAACCCTGGAATCGGTGATGTTGACGACGGGGTTTCCTTTGTTTATCGTCTTCTCGGACTGCATCTCGATCGATCCGAAACCGTCCAGCTCCTCTTTATACCGGGCGCTGTCCTCCCTCACTTCGTTCTTGATGGAGACGTCGCCCCTGCCAACGACGGTGGTGGACTCGACGAAGAGCATTCCGCCTTTACTCGGCTCGGCGGTCTTTCCACTTCCGCCACCACCGGATGGCTCGACGACTTCGGTGGCTGCTGTCTCTTCCGGTTCGACTTCGGGGGCGGCCTCCGACCAGAACAGGATGTAAGGCCCGTCCTCGGCCCACCTCTCCCCGTCGCTCACCTTGATGAAGACCGCCATGTATGTCCCTGCGGCCTGGCCGGGAATCTCGTAGCTCCAGTACCCCTCCTTTTCATCCCCCTCCTCGATCTCCATCGGCTGGGTGTTGATCTCGGTGACGTCGGCGAGATCAAGCCTGCTGATGGCGGTGGTGGGTGTGTCCCAGAGCATCTCCGCGGAGATGATTCCGATGTCGTCGGAAGCGTGTACCGCAAGGACCACCGGCTCCCAGGCGGTCGGCTCCGGCGGGAACGCACCTACATCGATGATCTCCGGCGGGCGATCGATCTCGAGGGTGCTGGTGTCGCCTATGACCAGCTTGATGTTGTTCGTGGGGGACTTGGACTGGGATGGGCTCTCCAGGCTCAGGCTGCCGGCGGGATCCGATGCCTGGGCGTAACCCGGCGAGACCTCGGAGCGAGTGTGGCGGCTTGAATATTCGGAGGCGTTCGACCCGGCCACCGTCGGCGAGGCCTCAGAGGCGGACCTGAGGTCGGAGCTCTCGTAGATGGTGGGGTTTCCCGTCCCGGCGATGGTGGGTGACCCCCCGGTGGATGTGAGGGCTGAGAAGGGGCCGCTGTTGGATGAGGCGTATCCGGCGGTTCCGGGAGCCGTCCAGGGAGAGGACAGATATGCTGAGGCTGGGTCGCTGGCCACATACGCCTCTTTGGCGGACTCGGGATATGTCTCCGAGCCACCAAGATACGAGGTGGCCGGCCCTTCAGCCGAGTAAGAGTACCCCCCGGTTCCGGGACTGATATTGCCGGTGGCGGCTTCGGGTCGTGCACCATCCTCGGGAAGGGCGTATCCCGCACCGACGGGGAGGGAGCCGTCGGGGGTGAGGGCGGTGGCGTTGGTGTCGCCCGCTTCGCCGGTCCCATACCCCGTCAACCCCGCCGGCGTTCCAGGAAGGCTGGCCGAGGTCGAGGAGGCAGGGCTTGGCGAGCCCCCTCTTTCGGATGTCGTCTCCGGGGCGTAGCCTTCCGCCGACGATCCCCCCTTCGTAAGCCTGATCTTCGCGAGGATCCCTTTCAGCCGGTGGATGAGGCCGGATATGCCGGAGCTTTCTTCGACCACAGCGCCATCGGAGATGGTACCGCTCTCGTTTACCTCCTGCTGCAGGCCGATCTCTTCCCGTTCGGTTTCGGCCGGCTCGGCATCTTCCGCCGCGGTTCTTGTCGTCACCGACGGGACGGCTTCGGCCACCTCGGGGTCAGCCGGCTCTTCGGTCGGCGGGACCGGCTCGATCAGCCTCACCGTGAGGACGTCACCATCCCTCACCGAAGCCCCATCCCTGGTGAATCCTTCGGCGGAGATCTCCTCTTCCATCTCCTCGGAGACTTCGATATCCCTCTCCAGAGTCTGGCTCTTGCCCGGGGATATGTAGTCGATGGTGCCCAGTTGGCCCAGGGACTCGCCCGTGATGAAGGTGCTGAAGATGGGGACGTCCCCCCGGTTCTCGACGGTGCAGACCACGTTGACGGACCCTCCCGGAACCGTCTCTTGAGGCTCTGCCCTCACGGCGAGCTCGATGTCGGCGGAGACGAGCTTCACCGCCACCTCCTGGCTGTCGTTCACCCTACCCCCCATCGAGTCGATCCCCGTCGCCGTCAGCCTCAATGTGGTATTAGTCCCGGCGGAGAAGTCGAAAGGTACGACCTTGAAGTCGCCCGGCTCCAGCCGTCCGATATTCTCCAGGGTCCCCAGGCTCCTCTCGGCGAGGACGACGTCCCTGAGGAGGTCGTTCCCGGAGTTTGTCACAAGGCATGTCAGGTTGAAGGGCTTATCTTCGGTCGCCTCCACCTCGGAGGGCCTGACGTTGAGGCTGATCCCCGGCGATATCACCCTGATATCGAAGGAGGTCTCCGCCGATATCGTCTCGCCGCCCGCGGTCCTCGCCACCGCCCTGCCCATAACCGTCCGGCTCTCTAGAGCTTGATGGGCCGAGGATACCGGCGTCGCCCCTCCGGCCGCCACAGAAGCGAGCCTGAAGCTCTCCTCCCCATCCACCTCCATCGTCACGTCCAGGAGGTCGACTTTGCCCGAGTTCTTGATGGTCCAGACCACCTCCACGTCTTCTCCGGGGTATGCTGCGGCGGTCGTCGGCCCGACGGTGAGGTTCAGCCCGGGCTCGAATAGCTCGATGTCCAGGGTCTGGGATCTGGTGAGTAGATCGCCGGCAGAGTCGGTGGCCACAACCATGATATCGTCTTTGAGGCTCTCGTCGACGGTCGAGTTCCTCGAAAGGGTCTTCGTCTCGCCGGGCCGGAGGATCGGGATCGTTCCAATCTCCCCCAGGCCGTCAGACGCCACCACATTTGTGAGGGTGTCGTCTCCTGAATTCTCCAGCTTGACGACGATGGAGACCCTCTGGCCTCTGCAGATAGTCTCTGGGTCCTTTTGGACCTCCATCTTCAGCTCCGGAGAGATCGTCTCTATCCGGAGCCGCGCCTCTTCGTTGATCTCGGATCCGTCGGGCCCAGAGGCGGAGGCTGATGCCGTGAGGTTGATGGAGCCGTCCGCCCTGATCACCCCCTCGAGGGGCAGGCCGTCTCCGGGGGCGAGGTTTCTGGCCGTCGTCATGGTGGCCGCGCATCGGATCTCCACATCCGCCAGGGGCGCGGTCCCCCGGTTGACGGCCGAGCATCTGTAGCGGATGTCGTCGCCCTTGTGGACCAGGGTCTTGTTGGCCTGGAGGGTCACCACCAGTTCCGGCGAGCCGTCCTCCCCTTCAGTATTCGTCTCGGCCGCGGATGGTGCGTTGAGGCCGGACCCATCCGGAACTGTTGACTGCTCCGGAACTGTTGACGGACCGAAGCTCTCGGCAAACCCGAAGTCGCCGAAGTCGAGGTCCATATTGAACCCTCCGAATTCGGGGTCTGAAGCCGGTTCTTCAGACCCTGAGCTCTCGGAGGATCCGACCCCTTCAGCGTCGCCGGGATTTGACGGCGCCCCGAAGATGTCCATCCCCAAGTCCCCCTCATCGAAGTTCAGGTCCATGTCCACATCCATATCGAACTCGGGCATCGACCCAAAGGGCGAGGCGGGATCGGCGGATACTGAGGCTGACTTCGAGGAGCCTGATCCCGCTTCCGGGTGAGTGGCGGAGGAGGTGGCGGTCTTTGTGGTGGTGGCCTGGACCGTCACCTCGCCTTTGACAGTTCTCCCCTCCGGCGAGGTGGCCGTCACCTCGAAGGGACCGCGAGCCTCCCCACTCTGGGAGCTGGTCTGGGTCAGGCTCCTGGACTCTCCAGTGGTCAGCTGGGGGAGTATTCCAAGAACGGCCCCCGATCCGTCTTTGAGGGTCACCCGGCTCAATACCTCCTCGCCCTCGTTCTTCAGCCTGTACTCGGTGGTGGTGGGTCCTCCAGGAATTGCTTGGGCGGTGATGACGGTGACCGAGAGGTCGGAGCTTCGAACTCCGACTGAAAGCTGTTCCTGGTCTGATGCCCTCTCGCCACCGTCGGTGGTTCCGGATGCCACGATCTCCGTCGAGAGGTCTTCAGCGACCGTCTCGGTCCGGGAGAAGGTCTTGGACTCACCGGGGGCGAGGTCACCTCCATCCACGGTCCAGCCGGGGCCGGAGATATCAACGGCTTTCAGAGGCAGCGAGCCGCGGTTTGTGACGGTCATCCTAACCGTCGTTCCCTCCCCCGACCTGACGGTGGCAGGATCGGCCCCGACGACGAGATCGATCTCGGCCGAAGCGGACATCGTCCTCAGGATCTGATCGTCGCCGCCAGGAGCACTTTCAAAGGCCCGATCCTCCATCGAGACCACTTCACTCGGAAGTCCCACCTGGACGGCGGCCTCGGCGTTCCCCATCTCTTCACCCTCCGAGCTGGCATCTACCCTGAGCTGGGTGCTCGTTTCCAGGGGGGGAGTCGTCCTTTCGATCTCGAAAGATTCGCCTGCCGGGAGGAGGGCGATGAAACCCACCTGGCCGAAGTTGTCAGATATCGAGATGTCGGTCAGATCCTCTCGGCCCGAGTTTTCTAGAAGGATGGTGTAGTTGACGGAGCCGCCGTATTCCACCGTGGGCCGATCCAGATCGAGGCTAAGAGAGGCCTCTTCATCGGCGCTGGAGAGGAAGGGTAACGAGAAGGGAAAGGACCAGGCGGAGGCCAGCGGCGTCGATGTTGTAAAGAGGATGAGGCAAGCTAGCCAGAACAGATGAACTGCGCCTTCCCTTTTGGGGGATTTCGTCGATGAGCCACCCTTCATAAGCTCCCCCTGAGTAAACGTTTTATTGTTTTCCTTCTATAAAGGAATTTCGGAACAATTAGGCGGTAGGGCCATATATAAGAATCCTGACCTCAGCATCAGTTTTTTTTGATATTATTCAACTCGTATGACGGGATCTGGAGGGATCTTTTTATAGGTATGATGAGATATATCCCGGCATGGACCCCCTTATCGCTTTCCTGATAGCGATATCTCTTGTGAGCCTGATGACGGTGAAAGCTGGTCTCTCTCCCTTCATCAGCCTCGTCGTCTCGGCCCTCGCCTTCGGGGTGATGACCGGGATGGGGCCCGAGCTTCTTGGGTTCGTATCGGAGGGGCTGGCCCGGATCTTCTCGGCCCTCGCGATCGTCGTCTTCTCGGGGTCGGTGATCGCCGAGCATCTCCGCCGGTCCCGGGGTGTGGAGCGGATCGTCGCGGATCTTTTGTGGATCGTCGGAAAAAGGAGGGGGCTTTTTGCCTCGGGGCTGTCGGGCTATCTTCTGGCCCTGCCCGCGATGTGCTGCTTGACCGCTTACCTGATCCTGGAGCCGGTGGTCGGGGGGATGGGACGAAAGGCGGAGGGCTCCGGCAGAAGGTATCTGTACACGACGGCAGCGTTCTCTGTGATCTCATACAACCTGGTCTATCCGTCGCCGGTGGTGGTCGCCCTCACAGGAACTCTGGGTGTGTCGCCGGCCGAAGCCCTGAAGTTCGGCCTCCCCGTATCCGTCCTCCTCTTCATTCCGGCGTCCATCTTCCTTCTCCGCCTTCCCGTCGGCGAGGGTGAGCCCCGCGGCGAGAGGGGCCCCCTCCCGCCGCGGCTCGTTTCGTGGGCGCCTCTCGCACTTCCTCTGGTCCTGATCGGCGCGGGCCTCCTATCGCCCGAGGCGAGGATGGTGGGGTCGCCGGAGGTTGCCCTCCTCGCCGGGGCACTCCTCTCGGCGGCCCTGGCCGGAGGCGGAGCCGGCGAGATGATCAAAAAAGCGACCAGGAGGGCGGGGGTCATCATCTTCGATCTCTGCGGCGCCGGAGCCTTCGGGTACGTCATCGCCCAGGGCGGCATCGGCCCCGAGCTCTTCGCGAGGATCGCCCCCATAGTTCCGGTGGTGGTCCTCCCCTTCCTTGTGTCCTCCCTGATCCAGCTCGCCCAGGGGTCGAGGGTGGTGACGGCGGTGGTCGCTGGCGAGATTCTGAAGGAGCTTCCCCTGGAGCCGACCACCCTCCTCTTCTCGATCGCGGCGGGGGCGTTCGTCCTCTCATGCGTCAGCGACCCCTACTTCTGGCTGGTGAGGGAGACGACGAACTCGGGTCTCAAAGAGGCCCTCCGGGGGTACACCATCCCCCTAACCCTCTGCGGCCTGGTCGTCTTTTCGGCGGTCTTCATCCGTTGGCTCTTTTTCGTCTGAAACTGATAGGGGACCCCGGGCGTGGGCTGACCTCACCGCCGAGAGGATCACCTCGCGATCCGGGGAGAAGTGGAGGTGGCTGGAGCACCGGCAGTCGGTGCAGCCGAATTTGGGGACGCCGGAGAGCCGCTCGCCGATCAGGCGGGCTATGGCGCACTCCAGGTCCTCTTCGGTCTTCGTCGCCACCACCTCCACCAGGGTCGCGAAGGCGAGGAGGCGGTCGATGTGCCACCGGCGGGTTTGGTTCTTCCCCTCCATCACTCGCAGGTGTCGCTTCACCCGAGAGAGGCCGCCGGGTCCCCGGGCTGAGCCGGTGTAGGCGTAGTAGCCTTTCGAGAAGAGTACGGGGCCGAGGGAGCCGACCTCAACGGTCTGATCCGCCGAGAGGCTGAGGACGAGGGTGTAGATCCCTTTCTCCATGGGGGTGGAATTGAACTCAGGGTATAACAGGTTTGGGCGCGGGGCAGATTCAAGATGCGCATCCGATCTGGCGAAAATAATGGCAAATATAAGATCGAATCGATAAAATCATACCCGGTCCAGGTCGTTTAGGATCAGCTGGAGTCTCCTCTTCACCTCGGCGTCGATCCGCCCGTCGAGGTCGCCCTCCTCGGCCACCAGGTTCTCGCAGATCGCCGTACCGACGATCACGCCCTTGAGGAAGGCGAGCCTGCAGTCCGTCTCGACGGAGCTTTGGACCCGGTTGACGTACCTTCGGAGGGTGGTTCCGGGTATGGACTTGTAGGCGTCAAGCTCGCAGATCACGGCCAAAAGCTCGTCCTCCTCGAATCCGGCCGCCCTCATGAAGGTCAAAAAGTCGTACTTCTCGGCTTCGTAAGTCTCGTCCTGATGCCTTTCTCGGTTTTCGCCCTGGCTTTCCTCTCGGTCGTCGTCTTTCTTCTGGGATCGACGGACCGATGGTCGGAGATCGCCGTCTTCGCGTCGGGACATCGCCTCACCTTCGCCGTTCGGAGGAGGTCTGCACTTGCGGGAAACTATTTATCTTGCGCGCTTCAACTCCGCATCCATCGGCGCAAATCGTTTAAAAGCTGTGGAGCATCACGGTTTCGCCGTCGATTCTCGGGCGGGGGTTGCCAAGTGGCCAAAGGCGCGGGACTTAAGATCCCGTCTCGCAGGAGTTCGCGGGTTCGAATCCCGTTCCCCGCATACTAAAACCCATCAGGAAGTGTTTTTAACCATCTAGGCCAAGCTTGCCATACATCCAGTCATTATATCATCATGTATTAAATTCGTTAGATGCGGAATAAGACCTATGGCGATCATCCCAATTCTTAATCGGCTTTCATAACCCGTATGAAACTGTATCAAATTACTTTTTATAATCCCGGAGGCACCTCATCGCAGTGAGTTCGGAGGCCATCTCCGAAGAGCTGCGAAGGGATCGGAAATCAGGTCCGAATCCCAACAGATTCAGAAAGCAGCGACTCTATCAGCAGATGAGCGAGATGGATGGAAAAATTTCGTGAATAATGACATGTATATGATAGATATCGGGTGAAGATCCATGAAAGATTCAAAATTCGGAGCTGGCTGGACTGGCCTTGCAGCTCTCGCCGCCTTGCTCCTCCTGACCCTCCTGGCGTCTCCTGTCCTGGCCGCCGACCCCTCCGGCGAGATCACCATCGAGGAGAACCCCGCAGCCGCCCTGGACTTCGTCTGGGTGCTGATGTGCGGATTTCTGGTGATGTTCATGCAAACAGGATTCGCCATGCTGGAGACGGGTTTCACGAGGTCGAAGAACGCCGCCAACATCATGATGAAGAACATGATGGACTTCTCCATCGGCGCTCTCGCCTACTGGGCCGTCGGCTTCGCCGTGATGTACGGCACAACTGAGCTGATCGCTGGAGTGATGGGCTGGGGCGGCTTCTTCCTCTCCGGGGACGCCTACGACGTTTCGACGATCGAGTCCTGGTTCTTCCAGATGGTCTTCGCTGCTACGGCGGCAACGATAGTCTCCGGCGCTGTTGCGGAGAGGTGCAAGTTCAGCACCTACATCGTCATCAGCGCTTCGATCACGGCGGTGATCTATCCCCTCTACGGCCACTGGGTCTGGGGCGGCGGCTTTCTCTCTGCGATGGGCGCCCTCGACTTCGCCGGATCCGGCGTCGTCCACGCCCTCGGCGGATGGGTCGCCCTGGCGGGAGCGCTCCTCCTCGGCCCGCGGATCGGCAAATACCAGAGGGACGGAACGCCGAACGCCATCCCAGGCCACAGCATAACCCTCGGCGCCCTGGGAGTCTTCATCCTCTGGTTCGGGTGGTACGGGTTCAACTGCGGCAGCACCCTCGTCGGAAACGATCTCCGAGTCTCGGTCATCGCCGCGAATACGACCCTCGCCGCCGCCGCGGCCATGGCGGTGGCCATGTTCATCACCTGGGCCTGGCACGGTAAGCCTGACGTCGGCATGGCAGGAAACGGGGCTGTCGCAGGCCTCGTCGCCATCACCGCGGGCTGCGCCTGGGTCACGCCCTCAGCCTCCGTCCTGATCGGGATAATCGCCGGGTTCCTGGTGGTGGCCAGCGTCTGGTTCATGGACTGGAAGCTCCACGTCGACGACCCCGTCGGCGCGATCAGCGTCCACGGCGTCAACGGTGCCTGGGGCCTTCTGGCCCTCGGCATCTTCGCCGACGGTAGCTACGGCGGGGTCGCGGGCCTCCTCCACGGCGACAGCGGGTTCTTCGTCGCCCAGGTGATCAGCGTCGTTGTGAACTTCGCATGGGCCTTCGGCCTCGGACTCGTCATATTCTTCGTATTGAAGAAGACCATAGGGATCCGGGTTGAGGCCTCCGAGGAGATCGCGGGCCTTGATCTGAGCGAGCACGGGATGGTGGCCTATCCGAACTTCATCTATTCCGAGACCGGCAGAGGTGATTAAAGTGAAAGAGGTCAAAGCGATCATCAGGACGACCACCTTCGAGGCGGTCAAGAACGCCCTTGATGAGAAGGGCTACGTCTCGATGACGGTAACCGAGGTCAAAGGGCGCGGAAAGCAGAAGGGGATCACCCAGCAGTGGAGAGGCGCAGAGTACGTCGTCGACATGATCCCCAAGACCAAGATCGAGATGGTGGTGAAAGACGAGGAGGTCCAGGAGGTCGTCGATACCATCTGCTCCATCGCCAAGACGGGGCAGATCGGCGACGGAAAGATCTTCATAAGCCCGATCGAGGAGGCCATAAGGGTCAGGACTGGCGAGCACGGCGAGGAATCCCTCTGAAGGCGAGGGGGGGGGTCTTTCGATGGCGAGAGACCTCCTCTCTGCCCTCCTCCCTTTTATTTATCTATCTTTTTCTCTTGCAGTTGATATGTCGTTCAAAGGCATCCCGGTGACGAGATATGAGGCTTCACTACCTTCAGCACGTCCCCTTCGAGGACATGGCGATGATCGAGACTTGGGCGCGAGATAAGGGCCACGATATCACCAGAACTCTCCTCTTTCGGGGCGATCCCCTTCCCGAGCTCGAAGATTACGACATGCTTGTGATCATGGGCGGCCCCATGAACATCTACGAAGACGAGAAGTACCCCTGGCTGGCGGAGGAGAAGATTTTCATCCGGAAGGCGATCGAAGGTGGGAAGATCGTCCTGGGGATCTGTCTTGGTGCCCAACTGATCGCCGACGTTCTGGGCGGAAAGGTCCGCAAAAACGATCATCGGGAGATCGGCTGGCACCCCGTCAGCCTGACGCCGGAGGCGAGACGGTCTGAGATATTCGGCGTCCTCCCCGAGAGGTTCGTCGCCCTCCATTGGCACGGCGACACCTTCGAGATCCCGCCCGGCGCGGCATGGACGGCGAAGAGCGAGGCTTGTGCAAACCAGGCCTTCCAGTGCGGAAAGGCCATCGGCCTCCAGTTCCATCTGGAGGCCTCGATGGATAGCATCAACGATCTAATCAAGAACTGCTCAGACGAGCTATCGAGCGGTGGCGATTACGTCCAGACTGATAGAAAGATCCTCGCCGGCGTCGACGTCATCCCCGAGATGAACGGGCTCATGGCCCGTTTTCTGGACGAGATGGAGAGGCGGTACGGCGGATAAGCTCTCCAGCCGATCAGCGCATCACATCCCCAGCGAGGGCCACCAGCAGGTTCAATCTGAGATCTTGACAACCCGGACAAGAATCCCAGAGAATCTCCTGGGCCTTACCCTCTCTGATCGGCATGGCAAAGCCGCCGCAGACGACGTCACCCAGGACGTCGTAGAAGACGTAGTCCAGGTCGTCGGTATAGGCTCCGAGGTTCTCCAAGAGGCCGATGGAGGTGATTATACCCCTGCCAGCGCAGCCGACTCCCGGCTCGGGACCTCCGGACTCGACGCACTTTATCCCGCCAAACCCCTCCAGCATCACGTCATCCAGGCTCACCTCTCCCTCCTTTCCGAGGGTGTCCAAGACCGTCTGCTGCCTTCTTCCTCCAATCAGCATCTTGACGGAGTCTGCTTTCGGGTCGCATCCGATCTGCATGATCTTCTTGCCCATCGTCGCCAGGGCTGCGGTCAGGTTCTGAGTCGTCGTGGACTTGCCTATGCCGCCTTTTCCATAGATTGCGATCTGTCGCACCGATTTACCACCTCCAGCACATCAGTTACTTCTGCGGCATATAAAGAGCTATTTGAGACCTAAGAATCCGTTTTAATATCCATAAATGAAATTACTCAATGAATATGATGTTTTAATGATGATTCATAATTTGTATTATGACTGACAGATCCGACACCAGCCGGGACTTGGATTCAGCTCAACGTATGCTCTGCATCTCGGATCTGGGCATAGCCTTCCTTCTCCATGAGGGTCGACATGATAAGCGAAAACCGTTGCACTGCGGTTAACCCAGCCAGGCCTTGGCTTGCCTTATTATATCCTTTGGATCCACATCTCATCTTTTTCGTCTAATCAGGTTGGATTTATGAATCATTTTCTTGGCTTCTGATTCGTTTGAGCGATTATTATATAACTCATCAACCTCCACTATATGTGGGGGATCGGTCACCATGAACGAAGATAAATCTCAACAGATGGATGGCATGAACGACAAGACGCTGACTTCCGGCCACCAGAAGCCAGCAGAGGGCCATCGAGGCCATTGGGCGGGTGCTCACGAACATCACGGGGAAGACCACCAAGCCCAGCATGACGAAGGTCACGATTCTCATGGAGGAAGAAGCGGGGGAGGTCACAAAGGTGGCGGCCACCACGCCGCCATGCTCCAGGACTTCAAAAAGAGGTTCTTCGTCTCCATTCTGATCACAGTCCCGGTCCTGGCCCTATCCCCCATGATCCAATCCTTCTTAGGCTTCGACCTCACCATTCCCGGGTCATTTTATCTGCTCTTCATCCTGTCATCCCTCGTCTACTTCTACGGCGGCTGGCCCTTCCTGAAAGGCCTCAAAAAGGAGCTCTCTCTGAGAGAGCCGGGGATGATGACCCTGATCGGAGTCGCCATTTCCGTGGCCTACTTCTACAGCTCTGCGGTAGTCTTCGGCCTTCCGGGCAAGTTCTTCTTCTGGGAGCTGGTGACCCTGATCGACATCATGCTCCTGGGCCACTGGATGGAGATGCGGTCGGTGATGGGCGCGTCCCGGGCCCTGGAGGAGCTGGCCAAGATAATGCCCTCGGAGGCCCACCTCATCAGGGACGGCGAGGTCGAGGACGTAAAGATCGAGGTGCTCAAAGTAGGCGACAGGGTCATGGTCAAGCCCGGGGAGAAGATCCCCGTAGACGGTGCGGTGGTGGAGGGAAAAAGCAGCGTCAACGAGTCCCTCCTCACCGGGGAGTCCAAGCCCGTATCCAAGGAGGTGGGCTCCGAGGTGATCGGCGGGTCCATAAACGGAGAGGGGTCCCTCGTGGTCGAGGTGGCCAAGACCGGAAAGGAGACCTACCTCAGCACGGTGATCGATCTGGTAAACCAGGCTCAGGAGAGCAAGTCCAGGACCCAGGACCTCGCCAATCGGGCCGCCTTCTTCCTGACTCTCATCGCCCTCTCGGTGGGGGCCATCACCCTGGCCGCCTGGCTCTATTACGGCCGGGACTTCGCCTTCGCCATCGAGAGGGCAGTCACCGTGATGGTGATAACCTGCCCCCACGCCCTGGGCCTGGCCATCCCCCTGGTGGTGGCGGTCTCGACCTCCCTCGCCGCAAACTCCGGCCTTCTCATCAGGGACCGACAGTCCTTCGAGAGGGCGAGGGAGATCGAGGCGGTCGTCTTCGACAAGACCGGGACCCTCACCAGGGGGGAATTCGGGGTCGCCGAGGTCATTTCCTTATCGGACCTGGGCGAAGAGGAAGTTCTGAGGCTTGCCGCGTCCTTAGAGTCCCGGTCGGAGCACTCGATAGGCGCAGGCGTCGTGAAAGGCGCCAAGGAGAGGGAGATCGAGCCTCTGGAGGTGGAGGATTTTGATTCCATACCAGGAAAGGGCGTCCAGGGGGTGGTCGGCGCGAGAAGCCTGAAGGTGGTCAGCCCCGGCTACCTCGAAGAGGGGGGGATCAAGCTTGACGATCGGCGGACGCAGGAGGCGAAGAAGGGTGGAAAGACCGTCGTATTCCTCCTTGAGGATGAAAGGCCGGTGGGCGCTCTCGCCCTCGGAGACTCGGTGAGGCCGGAGTCGAAGGAGGCGGTGGAGAGGCTGAAGTCCATGGGCCTGAAGTGCATGATGCTCACCGGGGACAACAGGTACGTCGCAGAGCAGGTCGCCGAGGAGCTCGGCCTGGACGAGTTCTTCGCCGAGGTCCTCCCCCACCAGAAGGCGGAGAAGATCAGGGAGGTTCAGGCGAGGTACACCGTGGCCATGGTGGGCGACGGGGTCAACGACGCTCCGGCCCTCGCCCAAGCCGACGTGGGGATAGCCATCGGGGCCGGGACCGACGTGGCCGTGGAGACCGCCGACATCGTCCTGGTCCGAAACGATCCCCGGGACGTCGTCTCCATCATCAGGCTATCCAGGAAGACCTACTCCAAAATGTTTCAGAACCTTCTCTGGGCCACGGGGTACAACGCCTTCGCCATACCCCTCGCGGCCGGAGTCCTCTATGGGCAGGGCGTTCTTCTCAGCCCGGCGGTGGGGGCGGTTCTGATGAGCATGAGCACCATCATCGTCGCAGTGAACGCGAAGCTTCTCAAGCTGGACTGATGGGCTGATAGAGAGTGGGCCGAGGAGATGGAAGAGATGGGGGCAGGCTGGCCGCACCAGCTCCTCAGGCCGAGATGCAAACCCCCTCACATCTCTCCCTCAAACCCCCTCTTGACCAGGGCCGAGTGGACGTAGTTTATCATGGTCACGTAATCGAAGACCGGGAGGCTGACGGCTTCCTGGATCGCCCTCCCGTAGGGGGGTAGGCAGCTGCACTCCAGGAGGAGGGCCCCCACCTCCGTTTCGTCCTCGACCATCCCTCTTGCGACGGATACCGCCTCCCTCTCCACCGCCCCGGCATCCAGGACCCCCATCTCCTCGATCACGGCCTTTGAGAAGGCCTCCTGATCCTCCATCCCCCTGATCGTCAGGTTCTCTGTCGTCTCGACGCCGACGGCGGCAAGCAACGTCTCGTCGAGCCTTTTCGAGTCGGCGGTGATGATCCCCACCTTTCGGTCGGGGCCGATTATCGCCGATATGAAGGGGATCTGGAGGAGGCTTGAGAGAAAGACCGGTATATGCAGAGAGGCGGCGAGCTTTCTCTGGTGCAATGCGAGAAATCCGCAGTCCCCGGTGACCGCCCTCACCCCCTGGCCTGCCAGATCCTCGGCCGCCTCCAGGAGGGGCTCGAAGGTCGCAGGGTCCTTTCCCAGGACCCTTTTCGTGGTCAAACCCTCCACCTTCCGAAACCGAACGGGGAAGTCGTAGGTGGTGGCGTTGGCGACGTCTCCGGGGATGAAGGGGGTGAAGCTGTCCAGAAGGAGGATGCCTATCGCCTCGCCGTAGCTCGACTGGCCGGGTCTTGCTCTGTAGATCATTTATATAACCTCCATGCTTTATTCAGATTCATTGATTGTTCTCCGTCTTATCTGCTTTGATCTCGCCGATATCATCTCGTTCTCTATATTTCACATAGATGTCCTGTAATCTCTCCATTTCTCAATATCCGCCTACTGAATCTCTCCGGGGCGGGCAGAAGATATTAACGGAAGGGTCGGCGAAGAGGGGCTGATAGAAATGTCCGAGTTTTCTCTCAGGAAGGCCACAAAGGAGGACGTCACCACCATCGTCAGCCTCTGCAGGGATACGATCCGGGAGGTTTATGGCCCCTTCATCCCTCAGGAGGCCCTGCGCCCCTGGTTCGAAGGCGACGCCGTCTCGGCCCTGGTCAGCAAGCAGTGGCCGAGGATGACGGTGGCCGTGGACGAGACGGAGGCGGGCGGCGACGAGGTGGTGGGGGTGGCGGCCGCCACCGAAGACGCCGTCGACCTCCTCTGGGTCCATCCCTCCAGCTTCGGGCGAGGGATCGGGACCGCACTTCTGGGCCGCCTGGAAGAGGAGATGAGGGCGGAGGGACACCGGACGGGAAGGCTCTGCTGCTTCAGCGACAACCTCCGGGCGATGAGGTTCTATCAGGCCAGGGGGTGGACGATGGCGGGCGACGGGATCAACGAGGAGACGGGAGCCCCCGAGACCAGGATGGTCAAGAGGCTGACGGAGGAAGGCGGGCGGAGTAAGACGGGTGGAGGATCGATGGAGCGATGAAGCACCCGCGGGGCGGCGCGGATCCTGAGCTGAGGATGAAATCCGGAGGCGTCGTCTCCCGGCTTTCGCACCGGGTCTATCTCTCCAATAGCTCCCCTTTGAGGACGGTGACCGCCTCGCCCGCGATCTTCGTCCGATCTTCCTCCATCCGGACCCGGACGACCCCGCCCCGCTCCGAAGCCTGATAGCCCACCAGGTCGGTCTTCCCCAGCTTTTCCGCCCAGTATGGTCCCAGACAGCAGTGGGCCGAGCCGGTCACCGGGTCCTCGTCGACCCCAAGGGCCGGAGCGAAGAACCGGGAGACGAAGTCGTATTCCGGAGAGTCGCTTCTGCTGGTCACCATCACTCCGCGGATCGGGAGCTTCTTGAGGTGGTCGAAGTTCGGCTGGAGCGTTCGGACGGCGTCTTCGGATTCCAGCTCCACCAGGAGGTCGAACCTGTTATCTCCAACATAAATGAAGGGCTCCCCCAGGGCGGCCTCCAGCATCAGAGGGGAGCATTCGACGGTCCTCTCCGGCTCTGCCGGAAAGTCCATCTCGATCAGCTCGCCCCTCTTCTCGGCAGAGAGTGGACCGCTTCTGGTCTCAAACCGCGCCGTCTCTTCGGGCGCGAGGATCCCCTCCTCCCAGAGGACGTGGGCTGATGCCAGGGTGGCGTGGCCGCAGAGCTCCACCTCGGCCTTAGGCGCAAACCATCGGAGGGAGAAGCCGCCACCGGCGGGGATCAGAAAGGCCGTCTCCGAGAGGTTCATCTCCGCGGCGACTTTCTGCATCCATCCTGCCTCCCGGGGACGATCGAGGAGGCAGACGGCGGCGGGATTTCCCGAGAACGGCTCGGAGGTGAAGGCGTCTACATGAAGGATCTTGATTGGCATAGGGAGCCCATTTTTATCTCTTCGGCCTTATACCTTCCTCCGGCGCGGAAGTCCCGAGAGGCAGAAAAAACGCTTTAAGAGATGGCCTCAAACTGGCCCGAATATGGCAGAAAAGTTATCCCTTCGGATCTTTCAGTCGATCCTGACCATAGGCCTCGGCTTTTTCCTTGGAAGCTACTTCGGTCACCTTCTGGGGCTATCGCCGATAGGGACGGGGCTTCTCGCCGGCGGAATATGCCTCCTGGCGAACGTCATCACGACCCCCATCTTCGGCCTCAGAAGAGAGTTGCAGTGAGGTTTTCTGGAGGGGTTTGGGCGGCTAAGACCGTGGACTCGCCGCTGTCGCTGGAAGGTGAAGGGAGTGGGGGCTTTTCTTCCAGGAGCTGGAACTTTTGGCAATTCTGAATTCAATAATCTTAAAATTGTATTAAACCGGGAAGTTGGAAAGTGTGATAGTAAAATATTTATTCATGAGTGCTTAATTATAAACGGTGATGGACCATGACTGGTTTAGTTCCAAAAGACGACTTCAAGCGCCTCCAGAGGCGGATGAACCGGCTGATGGAGGATATCGGGATCTCCGAGCCGGAGTCGAGGTACATGCCCGAGATCAGACGGGTACAGGATAAGATGAATCAGCTGATAGAGGATTTCATGGCCGAATCCCCCGTGGTGCCCGGAGCCTTCAGAGACGTGATGAAGCCTCTGGCAGACGTCTTGGAGACCGACGAGGAGGTAGTCGTAAAGATGGACCTTCCCGGGATGGAGAAGGGGGAGATTGAGATCACCGTCGCCGAGGACGTCCTCGAGGTGAAGGCCGAGAGGAAGGTGGAGAAGGAGGAGACGAAGGAGGATTTCTATCGGAAGGAGAGGAGCTACTCAAAGTTCGAGAGGAGCCTCAAGCTTCCCGCGGAGGTGAAGGCCGACGAGTCGAAGGCGAACCTCAAGGACGGGGTCCTGGAGATCCACCTCCCCAAGGTCGAGGTGACGGCCCGAAAGAAGGTGGAGATCGAGTAGGTCGGTGGAGGGGATCCCGGCAAGTTACCTATTCCCCGACTCTGACCCTTCCTGGAGCAAGAGGTGATGGAGCTTATCCCTCTTCGTCTCCAGGTACCTCCTGTTCTCGTCGTTGGGGGAGATCTCGATCGGCATCCGGTCTACAATCTCAAGACCGTACCCCTCGAGGCCGATGATCTTTCTCGGGTTGTTTGTCAGAAGTCGCATCTTCTTGATCCCCAGATCCACCAGGATCTGGGCCCCGACGCCGTAGTCTCGAAGGTCGGCCGGGTAGCCCAGATGGTGGTTCGCCTCGACGGTGTCGAGCCCCCGCTCCTGGAGGGCGTAGGCCCGCAGCTTGTTTGCTAGGCCAATCCCCCTCCCCTCCTGGCGCATGTAAAGCAGAACCCCGTTCCGGTTCTCGGCGATGAGCTTCATGGCCAGGTGGAGTTGGTCGCCGCAGTCGCACCGCCTTGACCCGAAGACGTCGCCGGTGAGGCACTCGGAGTGGACCCGGACCAGGGCGTCGTCGGAGGACGGGTCGCCGGCCACGAGAGCCAGGTGGCACTGGCCGTCGACGAGGCTCTCGTATCCGATGGCTCGGAAGTCGCCGTACTCCGTCGGCAAACAGACCTCGGCAACCCGCTGGATCAGCTTCTCGCTTCGCATCCTCCTTTTTATCAGCCGGTCGATGGTGAGCATCTTGAGGCCGTGCTCGGCCGCAAACCGCTCCAGCTCAGGAAGCCTCGCCATCGTCCCATCCTCGGCCATCACCTCGCAGATGACGGCCGCAGGATACAACCCCGCCATCCGGGCGAGGTCGACGGAGGCCTCGGTGTGCCCCGCCCGCCGCAAAACGCCGCCTTCCTTCGCTCGCAGCGGAAACGTGTGGCCGGGCATGACGAGGTCATTCAGCGTCGCCGCGGGGTCGATGAGGGCTCTGACCGTCTCGGCACGGTCGAAGGCGGAGATCCCGGTCGTCACCCCCCGGCCTTTGGCGTCGACGGATACGGTGAAGGCGGTCCCCATCTTCTCGGTGTTGTTCTGGGTCATCAGGGGGAGGCCCAGCTCGTCGACCCGCTCGCCGGAGAGGGGCACGCATATCAGCCCCCGGCCGTGCTTTGCCATGAAGTTGATCGCCTCGGGGGAGATCATCTCCGCCGCGATCACCAGGTCGCCCTCGTTCTCCCGGCTCTCGTCGTCGATGATGATGATGAAGCGGCCGGCCCTCACCTCTTCGATCGCCTCTTCTACGGTGCAAAACGGCATACGAAACGGGGTTTTGGATCTGGGTGCTTATAAGGGTTGGGAGTGTGGGACAAGGGGGATTGCAAATGAGCAGGTTGGATCGAAAGCGTGCAACTGCGAATATATTATCAAGATACTTGTGCACAATTAGTTGCATAAATTTGGATTATAAATTGCTCATTTCTTATGATATTTGTTCGAGGATCTTTACTTTGAATTGCTGTGTTCGACCACTCTTTCTTTTATATAACTTAATTAAAATAGATTTTTTATATTGGCAATTTTGCACAAATTCTCTCTCGTTTACCGACAAATACAAATCGAAAAGTATTTAGCATAATAAAGCTCAAGAATACAAATCCGAACGGGTGAAAGGTTATGATTAAGAATGGAAAATTTACGTGGCCCATACTGGTCGCTTTTCTGAGCTTAATGTCATTGTCTTGTCTCCATTTAGTCTTCGCCATGACCCCAGAAGATCCCATCGAAGAAAGATCCTCACCGACTGGGAACGGATGGACGACGTACGATGGCGAGCTTGTTGGGGCAGGCAACGGCGGCTGGGCAGGATACAACGAGTCCTGCGAAGATGCCCCCCTCACCCTCAAGTTCAGATTAAAAACCCTCCTGGGCGGGATGCACGCCAACATAAACGTCAGCGGGACGGACCGCTATGCGATAGGCCTCAACAACAGCAGTGACGGGTACCTCTCATCATACATCTTCAAGCAGGTTGGAGAGACGGTACCATCTCCTGCAGAACGACTGGCCGGAAGGCCCGTGGCCTACAACCAAACCCTAGAGTACCAGGTGGATATCCTATCCGATGACGGCCACGTCCTAGTCTTCGTCTATGAGGCAGACCAGGAGGCCGGAGAGCTGCTGCCCGTGATCGATTATCTCGATTCCGACCCTCTACCCCCCGGGAGAATCGACTTTGAAGCCCTGAATGAATCTCTCGTCCGCCTATCCAACGTCACGGTCATATGCCCTTCAGCAGCATCGGAGGGCGAGAATGCATCAGATGAGTCGGATGAGCCTCCCGATCTCGGAGAGATCTATTTCGAGCGGCCTGATCCAGGTTCTCTCGTATGATCCCGATGGGGGTCAGATCCAGACAAGTAGATGGCGCATGCGCATGGCGAGGCTTTATCGATCGAGATACCCAGATCTGCGATCTATTGGCCGGACCCACACAAATGGAGAATAAATAGAGAGGATGATTGCTATGAAGGCAGACGGGGTATTCAATAGGTATCTCTTGATGATCCTCCTATGCATATTTGTTTGGGTCAATCTGGAGTGCGGCCTTGCCCAGGATCAGCCAGAACCTAGAGCACTCTTGATGAACCGTCCTAGTACCGAAATAAGAGAGCAAGGCTGGATAAAGGACGATGACGGAAGCTTCTCAAGCGCGGGTGCCGGCAAAGCGGGATATAATGCGTCCTGTGGAGAGGAGGATTTCAATCTCAGCTTCAAGCTCAGAAAGCTCAGAGGCGAGATGGACGTCAACATTAATATCAACGGCTCTAATTACTATTCCATACGTTTCACCAACATATCCTCCCCAACGAGAAGGCCGGATGACACTACTGTGCTTTCAACTTCCATCTCCAAACATATTGGAGGAGCAACGCCTTCAACCCTTGAAGGCAATGCTACGCAATACATCCCAAACCAGGAGTATCAGATATCGATCATTTCAAATGATAGTCATATACAAGTATTCATTGAACGGATTGAATCGCCCACAATAACTACCGCTGTTATGTTGTTGAGAGCGCCAATGGAAGATGCGCCCATGGACGAAACGCCTCCAGAGACTCCCATAGAAACTGAGCTCACGGCAGCAGAAGAGGCGCCCGCGTCGGAGACGATTGTGGTGAGGATGCCTGACATACAACCCGTCATCGATTACCGTGATCCGAAACCTCTGCCCCCTGGCAGAATCGACTTCGAAACTCTTGGGGGCGCATATGTAGAAATTTATGACGTCATATTAACGTGTATGCCAAACCAGCTTCCAACGGTCACTTCCTTGATCCAGGACCCCACCTCCTTGATGGTAAACCGCCAGGTCGGATGGACGGCGTCGGCTTACGATCCCGAAGGGGATGACGTCTACTACAGCTTCTGGCTCATAGGTCCCTCCACCGACGGATGGAAACTCCAGCAGAACTGGTCTACTACGCATAACCGATGGGAGTGGCGCCCGTCAGAAGCAGGGTTTTACAGGATCGGTGTTTACGCCGGCGATGACAACCACGCCCCAGAAGATATTTGTTATAGCAACGTCAGCTGGATGGACGACGTAGTATATGTAGAACAGGAACCACCCAAACTGGGAAATGAACCAGTATTCGAACGAGCGGATCCTGATAATCTGGTATATGGAACTCGGATTTGGGGCACAGATTGGGGACCGGTCCCGCCAAACCACACTCTGATTGTAGTAGATGAAAAATTTAAGGGGGCGAAGGCGAGAGCGGTCGCTGACCGCCTGGCAAGAAATCTAAGTGGCACTGTAAAGGGCCAGTACGATTATGTGAATATGTTCCAGATTGTAACAAATAGCAGCACACGAGAAGAGCTTATAGAGGATATCTCTTATGCCAGAAATTTTTCTGGAGTCCGCCTGGCTTTCCCAAACCAGCAGATGTACCGCGAATCCTCTGGTGGTGATTTAAGTCCCAGTTACGAGGTTGTTGGCGTCCAGGATGCCTGGGACATAATGGACGCCTATCGCGACGAACCCGGATTTGACCTGATTGATGTAACGGTGGGGATCACCGACGATGGGATCTACAACTGGAGCGGATGCGAAGAGTTCAACCGTGTGTGCATCAACACATCTTTATCTGAGTTCCCATTCGGCTCCGCTTGGCTCGACGAGCCATTTGATAATTATTCGATATCTGGCAGCCACGGAACCGGCATAATGAACATTCTCGCGGCAGATCCGGATGATGTCGGATTGACGGGCATAGCCTCCAAAGCCTTGCAGGAAAAACTGAAGATTTATATGATTAATATCTTTTGGCAACATCCGGATTTTATAGAGGGCATAGACTTTACTACAGAAAGTCTAAAAGGGCTCCACTATGAGATAACCAATGGCAGTACCATCCTCAGTTGCTCCTGGGGGACCGGCCATCCAGACCCCCAAATGGCCGAAATGTATAGGCAATTCTTCCATAATGTGAATGAGCAACCCAATTGCTCGAAAATACTCTTCGTCTGCAGCGCTGGAAATGATGGTAGAGACTTTTCCGCGGAGGATTACACTCACGTGCCAGGTGGGATGAAAGATTTTGATTATGATGAAATGACCAATATGATCACCGTCGGCAACATCATGAACAACAGAAGCATCGCGCCAAATAGCAACAAGAATAGCGATAAATTTGAAGTGACGATTTCGGCTCCCGGTGAGGAGGCGTTCTGGGGACGGAATAGTAGTGGTTCTATACAAGGAATGGGCGGTGGGACGAGCATGGCAACGCCCCACGTTACTGCTGCCGCTGCCATGATCAGATCCATAAATCCAGAATTGACTGCTGCACAAATAAAGGGGATCCTCAAAGATAGTGCGTTTCTCAAAGATAGTACGTTTAATGGTATCCTCAGCATCGATCGTTCGCTGGAACTTACGATCTATAGATATCTTCCGTCAAAAGAAATAATTATCCAAGATCCACCGAGAAGTTTACCACCCATAAACAGCAGTGGATCAAGCGCAACAGGACATCCAGAAGACGATCAAATAGTAGTTCCTGAAGATGATGGGACTGTCACCAATTGGACGCTGAACTTGGAAATGGATGGTGGAGATCTGAAACTGGATCTGAGCCAGAATGGCGCCAGCATCTCTGGTCGAGGAGTTCTAATAGTCGCTTCAGAGGATCAGTATGACATATTCACCTCTCCGAGGTCCGAGTGCCCTGGAGATAGGATGTTTAACGATATTGTCGAAGAGTTCTTCGATGATTCGTCCCAAACTATATCTCAGCTCCCGATGGAAGCCAGCGGGTCGTATGATGGGATAAATCTAATTTTAAGCATGATTTCCCTGAATGACAACGTGCGCTATGAGCTGGAATTGACGCGATCTCTCACTACTGGCAGCCCCATGCGTGGGATATATGGGATATCTGGGACATACGTGTCTTACGACAGCTGGGGGATGCCTCGGTCTAGTGGAAAATGTTTTGGGACCTTCGAACTGAACGATCCCCAAATGACGGCAACCATCGGCTCTTAACACGGAGCTGTAAAATTGGGCAGCATAGAATCCGAATATTCGATAGGCATCTGAGAAGGAGTGATATTCGTTGAATAACCGTCTGGCAGGATTGGCGATCTTTGTTATTCTGCTGGGATTCGCTCAGGGGGATACCTGGGTCGTGAACCAGAGCGACGTAATCCAGGAGAAGATAGACCTGGCAAGTCCCGGAGATACGATCCTGGTGGTGGGTGGACCCATCCCATTCAATGAGAACGTGTTCGTAAATAAGTCTCTAATCCTTCAAGGAATCGAGATGCCGGTCGTCGATGGTGGTGGAAACGAAAGCTCGATCACCCTCTATGCAGATGGCATCGTCATCGAGGGATTCGTTGTGACAAACTACAGCCACAGCGAATTTTCGGATGAGGAAGCGGGCATTAAAATATATTCAAATAATAGTATAATAAGAAATAATATCGTACGTAATGATGGGGCAGGTTTCGGGATATGGATGAGCCGTTCCAGCAACAACTCCATTGAGGCGAACAACATCAGCAGCAACGAATTTGGCATCATGTTATTGGAAAGCCACGGCAACAGAATCACGGGCAATGTTGCCACCAAAAACGTCCGGGGAATAGCGCTCCACGACTCCGGCAATAATACCATCTCTGAGAACAACGCCAGCCTCAACACCGAGGGCTTCCGCCTCAACATATCCAGCAATAATACGATCGAGAAGAACAACATAAGCGACGGAAACTTGGGGATATACCTTCAGAGTTCCGATAGGAACACGATAGCGAATAATAACGTCAGCATCAGCCCCAATCTGAAAGGAACTGGGATTGAATTGATAAATTCTGATTACAATAAGGTTGAGGGAAACGGGGTCTCGCGAAAACCCAATGCCAAAAGGCAAGCCATCGCTATCCATCTCGAGGGCTCCCACAATAATACCATCGCTGAGAACAACGCCAGCCAAAATACCGGTTCAGGGATAAAAATTCAAAACTCGAACGATAACATCGTGGTAAGGAACAATGCAAATCTCAATAAAGACGGCATCTATCTCAATGTCTCCAACAACAATACCCTCGCCGCAAACAACGCCCGCGAAAATGACGATTTTGGAATAAGAATAGAATTATCAAAATATAATGTAATCACGGAGAACTATGCGCAAAATAATAACAATACCGGCATAGACATCGAAGAATCTTCGGAAAATATATTGAAGAGAAATATAATGTCTGGCAACGATTACGATCTCGAAGCTGCCGGAGATAACGATATTGATGCCAGCAACCGCATAGATGGAAAAGCCGTTTACTACCTTGTCGGAGCTACGAACATAACCATCGATTCATCGTCGGATGCGGCGGGCATCGTCTACTGCCTGAATTGCAGCAACATCACAATCAAAGACCAGAATTTCGAGAACAACAGCTTTGGAGTTCGTCTCTATAATACAACCGATTCCAGAATAGAGATGAACAGATTCAAGAACAAAAATAGGATCGAACTTCTTGAGATATCCAGCAACAATACCATAACCAACAACACCCTAGAGGAGAATTTAGATATTGGCATAAAACTTTCCGATGCTGATGGGAACACGATATCGAGAAACTTGATCATCAACGGCGAGGTAAACGGGATTCGTCTCGACGATTCCCATAATAATACCCTTGCCGAGAACAACGTCCGCGAAAATAATAAATCCGGCATTTACATCCTAAAGTCAGACAATAACATCATCAAAAACAACACTGTCTTCTACAACGTCCAACATGGCATTAGCATCTCTAATTCCAGCAACAACATCATCAAAAACAACAGCGCAAGCTACAACAAAGGAGATCACAGCGGCATCAGCATTGAAGATTCGTCCAATGCCAACACCATCATCGACAACAGCGCAAGCTACAACAAAGGAGATTACAGCGGCATCAGCATTGAAGATTCGTCCAACGCCAACACCATCATCGACAACAACGCCAGCTACAATGAAGGGCAGGGCATCAGACTTTGGACACATTCTTCACGTAACGAAGTCAGAGGCAACAACGCCAGCAATAATAAATACGGCCTCCTAATTGAAAACTCCGATGAGAATATCATCACCAACAACCTCGCAGGCCAAAATAAATATGGCATGGTTGTGGACGGGTGCATAAATAACGCCATCACCAACAACACCCTTCATGATAACCTGGTGAATGGGCTGAACCTTGAGAACAGCCACAACAATACATTGGCAGACAACATTGCCAGGGATAACTCTGGATTTGGTCTTGCGATCATAAATTCTGTGAACAACAGCCTCATGGAAAATAATGCCAGCAACAATTCAGGCGGAATAGCGCTCCAGGAATCATCGGACAACAACATCTCAAAGAACATCGTCAGCTCCCATCAAACAGGCGTATACCTGGGCATGTCAGATCAAAATAGGTTAGAGTACAATAATATTAGCAACAATATAGTCGGGATAGCATTAAATTATTCGGATAACAATACGATGGATTATAACATTCTCCAAAATAATACATATGATAAACTAGTTAATAATGATACAACACTAGATCGGAAGCTCTGGGATGAGGCAGTTACTTCTGAAAATATATCAATATGGATTAAAAATCATGAAGTCGTGGCTTATGGATCAGGATGGACAGAAACAGAACCGGGCACATCACGAGGTCCTATACAAACACCAACCATCACTCCATCCCCCTCCAGTTCCGGAAAAACCGGGGGGAAGGGGGTACCATATGTGCCTCCCTCAGCTGCAGAAAAATCTCCGCCTTCGCCAACCGCCGAAGATTATCAGAAGATGGCGGAGAAGGCCCTGGGGCTGGTCGGATGGGATCCGCCGAGGGATATGGTTGCACACCACAAGTATAAGGTAAATGTAACACTGGGCGAGGAGCAAGAGCGTCTGGCGGAGTATCTCGATGAGGAATACTCCATTTACGAGGAGGTCAATCTTTCGCCTAAATGTACGTATGAGGTCACTCTGACGGGGGATAATTTCGTCATATCTCTCACGGAGGGGATGGCCCAACAGATGTACGTCCCCAATGGAGAAGAGCTGCCCAAGTGGGTATGGGAAGTAATGCCCACGGAACGAGGAAACCAAACCCTGAAACTCACGGTCTATTATCAGGAACTCTCCAATATCGGAGTGTCCGGATGGGCGCCGAAGAAGAGGCTTGATGAGTGGCCAGTTACAGTGACCGTCGAGGAAAAAACCATATCAGACTATCTAAAAGATATTAGGAATTTTATTAAAATGTATTGGCAGTGGATCGCCACCGTACTGATAATTCCGATCGTCAAATGGGGAATGGACAAGAGACGATCGTCAAAGAAAGAGAAGCTCGGACCCTCCCAAGAGAAGACCGATGATCCCGAAGCCTCCACCGGCGCAAGCCCCCAGGCTCCTGGCGGCGGAACCTGAGTGAACCAGATGCCCTTTCAGCCCGAAGGTCTCAGATCTACAGAGTTGGGACGGCCTCCAGAGGTCCGCTTAGATCCTTCAACCCCCCAGCTTTTCCAGGCCAGAATTGAGGCTCCACAAAGAATCTAATCGAAACATTTTTCGTCTATCGCGGCTATGCATAATCTGGCGAAATAGACGAGATCGAAACTTGGATCTGCATAGAACGATGCGGGAGAATCTGGCGTTCTTTTCCGGATCGGTTTGAATTTCGTCGAAAACAAAACGAGGGGTGAGGCGAATGAGAGGATACAAATTGGCTCTTATAATGTTGGCGCTGGCGTTGCTGGCTCCAGCGGCATCAGCGAGATTCGAAGGTGTCAGCGGCCCCGGGATGTATTACGGAGGGGCCGTCGGCGGCGAGAGGTTCGCCGGGGTCTCCGGGCCGACTTTGAGGTACGACGGCTATTCAGGGGGTCAGGCTTACTCTTCCGCCCTTGACAGATGGGTCTCCATAGGAGGAGAGACGAAGCCTGATCCCGACTTGAGAGAAATAGTGATCGCAAGAGAGGAGCGGTTCAGCCTGCCGAGATTGGTGTTCATCGGTGGCTGGACGAAACCTGTGGATGATTTCAGCGAGATGGTGAAGGGTCATCAGGAGGAGTTCAACCTTCCCAGAGCCGTCTTCGGACGCGGACTTTAGAGACGGGTTGGTGAGGGGGGATGGTGAGGGGTGATGAGAGCGGCCAGGCCGGGACGGTGATCATCGCCGGTCTCGGCTCGGCCGCTGCACGTCCTCCACCTGGATTTTGGATTTATCCCGTCCGCGGCTGCGAAAAGCCCCATCGATCTTTGGCGTAGCTTGCGAGCATCTTGTAAAACTCGTCGTACGAGAGCGGGAGCCACGACCACTCGTCGACGGAGGTGCCGCCGGTCTCCTCGCCGTCCTCGGCGAGATCCGGCTCCACCTCCAGGGGCTGGAGGTAGCTATGGAGCCTGTAGACCCTCTCGCCGACAGTGACCCGGTAGCAGTAGAGGGTCCGGACCGAGCCGTGGACGCCCCGGTACCAGGGAGGCGGCGGCTCGTCCCGGACCCGTCGGCCGCTGGTGGCGTACCTGAGGATGAACTCGTCTTTGAGGGCGTAGAATTTGTCACGAGTCGCGGGCGGTTCCGTCTTGACCATCTTGTTCGCGGCCCAGATCGCCTCGGCCAGAGCCTCCAGCTCGTCGTCGAACTGGTCGCACCAGAGCCGCCACAGCTCCCGGCCGCTCATCCCGGTCCGGGGTCGGAGTCTCGTCCTCAAAGTGAAAGAGCCTCAGATCCGTCCCGGTGAAAAACCCTTTCCCTTTGTCGTCCCTTTTCGCGCCCTTACGGTCGATCGCCCTATTTTGTGGGCGCTGGTTCTGCTTGCAGCTTACGTGTTCTGCCCCTTCGGGCCCTTCGATCGAGAGTCGGTGAAGTAGGAGTCTATCTCCATATCCATGTCGGCCTTCATCAGAACCCAGCCGGTGATGTGGCCCGCCAGGAACGCCATCCTCTCCCCATCGGTTCCGGCGAACCGGTCGAGGGCCCGCCGGATGAGGTCGTGGGTGTCCTTCGACTCGGCCAGGATCTCCTCGATGACGATCCGGTTCACGAGGTCGCACTCCTCTTCGGAGAGGCCGAAGATCTCGGCGATTCGTTTCTTCATCAATGCTTCATCTTTCATCGGGGGCCTCCGGAGCTGACTGAACAATTTTGTCCGCTTGAACGATGAATAGATCAAAAAAGATAGCTGAGGCAGATCCCTCTGCCCGCCCATCCCCGATCAGACGACCTTCTTTCCCGCCGTCGGGCCCCACATGGCGTTGTATACCGCCTCGACCTTCACCACCACTGCGGCCTTGGCCGGAAGCTTGTTGTTGACGGCCAGAACCCACTTGGTCATCTCGTCGAAGTACTTTCCCTCCTTGTAGACCGCCGCAGTCCCTTTGATCTGGAAGGACTTCTTCGTGTTGGTGTCGTAGCAGAGGATCGATACCTTGGGGTTCTCGGCGAGGTTTGCCGCGGTCTTGTAGAAGAAGTTGTCCGCGATCATTATCGTCTCGTCGTCGATGACCTTCAAAAATCCGACGTAGACGACGTTCGGCATCCCCTTCGCGTCGGCGGTGGCGATGGGGGCAGGCTTCTGCTTCTCCAGGGTCTCTCTAACGTCTGCTGGCATCTTGACCAATTCTATCACCTTCGTTCAAATAGAATAGCAATATATTTATTCTTTACGCCGTGAAGGGGACTGCAAGATAAGCTTTAATAAGTATCGTTCAGGCCAGCTTGGAGGAGGCACCGATGATCGGTTGAGGATTTTGAGCTGCATGATCAAACCGTGAGGATCCGCGTCTCATTTGGGGACGTTATCAAACGCGGAGATGGATATTCGGATCAATTGTTCGCCGAAAGGCTTTCGCTAAAAGTGACTAGTGATGGCTGAAAGGCGGTCCATATCGCGACCAACACGATCAAACCGCCCGCCAGAACAAAGAGCAACGTCAGACTCCAGGATACCACCGCCCCCGATATGGCTTGTGAGACGGGAACCAATCCGGCACTTGACAACGTCAACAAACTCATGATTCTGCCCATCATCGTTTTAGGGGTGCGGATCTGTATCCATGTGAAGAGGATGAGGGTAAAATAGCCATTTCCCAGGCCAAGCAGCAGCATCAACCCAAAATCGATCCAGGTTAGATTGACAAATCCCAAAATCGCAGTCGTTATCCCAAAAACCGTCAGCAATCCGATCAATAAAATGCGCATTGTTCTTCCGGTCGGCCTTGGCATGGCTCCTGCCAGCAGTAACCCGCCTAAGTTGCCTCCTGCAAAGCCGGACATCAGAAGCCCAAACGCCACCGCCCCGCCGGCCAACCGCTGATCGGCCAAAACCGGGACGCTTACCAGAATCGGTCCGACAAACAAAAAGTTGACCGCGGCGATGATCAGAAATATCAAGCGCAACGCGTTGTCATCCAACACATGTTTCAGACCAGCACCAATGGCATCCCAGATGCTCTCTCCATATGAAGCGTCTGTTGAAGACGGAAGCTTTCCGCCCCCGTGCATCAACAACAGAGTCGTGGCTGATACGGCAAAGGTGACAGCATCGATGCCAAAGGCCAACCCAATTCCGTAAAATGATTCGGTGAACTTGCCGATCAAGATCCCCGCCGATACAGGCCCTACAAATTGGACCAGTTGACCTGCGCCCATCACAACTGAATTGCCTGCCTGCAAGTCTTTCTTTCAACAACATTGGGACGATGCTATATCCGGCGGGTACGGCAAACCCGGCCACCAGCCCAAATCCCAGGCCGAAGGCGTATAGCATCCACATCTGAACGACGCCAGCGAAGACAGCCGCTGCCATCAAGGTCACCAACAAAAAACGTACCAGATCTGAAGCCAGCATGATGATTCGCGGAGAGAGCCGATCGGTTACTGCGCCCCCAAAAAGCATGAACAGGGCTCGGGGAACGCCCTCCAGCGCCAGCACAGCCCCCAATGCCAGCGGGTCGCCGGTCAGCTGCAATACCAGCCACGGGGTTGCAATCAGGGCAAATTGATCCCCCAGTAACGAGGTTGATACTCCGGCAAATAAAAGCCGGAAATCCCGAATCGAAAAAACGTTGCTCATGGAAATTATTCTTGTTAAGTTGATCGCTCGTTATCACTCGCCGAGGGACCTCTCCTTGACGAACCAGTTATGTCCAGATTCATCTTATCCACGAAGAAGAAACGCCTGTTTCTGACTACTATCGCCGCTGCCGCCACGATCAAGACAAGGGTTAATATACATTTGCTGATCTGATCCGCTTCAAAAAGTTCTGATGAAAAATTAACGATAACGTGAAATAGGGCGAGCAGAATGATGCTTCTCTGATTCATATAATATAAGTAATTCATGATGATCGCCAGGGGCAAGATCCCCACAAAAAAGTTGATGGCAAATAGTGGATTTTGCTCCCATAACGAAAGCTGGTATGAACCCTTGATGAAGAAGGCCGGCAAGTGCCAGATAGCCCATAAAACTCCAAATATTATGCTAGCTTTAAATAAGTTAAATCTGCTGACTAAACTATCGACGCCGTAACCTCGCCATCCCAGCTCCTCCAGCACAGGAACCAGGGCCAAAATTATCATGCTTAAAACTGCCTCTCCTTCGAATACTTTTAAATTTTCAGCAACGCGTAACTGTTCTGCCGGTTGCCCAAACGCGATTGATATAAGAATAGAGAAGACCATGGCCAGAGGCAAGAAGAACAAGACGAAGGGCAAGCAATTTTTGTTTATCAGTCTCGGGTCATAAATTCTTCTTCTAAAATCAGCTCTGAAGGTTCCATCGGCAAAAACATACATCATAATTAGAGCGGCAAGAAGCGGCCCCATGTAAGTCAACATCAGGATGATCATACTTTTGTCCCCCCCGTGATGGCTTTGCACCGCCAGATAGAACCCATTTATCCATGTTATCGCAAATGCCAACGCAAAGTAGATGGCAGGCCTGTATTGATCTGTTTTATTCATCTCATTCACCTACGCCCTTCGTCCCGCTAATGTAAAAGCACCTGGGGCTTCGGAACGCATCGGAGAAGCCCTCCAGGGGGGTGACTTGCTCGGGGTCGCGGCTGAAGATCTCCGCTCGCCTAAATGTAACTCGCCCAGATGCAACTCACCCGCAACTTCAATTTTATCTGTGGCCGTGGTCAATATAATCCTCATCGATTTTACAATACCCGTCAC
>JAXGJB010000014.1:0-52402 GCA_040770465.1 Methanothrix sp. | reverse complement strand
ATTCGAATGGAAAATGATCGGTCTTCAGTTCTTTATTGGCGGGGCGAAGCCCGCGCGGGCGGCGCCGTCCGCCCGGTGGGCGCGCGGGGTTTGCGTCGCCTGGGCGGAGACGGCGGATTGGATCAATCGGCGCGAGGGCCGGGCGGCGGGATTCTGATCGGCCTTAATCTGAAGCGGTTGTTTTGGGTGGCGACAGCCAAACGATGTTAAGAGGATACTTCTACATTAGGGATCACTAATCTTCAAGTTCGCATCCAATGCGATCGAAGTAATAGCTTTTCTGCGTGATTATATCCGGGATTAAACCAGCCAACCAAACATTGTGCAAACCCAGTTCCGGTTTATTCCCCTCAAACTCACCTGAGTGAATGCCCACTAACGATCTTGATATATAATCTCGTGCTACATCGAGTTCATCTTCGGGCATAATCACATCTCCGTCTTCCAGGCTGGTAAGCGGATAACCTGTAGGTTTTAGGACCGGACTACCACTAGTTCCTTTATGTAATTGGGCATCGATCAAAAGTTTAGGTTCTTTATTGAATGGGATGGACGGTGCAGATGCTAAATTTGCTCTGCGAATTAGTGGTAAATTATGTTTACTGTCATAATATCCATCAGGATATCCGATTACAATAAGATTATCCCAACTTGAGAGGTTATCGATTGCATAATAACCATGGGATGAAAATGATTCAACGTAATACCCTTTTTCACATAACTCTTTTTCGTCTATAGTTATGGCCACAACGTCGATCATCTTTCTTGGATCGCTAATGTTTTTATTTTGAGGATGCTCAATCCATTTTTGTTTATTTTTCCCTTCATAAAGTGGTATTTTATAGGGGGGTGCCTTTCGATCAAGGTTATTTCGATCAACATGTAATTCTAAGCGAAGCTCATCTGGATGATGCACATCAGTTTTATCAGTCTCATCGATTACAACATGTCGATTTGTAATAAAATATAATTTATTCTCAAACCTATAAAAGAATCCTGAAGCACAACTGTTCTTCTCCACTTTGCCTTTTCGGGAGAAACGAACCTGGGCTACCGTGAAAAATAGAGGATAATGAGTATTATTCACGTTCATAGATCTTGCACCTTAAAGAGAGATTGGCCTGCTCTACCCCTCTGCCATCATCCCCATCAGCCGCCACCCGTCGACCGTGCCGCACCCGCCGCGCGCTCCCTCCCGCTCGGAAAAGGACGCCATCCCGTCGGTCTCGATCCCCGAGCCCATCATGGCGAAGGGGACGGGCTCGGATGTGTGGGTCCTGATGGAGATGGGGGTCGGGTGATCGGGCAGGACCATGACCCGCCATTCGAAGCCCGATTTTTCGAGGCCATCGATGACCGGTCCGACGACCCGGGCGTCGAAGCGGCGGATCGCCTCGATCTTTTTATCGAGAAGGCCGTCGTGCCCCATCTCGTCGGGGGCCTCGACGTGCAGGTACACGAAGTCGACCCGATCGAGGGCGTCGAGGCAGGCGGCGACCTTCCCCTCGTAGTTGGTGTCGAGAACGCCGGTGGCGCCGGGGACATCGATCACCTCAAGCCCCGCGTAGACCCCCATCCCCTTCAGGAGGTCGACGGCCGAGATCATCGCCCCCTCGATCCCCCACATCTCGCGGAACCGGGGCATCGACGGCGCCTTCCCCTGCCCCCAGAGCCAGATCATGTTGGCGGGCCGCTTGCCCTCCTTCGCGCGGCGGAGGTTGACCGGATGGTCGGCGAGTACGGGGATCGATTCGAGCATCATATCGCGCAAGACGGCGGAGCCCTCGCCCTTCGGGAGGTATTCATCAATCGGCTGGCCCGCGATGTCGTGGGGCGGGGTGCAGTTTGCTGAAAGACCGTCGTTTTCGTCCTTGACCAGGAGGTTTCGATAGCTTACGCCTGGATAGAGCCTGAGGTTGGGCTGGGATCTGGTGAGGGCTGCGATCAGCTCTTTTCCTTCTTCTGAGGAGATGTGACCCGCGCTGTAGTCGACCATGATCCTCTTATCGAGGTCGACGTTGACGAGGTTGCACCGGAAGGCGACGTCCTCGGACCCGAGAGGGACGCCCATCGCCGCCGCCTCCAGAGGGGCCCGGCCGCTGTAGTACCTCTTCGGGTCGTAGCCCATCACCGAGAGGTTCGCAACGTCGCTTCCCGGCGGCATCCCGGCGGGGACGTTGACGGCGAGGCCGCCTCTCCCTTGGCGTGCGATCCTGTCCATGTTGGGGGTCTTTGCCGCCTCAAGAGGGGTCTTTCCGTCCAGAGCATCGATGGGATGGTCCGCCATCCCGTCTCCCAGCAGTATCACCAGCTTGATCCTCGATTTCATAGTCGGCTTCATCTCCAGGCTTTTTGGCCGCGATCATCTCCTATCAGGTCATCGCGATCTCCAGAGCTGCGTCGTCCGCCTCCGTCCGCCACTCTCCTTTTTCGGATCTTCTCTAAAAGAACGAGGTGCTGATCCCAGCTCCAGCCGCCTTCGCCTCTTTCGCCTTCTTTTTTGCCCTGGCCTTCCGTTCAGCCTCGGGAAGCTCCTCCTCTTCCCGCCTTCTCTTCTCCTCCCTCTCCATCCGTGCCAGGTGGTGGTTTAAGACCTTCGCGAGCCGGTTGAGCTTCTCCCTCTGGCACGTCGCGCCCCTGGTGACGCCGTAGACGATGTCGACGACGGTTCCCTGCGTCTCGATCTTGTTTCTCGGGGGCATCACAAGCCTGGTCTTCACCCCCACCTTCGCGAAGTCCTCGAAGTCGACGGGGCTCTGGCAGACGATCACCGCTGGGACATCCGCCAGGGCCAAAACGTCCTTCGCCTTGTAGACGACGTGAGACCTGATGTTCCCGAGGTGGATCACTGCGATCTTGTGCCTCTCGATCTGCTCGATCTCCTTGGGGGTGAGGCCGAAGGTGGGTCCAAACCCCCTGGAGGCCGACGGGAAGCTCTCGGGAACCCCCGCCCCCGCCTCCAGGACGAGGACGCTCGTCTGGACCCCCTCCCGCCGGAGACCGTAGGTGATCTCGCAGACGGGCTTGGTTATGTGCCTTCGCCCAGGAGACATGGCGATGGCGATTACGTCTGGTTGGGAGGCCTCGGAGAGGGTCCCGCGCTGGGCGAGGCCGCCGCCCTTTGCAAGCCCCATGCTCTCTCGGCAATCCACAACCTGGGTCGTCCTGCCGATCATGACAATTTATTCGGAGGCGAACGCATATTAGCCTTTGCCAGCCGGTTTTTCCGACCCCGGCCGCGCCCTTTAAGCACCGCGGTGCAAGATGCATCTATCATGCTCTCTTTTGTTGGCCTGGGCCTCTACGACGAGAAGGACGTCTCGGTGAAGGGGCTTGAGACGATCAGGGACGCGGACCTGATCTACGCTGAGTTCTACACCTCAAGGCTCGTTGGCGTTTCGCCGGAGAGGCTCGCCGAGTTCTACGGGAAAGAGGTCCGGCTTCTGAGCCGGGAGGAGGTGGAGGTAAATCCAGAGGATTGGATGACCAAAGCCCGGGACAAGAAGGTCGCATTCCTCGTTGGTGGAGACCCCATGATCTCCACCACCCACCTGGACCTCCGGCTCCGGGCCCTCAAGATGGGGATAAAGACCCGGATCGTCCACTCCTCCTCCATCGTCACCGCCGTCTCGGGGCTCACCGGCCTTCAGAACTACCGGTTCGGAAGGTCCACCTCCATCCCCTACCCTTACGTGGCGGGTGGAAAGAGGATCGTAGCCCAGAGCCCTTACGACGTCGTCGTCGATAACCTGAACCGGGACCTCCACACCCTCCTCTTCCTGGACATCCAGCCGGAGAGGTACATGACCGCAAGCGATGGAGCAGCCCTCCTCCTGGAGATGGAGGCCGCCGCAGGGGGAAGCCGGCTCGTCTCTGCCTTGGGCGTCGGCGTCGCGAGGGCTGGGTCCGAGGACGCCGTCGTCGTCGCTGACTGGCTGCCGAAGCTCGCGGGTCGGGATCTCGGCGGGCCGCTCCACATCCTCGTCGTTCCGGCGGGGCTCCACTTCATGGAGGCTGAGGGGCTGGTGGCCCTGGCGGGGGCGCCCCGAGAGATCCTGGACGAGGCAGAGCCGTAACCTGAGAAAGGTTTAATAATACCTGGATAATCCTCCAGGAATACTGGAGGATTATCGTGCCCAAGATATCGGTGGAGATTCCCCAACACATCATCGACGACGTCAACCGCCACGTAGGTGACGACGGAAAGTTCGTCAACTTCTCCGACGCGGTCCGGACGGCTCTTCGGAAGATGCTCGACCAGCTCGACGAGATCGACCGCCGCCAGGGGAGGATGAAGGAGGGGGTCGAGGAATCAGGACGGCCGAAGGAGGGGGTCGAAGAATGAGGATGGGCCTCTCCCTGGAGTTCGACGCCGCTCACCGCCTTCCTAACTACGACGGCAAGTGCGCGAGGGTCCACGGCCACACCTACAAGGTGGAGGTGGTCCTGGAGGGGCCGGTGGACGAAGAGAGCGGCTTTCTGATGGACTTTTACGATTTGAAGGTCGTTATGAATTCGGTCCTCTCTGAGCTGGACCACCGCGACCTGAACGAGATTCTCGATAACCCCACGGCGGAACGGATCGCAGAGCACATCAAGACGGGGCTTGAGAGGCGGCTTCTTGAGACCCCCGCCTCCCTCGTATCTGTGAAGCTCTGGGAGGGGAAGAACAAGTGGGTGATGATATGACGAAACCGAAGGCGGTATGCCTATGCTCCGGAGGTCTCGACTCGACGGTGGCGGCGGCAAAAGCGTTGGCCGACGGCTTTGATATCTCCATCTTCCACGTCCTCTACGGCCAGAAGGCCGAGGCGAGGGAAAAAAAGGCGATCGGGGAGATAGCGGAGGCCTTTGGCGCATCCGAGGTGAGGTTTGCCCGGACGGATCTATTCAGGAATATGACGCCCCTGACGACCGCCGAGGCCGCGATCCCGTCGGGCGACGATGTCGATATCGTCAACACCACATCCACGCCCTCCACCTGGGTATACTGCCGAAACCTCGTCTTCGGTTCGATGGCCGCAGCCCGCGCCGAGGCGATCGGAGCCGAGCGGATTTACGTCGGCTTCAACGCCGAGGAGGGGCGATCATACCCTGACAACAGGCCGGAGTTCGTGGAGAGGTTCAACTTCCTCCTGGAGAAGTCGGTCGCCTCCTTCAGCAGACCGCCGAAGATCGAGGCTCCTCTCGTCGATCTTCTCAAGCCCGATATCGTGAGGCTGGGAGCAAAGGTCGGAGCGCCCATGGAGCTGACCTGGTCCTGCTACCTCAACGGCGACGTCCACTGCGGCGAGTGCGAGGCCTGCAAGCACCGGAGGTTCGGCTTTTTGGAGGCGGGGGTCGTTGATCCCACAGAGTATCGATGAGATCGGCTTTCTGGGGGAGATCTTCTCCTCCTTTCAGGGCGAGGGCCCCCTCATAGGAAGGAGGCAGGTCTTCGTCAGGACCGCCGGCTGCAACCTCTCCTGCTCTTACTGCGATTCCCCTAAATTTCGTCGCGACGTCGCGTTTTGCGGCGTCGAAGACCCCTCAGTACCGGGGCTTTTTCGGCAGGCAAATAACCCGGTGACGTTGGCCTGGACGATGGAACAGGTCTTCTCCCTCTGGACAAAAGGCACCCACAGCGTCTCGATAACCGGGGGCGAACCCCTCTGCCAGCCCGAGTTCGCAGAATCCCTGGCCATGAGCTGCGCCTCCGAGGGCCGCCCCGTCTACTTCGAGACGAACGGCTTCTCAAAAAATCGGTTCTCAAAGCTGATCCCCTGGATCGACTTTGCTGCCGTCGACATAAAGCTTCCAAGCTCCAGGGCGACTTCAAAAAAGAAACAGGGCCGCCTCATCGAAAACGAGCTGGCCTGCATCGAGGAAGCCTCGAAGAAGGGAGTTGTCACCATCGCCAAGATCGTCATCCTGGACTCGACATTGAAAGAGGAGATCGAAAGGATCTGCCCTCGCCTTGAGGGGCTGAACGTTGCGGTCGTCCTCCAGCCCGCTTCGGGCATGCAGATGCCGGGCCCCGAGAAGCTCACGAACCTCTTCGAGACGGCGTCGGAGCATCTTGGAGATGTGGTGGTCATACCCCAGGCCCATAAGATGATGGGGGTTCTCTGAGCCGAACCGGGCCGGTTGACCGATCGATCAGAAGTCGAGTTCGTCCTTTCTTTCTGTGATCCTCTCTTTCACCATCTGTCTCCTCTTATCGGCGTTCTTTTCGTACATCTCTCTGTACCGATCGGATCGCTCGTCCTTATCCCATCTCGCAATCCTCCGGTCGAGGGCTTCGAACATGTACTTCTCAGCTGCCTTCACCGTACTGAAGTCGCCGCGGAGGACGAGGATCTCTCTTTCTTCCGTCTCGTTGTCCAGAAGGCCGACCTTGGCGTTCCTTCTGATCGGCTCCAGCTCGAACCTGTCCACCAGATCCTGGATCACGCTGAGGGGCATCCCTATGGGAATCGCCAGGTCATAGAGCCCGGAAAGATCCTCTTTTTTCTCGATTTCAGCTTCGGCCATCTCATAATCACCCTCAGATCCTCATCCATCGAAGATTTAACTCTGTCGAAAGGCCGAAATGAATTCGGGAGTCAGGCCTTATTCGTCGGGAGGAAGGTGAGAGTTGCACCATTCAGAGATGCGCTATTGGGCGACACATTTTCCTTCTCGGTCTTGAGCCCCCTCTAGGGAAACTGTTATTAAGGGGTGGCTCAATCAGAAAAGCTGCCGGGCCCGTAGCTTAGCATGGTTGGAGCGCACGGCTGATAACCGTGAGGTCACGCGTTCGAATCGCGTCGGGCCCACCAGAATTCAGTTTTTCATCTTTCCGGACTTTAAATTCGTCTTTTTAACCTGCCTTTTTGTCAGATATCTCCCCTTCGAGAAGGCGGTCCTACTTTCCGGATATGTCCCCCATGAGGTTGGTGTTCATGACGTAGTCGAATCCCAGAGCCGGGGTACCGCACCATCCCGCCTGCTCGAGGATCCCCATGAAGCAGACCCCTATCAGCTTCTTATGCTGGACCTTCGCGAGAAAGGCCGCCATCTCATCGATCGTCACGCCGATCTTCGGCATCGCCATCCCTCCCAGGATCACCACCACGTCGGCGTCGGGGGTTGTGGCCTCGCCCAGCTCCATCCCGTACTTTGTGGCCACAAGGGCTCTCGTCTTCTCGATCTCCAGGTTCGGGACGAAGGCGAGCTTCTTGTCTCGGATGGGAAAGCCGAGAAACGTGGCGAAAGGAGTGCAGAACCCGGGAGTCCCCACGAAGGTCACGCTTCCGTCGTCTTTCACAAGATCCCTAAATCCGTTCAGCATTCCTCCAAGTCCCTTTATGTCTGATATCTTCTCCATCGAATTCCTCCAATAACTGACAGACGCTCCAAAGGTTTTAATCTTTAACCTTCGACTTCTGGACGGCAGTCAGCCGGATCTCAGGCTGATGCTGGATGTTGGGCTTCTGCCTGAAGCTCGGAACGGAGGCCGCGGCGCATCTACCCCGATCGTCTCCCCGATCGTCTATAGCCGGTGATGAATGTGAGGCATCCTTTTGTTGGGAAACCGGCATGTCATCGGCCTTCTGCGCATCTCCTGTCCCTTACGATCGATCTTGGCGGCCATCTCCCAATCATCTATAGTCGCCTTTTCGGCTGATATGGGGTCTCCAAACCCGGCTTCAAAATGTTTATCTGGATTGAACAAGGTTCTTGCGGCACGATGACCAAGAAATCGGTGAAGGAGAAAAAAAAGAGCGCTGAGAGGACGGATCGGCCGGCGCCCAAGAAGCGGGGGTTGGAACGGATCCCCGATCTTTACGTCTACGCTGGCCTCGCCTTGGTCTTCCTCTTCTCGCTCTACCTGAGGATCTACAGACCCATGTCTCGCATCTTCGTCGGAGACTCCGTCTTCTTCGACGGCAACGATCCCTGGTACCACATGATGCTGGCCAAGAGCACGATCATAAATCACCACCGTCCGTGGTTTGATCCCATGACCTACTTCCCCGGCGGGACGGAGATAGCCTACGGCCCCTTCAACAGCTGGGCGATCACCATCCTCTCTTACATAGCGGATCTGGGAACTCCCAGCATGCATACCGCCGAGGTTGTGGGGGCGATCTTTCCTGCCCTTTTAGGGGCCCTTTTGATAATTCCCGTCTACTTCCTGGGGCGGGAGCTTGGTGGGCGGACGGCGGGTTTCATGGCCGCGGTCATGATCGCCGTTCTGCCCGGCCAGTTCCTGTCGCGATCGATCATAGGGTTCACCGACCACCACGCTGCGGAGGTGCTTCTCAGCACAACGGCGATGCTATTTTTCATGCTCGCGGTCCGGTATGGCGCTGGCAAGCTCACCTTCGCCTCTCTTCGCGGAGGAGACCTTAAGGCTTTGAAGAGGCCCATCGCCTTCTCCGTATTGGCTGGCCTATTTTTGGGGCTTTATATCGACGCCTGGGCGTCAGGCCACCTCTTCGTGGGGATTCTCCTCGCCTTCATCACCATCCAGAGCATCGTCGATCACCTCCGGGGAAGGAACGTGGAGTATCTGGGGATCGCAGGATCGATCACCTTCCTGATCACCCTCCTCTTGATCCTCCCCTTCGTCAGCGTCCAAAACGGCTTCGCCTTCGTCTATTACTCCATCTTCCAGCCCATCATGCTGATCACCGGGATCGTCTTCGTTCTGCTCCTATCTTTGATCTCGAACCAGCTGGTTTTGCGAAAGATGGATAGGCGCTACTTCCCCCTGATCGTCGTCGGGGCGGTGGCCGTGGTCTTTGTGATCCTGATGGTGGCGGTTCCCCAGTTCGCGGCATCTCTGACCAGCGGTTTGAGGATATTCGAGCCCAGGAGCGGCGGTGCGGCCACCATATCGGAGGCATCTTCGATCCTGGAGCCGGGGAGGTACGGCATCCAGAGGAACTTCCCGGGGCTGATATCCATCCTCTCGCCATTCTGGCTGACACTCCTGGCTCTACCTCTCCTACTTCAGAGGTACCGCAGAGACGATGGTCACAGTCCTGAGATGCTGATCCTGGTCTGGACGGTGATGATGCTCGCCCTCACCTTCGCCCAGAACAGGTTCGCCTACTACTACGCCATCAACGTCGCCTTCCTCTCCGGGTACCTGGGATCGGTAATCCTCGACAAGACCCGGTTTCTGGAGCTGGAAGATGCCGTCGTCAGGATGGCGAAGGGATCGTCCGACGAGTCCATAGACCAGAACTGCCTCCTCATCAACCTCGGGGCAGTCTTCATCCTCGCTATCCTCTTCGTCTATCCGGCCATGTTCGGGACGGTCCAGGGAGTTAATATTGGAAGCTTCCACTCAGAGTACCAGGTCGGCCCCATTCAGTCTGACTGGTACGATTCCCTGGTCTGGCTCAAGGATAACACCCCCGAGCCGGGGATGGATATCTACACCATTTACCATCGGCCGCCTGAGGGCGAGGAGTACTCCTACCCCGATTCCGCCTATGGGATCATGTCCTGGTGGGACTACGGCACCTGGATCGAGGCGATAGGCGAAAGGATTCCTAACGCCAACCCCTTCCAGCAGGGGATAGGAAGCAAAGAGACCGGGAGGGCCGGTTCGTCCCCCTTCTTCCTGGCCGAGAATGAGTCCGAAGCCGAAGCAGTCGCGTCTGGCCTAGATTTGAACCGGTCTCCTTACTCCAACATCAGGTACGTGGTCACCGACGTCGAGATGGCGATGGGCAAGTTCCACGCCATAGCCGCCTGGAGCAACATAAATCCTGGAACGTACGAGTTCAACTACTGGCAGGACAACCAGCCGATCATGATCTACAGGCCTTCCTACTTCAGGACGATGGTTGCAAGGCTCCACTTCTTCGACGGGACCGAGACCGGCGTTCAGGAGGGGTGGGCCATGGCCTTCCGCTCTGACGGCCAGGGCGGAATATCCGTCGAGCCTCAGAAGCGGTCTCGAAACTACCAGGAGCTCCTCGACAGCGTCAACGATAGCTTCGCCAGCGGCTACGACGCGGCCGAAGTGGTCTCTCAAACCCCGGCCGTCACCTCGGCGCCTCTGGAGGCTCTCGGCCATTATCGGCTGGTCCACGAGTCCCAGAGCTCCGTCACCTCCAACGGCCAGAAGTACGTCAAGATCTTCGAGCACGTTCCCGGGGCCACCATCACCGGCCAGGCGTCGCCGGGGTCCGAGGTCGTCATATCCGTTCCCATAGCGACCAACCGCGGGAGAAACTTCGAATACAGGCAGTCGACGGTAGCCGACTCCAACGGCAGCTTCTCCCTGGTCGTCCCCTACTCCACCGAGGGTCCCGCCTCCTGGAGCACCAACTTCGACGCCGGTCCCATCGGTCCCTACACTTTGAAGGCGGGCGGCGTCCAGTATGAAGTTCGAGTCCCCGAAGGAGCCGTAATTGTCGGGAGTTCGATCGCCATATGATGCTCCTTGAGGAGATGACCTGGACGGAGATCGAGGCCGGCTTGGAGAAGACCAGGACCGTGATCCTGCCGGTGGGGGCGACCGAGGAGCACGGCCCCCACCTCCCCACCTTCACCGATACCATCCAGGCCATCGAGGTGGCAAAAGAGGTGGCCCGGCGAAGGCCCGTCTTCGTCGCGCCGCCGGTCCACTACGGGGTCTGCAGGTCGACCCGGGGCTTCCCGGGGACGATCTCCATCAGCCCCGAGGCGCTGAGGATCCTGGTCCTCGACCTACTCTCGGCCTTTCGAGACTCGGGGTTTGAGGCGGTTCTGATCCTCACGGGCCACGCCGGCGGCCAGCACCTTGCCGCCCTGAAGGAGGCGGCCGAGCGGGCCGCAGCATCAAGAGACCTTCGGGTGAGCCTCGTCTCCGACTTCGACCTGATCGATTCAAGCGGAGTCGAAACCCCAGGAGACGGCCACGCCGGAGAGATCGAGACCTCGAGGATGCTGGTCATCCGGGAAGACCTGGTGCGAAGCCTTCCCGAAAAGCACTTTCCTCCGAGGCCGAGATACCTGATCATGAGGGATGTGAGGCACCTTATGGGAAACGGCATCATGGGCGACCCATCGAAGGCCTCCAAAGAGAAGGGGGAAAGGTTCATGGAGATGTCAGTCCGAGGGGTGCTGGATGCTCTTGAAGAGCTGGAGAGCTATCCAATCCCCTGAACAGTACCTTTTCTCTCTTCTTTTATCTCCTTCTTTCATCTCTGGCTAGAGGCGGGCAGGTTTAATATATGGTTCTCGCATCTGCCTACCCTTGAAGATCGCGATTTCGTAAAGGTTGATCATAATGCCATCAGAAGATGATACGCTCTCCAAACTATCACCAAGGGATAGGCAGGTGCTGAAAGAGATCTCGGACGGTCTCACCGATCCCAGGAAGATCGCCGAGAAGCTCAAGATCAAGGAGGTCTCGGTCATCTCCTCGGCGGAAGGGCTAGCCGAGATGGGTCTCGTCAGCCTTGACAAGAGGGTGGAGGAGGTCTACGCCCTCACCGAGGAGGGGGCTCGATACGCTGAGATCGGCCTTCCCGAGAGGAGGATTCTCGAGATCGTCGGGGCCGATGGAGTTCCCATATCCGAGATCAAAGATCCCTCCCTCAAGGTCGGGATCGGCTGGCTGAAGAAGAAGGGCTGGGCCACCGTCGATGCGGGAAAGATCAGGCCGACTGGGCTGGCGCCGGCAGGAACGGACGAAGAGATTCTGGCGGCGCTCAGCTTCCAGGGCGTGACCAGTGCCTCGGCTCTGGATGAAGGGACCCTGAAGGTCTTGAAGAGCAGGGAACTCGTAGAGTCGAGGGTTCAAAAGTCCTGGGGCTTCGAGATCACCGATGCCGGAAGATCTGAGCTTGAGAAATCCACATACAGTTTAAAAGTTGGTCAAGCTCAATATAAAATGGAATCCGATGAAGTTGATCTCTACGTTTCTGTCAATCGGATCACCTCTGACATGATCAAAAATGGTGTTTGGGGCGCAGAAAAAAAGGGCGACAGCTACTTCCGATACAATGGTGGGCTTCATCGCGCCAGACCCTACGACGTCACCCTCCCCGCCGAGCGGGTCTACCTCGGAAAGGTCCACCCATACCAGCGCCTCCTTTCGAGGATGAGGGAGATCATGCTGGAGATGGGCTTTTCGGAGATCAAGGGCGAGATCGTCCAGCCGAGCTACTGGAACTTCGACGCCCTCTTCCAGCCCCAGGACCATCCGGCTCGGGAGATGCAGGACACCTTCTACCTCGACTCCAGGGCCGAGATCCCCGATTACGCTCGGGTCAAGGATATGCACGAGAGCGGCGGGGATGTCGGCTCCACCGGCTGGGGCGGGACGTGGGACCCGGAGGTGGCCCGGCGGGAGGTTCTCAGGACCCACACCACCTCGGTCACCATCAAGTACCTGGCAGATCATCCAAACCCGCCGGTTAAGGCCTTCTCCATAGACCGGGTCTATCGGCGGGAGGCGATCGACCCGACCCACACCCCGGAGTTTGAGCAGCTCGAAGGGGTGATCATGGACGAGGGTCTTTCTTTCTCAAACCTTCTTGGCGTCCTCAAGGAGTTCTACGCCAAGATGGGATTTGACGAGGTGAGGTTCAGGCCCGGCTACTTCCCCTACACCGAGCCGTCCGTCGAGCCAGAGGTGTACATCGAGGGGCTCGGCTGGGTGGAGCTCGGCGGTGCCGGAGTATTTCGAAGAGAGGTGACCGCCCCCTTCGGGATAGACCATCCGGTCCTCGCCTGGGGGCTTGGCGTAGGAAGGCTCGCCATGCTCAGGCTGGGGCTCAAGGACCTTCGGCTCCTCTACCAGTCGGATGTCGGATGGCTGAGGGACGCGCCGTCTCTTGCGAGGATGTGATCAATCGTGCCGGTAGTGAGATTGTACTACGAGGATCTGGAGGAGATGGTCGGCGCCAATAGGGAGGTAATCATGGCGAGGATGGCCATGATGGGCGCCGATATCGGAAAGAGCAACGAAGAGGATTACGTCGACGTCGAGTTCTTCCCCGACAGGCCCGACCTCTACAGCTCCGAAGGGGTTGCAAGGGCCCTCCAGGGGTTCCTTGACCTGAAGGTCGGACTTCCCGAGTATCGGGTCCATCCCGGCGATATCGTCGTCAAGGTCGATCCTTCCGTCGTGGATGTGCGCCCCATCATAGGCTGCGCCGTGGTGAGGAACCTTGAGTTCAGCGACCCCGCCATAGAGTCCCTCATGGACCTCCAGGAGGACCTCCACTGGGGGCTCGGTAGAAACCGGCGGAAGGTGGCTATAGGGGTCCACGACATATCTCGGGTCGTCCCCCCCTTCACCTACTTCGCCGCCGACCCCTCGTTCGAATTCATCCCCCTGGACTTCGAGGATAAGCTCTCGATGCGCGACATCCTGAGCCGCCACCCAAAGGGGGTCAGCTACGCCTCCATCCTGGATGGGTTCGACCGCTACCCCCTCATCACCGACGCCAACGGGGACGTCCTCTCCTTCCCGCCGATAATAAACGGCGAGCTGACGCGGGTCAGGGACGATACGAGGGACCTCTTCATAGACGTCACCGGGACCGATCCCGTAGTCTACAAGGCGCTGAACATCGTGGTGACGGCCCTGGCCGAGCGGGGCGGCAGGATAGAATCGGTGCGGGTGAAGAGGCCCGAGGGCGACCTCGTCCTGCCGGACCTCGAGCCCGTCAGGTGGAAGGTCAAAGTCGATGACGCCAGGGGGCTCATCGGCTTCGATCTGACGGCCGGAGAGCTGGCGGCCTGCCTTGAGAAGATGAGGTTTGGGACCAGGGTTCAGAATCAGGAGCTGGAAGTCCTGGTCCCGCCGTACAGGGCGGACGTAATGCACACCTGGGACATCTTCGAGGACGCCGCCAAAGGATACGGCTACGACAACCTGGTGGCCGAGCTTCCGAAGACGGTCACCGTCGGCGAGCCCCATCCTCTGGAGGCGAGAAAGGCCGAACTCCGGGAGATCATGGTGGGGCTTGGGTACCTTGAGACGATGCCCTTCACATTGACTTCCGAGAAGACGAACTTCGAGAAGATGAGGCGGCCCATCCAGGATCAGCAGATCACGAGGGTCCTCCACCCCATAAGCGAGCTTCACACCATGGTCAGGACCTCGATTCTGCCGAGCCTCCTTGAGATATTCGCCATAAACCAGCACCATCCTCTTCCCCAGAGGATCTTCGCTCTGGGAGACGTTCTGGCGGAGGGGAGGACGAGGCAGGATCTGGCAGCTGCGTCCATCCACAGCGGCGCCGACTTCGCGGAGGTCAGGTCTGTGGTCGATGCTCTCTTCAGGGAGCTCGCTCTTGGGGCCGAGATCGCGCCTTCCGACGACGGGGCGTTCCTCGAGGGGAGGAGGGCGGATCTCTTGGTGGAGGGCGAGAGGGTCGGGTCCTTCGGCGAGTTCCATCCTCTGGTTTTGCAGAGCTTCGGCCTCGATCAGCCGGCGGTGGGCCTGGAGCTGAGATGGGATCGTCTCTGGCCAGCTTGAAGGTCGCAGTGGAGCCGTCCTGTTCCGGGCGTCTCCTTGCGCTCGGGTCAGGGGGCTTTCCCTATCCACCCGGTTCAGAGTCTGCCTCCTCTTTGAGGGTCGGGTCGCGAGAGACCAGCATCGCGATCTCCTATTCGGACGAAGGATGGTAGGAGGCAGGCTGCTTCGAGCCCGATGATCTCTTTGCGAAAACCTCTGTTGGGCGGCGACGGGTCGTGCTTCCGATCCGGTCTTTCACCATCGACAAGTTTAATATAATCTGCAAAACAACTTGAACTTTGATGGCAGGTTGGGTGCCCTGATGAAAGTAAGGGATCTGATGACTTACCCCCTCCTCACGGTGGGGGTTGATACCACCGTCTTCGACGCGATACAGATGATGGTTCGGGAGAAGAGGGGGAGCGTTCTTGTAGTCGAGGGGGGTCTTCTCAAAGAGGTGGTGGGCATAGTAACCACCTCGGGCATCTTCAAGCAGGTCTTCGCCAAGGGTATCGATCCCAGAAACGTCGTAATATGGGAGGTGATGACCCCGGCGCCGCTGGTGACCATAAGCCCCAACTCCACCGCAAAAATGGCTGCGGAGATGATGCGCAAGCACAACATAAGAAGGTTGCCTGTGGTGGAATGTGGTGCTCTCGTGGGGATAATCACCAGCAAAGACCTCCTCCGATGCGTCGGCGATACGGAGCAAGAGGATATATCAGAGGTCAAACACGTTTGAGCTCCTCAATTTTGGGCGCTGATCTGGGGATGACGGGATCTCTTATTCGCCTGAGCAGGTATCACCAGGGTTGGTCTCTTCCTCTGGAGGCGGTCCTGGTGAATTCTGGGAGGTGCACTCCAGCATCTGAGCTCCGGAGGAATGGGCTCCCTGACGCAGAATTTAAATATCGAGAGAATCAAGATGGGGCAGAGTCGAGGTAGCCAAGCCTGGTATGGCGCAGGTTTGCTAAACCTGTGTCCCTTCGGGACTCGAGGGTTCGAATCCCTCCCTCGGCGCTCTATTTTATAGTTTAAATAAAATGGGTGCTCATGCTCAGCTCGATAGGGCTTTGAAGCGATCGGCGAAGTTGAAGCATGAGCCGTCGAAACAGCCGAATTTAGGTGCCGGGTTGTCCTTGAAGACCAGCCTTCTCTGAATTTCGAAGGATCCCAGGAACTCTTCGCGTTCTTTGGTGCTCCTCTGGCCAGGAATCGTCTGCTTGGCGTCGATGGCCATGAATCCGGTGAAGTTGTCGGCGGTCCGGAACTCTGCCCTCCTGTTGAATCCGGTGTGGTGGAAATCGATCTGCTGGAGCTCGTACTCCATCTCTTGGAGATTATAGCTTTCATGTACCCTTGCGCCCACCCCTCCGAAGACGAAGGAACTCTTGACGGACTCGGTGCCCATCAGGGTGTCGCCCTGGTTTAAAGCCACATAGTTGTCTACGGCGTCGCACTCCTGGAAGTTGGGGTTTTCTCCCTTCGCATCTTCGACCAGATACTCATTCTTCATCAGCGTGTCCACGCTGCCGCTGAAGTATATGTTCTTGTTAGACTTGACTCCGGTGTTCATGCTCCTGACGTCTTTGTTCATCGTGAACTGGCCGATTCCGCTGACCGAGGTCTCCGAGACGTAATCGTAGTTCTGAAGCTTGAATCTGGCTGCGTCGGACCCTGACCTGCAGTTTGAGGCGGATGCCTGGACCTGGAACTCGTAATCTCCTGGGGATGCCTCCATGCCCGGAGTGACGGTTAACGTCTCCGTTGCAACGCTGCCAGCCGGAACGGTCAGGGTCTTCTCGGTCCATCCGAACCAGCCGAGATTGCAGCTATTGGGAACCACTGCGAGCCTGGCATCCACATCTGTCCACCCTGAATTCTCCACGGTGACGATGTACTCCTGCGTCTTTCCTGGCGTTGCGTAATTGAGGTTATTCCCGGAAGTGGTGGGGCCAGACAATTCAACAGAAACGCTGAGCCTCCCCATGGTCCCCTGCACTGAGGGCCAGACGGGTTCGGTTGCAGTAGCCTCCAATTCCCACGTTGAATCCGGGCCATCCCTCGTCTCTTCAACGGTGGCAAAGGCAGTCTGGGCCGAGAGAAGCAGAAGCACCATCAGATATATCTTCACTCTTTAACCCCCATGATGAAATTGCTTGCGACAAAGGCCTTGTATCTCAATTCCCGCCGCCAGAATCCCACGTATTTCAGGTATGGGAATCCAATACAGCTTCCCGCCGCAAAAATAAGAGAATTGGGTAGACCGCTCTCTCAGCAGTCTACTCCCGCACATGGACATACTCGGTCTTCTGGGATCGGAGCCTCGTGGAACTTGATCTCCTTCTGGACCTCGAAGTCACCGCTGAAGAGCTCATGGCTCTTTATATCCTTGTAGAAGATCTTGTGCATCGAGGAGTCGGTTCCCCAGGTCCCATTGAAGCTGTTCAGAGTATTGAGTCCTACTGTATGTGTCATGCTGGAGTTCACAGTCGAGCCGAAGAAGGCGGTCTGATCCTTCTCCATCTCGTTAACGCTGAACATCTCCTGGATGTTCGCGCCTATGCCTCCGTAGAACGCCTTGGAGTGTATGAACTTCCCGCCCTGGAGCGGAGCGTTCCTGATCTCGAAGGTGAGCTTGGTGTTCTCAAAGAAGTTCAGCGTCTGATCGGATTTGTTGACGCAGTCACTGTTGTTAACCAATTCTCTCTCAAGCAGAGTAGCGTTCTGGGAATAGACGTGTACGGCATCCATCTCCAGAGTGCCGTCACCTGACATCATGTCGTAGTACTCAAGAGCTATCTTCTTGTCGACGATAGAGGTTGCCACGTCGACGTAGCCGGTCCCGCTGACCAGCTGGTGCTCACAAAACTGCTCATACTGTTTTGGTTCTTTCAATGGCGGGTTGGCTACGGCTAAGCTACACGCCAATGCAAGCGCTAACAGTATCGCTATTACTCCCTTCATTTTACTTGCACCCCCTTCCTATTCTGAATTTAAATCGTCTGTCTCTTCTTCATGAGACGAACTACTTGCATATTTAATGTAGGGCTAATATTTCAGTGTTTTGGTCAGAAGGCGCCCTGAAAGAGATGTGATATAAAAAAAGTTGTGTTGATTCGGATGCTGAGCACCCGAATCTACTCGTTCGCTCAGATGCAGGGTAGCCAGTCAACCTGGACTTCGCCACAGGTTCCGTTGCCCCAGAGCTGGATGAACTTCTCGATGGAGAAGACACCAGTCAGGTCCTCAACGGACCGGCCCCACTCGTAGTGTCTGCCCTTGCAGTTGACACCAGTGTCCTTGGAGAGCCAGCCGATGTGGGCTACACCGATGACGTTGGAGTTGAAGTTCGCCTCAAGAGCCCCAGTGCAGTTGCCGCAGCCGTAGCATCCGTTCGCGCCACAGCCGGTGGTCTCATTCCAGTTGTTACAGTCGCGCCTGGTCTTGACCTCGGTGTTCTTCTGGAGGTGCTCGGCGTGGGTGTACATCTCGACGACTACAGCTCCAATGTAGTAGTTCTGGACACAGAGTTTCTCGATCCACTTCTGGTCGTAGGTACCGGTCTGGTAGCTCACAGGCATGTACTCAAACTCGGCCTCTTTGTTGAAGTTGATGTAGTCGACGCAGCAGCAACCACTGTCATAACCGTCGATGATGCAGGGTGCAGCGGCCGTTGATGCATTTGAGGGGTTACAGGGGTCCCAGCAGCACCAGGGTCCGTTGAAGTCCCTCTCGGCCTCGATCTCGGTCCTCTCGGTTATGACGTTTCCGCTTCCAGACTCCTTCTCGACCAGCTTGTTTCCATTAAGGCCGGGCTGAGTCTGAATGATGGTCTCTACGTTCTTGTAGCCGACGCCCTTGATGTTGGCCTTCTCGTACATGTAGTTTGCAGCGCCAGCCATGCCCACCAGGGCAACTCCGATGACTAGTAAAATAGCCAGTTCTCTCTTCATTCAGTTCCCACCTCCGTTCTTCATTCTATACCCTCATTCGTGTGCCACCATATCCGGCCGCAAAGGCGGTCCTTCGATGGAGCACAACTTCGCTCCTCAGAGTTTCTGCCCGACTGGACGGTTTGAAATGCTCGCCTAAAAGGCGGATTCCTCTGTCCCGCCAAGCTGGGATACTCCAGCAGAAGCTGCACCACCCCCCCTTTGGAGCTTCAAGCCTGATCCGAGAGCTTGAATCGTATCAAACTTCTTTCGGGCAGGCACATCCTCCTCTTCAGGTTGATGGCATATAAATCTATCGAGCCCATCTCCGGGAGCACGTCGTCCCGCTTTCTTCGTCGTCGTTTTCCTGGGATTTCGGCCGGTCATCGACCGTATTATGAGGTGAAAATTGTGGCTTTTAGATTCCTGAATGGCGACCAGATCACGATAGATGTGACCTAAATTATGGTCCAAAAGAGCAGATCTTTTTAATTGAGCTAGATATTGTAAAAAAAGAAAAAGGAAGCGGGAACTTCCGCGCTCAGATGCAGGGTAGCCAGTCAACCTGGACTTCGCCACAGGTTCCGTTGCCCCAGAGCTGGATGAACTTCTCGATGGAGAAGACACCAGTCAGGTCCTCAACGGACCGGCCCCACTCGTAGTGTCTGCCCTTGCAGTTGACACCAGTGTCCTTGGAGAGCCAGCCGATGTGGGCTACACCGATGACGTTGGAGTTGAAGTTCGCCTCAAGAGCCCCAGTGCAGTTGCCGCAGCCATAGCATCCGTTTGAGCCACAGTTGGTCGAATTCCAGTTGTTACAGTCGCGCCTGGTCTTGACCTCGGTGTTCTTCTGGAGGTGCTCGGCGTGGGTGTACATCTCGACGACTACAGCTCCGATGTAGTAGTTCTGGACACAGAGCTTCTCGATCCACTTCTGGTCGTAGGTGCCGGTCTGGTAGCTCACAGGCATGTACTCAAACTCGGCCTCTTTGTTGAAGTTGATGTAGTCGACGCAGCAGCAACCACTGTCATAACCGTCGATGACGCAGGGGTCCTGACCTGTCGTGTTATAAGGAGATCCACACGGATCCCAGCAGCACCAGGGTCCGTTCCAGTCCCTCTCGGCCTCGATCTCGGTCCTCTCGGTGATGACGTTTCCGCTTCCAGACTCCTTCTCGACCAGCTTGTTTCCATTAAGGCCGGGTTGGGTCTGAATGATGGTCTCTACGTTCTTGTAGCCAACACCCTTGATGTTGGCCTTCTCGTACATGTAGTTGGCAGCGCAAGACATCCCCACCAGGGCGATGCAGGCTACCAGCAAAACAGCTAGTTCTCTCCTCGTTGTTCTCCCACCTATACTGTTGATCGATAATTTGCGGCGCTCGCATCCCAGCGGGCTCTCACCCACCGGCAACGCAAGTCCAGCCCAGATCTCACTCTGCCAAGCGGGCTATCCCCTCTGGCAGCGTGATATGAGTTCACGTTCAGCCTTCAAGTAGTTATACTTTTTCGTCCAGATCTCCTGAAAATATTTATGAAAAATTAAAGATAATATAATTACTGGTGCCACAGGAACCGCGCCGGGTCATGATATGGCAGCACAACTTCTTCGACCATCAGCTCCGACAAACGAGACGAATCCTCCCTGGATCAGAATCCCTCATCGATATGTCACGGGGCTTCAAGGGGCGAAAAAACCTATGCTCCGGCCGGGATTTGAACCCGGGTCTTCGGCTCGAAAGGCCGGAATGATTGGCCGGACTACACTACCGGAGCGCTCTATATCGGGATCCGATCTCACATGAAGCTCGTCGTTAGACTTCTGAGCCGATGGGCCACCATCTCCCAGACTTTGGCCCTCTATATGTACATTTCTGATTTCGGACCCGTAAGCTGGCCCGAGGGCGAGATAGATGATAGTCCCGGGCGGATTCGAACCACCGTCCCAGGCTCCAAAGGCCTGCAGGATTGACCACTACCCCACGGGACTTCCCGGTCGCCCTCGGCTTGCAGCTTGGTCCCGATATCTATCTGCATAAGATATATATGCGCTTCCCCGCCAGGGGTTCCCGGATGAAGCTGATCACCAAACCCCATACCAGCCAGAGACGGCTTATAGAGATCCTCCGGGTGATAAACTCCTCGGATAAGCCCATGGGCGCGAGGTCCATCTCTGATGAGCTATCCAACAGGGGGTACGAGGTGGGGGAGCGGGCTGTAAGGTATAACCTCAAGATAATGGACGAGGTGGGGTTCACCAAGAAGGAGGGTTACAGCGGCCGAACCCTCACGCCCCTTGGTAAACGGGAGCTGTCCGACGCTCTGGTGGACGATAGAATTGGCTTCGTCAATGCCAGGATCGAGGAGTACATGTACCGGTCCAGCTTCGATCCCGATTCTGACAAGAACTGGGTGGTGGTCAACACCAGCCTTTTGTATAAGATGGATTTCGAGAGGGCCCTGGAGATTATGAATCTCGTCTTTGATGCTGGCTTTGCGGTGAGCGGGAGGGTCCTGATCCAGGACGAAGGTGAGGAGATGGGGGGCTTCGCGATCCCCAAAGGATATCTCGGAATCTCCACCGTATGCAGCATCACCGTGGATGGAATGTTACTCCGGGCTGGGATTCCTGTGAATTCCACCTTTGCAGGGGTCGTTGAGTTGAGCGGTGGTTCCCTTTCGCAGTTCACGGATCTGATAGCTTATGCCGGGTCATCTCTCGACCCAATGAGGGTCTTGATGTCAAGAAAGACGACCCGGGTTGGAGAGGCTGTGAAGTCTGGGAACGGCTCCCTTTTGGCCAACTTGAGAGAGATCCCAGTGGCGGCCACCGATCAAGCTTACGACCTGCTGGAGAAAGCGAAAATATCCGGGATCGGCGGCTTGATGGCGATCAGCGAGCCTGGCGAGCCGAACATGGGCTGCCCCGTGGGCGCGGGAAAGGTGGGCATAACCTTCTGTGCCGGGGTCAACGGCGTGGTGGCGGCTGAAGAGCTGGGAATCGATATTAAAACGATGCCAATATCTTCCATTCAAGATTACGGCAGGATGAAAGAGTTCCGCTGAATCTGACCACAGAGTATAAGATCTGTCGTGCTGTGGGACCGTTTTGTGGGGATTTTGATTCGCGAAGCCCAGCTGGCGATGGCTTTGTTGTTGCTGTTTGCGGCCGTCCTTGCCAATTTCGTGGGCTCCGTCCTCGGCGACATGTCGGAAAGCACCGAGATCGTCCATCTCTGAGGTCGGACCGGTGACGGGGAAGGGGGGGCATCGAAGCCTGCCGATGGCTGAAGTGCGCGAGCCGGTGGCGGCCTGGCCCCGGATAAGGTTTTATATGTTGATGGGGCGTAGTGGTGGCCTGTTCAGTTGCGAGGAGAAAAAATGGACTTCAGAGTCGTTATTTCAGATCCCCAGAGCGGGAAAGCTTATCAGGTGGAGGCGAAGGACGCCGCAGCAAACAAGTTTTTGGGCAGAAAGATCGGCGACGTAATCGACGGTGACGCCGTTGGGATGCCGGGCTATTCGGTAGAGATCACCGGTGGAAGCGACCGTGAGGGATTCCCCCTTCGCCGCGACCTGCCCGGATCCAAGAGGAGGAAGATTCTGATCGCCAGCGGAACGGGGTACCACCCTTCCGAGAAGGGCCGGAGGAAGAGGAAGTCGGTCCACGGTCGCGACATCTCGGCCGACGTCGGTCAGATCAACGTCAAGATCTCCGAACGTGGCGCAAAGCCGGTTGAAGAGCTTCTGGGAGCGGCCCCGTCTGAATAAGCGATACAGGCCGCCATGGACGGTCGGCTGGAACGATCATCGGGTCGGAAAAGTAACCCGGCCGCATGGCGAGAGACCTTTGGAGCTTTCATATCTCAGGAAGGGCCAAAGGTTCCGGCTAACCCCGGATGAGATGTCGGAGGACGTTGGCATGGCTGAAGAGGCCCATCAACCAGAACCCCCGCCCGGATCTTCGCGAGGTGCTGCTTTTGGCGGAGTTCGACGCGGCGGAGGAGTTGTCGTTGCTTCCTCGGGCTGGTGTGGACCAGTCCCTCTTAGTGGCCATGCCATCGGAGGCGAAAAATAGCCTCACCTCATTGAAAAACGTTTCAAAGATCGTAAAACAGAGCTTTTTTGCCCTGGTCATCTGCGCCGCGGCGGACATCTTCGCCGGCTTCTCCATAGCCAAGATGTCATACCTTTTGGCCCTCTACCCCGGCCTGATAATTCTGATACCAAGCTCCATAAACCTCCGGGGTCTGATCTTCGCCTCCTTCGGGGCGAGGCTGGGCACCAGCTTCCACACCGGCGAGATCTCGCCCCCCCTGGGGAGGTCCGAAGCCCTCCGCCAGCAGGTGGGTGGCGTTGTGGTTCAGACCCTCTTCATGCCTCTGATCCTCGCCTTTGTGGTTAAGGGGTTCGGCCTTGCGGCGGGCCTGGAGACGATGACCATATACGATCTCGTGCTGATCGCCGTCATCAGCAGCCTCCTCTCGGGCGCGATCCTTCTGGTCTTCACACTCTCGATGATCGACAAGAGCTTCAAGAAAGGGTGGGACCCCGACAACATATCGATGCCCCTCATCACCGCAGCGGGGGACGTCATCACCATCCCTCTCCTCTTCGCCTCCGCCATCGTTGTCTCGAAGATGGGCAGCACCCTCGAGATGGTGATGATCCTCCTTTTCATAATGTTCTCCACCGCTGCTCTGGTCTACTGCCTGGGATCGGGGCATATTATAATGGCCAGGATTGTGAGGCAGTCCCTTCCGGTTCTGGCGGTCGCCATGGTCATCGATACCGTCGCCGGGATCTTCATGGGCCTCACCGAGGAGATGCTGATCACCCTGTCGGTGGTCCTTCTTTTGATCCCGGTCTTCAACGCGGAGGGGGGAAACCTCGGCGGGATCCTATCCTCCCGCCTCACCTCAGCCTACCACCTGGGCTTGATCAGGATGGGAAGAAGGCCAGAAGGCGAGACGAGGACCAACTTCATCTGCACCCTTCTCCTATCCATTATGATCTTCCCCACCCTGGGGATCATCGCTTACGGCGTATCGGAGGCCTTTGGCCTTGTGGGTCTTGGTTTCGGCGAGATCGTCTTCATATGCCTCGTGGCCGGTCTTTTCACCACCGTTATTGCCATCGTCGTCACATACTACTTCACATATTTCTTCGTCAAGATCGGGGTCGACCCCGACAATGTGACGATACCCATGATCACGAGCGTGATGGACGTCTTTGGGACGGCGTCCCTGATCCTGGTGACCATGGCCGTGATCTCGGCCTGACGGGGCGCAAGATCGCGAGGGGACATCTCCCGATAGAGAAAAACGATAGCTTATAACGGATTTTGGATGGGGCCTTCGTCACCGGTTCGCGACGAGGTCCTGAATCCTCTCCAGGGCTTTTGGGATCTGTCCCCTCTGAGTTGCCTTCATCTGGTCGGGGGAGAGGAGGGCGAAGAAGGCGTCCATAAGCCGATCGCTCATCATCATCCTGTCGACGATCTGCCTGATCCTGACCGAGTTGTCCAGCTCCCGTCCCATCGCCGTCGCGATGCGCGACGGGTAATCTTCGAGGGACCCCTCGCCTCTAACGTAGCGAGCCGCGGTCTCACCAGCCGCCGCTCCCCCCACCACCGCGAGAGGTATCCCGCCGCCGGAGGTGGCCATCACCATCCCCGCGGCGTCGCCCGCCAGAAGGACGTTATCCTTCCGGATGGCCGGCGGCGTGCCGCCCGCCGGGACGAGCCCCCGCATCACCGCCGTCACCTGGCCGCCCCGGAGCTTCTCCTTCGCGACGGCGTGGTCCCGGATGAAGGCGTCCAGGACGTCGCGAAGCCTCCTTCCCTGGAGGTAGCCTGGCCGTGTGCCGACGCCTACGTTCGCGACGTCCTCGCCCAGGGGGATGATCCAGGCGTACCCGCCCGGCGCGCACGCCGTCCCGAAGTACATCTCGACGGCCTCGGGGTCGATCTCGACCCCGGCCATCTCGTACTCCAGGCAGACGCCCGTCTCTCCTCGCGAGGCCATCTTCGCCCCTCGCGCGACGGCGGAGCTGGGGCCGTCGGCCCCGATGACGACCTCCGCCTCGATCTCACCTGAGGTTCGGCCTGAGAGCCGGAGGCGCGACCCCGCCAGATCCGCCCGGGTGTCGACCAGGAGCCGGGCCCCGGCCCTCGCCGCCCGCCAGGCTAGGTGGCGGTCGAAGCTCCTCCGGTCGACGACCCTTCCGGGGACAGGAAACTCCTTCGCCTTTCCCGAGGGGGCGTAGACCCTCTGGACCACTGTTCGATGGAGGATCTGCCCTTCGGGGACCAGTGCCAGGGAGTCGGGGATCTCGGCCCGGGGGAGAAGGGCCTGAAGCTCACTGGCTTCGGGGAGGAAGCCGCCGCACTGGACTGGGGTTCCGATCTCTTTTTTTCTCTCGATAACGACGACCTCGGCTCCACGGTTCGCCGCGGCCTCCGCGGCGGCCGAGCCCGCGGGGCCCGCGCCCACCACGGCGATCTCGAATTCTTCCCCGTCGACTCTCCTCATCTCTTCATCCTCCCTCTCTTCTCCTCAGGTCTCATCTCCTTCTATCTTCTCTTCCGTTCTCATCCCCCGCTCACACACACACTCTCTCTCTCTCACTCTCCCTTCTCATCGCGTGGGGGTTGCCGACAGCCCAAGCCCCAGGAGCGCCTCCTCGATCTCCCGGCACGACAGGTAGATCTCGTCCTTCTGCCTCTCGATCAGGTCCCTCCTCGGCTCCGCCGAGAGCCAGATCTGGAGCCGGTCTCCGCGAACCATCTTCACCGAGGCGAGCATGTCGGCCTGGGTCAGCCTGTAGACTGTGTCCTTTCCGGTCAGCTCAAACCACTCCCGGTGCTCCGACTCGAGCCTCTCCAGAAACTCGTTCCACTCGAGCTTCCCCTCGATCTTCCCGCCGTCGGCCTGGAGAGGCGCGACGTCGAGGCGGAGGTGGAGGTGGGCCCTCTCGCCCGAGACCTTCTCCTCTATATTTTTTATAACTTTCTCATATTCGGGATCGGTCCGGTCGGCTGCGAGGGCGCCGTCGCCGTAGACATCTCGACCCACGTCCGCGAAGAAGGGAGCAAGCCTCGCCGCCTCAGGCCTCGCCGTCGCGAGGGATATGCCGACGAAGACGAGGGCGCTCAAGGATAGGCCGATGAGGACGCCGTGCTCAGCCAAAAGGCCGTAGCCTGCGAGTTTGGGTGAGACCGTCTCCAGGGGCGCCTTGAGGACGAGCTTCTCGTAAGATATGAGGGCGATCTGGGTTCCTCCCCCGACGATCACCGCCCCGAGGGCGCCCCATCGGGTGGCCCGTCTCCAGAAGAGGCCGCCCATGATGGGGAAGAAGTAGGATGTGGTCCCGATCACCGTCGCGATGATCACCGCCTCGACGATGCTCTCGACCTTCAGGGCGATCCCGGCGGAGATCGCGATCATGGCTATTACGAGGACCCTGTTTATGACCAGCATCTCCTTCATGCTCGCGTCGGGTCTGATGTGCCTCTGGACGATGTCCCTTGAGATGCAGGAGGCTCCGGAGGTCGCGAAGGTGTCGGCGCAGGACATGGATGCGGCGGCAAACCCTATCGCGAATAAGGCCACCAGCGCTCCGGGCAGGCTCTCCTGGATGAAGGCGAGGTAGAGCATCTCGGCCTCGATCTCGCCGGCGGGCAGAGGATAGATCGCCCGGAGGGCGACGGCGGTTACAAAGCAGGCGAGGTACACCACCGCAAGGAGGAGGGCGCCAAGGACGAGGCCGCGCTTCGCCGACCCGTCGTCGCGAGCTGCCCAGATCTTCTGCCAGGGGTCCTGCTCAGCGACCCAGCCTGGCAGGAGCGCCAGCTGGAGGACCAGGGCTCCGGATACCCCTCCCAGGATGAATAGGTTCCACCAGTCCGCACCGAGGGACGCCGAGGCGGCGGCGAGGGTCGTCCCGCCTTCCAGGGAGGCTCTCGTCGCGAGGGCTGCGACGCCGACGGAGACCCCCGCGAGGAACACGAACTGGACGGCGTCGGTCCAGACCACTGCCCTGAACCCACCGAGGCTGACGTAGATGGAGACCGCAGCCGCCATGATCAGGACCGCGTATAACGGCGGCACCCCGAAGAACGTCGCGAGGACGAGCTTGAACCCGATGAAGTCGGTCACCGCGAAGAGGATCATGGTGATGGCTATCGCCACCGCCACCGGCGCTCGCACCATGGGGTGGTATCTGATCTCAAGAAGCTCCGGCTGGGTCAGTGCAGGGATGTTCTTGACCCTCTTCGCGATCGCCGCGATGATCAAGAGCCCCGCGACGTTGGGAAAGACCCAGACCCAGACCGATCCGACGCCGATTAAGAGGAACAGGCCGGTCGCCAGGAGGAGGGCGGATGCCGTCAGCCAGGAGGCCGCGGCCGATAGGCCGATGTTGGCGGCTCCGATCTCCCGGCCCGCCAGCCAGAAGTCTGTCACAGATCTCTGCCCTCGGGACGATCGGAGGCCGATGCCGATGAGCACCGCTATGTAGAGTCCCAAAAGCAGGAGGAAGAGATGATATGAATCCATTCGGTCACCTCTGAATTAGAGGATTTGCGGCTATTTAAGCAATGAGATGTTCTCCTGATGGTTTCTTGATCAGGGTATCATAATTGGATAATTCGTGGTGGTTCAATGAAAACGATCAAGGAAGTATTCGAGGAGTTCTTGGCTGAGCAGAAGGCTCGATTAAAGCCTCGGACCTATCGAGGGTATGAAGAGGCGATATCCCTATTCGGGGACTACTTAGACGGTTATGGCTACAATTCTCTGAACTCGGAGGAAGCAGATCTCTTCGACGGACTATATGACGAAGGAAAGGAGTTCTGTGAGGTATTCGGTCCTAACAGGATCAGCGATTCTGAGATTGCGGAGTTTCTCGACTATTTCATGGTCCGGAAGGTTGTGGGCAGCAATACGTTGATGGAGACTGTAGGCAGGGTCATCCGGAAGGTTGTGAAATGGATGGGGGTGAAGGGGTACATGGACCCGGAAAGTTATGAGGTGGCCGCCATAACGGTCGATGAGCTGAAGGGCGACCTTGGGAAAGTGGCCGAACTCAGCGATCTGATATTCAGCTACATCAAGGAAAGCTCTGACGTGGACTTTGAAGAGATCGCCGACGGATACTTCTCAGTGGTGGATATAAATCCGGGCGAGCTCTGGCTCGAAGATTATCTTGGGTCCAATCAGGTGATCGGGCCAGTCGTCGTATCCGATGAGATCAGCTCGATATGCAAAAAGGGCTGGGTGATCAACCTGATGCTCGGCAAGATTGGAGAAAGTTGGCGGATGATCGAGTCCGGATTCGTCTATCAGGGGTGATATTTGGACCTGAGAAAAATCACCAACTACTTAATACGATACGACACCTAGCTTGGTTTCGAGGTTCTTTTCATGAGAAGCGATATCACCAAGGTCGGGCCCGAGAGGTCGCCCCATCGTGCCCTCCTCAAGGCCACAGGTCTCATCGACGAGGAGATGGGTCGCCCGTTCGTCGGGGTCGTCAACTCCTGGAACGAGTTCATACCGGGCCACGTCCACCTGGACAAGATCGCCCAGGCGGTCAAGGCCGGGATCAGGATGGCGGGGGGCGTCCCCTTCGAGTTTCACACCATCGGCCTCTGCGACGGGATCGCCATGGGCCACAAGGGGATGAGGTACTCTCTCCCAAGCCGGGAGATCATCGAGGACACCATCGAGGTGATGATGGAGTCCCACCAGCTCGACGGGATGGTGATGATCTCCTCCTGCGACAAGATCGTTCCCGGCCACCTGATGGCGGCGGGCAGGCTTGACCTTCCGGCGATAGCCGTCACCGGAGGCCCCATGTACCCCGGCTTCGCCTGCGACAAGGAGCTGGACCTGATCGACGTCTTCGAGGGGTGGCAGAAAGGCGGCGAGGTTCTGGAGATCCTCGAGAACCTCGCCTGTCCGGGCGCCGGCTCCTGCGCTGGCCTCTTCACCGCGAACACCATGGCTTGCCTCACCGAGACCCTCGGCATGAGCCTTCCCGGATGCGCGACCGCCCACGCCGCCGACGCGAAGAAGATGAGGATCGCGAAGAAGTCCGGTGTGAAGATCGTCGAGCTGATCGAGAAGGGGATCACGGCAAGGCAGATCGTTACAGCCGCGTCGATAGAGAACGCCATCAGGATGGACATGGCCATCGGCGGGTCCACCAACACCGCCCTCCACATACCGGCGGTGGCCTCGGAGTTCGATATCCCCATCGAGCTGGACGAGTTCGATCGATTGAGCCGCGACACCCCCCACCTCGTCAACCTCCGCCCCGGCGGTCCATTCCACATCCTCGACCTCGAAAGGGCAGGAGGAATCCCCGCCGTCATGAAACGGATCGAGTCGAAGCTGAACCTGGACGTCCTCACCGTCACCGGGAGAACCCTCGGCGAGGAGATCGCGAAGTTCAGGCCTGCCAACCCCGAGACCTTCGCGAAGGTCGTCGCGACCCTGGACGCCCCGGTCCACGCCGAGGGCGGGATCGCGATCCTGAAGGGGAGCCTCGCGCCCGAGGGGTCGGTCGTCAAGCAGACGGCGGTCTCAAAGGAGATGAGAAAGCACACCGGCAAAGCCAGGGTCTACAACTCCGAGGAGGAGGCTCTGGCCGGGATCGTCGGCGGCGAGGTCGCGGCAGGAAACGTGGTAGTAATAAGATACGAGGGTCCCAAAGGCGGCCCCGGCATGAGGGAGACCCTCTCGCCGACCTCGGCGATTCAGGGCGTGGGGCTCGGAAACTCCGTCGCCCTGATCACCGACGGCAGGTTCTCTGGAGGTACCAGAGGCCCCTGCATCGGCCATATATGTCCTGAGGCGGCGGTGGGCGGGCCCATCGCCCTCGTCGAGGACGGCGACGAGATAAGAATCGATATCGACGCTCGGAGGATCGACCTTCTGGTGGACCCGGCAACCTTCGAAAAGCGGAAGGCCGCCTGGAAGCCGCCGAAGCCTAAGGTCGCGAAGGGGATGCTGGCCCGGTACAGCAGGTCGGTCACCTCCGCAAGCCAGGGCGGAGTTCTGAGGTAGGCTGAAGATGAGAGAGAGAGGCTCCAGGTCCGGGAAGAACGCCGGGGCTCCCGGGGGGATCAGGTCTTTTGTCGCCGTCGACCTCCCCGACCCGATGCGCGACGAGATCAAGAGGATCCAGCGGGAGATCGACCTTCCGGGGGTGAGGCTCGTCGACCCCGGCCTCATCCACGTCACCCTCAAGTTCCTCGGAGACGTTCCCCTCTCCAAGGTGGACCGGGTGGCCGAAGCCCTCAGGGGCGCGAAGCGGCCGGCCTTCACCGCCAGGGTCAGGGGGATCGGGGCTTTTCCCGGCAGGTCCATCAGGGTCGTCTGGATCGGGGCGGAAGGCGAGTTTGAGGGGCTATTTTCCGCCGTTGAGGATGCCCTGGTCCCCCTGGGGTTTGAGCGGGAGGGGCGGAAGTTCACCTCCCACGCCACCATCGCCCGGGTATCCAGGCCCGGCCCCGAGACGACGAGCCTCCTCGCCTCGAAGCTCGCCCCCTACAAAGACGTTGACCTCGGCGAGTTCAGGGCCGAGGAGTTCCTCCTCAAGAAGAGCACCCTCACCCCCGGAGGCCCCATCTACGAGGACATCGCATCCTTCCCCCTCTCGCCTGACTGAAGAGGTCCTCTCCAGGGTCAGGCCCTCCGTCGAAGAGCGAGATCGGCTCGCGGGCGTCGCGAAGAGGGTCTTATCGCGGATCGCGGAGCTGGCCGCGGTCGAAGAGGTCGTTTGCGAGCCGATCCTGGTGGGTTCTGCGGCCCGGGGGACGTGGCTTTCGGGAGACCACGATCTGGACGTCTTCATCGGCGTCTCTGAAGGCTCATCTCTTCTTCCCGCCCTGGAGGTGGCAAGGAGAGTCGCCCCGGAGCACGAGGAGCGTTATGCCGAGCACGCCTACGTCCACGCCCGCTTCGAGGGGTTTGAGGTAGACATCGTGCCCTGCTACCTGGTGGAGGACGGCTCCCGGATCCTCTCGGCCGTCGACAGAACCCCGTTTCACAACCGTTACGTCTCCAGGAGGATTGGGGGGCTTGAAGACGAGGTTCTCCTTTTGAAGCAGTTCATGAAGGGGATAGGCGTCTACGGCTCGGAGCTGAAGGTGGGGGGTTTCTCTGGATACCTGGCAGAGCTTCTGGTGATCAGGCGCGGCTCGTTTCTCGGCGTCCTGGAGGAAGCCTCCTCCTGGCGTCCGGGGGAGGCGATCGACCTGGAGGGGCACTCGTCCCGGTTCCACGATGACCCTCTGGTCGTCGTAGATCCCGTAGATCCAGCAAGGAACGTCGCCGCGGCCCTTACCCTGGACAGGATGTTCACCTTTGTGGCCGCATCCCGTCTATTTCTGGAGGAGCCGGGCATGGAATTCTTCTTTCCGCCGCCGGTTTTTCCCCTCACCGACGACGAGCTTCGCGAAGCGATATCGGATCGAAAAAGCACCCTCGTCCTCCTGGAGTTTGCGGGCCCCGACCAGGTGGAGGACGTCGTATTCCCGCAGCTGAGAAAGGCGGAGCAGTCGGTCCGCGCCCTCCTGGACCGGTCCGGCTTCTCGGTCCTCCGGTCGGACGCCGACTGGCACAGAGGAGCCCGTTTTGAGGTGCGCGATGGCGAGACGGCGGGCCGCAGGCCTGAGACGTTCGGAGGATGCGGCGTCATCAGGATGCTCTTCGAGCTTTCGGTCGCCGTCCTTCCAAGGGTCGAGAGGAGGGTCGGCCCCCCGGTCTGGGAGGCTGAGCACGCGAAGAAGTTCGTATCCAGCCACCCCGAGCCCCTCTCGGGCCCTTACGTCGAGGACGGCCGGCTGGTGGTGGAGGTGGCCCGAAAGTTCGTCGAAGGGCCGGAGCTTCTCCGAAAAAGGGTTGGAGGCTTATCCTTCGGGCGCCACCTGGGCCCCGAGCTGAGGCGTGGATACAAGATATACGTGGGCCAGGAGATCCTGGAGGTGGGTGACCCGGAGTTCCGGGTCTTCCTGGCTCGGTACTTTTCGGCGCGACAGATGGTAGGTTGACGATTTCGCCATCACTTGAAGCAGTTCCAGTAGGGGCTCATCGCCCTTCTCACCTCTTCTATCCTCTCCGCCACCCTCGGGTCGTCCTCCGCCTCTATCTTCTCCGGGCTCTCCCCTTTGAAGCTCCTCAATATCGCGACGACTGAGTCGGAGAGGGAGCCGAGGTTGTAGCCTCCCTCGAGGGCTGCGACGAGCCTACCTTCAGAGCAGGAGTCGGCGATCTCTTTCACGGTGGAGGCCATCGATCCGAACGCCCCGGTGGTGAGGTTCATGCCGCTGAGGGGGTCTGCCTGATGGGGGTCCTGGCCGGCCGATACGAGGACGATGTCGGGGTCGAACTCCATCGCCACTGGCTTCAGGACCTCCTCGAAGACCGTGAGGTAGCCTGAGTCCCCCGTACCCCAGGGGAGGGGGACGTTCACAGTGAACCCCTCGGCCCCGTCCATCCCCAGCTCCTTCACCCTCCCGGTCCCGGGATAGTGGGGGAACTGGTGGACTGAGAAGTACATCACCGATCTATCGTCGTAGAAGACTGCGCCCGTCCCGTTCCCGTGATGGACGTCCCAGTCCACGATCAGGACCTTCTCAAGCCCCATCTTCTGGGCGCACTTCGCCCCTATCGCCACGTTGTTGAATATGCAAAATCCCATCCCCCTGTTGGGGAGGGCGTGATGGCCGGGGGGCCTGATCAGGGCGAAGGCGTTGTCTAGGTCGCCAGTCACGCGTTCTATGCCAGCGATCACCCCGCCCGCGGCCATGAGGGCGGCTTCGTAGGATCGGCGGGAGACGACGGTGTCCAGGTCCAGATATCCCCCTCCCTGCTCGGAGATGGACCTGACCTGGTCGATGTAGCCTGGGGAGTGGATCGTTCTCACCTCATCCAGGGTGGCAGGCCGAGGGGTGACGAACTCCAGCTCCAGGCCCGATGACCTTATCTTCTCCAGGGTGGTGGTCAGCCGCTCTTTTCTCTCGGGATGGCCGTCGGTATCGTGCTCCAGGTAGATGGGGTGGTATATAAGGCCAGTTCGCGCCATATGAACATCTCTATCGGCTCTGATCTAAAAACAATTTTCCCTGGGATTGTGCGGGCGCATGGCAGCTTTCTGATATCGAATAAAGATCTCCATAACGACTAAATTGCTTTGAAACTTCATAATTCGTCCTTTTATCTTGTTTCATCTCCTCATCTCCTTTTATACGACCATTAGGCCCTTGAAATTTTGCAACAACATGTTTTATATTATCTTTATACATTTTTCTTGGGGGGTAAGTCGTTCTGATATAGAGGAAAAGGTCGACGATCTGTTCTGGGGCAGCGCTGAATTTCAGGTGCAGGAAGATGATGTCTCAGACGAGAGACCACAAAAGATATATGGTGAAATCCTCTATCATATCCCCATAGTCCCAAAGGGATCGGGAGGGTGATGCAGCTATTCAGTGTCATATTGATGCCAGACAGCACCTGATGGCGCCTTTTGACCGCGCCAAGGTGGCGGGGAGATCTGTGCGGGCAATAGTTTTAAGAATAGTCACGCTGTACGCTGTATGAACCTTACCCCATAGGGGAAATGTAGGAGGTTATCGAAATAATGACGAAAGTGACCACGATTACGCTTACCGCTCTTGTATTGCTGCTAGCGTCAGCAATTACAGTAAGCGCAGTCGATATGGTGGAGATCCGCGGTCCTGTGGCCACCGTCGAAGACGGTGCAATCTATACCTGGGGCCCACAGCAGTTCGCCGGTTTCTACTATGACATTGACGACGATATCGGACAGGAAAGCATCACTCTGACCATCACCGGTGACATTCTCGACGAGCCTGACGGCATCGTCTATGAGACTGTTGCCCAGCCGGACGATTTCGACTTCGCCGAGTGGGGAGAGTTCATGACCATCGGCTTCTTTGCCGAGAATTACTTCGCCGCTTACGTCGAGAACGAGGACGACCCCATGGCCGCCTACCTGGCTGACGACTCCACCGACACCAACCTGATGGCGGACGAGCAGCTCTCCAAGGTGCTCTACGACGACGACGAGGAGAGGACCTTCACCTCCGGCACGCCCCTGGAGCTCAAAGAGGGGTACGAGCTGGCGATCCAGTCCATCGACCTCGACGGCAACAAGGTCTACGTCCAGCTGATGAAGGACGGCTCAGTAGTCGACTCAGCTGTTGTTGAGCCCTCCAAAGACGGCGCAGACATCGCTGACAAGACCTACACCTACACAGCGGATCTCGGCGACACCGAGGACATCGTCATCATAGCTGTCCACTTCAAGAACGCCTTCCGCGGCTCTGACCAGGATCTGGCCACAGTCGACGGCATCTGGCAGATCTCCGACACCTACACCGACGTTGAGGAGGACACCGAGTACGACAAGATGACGATTCAGACCGTCAACTCCGAAGCGTACTCCATCATGATGAACAACGAGGACAACAAGATCACCCTCAGCAATAACAAGGACCAGGCCCTGATGGAAAACCTCGCGATCGTCACCGCCGACCAGGACGAGATCACCGCTGAGGACCCCCTCAGGTTCTACATCCAGAAGACCATCACCGAGCCCGGCACCTACGAGATCAGGGGAACCGTCAGGGAAGTTGTTGACGGCGCCACCGCTGAGTGGGACGCCGCATCCTTCGCTGGATTCTACTACGACATCGATGACGACCTCGGCACTGAGAAGATCACCATGACCTTCACCGGTGACGTTCTCGACGAGCCGAACGGCGTCGTCTACGAGACCGTGGCCCAGGATGACGACTTTGACTTCGCCGAGTGGGGCGAGTACAAGACCATCGGCTTCCTCGCTGAGGAGTACTTCGCCGCTTACGTCGAGAACGAGGACGACCCCATGGCCGCCTACCTGGCTGACGACTCCACTGATGCCAACCTCATGGCGGACGAGCAGCTCTCCAAGGTGCTCTACGACGACGACGACGAGAGGACTTTCACCTCCGGCACGCCCCTGACCCTTGAGGAGGGCTACGAGCTGGCGATCCAGTCCATCGACCTCGACGGCAACAAGGTCTACGTCCAGCTGATGAAGGACGGCTCAGTCGTCGACTCAGCTGTTGTTGAGCCCTCCAAGGACGGCGCAGACATCGCTGACAAGACCTACACCTACACAGCGGACCTCGGCGACACCGAGGACATCGTCATCATAGCTGTCCACTTCAAGAACGCCTTCCGCGGCTCTGACCAGGATCTGGCCACAGTCGACGGTATCTGGCAGATCTCCGATACCTACACCGACGTTGAGGAGGACACCGAGTACGACAAGATGACGATCCAGACCGTCAACTCCGAAGCGTACTCCATCATGATGAACAACGAGGACAACAAGATCACCCTCAGCAATGACAAAGACCAGCTCTTGATGGAGAACATCAGAATCAAGACGGCCGACCAGGACGTCATCACCGCTGAGGAACCCCTCAGGTTCTACATCTACGAGGAGGCCACCATAGAGGAGGCTGGCGCAGCTGAGGCCGAGCCCCAAGTCAAGGAGGCCCCTGTAGAGGAGGCAGCCGTTGAGGAGGCCCCCGTTGAGGAGGCCCCCGCTGAGGAAGCCCCTGTAGAGGAGGCAGCCGTTGAGGAAGCCCCCGCTGAGGAAGCTCCCGCTGAAGAGAACATGACCGAGGAAGCCCCCGCTGAGGAAGAGGCTGGAGGAATCCCCGGATTCGAGGCGGTCTTCGCCATAACCGGACTTCTGGCAGTCTCCTACCTCGTCCTGAGGAGGAGAGAGTAAAACCCACCCTTGGAAGAGCCAAAAGCTCTTCCAACCTCACTTTTTATTCAATCGTGCTTTTCTTCTCATGAGATACTGAATCCAGTAGATGTAACTCATCTTTGCCCTGAAAATCGCCTTGACCATGGCGATGCTTTTATTTGCATCATCGCTCATTTCGAGCGATCATCTGATGTCATCGACTTTGAATCGTCTTTCCGGCTTCCTCTCATCCACCCTTCTGGTGGCGCTGCTGGTGGCGACAGCTGGCGGTGTGGAGGTGAGGGGTCCTGTGGCCGAGGTGCTCGAAGGCGCGACTTACTGCTGGACCGCCCAGGATTTTGGGGGGTTCTTTTACGACCTGGATGACGACATCGGCGGCGAGAGGCTGAGCCTTGCCATATCGGGCGGGAGGGTAAATGTCTCAGAAGCGGTCTACACCAGCACGGCAGAGGAGGAGGCTTTCGAGTTTTCTCGCTGGGGGAGCCGCATGACCATCGGTTTTCTGGGCGAGGACCGCTTCGCAGGCTATTGCAGAGGCTACCTCCAAAACGAGTCCGGCAAAGGGTCACTTTTCCGGGACGATGAGATCGCAAAGGTCCTCCTCGACGACGACGGTGAGAGGACGATCGAAAGCGGTCTTCCATTGAGGCTCGAAGAAGGATATTCGCTCCAGGTGGTGGAGGTGGACGCTGGTGAGAAGGTATCTCTTGCGCTTCTCAGGGATGGCGCATCCGTGGACTCGGGGGTGGTGGAGCCATCAAAGGAGAATGGAACGGTGGGGGATGGGACTTACCTCTATCGAAGGCAGATCGGCGGAGAAGATTTCGTCTTCATAGCGGTCCACTTCAAGAACGTCTTCTCCAGCGGCGGAGACGCGTTTGCGACCATCGACGGTATCTGGCAGATATCTGAGGAGACCGTCCCCATCGGAGAAGGGGACGAGTGGGGAGAGATGACAGTCACCGACCTGGACCCCGATAATATGACCTTGACCATGAAGAACGAGGGGCGCGAAATCGGCCTGGTGAGGGGAAGATCAAGGCTCTTGATGGGCGATATCGGGATCAAAACTGCAGATCAGGACGACGTGAACGACTCCGTCAACGCCGCCTTTGGCCAGCCCGAAACTCCCCTCAGGTTCTGCATATATAGAACGATCGAAGGACAGGAGCCCATCGAGATCAGAGGCCGTGATGGAGAGGTCGTCGACGGCTCCATATGGGTGTGGAACTCCACCAGCTTCGCTGGTTTTTACTACGATATGGACGAGGGGGTGGGGGATGAGTCTCTGGTTCTGAACGTCACCGGGGACCTGCTCGAGGAGGGGACGGGCGCGGTGTATTCCACCTCTGCTCAGAAGAAGGGGATGGAGTTTGAGGGGTGGGGGGCTCAATGGACGATCCCTCTATTCGGCACGGTCCGTTTTGCCGGTTACGCCGACGGCCTTCTCCGGGAGGAATCGGAGAGCCCCAACATGCTCGAGGAGGAGCAGCTGGTGAGGGTTCTCATAGACGACGACCGGAGGGAGACCTTCGATACCGACAGCCCTCTGGGGCTTGAGGGCGGCTACAAGCTCTCCCTGGAGTCGGTGGACGAGGGCGGAGAGAAGGTCTCCCTTGCGCTCTTCAAGGACGGAGCGTTGATGGACTCCCAGGTCATGGAGCCCTGGAAGTCCGGGTCGACCTTGAGGGATGAGACCTACATCTACTCCAGGAGCGTGGGCGGAGCTGACGACCTGGTGGTCATAGCCGTCCACTTTAAAAGCGCCTTCGCCACCGACGATGACGGCTTCGCCGAGGTGGACGGGATCTGGCAGATCTCCGATGATCCCGATTCCGTCGAGGTGGGGGACGAATATGGGGTGATGACGGTAACTCTAGTCGATCCTGACGAAATGATGATCACCATGGCGAGCGACGAGGCGATCCTCCTCACCCCCGACGATGAAATTAACCTGTTTGGTGATATCTGGATCAGGACCGCCGACCAGAGCGTAAATAATTCCATCAACCTCACATCGGGGCTGCCGGAAGATCCTCTCAGGTTCTACGTCTTCGCAAGCGGGGAAGAGGGATCCTGATCGAAGGGGCCGCTTTCATATCCTTCTGCACAGACCTTCCCTCAGAACAACGGTTATATGGGATCATATCCACATATTTGGAGAGATCTTAGTTCCGATAGGTGGTGGTGTTCGCGATGAAGGAAGCCATGTTTTATGAAAAACTTGAAGGAGGCGACGTTCGGTGCGGGCTCTGTAACCAGCTCTGTCGTATAAGGCCGGGAAAGAGGGGACTTTGCAGAGTCAGGGAGAACCAGGATGGGGTCCTGCAGACCCTGGTCTACGGAAAGCTGGTGGCGATGCACATCGATCCCATCGAGAAGAAGCCCCTCTACCACTTCATGCCCGGCCACCTCAGCTACTCTATCGCCACCGCCGGCTGCAACTTCAGATGCCTCCACTGTCAAAATGCCGATATATCCCAGGTTTCAGCCGAGAAGGAGTTCATTCCCGGGGAGATGGTCGAGCCCGAGAGGGTGGTGGCGGAGGCCCTCGCTGCCGGGTGCAAGTCGGTGGCCTACACCTACACAGAGCCCACCATCTTCTTCGAGTACGCCCTAGACGTCTCCAAGCTAGCTAGAGAAAGGGGCCTTAAGAACGTCTTCGTCAGCAATGGGTATATGACCGAAGAGGCGACGAGGACGATTGAGCCCTACCTGGATGCGATAAACATCGACCTCAAGGGCGACGACGATTTTTATAAGAAGGTCTGCGGGGCGAGGCTCGATCCGGTCAAGAGGACGATCGAGCTGATGTGGAGCCTCGGGATCTGGGTGGAGGTGACTACCCTCTTGATCCCCGGCTACAACGACTCGGACCGAGATCTTCGGGAGGCAGCCGAATTTCTGGCCGGGGTCAGCCCCGATATGCCCTGGCACGTCACGGCTTTCTACCCGACGTACAAGCTGAAAGACGCCCCGCCCACGCCCGCCAAGACCATCAGACGGGCAGCGGAGATAGGACGGGATGCGGGGATAAAGTACGTATATGGAGGAAACATCCCCGGCGAGGACGAGGACACGAGCTGCCCCGCCTGCGGCGAGACGCTGGTGGAGCGGTTCAGCTTTCGGGTGATGAGGAACGGGGTCGTCGATGGGAAGTGCCCAAGCTGCGGCGAGGAGGTGCCGGGGGTCTGGTGATCCCCGATCTTCCCTCCCTTCGGACTTTTTCTCCATCGATCATTCAGGGGAGATTATTTCCCACCTTCGGCGTCAGAGGACAGCCTTCTTGAAATTCTCAAATCCGATCTCGTCGATGAAATCGCCGAGCCTCTTCTTCTCGGAGTTGGCCTTGTAGTAGCCGATCACCTTATCGACCAAGGCGAAGGCCTCGTCGTCGCTCAAGGCCTCGGCCAGGACCGTGGCCAGTCGGGGCTTTCGGGCGGCGTTCCCCCCCACCATGATCGTCCAGCCCTTGGCGGTGCCCATCAGCCCCAGATCCTTGACGGCGGGCTCGGCGCAGGAGTTGGGACAGCCCGATACGCCGATCTTGAACTTGGAGGGCATCTCCATGCCGTGATACTTCTCGTCGAGCTTGAGGCCGACTCCCACCGAGTCCTGGAGGCCCCGCTTGCAGAATGTGGTTCCAGGACAGATCTTGACGCTCCGGACGCAGAGGCCGATGGCCGCCCCCGGCTTCATGTCGAGGTCCGCCCAGGCGTCGTCGAGGTCCTCTGGCTTCAGTCCCACGATGGCTATCCTCTGGGCCGAGGTTATCTTCAGGGCTGCCGCTTTGTACTTCTCCGCCACCTCGGCGATCCTCTTGAGCCCAGCAGGGTCGATGACGCCGCCCGCGATGTGAGGGGCTATGGCGTAGGTCTCCTTGTCTCTCTGGAGGATCGCTCCCTTCTCCATAAGGTCTTTTGCCATATTATTCAACCTCCTTCTTCGTATCTTCTCTTTCCATTCTGCATCTTGGCTATATCAAAACTATCCAGAGAATTGTGATCTCGGAAATTACTGTTCACAGGCGATGGGCCTTGTGGAGCCCGAAAAGGTCCCCGAGTCCCTCGGCTCCGTCCTCTCCGCCCGCTTGATGGCGTCCTCCACCGCCTCTCTGATTATATAACCTGCCTTGTGGAGGATGGTGTCTTTCAGCTCCGGGTCCTGGTCCATGCTGGCGGTGCAGGGGTAGGCGTGGTGGGCCTCGGAGATCCTCTCCCGGAGGTCGGGCTGGTTGGTCTCCAGGCCTGTCATCCTCTTTGCGACGTACCAGGTTGAGCCGCAGGGTGCGCTGCGGACGACGTTGGCGGCGAGGATCGTCTCCTTTCCCGGCCGGCTATCCTGAGCGACGATCTCGATCCTGGGATCGCCGAAGTGGGCCTTCTCCATGAAGGCGTTTATGGCGGGAGTGGCGGGATCTGGCGCCAGAGCGCAGAAGGGCTTGGCGAAGGCGGCCTCCAGGCCGAGCTTTCTCGCCTCCTCGGTGAGCTGGGTTCGCAGCCCCATGGGAAGCTCCTGGGGCCGTTCGGACCCGCCTATGATTCCACGATACCCCAGCTCTCTGATGACGGGCAGGAGGCCGAAGATGATGTCGGGGTGGACATTGACGACGATGGCGATCTCCGCTTCCGGGATCTCCTTTGGGATGTAGGGTTCGGCGTCGTCGATGAAGTCGTCCAGGCTCTCAGGGTCGGGCATCTCCATGACGGAGACCAGACCATCGGCAAGGCTGTACTTTCCGGACTTGCAGAGGGTACAGGCGTCGCCGCAGGAGATGCAGAAGCCGGAGAAGTTGATCAGGTTTCCGATGAGTTTTCTCCCGAACTCGCCATTGTAGAATACCATCACCTTCATGATCTTGCTCCTGGGCGGGCTTGGCCGGGCGACCTGGCCCAAGCCGTCGCACCGCCAATGGTATACTTGGGATACCAAGGTATATAGGCAGGAAGGTTTCTTCGAGGATACCATGCAGGAAGGTTGCACCGTCAGCAGGACGGTGAAGTACATAGCCCGGAAGTGGACACTCCTCATCCTCCTGGAGCTTTACAAGGGTCAGGGTCACGTGAGGCGATTTTCCGAGCTGAAGAGCTGCCTTGACGGGATCACGCCGAAGGTCCTGTCGGCGCGGCTCAAGGAGCTGGAGAAGGAGGGGCTCGTGGAGAGGAGCTTCGATGGCCGGTCCTTCCCCGCAAAGGCGGAGTACTCCCTGACCGAGAGCGGCCTTGAGATCGTGGAGATCGTCAAGGAGATGAAGCGCTGGGCTCTGAAGTGGAAGATCACCAATATCGAGTGCAGCTGTCAGGACTGCTCCGAGTGCGTGCTATAAGACGGTGACGACCTGGTCGGGAGGGTGGCTTCCCCAAATCCCCCGAAGCGGAGAAGATCCTCAGACGAGGTCCGCCCTCCCTAAGCTCTCTTCGGACGGAAACATCCGCCTGGAAGCTCTGGCTCCAAAGGGAAGACGTTATTAGTGTCGATATCATCTTGTCAAGAACGAAGGCGTTTCAGACGATATGGCCCAAGGAGGCGGTCCGACGTTACAGATTGAAGATCTCTGGGTGAGCATAGGGGATAAGCGGGTCCTCAAGGGGGTGGACATGAGCGTCGGCGAGGGCGAGACCCACGCCCTCTTCGGCCCCAACGGCTGCGGGAAGACGACGCTCCTCAGCACCATAGCTGGGATCCCCCGGTACGTGGTGGAGAGCGGGACGATCAGGTTCAAGGGCGTGGACATTACCAAAATGTCTATGCACGAGCGGGCGCGGCTTGGGATCGGGATCGCCTTCCAGCACCCTCCCACCATCAGGGGGCTGAAGGTTTTGGATATGATCAAGCTCTGTAACCCCAACGCGAACGCCGATAAGATCCTGGCGGATCTGGACTTCACCGAGTTCGCCGATCGGGAGGTTAACAAGGGCTTCTCCGGCGGCGAGGTGAAGAGGTCGGAGATGGTCCAGCTCCTCGCTCAGGAGCCGGACTTCGTGATGCTCGACGAGCCCGATTCGGGGGTCGACCTGGAGAACATCAAGGTCATCGGGCGGGCGATCAACACCCTCACCCAAAAAGACCTGAAGCCGAGCGCTCGGACGAAGTCCGGGGTGATCATAACCCACTTCGGCCACATCCTCGACTACATGTCGACGGACAAGGCCCACGTCATGATCGAGGGTACGATCGTCTGCTCGGGAAGCCCGAAGGAGATTCTGGAACAGATCAAGGTCAACGGATACGAGGGGTGTGCAGCATGTCTATGTCCCGTCTAGAAGAGAAGGCGAAGAAGGCCGCCGACAAAAAGGCCGCTCTGGGGACGGACGTCGATATCGAGAGCTACGATTCCACATCCGACGACTTCGGCGAGATCGAGGCTCTGGAGATGCTCCCCGCGGACGTCCAGACCGCAGCCCTCAGCGCCGGGGTGAGCCTCTCGGGCGAGTCGGCGGGCGACTACTTCCAGGTCGACCAGTCGGCGGTACATCGGGGCTCGGTCGTCGAGGGGATCGAGGTGGAGGAGATCGGCGCCGCCCTCAAAAAGCACAGCTACCTTGCGGACTACTACTGGAAGCTCGTCCCCATCGACGCCGACAAGTACACCGCCGACGTGGGGATGCACCCGCCGGCAGGCTACTTCGTCCGGGCAAAACCCGGCACCAAGACCGTATTTCCCCTCAAGACGTGCCTATTCATGGGCGGCAAAAACAAGCGGCAGAGGGTCCACAACGTCGTCATCGCCGAGGAGGGGTCACAGCTTCACATCATCACCGGCTGCACCACGCCCTCTCACGCAGGCCGGGGTCTCCACCTGGGAGTCTCCGAGGTCTACGTCAAAAAGAACGCTCACGTCACCTTCACCATGGTCCACAACTGGGGCGAGGAGGTGGAGGTGAGGCCGAGGGGCGCAAGCCAGGTTGAGGCCGGCGGGTCGATCTCAGAGAACTACATCACCCTCACCCCTGTCAAGAGCCTCCAGGCCTTCCCCACCGCCAACCTCGTAGGTGAGGGGGCGGTCGCCAGCTTCAACACCATCATGTACGCCCGGAGGGGCAACATCGACATCGGAAACCAGACGATCCTGGAAGCTCCCAAAACCAGCGCCGAATCGATATCAAGGGTAGTCTCCACCGGCGGCGAGATAATCAACCGGGGCCGGATGGTGGGAAAAGTCCCAGACATCAGGGCCCACGTCGAGTGCGTCGGATTGATCCTCACCGAGAAGGGGAGGATCTACTCGATCCCGGAACTGGACGGCTGGTGCGGAGGGCTCGACATGTCCCACGAGGCCGCCGTTGGCAAGATATCCCAGGTGGAGCTGGAGTACCTGATGGCTCGGGGCCTCTCCACCGACGAGGCGACGAGCGTCATCGTGAGGGGTTTTCTCGACGTCGAGATCAAGGGGCTCCCGCCGGCCCTCAAAGAGGAGATCCAGAAGATCACAAAACTTGAGGAGATTCACGGCGGCTCCTGAGGCGAAAGCCTAGCCGTCGATTTTTAAAAATCAGATCGTCGAGGAGAACTCGGAGGCGACCATTCCGGGGAGGTCGTCTCTGTTCATTTCGGTGACGACGAAGAGCCGGAACTCCTCTTTTATCCTCACCGCTAGGGGGTGGCGGGACCTCATCTGGACGACGACCAGGATCGGCTTTAGAGAATCCAGGGCCGCCTCCACCGCTCCGGCGAACCCGTCTGAGAATAGCTCCATCGGCCCCACCTCGTCGATCACCACGAGGTCCGCCTCCCGGACTGCCCGCTCGATCGCTCCCGCCCCGATATCTTCGAGGGCGGCGAGGTTGATCCTGTACCTTCCGAGCTTCGGCCCATCCCCATCTGCCGAGGCGAGGGTTCCGACCTCGCCAGATTGAAGGTCAATAAGCTCAAATCCGACCCTCTTTTCACCGAGCCTGACCTCCCTGGCCAGGACGCCTCCCGCCCTGCAGCCGAGCCGGTCGAGGACCCTCATCACCAGGGTCGATTTTCCTGCGCCCGGAACGCCGGTTACGGCAACTCTTTTGGGCATATCTCAGACCTCACCCTCTCTACAAACCTGCTGAGGCTCTCGACGTCCTTTATCTCCCGGCGGACCATCCGTTTCAGCCGATCCCGCGTATCGAGGTCGACCTTGGCTCCGGCGGACCGCAGGTACGTCTCCATCTTTCTTGCCAGCTCCTCCCCGGCCCGGTCCCAGTCGGTGAGGACGACGACGTTTCGGTAATCCCGAGCCGCCTCCTCGGCCACCTCCAGGGCGGGCCTCCGGGCTGCCCGGATGATCGGCCCACTGACCCCCAGGTCCCGGAGGGATCGCTCGTCCCTCTCACCCTCGACGATGATCGCCGCCCCCTCTCCCGAGGCCTCGACGAGCTCTGCGACCAGCTCCTCAAGGGATTCGGGGTTGAGGCTCGGTCTTCTCGGCCTGGGTTCGCGGTTGCCTCTCCGGCCGCCACGAATCCACCCGCTCATGGGGTCGAACTCTCCTTTCCTGCCAGCTTCCTCTCGGCCTCGTCCGCGTCGACCCCAATGACCAGGACCACCTTCCGAGAGCTCTTCAGGCCGGCTGCGACCTGGACCCGATCGGCGCCGATCCCGAAGATCTCCGCAAGGGCCCGTTCGAGCTGGAGGTTGGCCTTCCCTTTCGTCGGCTTTTCGGTGAGCTTCGCCTCCAGAGCCTTTCGCCAGGGGTTGAAGCCGGTGGGGACGAGGAGGCTCGTCGACCCCGGAGCCACATCGAACCTGATGAGAACCCCCCGGGGGTGGGGGTCGATCGCCTCCCGGATCCGAGGGGTTTCGGTCATGAAGAGAAAAAAGCATCCGGCGCGACTTAAAGCTTTGCTCACTCCGATGGCGAGACGCAAAAACTCGCATCCGTCGACGACAAAATCGCAGATGAGGGGCAATATTAAAATAACCTTGAGACCATTACCACCAAGGTTTTCATGCAGATTAGGCAAGTTGTCGTCCTGGCAGATGAATCTTCAGAGGTGAACGATCTTCTCCCCGGCCTGGAAGCAAGGGGACTGTTGGTCCAAAGGTCGAGCGCCTCCGAGATCCTGGGAGAGATCGCCTCCGCCGGTGGGAGGTGGGGTGGACCTGACCGCCTCGTCCTCTGCGACGAGGGCTTCGATCTATCGCCTTTTGCATCGTCGATCGTCGGAGCAGCGGTGAAGAACGGCTGCGGGGTTCTCATCGGCGAGGACGGGTGCAGAGGGGTCATCGAGGATCTGGCGGCCTCAGGCGAATTCACCGAGGAGAGGAGAAAAGAGCTCGCCGCCGATGCTTTATACCGTTGCATATCGAAGGAGGCGGAGACCCTCCGGTCTCTCCAGGGGGACGGTCCCCGTTACGTCATCAAGACCTACGAGAAGGTGCAGGATCTGAGGTACGGGGAGAACTGGCACCAGAAGGCCTCTTTATACTCGAAGCCCGACGGCCTCGGCCTCCACAGGGCCCCCAAGCTCTGCGGGAAGGAGATGTCCTACAACAACGTCGTCGACGCCGAGGCGACCCTGGAGATGTTGATCGACCTGATGGAGTACGACGGGGTGAGGGAAGATCGGACCCTGGCTGTGATCGTCAAGCACGCCAACCCCTGTGGCGTCGCCTACGGCAATGGCAGGATCGAGGCTTATCGGAGGGCCCTTGCCACCGACCCCAAGAGCGCCTTCGGCGGCGTCATAGCTTTCTCCGAGCCCGTCGACGCAGACCTCGCAGAGGAGATGCGCGACCACTTCATCGAGGTCCTCTTGGCTCCGGGCTACGATCCCGAGGCCCTGGAGATCCTCCGGGAGAAGCCAAACCGGAGGATCTTGGACGTCAGCGAGCATCTTTCCGGTCGCGACCGGCTTTACCAGGGGCGTTCGTTTCGAAGCGTCTTCGGCGGCCTATTGGTCCAGGATTACGACACCGGAGACATTTTGGATTGGAAGACGGTGACGGAGCGGCCCCCCACTTCAGACGAGACGATGGCTCTGCGGTTCGCCTGGAAGGTGACCAAGTACGTCAAGTCCAACGCCCTCGTCTACGCCACCTGCGACCAGACCATCGGGATCGGCTCGGGCCAGGTCTCTCGGGTGGACTCGGCCCGATTCGGGGCCGAGAAGGCCGAGGAGCACGGGCTGGATACGAAAGGGACTGTTGCCGCCACCGACTCCTTCTTTCCCTTCCGGGACGGCCTCGACCGGACATTCGAGGCCGGGGCCACCGCCGTCGTCCATCCGGGCGGCTCCATCAGGGATGCCGAGGTGATCGAAGCTGCAAACGAACACGGTATGGCCATGGTCTTCACGGGCATGCGCCACTTCAGACATTGAAGAGGAATCAACTTTGAAGGCCGGGGCCGGAAGAACCGGGACATCACCTGCTTGGGCTTTTGCCTCTCTCTCAATTCTGATCCTTGCCCTTGTGGGCCTTGGAGGAACGGCATCCTGCGAGATGATCTACGCCTCCGACGACCTCCAGGCGGCGATCGACGGGGCGGCGGCCGGAGACACCCTCATCGTCTCCGCCGGAGAGTACGAGCCCTTCACCGTGGACAAGACTCTCACCATCCAGGGCGTCGACTGCCCTTCGGCTCGGGCCAAGACCCAGGAGCCGGCGATCACCATAAGGGCCGACGGCGTCAGGATCAAGGGCTTCAATGTGGAGGGGGTCCCGAAGAACCAGGACGACAAGTTCAGATACTACATGGACCTGGAGACCAGAAAGCCCCAGTACTCCCTCAACCAGCCAAACTCGGGCGTCCTTGTTGATGGCGACGACGTCGTCTTAGAGGACGTGGCGGTGGTGGGGTCGCAGGCCGGCATCCTGGTAAAAGATGCGAGAAACATCACCATAGTCAACTCGTCGTTTTTGCGATGCCAGACCGGCCTTGAGATCCAGGAGTGCATCGGCGGCAGAATAGAGGGGTCTGTCTTCCAGGAGTGCGAGAAGTACGGGGCCTTCCTCGAAGGCTCAGAAGATCTCTCCATCAGGATGAACGAGGTCGTCGGCAACTCCGGGGCCGGGATGCTGCTGAAGGAGTCCGCCGGCTGCTCCATCGAGAATAACGAGTTCGTCGAGAACTGGCATGGGCTCTTCCTCTGGAACTCATCGTTCTGCCGGCTGGTGGAGAACGACGCCCATCAGAACGTCTACTACGGAATCATCGTGGCCTCGGGGTCAAACAACTCGGTCCTGAACAACAGCGCTTCCAAGACCGGTGGAGGCGATCTCGGCCTCCAGGGGATTGGGATCAGCGTCCAGGAGAACAGCACCTACAACCTGGTGGCGGGGAACGTCCTGGAAGAGAACCTCAACGGCCTGGACCTCATGAGGGGTTGCAGGTTCAACCTGATATTCGCAAACGAGATCTCCGACAACAGCAACGGGATCCGGCTTGACAAAAACGATAACAACCTGGTATACAAAAACAACTTCAGGGGCAACCTAATCTCCGGCTACGACAACGCCAGCCACAACTTCTGGAACGGCTCCGTCGGAAACTACTACGACGACTACTCCGGCCGGGATCGGGACGGCGACGGGACGGGGGACGACCCCTACTGGATACCGAAGGGGAGCAGCTGCGCCGTCGACTGGCGGCCCCTGATGGAGCCCGCCGACCCGGTGGTGGACCTCGAGGCTGCCAGGGAGGAGCTCGCCCAATACGCCACCTACAACCCCGAAGACGACCTCCCCTACAAGATCGACAACGATACCATCGTGATCGGATCGAAGCCGCCCGATACCGAGAAGTGGTGGGCCTAAGTCCCGATCTTTATGGGCTCGGCGATCGATCTGAGGGTGGCGATGGCCGAGAGGGCGGCGAGATAGCTGGTCTTGGGGTTTCTCGGCGAGGGGACGTTCTCGACCCTGGTGGTGATCCGGCCGAAGTCCCCCTCGGCGGTTATCTGATGGATGTTGACATCGACGCCTGGATCTGCCACGATCCTGACCATCACCCTGGACCCCCGGGCGGTGAGGCTCAGGGTCGCGGCGACGTTGACGTTGGCGGGGAAGGCACGGACCGCCTCTTCGGCGGGCCCCTCGAATATCACCGTGGCCTTGGAGATTCCGTCCAGGTCGATCTTCTTCTCCTCGATGTAAGGCGCGCCGACAAACCCTTTAGGGTTCTTGGTGGTGGTGAGGGTGACGAGATCGATTCTTCCCGCCCCCGCAGACTTCAGGCCGTCGAGCCCCGATATCGCCCCCGAGGGGAGGTAAACCCGGCAGCTGCGATCTTTTGCCAGCCCCTCTACCATCCGGCGAAGATCCTGGTCCATGAGGGCGCCGACGGACATGATCATGAGGTCTCTTCCCCTCTCCAGGGCGGCTTTAGCCACCCCGGCAACCGCCCTCTGAGACGCCGCCTCCACCACGAGATCGGACCTCTCCACCAGAACCTCCAGGTCCGATATCATCGGTTTTGTCTCAAGACCCTTCACCAGATCTCTTGCCCTATCCTCGTTGCGATCGAAGACCGCCACCAGCTCAGCCGCGACATCTCCGCGGTCTATGGCTTTTGCGATCTCCATCCCGATCGCGCCACAGCCAACAAGCCCTATCTTCAGAACCATCGGAGCCTATAAATCGATGAGACAACAAAACTTTTGCGGTATGCTATCCTCTGAGCTGGAGCGGTTGGTGAGAGAAGACCTTGGGCCGATGGACGACTCAAGCTCAATAGTTCCAGAAATTAATGCGAAGGCTGTGATCCTTGCCAGGGAGAAATGCGTCGTTTCCGGGCTGGAGGAGGCCGACGATATCCTCAAGTATTTCAGGCTAAATGGAGACAGGCTCGTCCCGGAGGGGACCGAGATCGCCGCGGGCTCGAGGGTTCTGGAGATCCGGGGGCAGGCGAGGGGTATCCTCCAGGCCGAACGGCTGATCCTGAACTTCATGAGCCGGATGAGCGGGATATCCACCCTGACCAGGGAGTGCGTCGGCCGGGCGGGGGAGGTCAGGGTCGCCTGCACCCGGAAGACCACGCCCGGCTTTCGGCGCTTCGAGAAGAGGGCGGTGGTGGTGGGCGGGGGCGATCCCCATCGGTTCGATCTATCAAGCTCCGTCATCATCAAGGACAACCACCTCAAGCTGATGAGCCTCGAGGAGGCGATGGCGGCTGCGAGGCAGAGGGCCAGCTTCACCAAGAAGATCGAGGTGGAGGTGGAGCGGCTGGAGGACGCGGTGAAGGCGGCCCTCCTCGGGGCGGACATAATAATGTTCGACAACATGAGCCCCGACCGGATCCGGGAGGGGGTCCATCTTCTGAGACGCGAGGGTCTTCGGGACCGGGTCGTGCTGGAGGCGTCAGGGGGGATAACGCCCGAGAACCTCTCCGAATATGCATCATCGGGGATTGACGTAGTCTCCATGGGTGCCCTCACCAGATCGGCGAGATGGATCGACTTCAGCCTGGATATAGAGGTTTGATCCGGGAAGGGTTGTTGATAACGACAGTAAACGTTATATCGATCGTTAAATTAACCAGGTCCAAGTTCGGTGAGTTGGAATGCGACTGATCTATCTCTTGATGCTCGCTCTTGTGGCGATCCCCACCATCCTCGCGCCGACGGCGATGGCTGCTTCCGACGATGATGATGGGGACGAAGAGGAGGAGATCATCTCCCGGGAGTTCTCCCTCAGGGTCGGGGAAGGGGTCAAGATCGGAGATTACCGGGTGGAGCTGATAAGCGTAGTATCGGTGATCGACGGGCTGGTGGAGGTCAGGGCCTGGAAGAGGGTCAGCGACTTTGAAGACTGGAGGGTGATGGAAGATTTCAGGGACGCCAACTTCGACGAGGGGGCGGAGGACGGCGGCCTGACCCTCACCGTGACTGAGATCTTCGACGAGGATACGGTCAGGATGAGGGCGGAGTACAGGTCTGATTACGGATACCCCAAGAAGTACGTCACCGAGAGGGCGATGGCCCCTAAGAACCTGCCGAAGCTGGAGGTTTCGTCGACCCTGGATAGAACCGATATCAGCGCAGGAGACGAGGTGAAGGTTACGATCACCGTGACCAATGCCGGAAACGACACCGCCCGGGACGTCCTGATCCAGGACTCTCCGCCTCTCCCATCGTTCAGGTATGTGGCAGGATACCCTCCCAAGATCAAGAACACCCTGGAACCCGGCGAGACGGACGTCGCCGTCTACTCGATGGTGGCGGCCGCCGAGGGGGAGGTGGAGATCCCGGCGGCGGTGGCTCGTTACTCCGACTCGAAGTCGACGGTATCCTCCGCTAGCTCACAATCCCTTAGCGTGACCATAAGGCCCGAGAGAAAGCCGGATCTGGTCTTTGAGGTCGACTCGCCCGGGCCCATCGCGTTTGGCGGTCAGGGGACGATCAACGTCACCGTCAAGAACGTGGGCGATGCTTCCGCTTACCGGGTGGAGGTGACATCTGAGGTCAAACCCGACGGGCGCCTCGAGATTGCGGAGGGGGGCCTCGATGAGAGCTTCTACGAGATCCCTCCGGGGGGATCTGAGAGCTACACTGCGACCGTCCTGGGGTCGCGGAGCGGAAGCTACAAGATCGACCTTTTGGCCAGCTTCCAGGGCGACGGGGATGTGCTGCAGAAGACGGCGGCCTTCGAGGTGACGGTTATGGAGAGGGAGTATAAGTTCCTCTATTACCTCCCCATAGTGCCAGCGATCATAATTGGGATCTGGCTCTTCAGACGGTACAGAGAATATAAATATTAAGGCGGAGTCAGATGGTACATCGGATGAGACGGGCCCAAAAGCCCGGAAGACGAAATGATCATGATATCACAACGCCGCCTGGCGCCGGCATGACGCCTTTGCAATTAAGTTATCTGGACTGAGATATATGTTGAACGTACTGATGCTGGGGATCGGCCAGTGTGGAAACCGGATACTCGACGCCGTCAACAGAGAGGCCTTCGGCGGGTCCACCAGGCTGTCCAAATACTATTCTAGGCAGAAGTTTCCCAGCAGGGTTGAGACCCTGGCCATAAACACCGCCGTCAACGACCTCAAGGAGATGAAGTTCACCGCCGCCAAAGACCGGCTCCACGTCCCGAACCTCCACGGGGTCGGAGCCAATCGGGGGATAGGAAAACAGGGGTTCTGGGACAACCGCGAGATGATCATGGACGAGATCGAGCGGAGGGGGGACTTCGACGTCGCCTTCGTGATGACCTCCGCCTCCGGGGGGACGGGGTCCTCCTTCACGCCGCTGGTGGTCCACGAGCTGAGGGAGAGGTACAACAAAATCACAGTGATCCCGGTGATGGTCCTCCCCTTCAGGGAGGAGGGGTCGATATACCTCCAGAACGCCGCCTTCAGCATGAGGGACATCATGGAGGTGGAGTCCGACGGGATCATCCTCGTCGACAACCAGTACCTGAAGCGGCTGAGCGGCGACATCAAGACCGCCTACGACAAGATCAACTCCATGGTGGCGGAGAGGCTCCTCTTCCTCATCGAGTCATTGGACAGCGAGATGCTCTCGGTCACCGATCTCGGCGACTTCAAGACTGTGATGAAAGGGGGCCTTGGGATGGGGACCCTCGGCTTCTACGAGTCGGACAAGAAGACCGCCTCCCTCACCTCGGCGATCGAGAGCTCCCTCAAGCCCAGCGGCCTCCTCTACCCCGCCGACGTCTACGAGGACGCGGCGAGGGCGATGATCATAATCCAGGGGTCAAGGGACTCCCTGGACGTCGACGAGATCACAAAGTCCGTCGAGAAGCTCTCGGCGAAGATCGGCCAGGTCTTCAAGGGGATCGTCATAAAGAAGGGGAGGCCGAAGATCCTCTCGGTCTTCACCCTGGAGCAGGTGCCAGACCTTGAGATGCTCTACGCCCAGGCGGCCCAGGCGATCCAGGAGGAGAAGTGCCGGAAGACCAGGGCCAAAAAGCAGCTGGACGACGCCTTCGCCTACATCGAGGACCTGGAGGAGGTCTACTAGACCCTCTCCAGGCCGAGTCTGGGCGGGAGGCGTCGAATCGGTGGCCCGGTCGTTATTTGATTATTCTGCCCTCTTTTGATCCCTCTTCTACCTGCCGCTTACCTCGCTTTCCGTCGAAAGGAAGGTGCCATCATATCTTCTCATAGTCTCCGGTGAAGCGTCATCTGGATCAGCGTCTTCATCCTCGGGCAGAAGGCAATCGCCTGGGAAGGCAATCGCCTGGTGACGGTCCGCCCTTTACCCGTGCGGCTGTCGAGGTCCGTCGACGGCCCCGTGGTCGGTCCGGTCCGGGCGAGCTCAGAGATCTAGGTCGGCGAGCCTTCGGAGTGCGAGTCCACAGCCTGCGGGCTGTGGAGCCCGCCCAACTGGGAGTTCGAGTATGTCGGACGCTATTCGGGCGACCTGACCTGCGCGGATCTGAGCTGAATGATCTGAGCTGAACCGAGGGAGGCCTTTGCCCCGCGGCCTCGAACGAGGGCGGGGCATCCTCTCTCTCTCTCTCAATCTGTTTTGCGGCATCTTGGCATCGGTCTTTGAAGCACAACAGATACAAATCAAGCCGCTTGTTTTTTTGCTGATTATCGAGGGGTCTTCACCCATATAGGTTGAAGTATGGACCCATCCGGATTTGCTTCACCTTGCAACAGAGCTGTAGATCATCCTATTGCTGCTCATTTTGCGTTCCAACAATGGGGATGCTTCCGGCAGGATGAAATGGAAAAATTGAGATGCCCAATACAATGTCATTATAGTTATATTGTTACATCAATTTTATTCGGTTATTTTGGAAATTATCGCAGCAGGCACTGGTGTATTCTACTATCCGAATGTGACCTAAGAATTATTAAACGAAAAATTCAAATATCATTTCTTAGCATATATCTATTCCGAGTAGCTTCAGACCGCGATGGAGGGGTAGATACGGTCAGTTCCGACTTTGAGGAAGACTTTGAGCGCGGCGATCTAATGCAGTGGAGCCTTGATTGCGATTTTATCTTTGGCTTTGCGGGGACAGACCCCCATTCGCTTCTCCATCGCGAGGTTTCTTCAGGCCATCATCTCGATGATCCGATTGTCTATAGGGCGAGCAGGTTGCCCTACTTGGCCAATCCGAATCGTTTTTGGCAAAACGATTACGAGATGTCGGTGGCAAATTCGGAGTCGAACCTGAAACTGATCAAGATTGCCGGGCGCTATTCGTATCCGGGTTTTTTGCTCGACGGCAGAAGTTTCAGCGACGCTATCTGGATAGACATCACATACGGCGCAGACTCCACCAAGGTCGGCGTCAAAAACGTTCTTGAAGGCATTAAATTAGAGTCCAATAT
>JAXGJB010000013.1:0-58979 GCA_040770465.1 Methanothrix sp. | reverse complement strand
AGTTTAATGGATGAAGGAGGCGATTTCAGGCTGGCGAATATGCCAGCATTAAGCCTTTTCTTCTTATTTTTCCCTCCGGACGTCTTCATTTTTAAGTTCCGTCTGACTTGATGACTTGATAAGGTGGTGGCGGAAACGCGAATCTCGCGCCTGGAGAGAAGGTATAGAGACGAGATCGGACGGCTCCACAATAAGGCACGTTTAGATTCTTGCTGAGAACTGACTCACTGATTTCACTGATTTTGAGTTTATCTGAGGTTTCCTGGGACTCAAGTGGTTTGGCCTCGAAGAGGAACTGAAACGGATTCTGGGCCGAGAGGTGGAGCTGGTCAGCGAGTGGGCCTTGAGCCCCTTCGTCCGGCCTCGCGCTGAGAAAGATAGTTGATATGGTGCTATATGGTGCTATATGGTGCTCCTCTATGAAGAAGGACGACTCGGTCCACCTTCACCGTATTCTGGCGGCGTTCCGTTCTGATTCGGTCAGGCCGTCACATTCTTCTTGAGGCAGGTCGGGATTAGCCTTTTATCCAAGAACAGGCATTCAATTTGACCGATGAGGGACGGCGAAGCCTGCAAGATCTGAGAGCATTAAATCGGTCAGTTTGGAGGGGAGATTGAGTTCATCCGGACCTGGTGCAGAGGCGAGATTATCCAAGTTCCTAGAGACGGAAGAGGAGCTTGAAGCTGTCGATACCAGCCGTTCTTTTGAAGATAGAGTAGCCCCTCCTTCGATGGCGAAGCTCCCCGTCTTCGATGATTTGGGACGCCGCCGCGCGCGCCGATATGCCCCTGGCCATCTCCGCCGCAGGGCGGCGGCGACGGGCCGCCCCACGGTGGCGAGGTTCTTCCTATTCGGCAGCCGGCCAGCCCCGAGGCTCGTCGACGCCATCACCCTCGCGGAGCGGGTCCACGCCGCCCTCGTCGAACTGTCGGACGGCTCGGCGACCTTCACCGGCTGCGACGATGACCGAAGGCCGCTCTCGGGACACATTCACGCCTTCATCCTCCCCGAGTCGGTTCAGGCCCTGGGCCGCGGCATGGGCGGCGAGGTCACCTCCGTCACCGTCTACGCGCCCGCGGGCTTCGGCTCCCGGGAGATCGGAGCCCTGGAGGCCCTCCGGGAGGTCGGAGGCTCGGGGCTCGATCTCCAGCTCGCCCTTTCGGGCCTGGGCCGCCCTGAGAACTTCGGCGGGACCGATGCCGCCAGGGGCGAGTCCCCCCTCCTGGCAGAGTCCCGGTCGTGGGTCTCGCGGACGCCCTTCATCCCCACAAGACACCCCAAGGCGACCCGGGCGGGTGTGCCGAAGATCGACCCCGCAAGCGGCATCCAGATCGGAAGCCCCGAGCACGAGCTTCGAAGGCTCCTCGACCTCGCCGGGTTTCCAGAGCCGGTGGCCGTAGAGCCGGTATCCTTCACCGAGATCGCCGGGGAGAGGGTCAGCTGGTCGAGCTTCCGGAGGGCGCGAACCTGCGGCGACGGGAGAAGGGCGGGGTCGGCCGGGTACGGCTTTCGGATCGAGTTTGCAGAATCCATCCGGGGGCCGGTGGCGCTGGGGTACGGGGCGCACTTCGGGATGGGGGGGTTTAAGGCAGTGGAGCCCAGATACATCGATCTAGGAAAAAGTATTATCATTTGAATGTGCAATTGCTCAGAAGAAGGATAAGGAGGATTGTCAGATGGAAAGGGCCGAAGTTCTTAAGTGCATCTCTTCTATCCTGAGAGGATTCAAGGAGATCGACCTTGCCTACGTTTTCGGATCTTTTTTGGATAGAGAGGACTTTCACGATATTGATGTGGCCGTCCATCTGGGCAAGGAACTGGCTCCTTATCAAAGGTTCAAGCTTTCTCAAAGAACGGCCAGGGCTCTTGAAGAGGGAATTGAGCCCAGGTTTGAATTTGATGTCAGGGTCCTCAACTATGCTCCCGTTTATTTCCAGTACGAGGTGATCAGCAAGGGAACAGTGGTACTGCAACGAGGGGAGGTGGAGAGAGTGAACTATGAGGCCCACCTCATCTCTGAATACCTGGACCTGAGGTATATGTACGAATATCTTGATCAAGCCTTTCTGGCGAGGACCTAACTAAAATGCGAGTGTTATTGCATCTGAGAGAGCTGGATGAATCCTTGAAGGACTGGGAAAGGTATCAGCAGTATCCTCTGGAGGATCTCAGGAAGGACAGGGACAGGGACAGGAGGAATATGATATTGCATGCCATGCTGGTCAGCATTCAGGCGGCAATAGACATCTGCACCCATCTGATATCGCAAGACGGCCTGCGGAGACCTGCGACCTACCGGGAGGGCTTTGAGATTCTCGCCCAGGCCGGATTGATATCCGGGGATCTGGCGGCAGACCTCTCCGACCTGGCTGGATTTCGAAATGTGCTGGTTCACATTTACTGGGACCCCTGGAAGGAGGTGACCTGAAGATGGAGTTTGAACATCTGAGCATCGCAGGATTCCTGGAGGCCGTCGAGCCGGTCACCTCCACCGAGATCGCCGGGGAGAGGGTCGGCTGGTCGAGCTTCCGGAGGGCGCGAACCTGTGGCGACGGGCGGGGTCCGCCGGGTACGGCTTCCGGATCGAGTTTGCAGAATCCGTCCGGGGGCCGGTGGCGCTGGGGCGCGGGGCACACTTCGGGATGGGGGGGTTTGTGGATGGAGATCGACTATATGGCAGGAAATTATTATGGATGTTAGAATTCAAACTCTTACGCCTCTATGGACTGGCGGGGTGCAAGCGGGCAAAGTGGATCGCATCCACGAAACAGGCATAATCGGTAGTATGCGCTGGTGGTATGAGGTCATTGTTCGGGGCCTGGGTGGAGATGCATGTGATCCAAGTAAGGCAGATTGTGCCTTTGACGAAGAAAAGGACCATGAGGGCCTGTGCGACGTCTGTCGGGTCTTTGGAGCCACCGGTTGGAAGCGCAGGTTTCGATTGGTTATTCGGGATACAGGCTTGTATCCAGACGGACGAGTTAAAAATGTTCAAATCTGGAAGACCAGACACACGTCTAAATGGTATTTTCCAGCAAAACTAAATGACAAACCACGCTCAGGCAAGCTTACGATACAGATCCAAAGCTTGGCGACGGATTTCCGTCCAGAAGTCGTTGCTGGCCTTGTTCAGTTCATCGCTGATTGGGCTGGGATCGGCGCGCGGGTGCAAATGGGTTTTGGGGTCATTGAACTTGCAAACGGCAGAGTTGACACCCAACCGCTCTATAATCGGCTACAAACAGTTGCAAGCAATCCTCAGGATCCAGAATTACCTTCCCTGCAAAACGTCTTTCTGGCGCGCGTTTCTTCTAAGGATGGGAGGCCTTTCGACGAAAATGAAACGTTCAACTTGAAGTACGACTTGCGGCGGCTGTTTGAGGATGAGAACGACACGAAATTGCGCCACTTCGTTATGGGCACAACAAACAGGAATGAGCGGATAGCTGCGAAGGTTAAGATGTCCCGCCCATACAATAGCAACAATGAGATGCGGGTTTGGGGATGGATTCCGAAAGAACTACCAAGCGCCCAGAATTTTGAAAATCGGAATGCTATCGTGCAGGCTATCTACTTGACCTTGAGAGAAAAATACAATATCCAGGTCTGGCGAGAGATGAATTCAGCTCGTGATACCGTTATCCGAGACAACAACGATGTAAACGTGTTTTTGCGGACTCTTTTGGGATTGGAGGAAGATCCTAATGCGTGAATACTACAGCTTCCAGCAAATGCAATTGAACGATATCCTGAGCGAGCTTGTGGGGGCTGAAGAGCGACAAAAACAAGCAAATTGGCAGTTGAATCATGCGAAAAAGATCCGTGACCAACAGAAACGTAAAAATGCTGTCAAGGAGGCCAAAGACGCTATCATTAAGGCTAAAGAAGAAATGGAGCAGGCTGCTGACAAGGCCGTTATGATCGAGCCCCACCTGGCTTATCTTTGGTTTAAGGCCTGCAATTCTAAGCTTGACGAAGTTATCCGCGATGCCTGGCTTGAAAAATTGACTATCAGTTCTATTCCACCAGAGTTCCACTTTCTCCCCGAAACATCGGTTGTCGATTACATGCCGCCTTTGAGCTTTATGCTTCGTATTCCCTTCTGCTTGCGGAAATCCTACCTTAGCAAAGATGAAAGGGACTTTAACCTTCTCGATAACCCGCTGCGCAAAGAAAAAGTCTTTCAAACGCCGATGGTTGCGGCGACGAGTTGGAAGGGCTCTTTGCGTGCTGCTTTGTGGCAGTTGGGCTATAAGCAAGATGATAAGGTCACCATTCGCCTTCTGGGCAATAAGCGTGAGAGCGAAGAACAGCAAGCTGGACGCTTGCATTTCTTCCCCACCTTCTTCGAAGATATTAGTCTAGAGGTCATCAACCCCCACGACCGCAAAACCGGCATCGGTGTACGTGGGCCGATCCTATTGGAGTGCGTGCCGCAAGGAGCGAGGGGAGAGTTCATCTTAATCTACGTACCCTTTGGCCCTATAGGGCAGACGGACGAGGCCATACGTGCTGAAGTAGCTGAGGATTTGCAGGTGCTTGCAAAAGGCATTCGTGAGATGCTCACCATCAACGGCTTCGGCGCAAAGACCAGCAGTGGATTCGGGACAGCGGAGGATCAATTGGTGGAGGAGGGCAAAATGGCCATCAGAGCGAAATTGGACGGCAAAATCTCAAAGCCAGCAGCCAAAATTGTTTACTTTTCAGAATACTCATTCAATAGCTTGAACAAACTCTGCGAAGAACTGGAGCCTTACCTAGCTGAGCAGTTGAGGTGAGGAGGGAGAGAAAGATGACTCAGCTTGATGATTTAGCGATGAAGCGCGATGCACTCTTGCTTGCAGAAGCGATCGGATGGTTGCACGATTATAAAAAATGCTCAGATGGAAAAATATTTGGTGGAAAATTACCGGAACCTAAAGAATTAACGACTAAATATCCCTCTCTTAGTTCACTTAATCTCACTCTGCACGCTCAAACCGTGTCAATCAACGAATTGCTCAATAGTTGGAGGGGAAAAGCTAAAGACCGAAATGTTACTAATCTGTTAAGCTATTTATCCCGTTGCCATAACACTGCTCATTTTGATAAGCAAAATCCTGTTGATAAGACTAGAAAAAGTGCTGATATTCGAATAAGCACCTCCTTCGGCTTCGAAGGGAATATTCCGTCCGGTCTCACCGGGTCTCTTTGGAACCTGCCTTGGGACAAGCTAACGAGCTATACTGCTTCCGAACGACAAGATCTGCGAAAAACCGTAAGTGAACTGTTTTCTAAAACCGTTGCCGACACACGCCGCCCCATCAACGAAGTAGACCTATGGAACTGGGGTTTGTTGGTGGGTGCTTTGTACAAGTCTGCGCTAGCTGGATCGCTACTGATGGGTAGAACGCTGGATGCTCCTGATCTTCGTTGGCGGCTTTTGGGCATTCGTGTGAATGGTCTCGATTATCTCTTCAATGTAGCACGCATACCAGATCTGTTGGCAAGGCAAGAATTACTTTCTGATGGGCTCAACAATGTACGTGATCTTATCGAGATAACCTATCCTCTAGGCAGCGAAGTGTATCGAGATGAAAACGGCAGCGTTTATGTCGTACCTGATATTGCTGACTTGCTTCAAATATCCAATGGCTCAGGAACAAACTTGATCACGCTAATTCTGCAAGCCTTTGAACACGGGAGATTGAAAGATAATCCCAAGCTTCAGCTCGGCGGGGAAATTACACCGCATATAGAACTCGAATCAACCTCATGGTGGGGGCAGGATCCCAATTGGCGGAAAACATCTACAAAATCTAACGACATACTGCCAAACATTAGTAGCTTCATATCCACCGAGATGAGTTCACCTGCCAATGCCGCTAGCATTGACCAGTTCTGGAAAGATCGCGAGCCTGATGACATCTGCACCGTATGCGGGTTGCGTCCAAAAGGCCCGGAGAAGAAGGCTAGCAAGCGCAACGTGTGTGATATTTGTGAGGAACGACGGGATGATAGATCAAAGAAATGGGCAACCACAGAACCAGACAAAACTATTTGGACCGATGAAGTCGCCGACACAAATGGACGCTTGGCATTGCTGGTGGGGCGGTTTGAGCTGACCCATTGGCTAGATGGAAGCATGCTGAAATCGTTGTTGTTGATCGCCCCTCACGACCCACTGAATACTGATGGCAAACCAGTTACTAGCAAAGCTCCCTCATTCAGCCGACTCAGGCGCATTTGGGAGACCACGCGTTTATTCTGGCAGAGGTCACAAGATGATATTTTGCGCCAACTGGCTGATGGACGCCGCCGGATCAAAATCATTCTAAGCACCATCCCCAATCTAGAACCTTATCATGTGTATGACCTCGATTTGGGTGCAACAAACCTTAGTGTGGTCTGGGTTCCGCCTCAAGATAGCAATAATGGCTACTTGATTACCGCTGACAATTTAGGCTACATTGCGCGCCAATTGGGCGCGGAATCAATCGTATACATCGACCCGGCAGCATCTGCCATTTTCGTTAGCGATAACTTAAATGCGCAGTTTGTGATTAACAATCGCCAACCGATCTTGCGAAATTCTGATGCATTGGAAGGCCAGCGCAGCCGTAATTTGCTGGCAGATTGTCGAATTACAGGCGCTGACTGGCAACAAATCCCATATGCTGCGGCCATACCAATTCTTGCCGAGCCGCGCAAATTTATGATGGTCGTTCCGGCTGATACAGCTCTCAAGATAGCCGAAACCATCAAGACGAAGTACGAAGCCGAAATGGGAAAAGTGCGCGACCGACTGCCCTTGCATTTGGGTTTAGTCTTTGCTCCTCGCCGCACGCCGATTCGCGCCGTGCTCGATGCTGGCCGGGCGATGCTCAATTACCCATCGCGGCAACAATCATGGGATATCAGAAAAACGAGCGACGAAAAAGCACCGATAACGCTAGAACTTGAGCGGAATAGCTACCAAATACGGTGGCGTGTGCCCAACGATCAATGGTATCCTTATCTCTTTTTGGATACAGAAGGTGACGACAGTAAGGGAGATGCTTCAAGCCGTCGCGCGGTTAAAGTCACAATCCTAACAGAAAAAGGAGACAATGCCGATAGATGGATTGTCCATGCCGCTGACTTGAAGGTCGGCGAAACGATCAAGATATGGCCATCCACCTTCGACTTCGAGTTTCTTGACACCACCGCTCGCCGCTTTGACATCCATTACGATGCCGATGGCCAGCGTCCGCGTCGAACGCGGCCTTTTTACTTGGAAGACCTCGACCGTTTGGAAAAACTCTGGGAATACATGAGGCGCCTAGCTAAAAGCCAACGCTATCAGACCATCCACACAATAGAAGCTACACGCGAGACGTGGTATGGGCAGGATGTTGATGGCGAGTCGGTAGACGACGAGATATTCCGGCAGTTTGTAGCTGACACGCTGGCCGGTGCTTCATGGCCGAAAGGGCAGGGATGGATCGCTATTTCGGAAGATGATCGAAAACTGTTGGTGGAAGCCGGTGTATCCGGTGAATTGACCGATTGGGCAGAACTTCACATGGAGATTATGAAGGAATAGGAGGGCATATATGGCAACCTACAAGCGGCAACGCTATTTGTTAATGACACTCGATCCGGCGCATATCGGCACCGGCGGCTACCGCCTTGGGCGGGTGGATAACAGCATTGTGAGGGAGCCTGGCACACGCATACCTAAAATTCCAGGCACCAGCCTGCATGGAGCAGTGCGTTCCTACACAGCCCAGCTTTACGAGACGCCTGAGGCCGCCGGGCAGAGTCAGGACAAAGTGGCGGACCCGGATAAAAACCCTGTCTGTTACACCTTTGGTTATATCAAGAAAAAACAGGACAGCGATGAAACGAAGGCCTATTCCGGCGTGGTCAACATCTTTGATGCGCATGTAGTTCTTTTCCCTGTGTATTCCATGGCTGGACCTGTATGGGTGAGCACACTGGAGCGCCTGAGAGAAGCAGGGTTCACGTTTGAAGAGCAGGATAATAGGAAATTGTCGGAAATGACGGATTCTGGCGCTGCTATGTTGACCTGGGACCGCCAGGATGCACTCAACCTGGGCTGGCTTATGGTGACCGTAGCTGGAAAGGCAACCACTGAGGCTCCGGGGCAATGGCAAAACGATCAGCGCTGGAAAATCATCAAGGATAAGATTGCCATCGTAAACGACACACTTTTCAGCCACATTGTCAACAGCAATCTGGAGGTTCGCACCTCGGTGGCGATTGATCCAGAGCGCGGCGCAGCCGAGGATAAGGCGCTCTTCAATTACGAAGCTTTGCCCCGAGCTACATTTCTGACGGCCGAAGTAATGCTGGACGACTACCGTGAAACTTGGCCATTAATTGGAAATGCGCAAAGCCAAACCGCAAAGAAGAATGTACTTCCAGGAAACGCGAAATGGTCAGGCCCATTGGACGTTGTGAGAGATGGTTTGCGGATGATAGAGTGGCTGGGTGTGGGTGGAATGGGTACACGCGGTTTTGGCCGCATTGCTATTGTCGGCGACTCGATAGAAGAGGAATACGGCATAGATTCGTAGCACCAAAAAATCGCTCAGGAGGTTCAATAATGACTTGCAATGCCCAAATTAACCTCGACCGGTTGGCAGCGAAACATGCGCAAGAAATCATTCACCGCACGGAGAATAAAAAAGCAAGCGAAGTTGATAATACGGTCACAAAAACCTTGGGTGTACTGCAGGAAAACGGCGTCTATGCCTGTTTCCTATATCTGTTGGCGAAAGAAAAGGATAATGGCAGGGTAGTCGTTGATGAGATGCTCAATTTACTGGAGGGACTCGGCTTTGGATGGGGTAAGCCCAGCGGCAACGGTGTGGAACAGATCCTTCAACACATTATTGACAAAGTATCGGGTGATCCAAAGCAAGGCGGTCTAGAGCGACTGTTGCTGGCGAAAGAGACACTTGAGCAAATGTTAATTTACGCCCGTTACGGGGCCAAAGCGCGCAGTTGAGGAGTATCTGCATGAGCTGGCAGGCATATCTGGTGGTTTTGCGGCTGCGGTCACCGCTACACATCGGCCATAGCAAAGTGGGCAATCTTCAGCGCACTCGTCCCTACGTAACTGGTCGAGCGCTTTGGGGCGCTCTGACTATGCGACTAACGCGCGACGCATATCATGGACGTGGCCCGGCAACGAACTCTCAGCAGTACCATCAGTTCGGAGATCAAGTCCACAGACTTTTAGCTTTTACCTACTTTTATCCTGCTCTGAAATCAAACAGCCACGAAAGCCATTCTGTTCAATGGCCTTGGGAGAACTTAAGCGTGTTCCGTCGCCGCTTTCTGAGCAGCTATGCCGGGACTTCTCTATCCTACCCTGCTCAGTCGGCTACCGAAGGATCTCTACACGAGGTCGAATTCGTCTCTCCACGAACGTTGGATACGGGCGAACCTGTCTTTTTGACCGGACACGTGTTTGAAAAGGATGGATGCACTCTCAAGTGGCAGGAGGCATTCAGACGCCTTCAACTCGGCGGCGAGCGCGGATATGGCTGGGGCGATGTGGAATTAGTAGGAATCAAAGAAGTAGATGCTGATAAACACTTGTTCGGGGATTTGGCAACCTTCGACAGCGAAAGAGATCGACCGAGCATTCATCTCCCGAAGGGTGGACGGTTGTTGGCCCATGCTGTGGCCGAAGGCTTATCAGTTGCCGGTGATGTCGAGCCGTTGGTGGGTCGTGAATGGCAATCGAATCACCCACGCAACTGCTATGCAGGCCAGCATGTTGGATTCAGCGATGTGTGCTTTACACCTGGAAGCATAGCATGTGAGGATCTCCCTCTAGTAGTGGACAGGTTTGGTGTCTGGAAACTAAGAGCTTGATCGGACAACCCAGAGATCGCCCGCGGCGGCGATCGCCTTCCTCCCCCCCCCGCCTCGGGACGGTGGTGGTCGCCGTCCACAGCCGAAAGCGGGCGGTGGGAGATGTGATGGATGTGGATGTGACGCTGGATCAGATCGAGGGGGGAAGGATCAAGGAATGAACAAAATTGAGATCTCCCCCGTCTGCCTTCTGAGATTCGAGCATTTCATCTCCAGTTCTGAGATTCTCGGCTGCCAATCCGAATCCGAATTCGAATTCGAATCCGAAGGCTGAAAGCTGAAGGCATATCTTTATCGCTTTGAGCACAAATACCTTCTAAGTCGAGGGGTGAATCTCAATTATGCCATCCAGAATCGACATACCCAGGGAGAAGATTGAAGACTTCTGCCGTCGATGGAAGGTAAAGGAGATGGCTATTTTCGGATCGGTTCTCCGGGAAGATTTTGGTCCGGAGAGCGACGTTGATTTTCTGGTTACCTTCTTCGAGCAAGCCCGATGGACCCTCTTCGACTGGGTGGAAATGATCGAGGAATTGAAGAAGATAACCGGCCGAGAGATAGACCTGGTGGATAGGGAGTCGATTCGAAATCCCTACCGGCGGCGCTCTATTCTCGCCGGAATGGAGGTAATCTATGGAGCCTATGGAGCCTGAAGATCGAGAACCTCGAGATTCAGCTTACATCTGGGATATGCTGGATGCTGCATCGGCGATCCTCGATTTCATTGAGGGAACGGATTTTGATGCATATCTCAACGACAGAAAGCTTCAGCTGGCGGTTGAGCGCGCATTGGAGATAATGGGTGAAGCGGCACGGAACGTCTCTATGGATCTTCAGCTGAAACACCCTGAAATTCCGTGGAAGGGCATCATAGCCCAGAGGAATGTTCTCGCTCATAACTATGGAGCGATAAAACAGGATCTCGTCTGGGAGGTCGTCACCGTCCACCTGCCGGACCTGGCGGGCCAGCTCGAGCAGATAATTTCTGAGCGATCATTGAGTGAGGAATGGAGAGGAATGAGAGAAGAGTGATGACAGCCCCCGCCATCTATTCCACCGTCATCTACCCCATCGGCGTCTGTGCCCCCATCACCCCCAATGAGCCGCTGCCGCCCCTCCCGGAGATCCCCCGCGGGTCCCTCGTCGTCGTCGAGGGGCGAGCGCCCATCTGGCGGTACGGCATGGCGCTCCACCTCCTCCACGGATCGCCCGCGGCGGCGATCGCCTTCTACGATCCCCGGCTCGGGGCGGTGGTGGTCGCAACCCACAGCCGGGTGTGGGCGGTGGGGCAGGTGGTGGACTTGACATTGCCTCGTGACGATGCAAGCCGCCCTCTTAAAGGCGGCCCGAGGCCGGATGGCCTGGTCTAACTGAAACCGATATATATTAGGCGGTCAACATCTTTAGAGAGGCGAATTTCGGGATTACATCCACAATCGAAAGCCTGCCGCCAGCCAGATCGCTCAGGGGGATATCTCCTCGGCATGACAGATAAGGCCAAATCTGGGAGCATATGGAAATGATGAGTGAGATGAGGACAAAAGAGAAAATTGAGATCATCGGACAAAAAGTCCACGGCGTGGGCTACAGATATCTCCTGATGAACCAGGCCATGCTTTTGGGCATCGATGGCTTTGCTGCTTCAAACCAGGTGGGAAGAGATCGGCGGCAGAAGGTGCTGGTGATTGTAGAAGGATCGAGGGAGGCGGTCAGAGCCTTTTCCGCCTTTGCGGAGATGAATTGGCCCGAAGAGGCGGAGGTATCAGAGGTTCTCGCCGGAGACTTTGACGGATTCGTTCCAAAGATGACCGATTTCGCCATGATCCTCACCGCTGGCCAGATCGTCAAGGCCATCCCCATCATTCAGGAGATCGAGAGCAACACCCGAGAGACGGCCGAAAGTCTCCGAGAAGATAGGCTCCTCCGGATGGAGCAGGATATTCGAGCGATAAAAGCAAAGCTGGGTATGTCATAGCTAAGCGATGAGCAGCTTGAGGCTTTATGGACCGTTTCGCCGAGCTTGAACAGAAGATAGTTCCATTGCTTCGTCCCTACGCGAAGAAGATCGCGGTCTTCGGCTCCTTTGCCAGGGGCGATGAGACGGAGGATAGCGACATCGATATACTCGTGGATCTGCTCCCACCCGGCGAGAGGCCTCCCCTGGGCCTCAAGTGGTTCGGGCTCGAAGAGGAGCTGGCACGGATTCTGGGGCGCGAGGTTGAGCTCGTCAGCGAGAGGGCCTTGAGCCCCTTCGTCAGGCCTCGCGTCGAGAAGGATATGGTGCTGCTCTATGAAGAATAAAAGAGAAACAATAATAAACAATAATAAACAATAGAGCGATCGAGAGGAGAAGCTCTGAAAAGGCGGGATCAGGATGACCTGGATCGGGATCGTATCATTGATGGCCAGCTTTGCGACGCTGATATCTTTTTCGTTATTTCTATACTTCAGCCTGACCTTGCGTAGGCAGAAGAAGGAGCTGGCCCGGATGATAGTCTCTCTTGAAGGAAAGGAGGTGGAGCTATCAAGACAGCCTTTCGCCATGGCGATAGGCATCGGCAAAGACCTGGATACAACCGTCGGAAATTATTTGAAGGAACGGGGCTGGGAAAATGTCCCCCTCCTCAGCTGGAAGAGTGGAGCGAACTGGCTGGAGCCGAAGGACTATCTCGAGGCGATGGCAAAGATAAACGGTTTTAAAGATATGGCTCTGGAAGGAGGGGCGACGGAGGTTCTCCTCTTCTATGCTGGACCCGTTGATCTCGCCATTTATATAGGTTCAAGGCTCCAGAACTGGGTGCCGGTGAAGGTATTCAACTTCGAAAAGGGTACATATAAGCATATCATCACTCTGGAGAAGTCTTCTGCTGGAATGGGGCCTCTCGCCGAACAGCTGGTTAAAAAAATATAATTATTATTCGAGGATTTCGATTTACTGGTTGAGAGAGCGCGTTTTGGTCCCCAAATCCAATTATCAGCGTCATATTTGCCCCGCTCACGCGCCATATCTTCTTAATTTGGCCTAATTCTCAGCAATTTTAGATAGCTTCCGCTATCTTCAGATAACCTCCGCTCTTTTTAGTGTGTATAGCTGATACAGATTATACGCGATGGCTGCAACTATCATTTTACCATGAACCCTTTTCATAGTTGTAACCAGAACCCTGCCTGCTCCAAAAACTCGCTTTATAACCGCGAAGGGTCTTTCTCCAGGTGATCTCAGCTTACTTATCAGCCGATTCCGTTCATTTTCGAGTTCATCCAGCGGTCTTTCCGTCGTCCTTCTCTTCATAGTGAAATCTTCACCCCTCGCAGGCACCCCAAAATATCCCTTATCTCTAAGCACCACCTCTCCTGGAACGGAAAGATCGACTCTGCTATCGTGGACCTTTGCTGTGGTCGTATCTATCTCACGGATAAGTGCATAGTCCAAATCTACTTTAGAATGAAGTTTATACCCAAAGTGAAGCTCTTCACCCTTCTTTGTCCACGTGCCATCTTTGCTTCGGCGAGTTTTAGCTTGATCACCACGAGGTTTTTTAGATGAACCAGGATCAGCTTCAATGAATGTAGCATCCTGGATTGTTCCACGTTTCACCATTAGTCCCTTAGAATCCAACTGATGTCTGAATTCATCCCAGACTCGATCGTACGTTCCTGTCTCTATCATCCGCTCCTTGAACAGCCATACCGTGCTGGAATCAGGGACCCGCTCCGGAAAACCAAGAAATCCCATAAACGACACACGATCCTTGATCTGTCTCACAACTTCAAGGTCGCTTAGACCGTACCACTCCTCAAGTATCAGAATCCTGAACATCATCAGAACGTCGCAATTAGGTCGCCCACCTTTCTCGCTTTTGTTCCGGTACATCTCCTCAAGTAGCTCGCGAATAGGTTTCCAGTCTATGATATCAACTATCTGCAAGAGCCGGTTCTCTGATTTCTGCTTACTGTAAACTTCTCGGAACGCCCAGGCCGAAAAAGTATTCATAACAATTAATTGTAATTAATACTATTTAAACATTACGATAATTAGGTTTTTCGAAATCCTCATTCTTTTCGGATTTTTTAAGTTGCTGAGGCCCTGTTGCTGAGGCCCTGGCGGCAGAATGCCCCCAGGGGCGCTGTTTCAATGGGGACTCGGCTTTTCAGCCATGGATAGCAAAAAGCGAGCAGCTGAACGCAACCACGACGGCGCCGGGGCTATGACGCTACGCTAGACGAGACGCACATCCCTCTTCTCTTTCACCCTCTCATACAGCTTCTTGTCGAGGGTCAGAAGCGGAGCGCCTTCGCTCTCTGCCGCCGCCAGGAAGAGGGAGTCGTAAACTGATACCTTATCCTGGACTGCGATCTCGAAGGCCTCCTCCAGGAGGTCAGCCGATTCGAGGAGGGCGCAGGTTTCCCTGACAAACTCAAGGCAGTCCCGCAGGGCGGCGATGGCCGTTCCTTCGTCCTCGCCGGAGAACGCGACCCGCTTCCAGGCCACGTTCCCCACCTCTGGGACCGCCAGGTCCAGGGTGACGGGATCGCATCCGTCCGCCATATCAAGCGCTCTGGCGGAAGCCTCCTCAAAAAAGAAGATGGCCGCGATGACGCTGGAGTCGAGGACGGCCTTATCTTGCATATTCATCTCGCATATCATCTCGCATCTCTGTCCTCTCTTATCATCGACGCCGCGCCCTCGGCGCCGTCGACCTGCTCACTCCAGCGGGCTTCTGCCCGGTCCAGGAGCATCCTCTTTTTTCTCTCCCGGACCATCGTCTCCACCGTCTTCCTGATCTCGGCCTGCCAGTCGACCTCGCTCATCTCGTCCATCATCCGCCGGACTTCGCTCTCCAGACGGATGCTGTAAACCGAAGTTGACATGGAGTAGTGTTTACAGCAATTGAATATAAGCTTGACGAGGTCGCGATTTCACCGCGCTCCGAAGGTCCGGGGCATCGAATGGTATTCAGCCGATTATGGATAGCGGTCCGGCGCAGATCTTTGCCGAGATGGTCGATAAATGATCTTTTATAGGAAGATGTCTACATTTAATTGAGCAAATGCCCACGACTCAATCGAGCCCAAGAGTTGCCGTCAGCAATACAGGTCCGCTGATTTCAGCCCTCCAATCCGATTGCATGCACATTCTGCTATCGTTCTACGATCAGATGCTCATACCTGCAGACGAAATCCCCGAATATCAAAAGCATGGAGCAGATGCTGAAATCAACGAGCTATTGGAGGCGGGTTTCATCGTGATCTGCCAGGATTTCACGCCAGAGGAATGCGATGCTGCCAGGGCTGTAGCAGACGAGATCGCCAACCATCGGATTTCCAGGGATAAAAATCCCCTCCATCACCTTCCGGAGTCCTTTGCAATTGTGTTGATGCTCCGGAGCAACTCTCAGGCAGTCGAATTGCTCATCGATGAGCTGGCCGCAAGGGATGTCGCCAAACAAAGAAAAGTGCCTGTAATCGGATTTCCTGGCATCTTAATTCGAGCTTGTCGGGAGCGGATAATTGAGCCAGAGGATCTGCGGAGGGCGCTGGAGGAGTGCCAGAGACAGGGGACGCATTATTCGTCCAGGTTTATAAACGAGATCTACGACAATCTCGTAAGACGATCTGAGGATGCCATAAGATGAAGAAGAAGTATTTGCCCCACGAGCCCGAAGAAGAGGTGCTTTCAGCTGCTGACGCCTTCGAGGATGCAGAGGAATCTGAGGCCCGGTGGCGGGGATTTGAGAGGGATGAGAAGCTGCGCCGAGTGCTGGTCGAGCTGCCGGAGCCGGCGTTTTTCGAACTGGAGAGGCTGGCTCATAAGAGAAGACGGTCCGTATCGCATCTTGTTGAAGATGTCATTGCCGACCTCTTGGACGTCTCCGCTCTTCCTGAAGAGAAAGCCTGAAGCAAGGTCATTTTTCGGGCGGAGCGGAGATCGCGCCGGCGTTCCGTCCCGATCCGCTCAGGCCGTCTCCTTCATCTTGAGCTTGAGGTCGACCTCGCCGGCTGCGATCGGCTTTGCAAGAAGCCTCCCCTCCCGAAACTCCTTCACGACCCGATCGATCTCCCGTGAAGCCTCCGGAGTAAGATAAGCCTCGTCGCAGATGTCGCAGATCAAGGCTGGTACGTTCTTGATAACCAGAACGCTCCCCTCGACTCTTGTGATATAATCCGTGACGCCGGGCGCGAGTTTGCCTCGGCCGCAGCTGCAGACGTCGGGTATCAGCTCTCTCTTCTCGTCATGTGGTCTATCCATTCATCATCCTCCGGCCAATAGACTGTGACGATACGCAAGTGATTTTTGCATGACGCTACCACAACATGACAGTGCCGCCAGCCGATGATGCCGGTTATGAGGGCAGAAGGGCATGGCTTGCTGGGCCACGACTTTTCAGCCATGGATAGCCTAGAAACAACCCAAAGTTTTAAGGATTGATTAAGATGTTTCAATGGGGCCACGACTTTTCAGCCATGGATAGCCCAACATGTATATATGTTCTTAAATCCACTAAGTGGAAAATGTTTCAATGGGGCCACGACTTTTCAGCCATGGATAGGGCGGCCGTTTTTCGGCCTTTACTGCTATCGAAAAAATGGCGATTTTCGAGAGGTTCGTTAACTTCTTAGAAAACGTTCAGAATGTTGACCCTGGAAAGAAGGCATTTTCGCTATGCAGGGGCTTTTCGAGCGGGTCCCAGGGTTTTGGACACCACTCCACCTCTCGCAAGAAGGCCTCTGCTAAATAGGGACCTCTTCGGTCCCTCCCGGCGTCCCACTGGATGGACGGCCCTGATGTCACAGGGGGCTTATTGTCCAGAGCTTCTGCTCCCTGAGATATTGCTCAAGGTTTAAATCGATTGCGGTTTGGTCTCATTAGATCGCCGATTTTAGATCATACGATGATCGCATTCTCCTTCTCTTTGGGGCTGTGGACCCCCAGAAACTCTATTCTATCCTCCGCCATCCCCTCAACCGGGCCGAGATCGATTATCATCACCCTGTCCTCGTCATGCTTTATGAGACCCGTCAGCGCTGCTATCATCTCCACCCGACCCTTGGGGGTGAGATCGCAGCGGAAGACGGAGTAGTGAACGGCATCTCCAAAGCCCTTCATCGTCTTGTGGACCTTTTGAAGCCGTCTCGGCTCCATGATGTCGTAGCTCACCACATAGCAATTTCGTCCTCTCACCTTCTCACCTCGTCACAAAGGCAGGGTACTCCTTTATCTCGCCGGAGATGACCCTGGACAGGAGCCGGGCCTGAACCTCCAAGACTCGCAGATAGCTCACCTTGTAGCCGAATATGGGATGATCGATCTCCGTCTGCATCCTCCGTTCGTAGCCAGCCAGCACCGTTCTCTTGGCCTGACGTTTCATGGAGACGCCCATCCCCGTCTTGATGAAGTCCTTATCAGTGAGTTCGCCGTTGTTGAAGAGATTGATCGTCGTTGAGTCCGCGATGATCGGCCTAAACTCCTCCATCATGTCCAACGCCAGAGCTGGACGGCCGTACCTCGGCCGGTGGTAGAACCCGAGATATGGGTCAAACCCCACCGCCAGAAGCGAGACGAAGACGTCCTTCGCCAGGACGGCGTAAAGATAGGATAAGACGGCGTTCACCGGATCTTTCGGGGGCCTTCTGTTCCTGTTCGCGAAAGTGAAACCCTGATCGGATTTGAGGAGACGGTCGAGCCTCCCGAAGTATATCTCCGCCGCCGCGCCCTCGATCCCCAGAAGCCTCTCGATGCTCGACGAGTTCGCCGCATCCTTCGATAGCCTGTTCAGCCGATCCAGGGCATCTTTGGGAGACTCGGGGTCGTTTCTCCTAATCTGGGTCCTGCAGTTTCGGATCTTTTCGGAGAAGAGGGGGGTGTATGTAGTGCTCGCCACCCCCCTAGGCCTCGACCTTGACCTTGACCTTCAGATCTCCTCCCCGAACCCCAACCGGATGTGCTTCTCTTCCATGTACTCGTATAAGGCGCTCCGCGACCGCTCTCGCCCGAGGCCGCTCTCCTTCCACCCGCCAAAGGGGGCCCCAGGAACGATTGGACTCGTCGTATTGACCCCCACCGACCCCGACTCAAGCCGTTCTGCAAACCGGAAGGCCCTCGTCATATCTTCGGTGAAGACGTAGGCTGCAAGGCCGTACCGCGAGTCGTTGGCGAGCCTCAGGGCCTCATCGTCCGTCGAGAAGCTCATCATCGGCGCCACCGGGCCGAATGTCTCCTCCCTCATCATCCTCATGGAGTGGTCCATCCTCTCCAGGACCGTGGGGAGGAAGAAGAAGCCCTTCCGGTACTCTTCGCCCTCCGGCTCTCTGCCGCCGCATAGGAGGGCGGCGCCCCTGGCCAGGGCGTCGGCGATGTGGTCTCTCGTCTTCTGCCGCTCTGCCTCGCTGAACATCGGCCCCAGGTCCACCTCCGGATCGAGGCCGTCACCGATCCTGAGACGCTCGGTCTTTTTCACCAGCCGTTCGGCGAACTCCTGGGCGATGGAGTCGTGGACGTAGATCCGGTTGATGCTGATGCAGATCTGCCCCATGTTGGAGAACGCCCTCTGGACGCAGGCCTCGGCTGCGGCAGCGATATCGGCGTCCTCGCAGACGACTGCCGGGGAGGAGCCCCCCAGCTCCAGAGAGAGCCGCTTGATCTGCCTTGCCGACCGCTCCATGATCTCCTTTCCCGTCTCCGTATTCCCGGTGAACGAGACCTTCCGGGAGATGGGGCTCTCGACAAGCTCGGAGCCGACCTCCCCGCCGGGCCCGTTTACGAGGTTGATGACCCCCGCAGGAAATCCCGCATCATTGACGGCCTCGGCGAAGGCGGTGGCAGCCAGGGGCGCGCCGCTCGCGGGCTTTGCAACGACGGTACATCCGGCTGCGAGGGCCGGGGCGAGCTTCCAGGCGAGAAGGTCCACGGGATAGTTCCACGGCGAGATGATGGCGGCAACCCCCAACGGCTGCCTGATGACAAGGCTTCTCGTCCTTCTGCCCGGCGTCGGGACGACCTCGCCGAAGCTCCTCTTCCCCTCCTCGGCGTAATAGTCCAGAGCCTCCGCCGAGCCTTCAACCTCCCTCTTCGCGTACCTCAAGGGCTTACCCTGCTCCATCGTCAGAAGCCGACCGATCTCGTCAATCCTCAGCCGGACCAGGTCGGCGGCCCGGTGAAGGAGATCCCCCCTCTTTCCTGGATCGACGCCGGACCATCCGGGAAATGCCCTCTCTGCAGCCTTCAGGGCGAGAGTCGCATCCTCCCGCCCCCCAAAGGCAACCTCGGCAACAGGCTTTCCGTTTGCGGGGTTGTAGATCACGCCGACCTTCCCGCTCGCCGATTCTCTTTGGACGCCATCGATCAACATCTTGAAACGCTTCATACGATCCCTCCTCGCCTCAATTTTGAGCCCACCGATCGAGACGTTTTTCGAGAGGTAGGTGCAGATCTCGGAGAGTTCAAGTTGGTGCTCGTTCCCTCGTGAAAACCTTATTAAACCTTCTGACCCCAATAACGGTCAGGAGGAACATTTCCGTGGAAGAGGTCATAAGGTCGATATCCGACCCAGAGCTGCTCACGCAGATCGAGAGGGTCGTCCCCTTTCACGGCTATCTGAGCACCGGAGCCTTCGTGGGGATCCAGATCTATAACATCGCTCGAAGAGAGCTGGGATTCTCCGAGGGCGAGAGGCTCTTTGTAACCTGCGAAACTTTTAGCTGCATGCCCGACGCCTTCCAGGTCCTGGGCGGTTGCACCATCGGAAACAAGGGCCTTTTGATCGAGGACCGCGGCAAGATGGCGGCCACATTCTCCAGACGGGCTCCGAAAGGAGCCGCCAGGGTCGAGGGGGTGAGGGTCGTCCTCGACCCCGCCAGGACCGCCTCTTATCCGAGGCTCCACTCCTGGTACATGAACACCGAGAAGGTCCCCCACGAAGAAGCGATCCGAGACCTTCTCAGGGCCGGTGACGGGGTCTACACCATCAAGGCCGTGACCGTCGAGGTGGCCGAAAAGCCGAAGAAGAGGACCGCCATCTGCGAGGACTGCGGCGAGAGCTTCGTTCTTCGGAGAGACGAGAGGCTCTGCAGAAGCTGCGCTGAAAGATGAGTTAATAAATAATAATAGATGAATTGGGCCGGAAGACGAGCTGAAGGACGAGACGAAGGACAAGACGAAGGACGGGATGAGAAACTGAGCTGATAGACCGAGCTGAATGAGGATTTGACGGGGATTTGATGAGAGAGGTATTGCTGGAGCTTAGGGAGGATAAGTCGCACGTTTATTATCCCGATAAATGTATCGGGTGTGCGACCTGCGTTGCCGCCTGCCCCAAGGGTGAGCTTGTAATAGGCTCGGTGGGCGCCGTGGCAAGAGGGCTGATAGATAAAGAGTTCATCGAGAAGCGGAGAGATGCTTGCGTCTTCTGCGGTATCTGCGCTCGGAGCTGTCCTGTGGGGGCCCTCGCCGTCCGGAAGGAGGAGAAAGAGGGGGCAAAGGAGAAGCCAAAAGAGAAGCCAGAGGAGCAGGAGGCCGAATCGTATCTTTCCAAAGCGATTCTGCCCACCACCGTCGACGACAGATGCGTCCACTGCGGCCTCTGCGCCGAGGTCTGCCCCCAGGGCTGCATCACCGTCCAGGACCGGGTCCTCGCCCAGGACGGTTCTCTCAGGGTCGAGGGTAAAACCGTCATCGACCTGGAAGCCTGCGTCCACTGCGGCTGGTGCGCGGCTATCTGTCCCGTCGATGCCATCACCGTCAATAAACCCTTCTCAGGCACCTTCTTCCGGGACGAATCGATCTGTCAGGCCTGCAGAACCTGCATCGATACCTGCCCCTGCGACGCCCTCTTCAACCGTGAGTTCGGGCCAGGCGAGATCGTCGAGAAGGTGACCCACAGAATTGACGCCTGCATATTCTGCGGAGCCTGCTCCGTCGCCTGCCCCGTAGGGGCGATAACCGTCGAGAAGACGGCGATCCTCCCCGAGATGAAGATGAAGGCGGGGCTTGAGAAGAGGGTTCTGGGAAAGACCGCGAGGCCCACCCTGACCTCAACTCTGGTGACCGACAGGGACGCCTGCCTCGGCTGCGGAAACTGCGTCATCGTCTGCCCCGTCAACGCCCTCTCCGACCCCTACCTGGCGGCAGGCCACCTCAACGAGCTGGACAATAAGCCCCTCCTCGAGGTGGAGAACGGTGCGATCGTGGTGGTGGATCAGGATGCTTGCGGCTCATGCGCCACATGCAGCCTGATCTGCCCGACCGAGGCGATTTGGCTTGAGAGGAGGGAGCGGGTATGATGTCGACGATGGTTATCAAGAACGGCCACGTCTTCGACCCCCTCAACGGGATCGACGGCGAGGTGATGGACGTCTTCATAAAGGACGGAAAGATTGTGGCAGACCTATCGGCTGGCGATCTGGCGAAGGCCGAGGTGATCGACGCTCGGGGCAAGACTGTGATGCCCGGAGGAGTCGACTCCCACGCCCACATCGCCGGGGCGAAGGTGAACGCCGGCCGGTTGATGCGCCCCGAAGACCACATCGGCTCGGTCCGGCCGAAGACGTCGGTCGCCCACTCGGGATCCGGCTACACCGTCCCCAGCGTCTACAAGCAGGGGTACGACTACTCGGCGATGGGCTACACCACCGTCTTCGAGGCGGCGATGCCGCCCCTGGAGGCCCGGCACACCCACGAGGAGATGAGGTCGACTCCGATGCTGGACATGGGAGCCTACCTCGTCCTTGGGAACAACTGGTTTTTGATGCGCTACCTCCACCAGGGCGAGATCGAGAAGGCCGCGGCCTACGTCGCCTGGATGATGTTGACCCACAAAGCCTACGGGATCAAGTGCGTCAACCCCGCCGGGGTCGAGAACTGGGGCTGGGGCAAAAACGTCCACTCCCTCGACGAGCCGAACATCCACTTCGAGGTGACGGCCCGAGATATGATCCACGGCCTCGCCGAGGTGAACGAGATGCTTGGTATGCCCATGTCTTTGCACCTGCACGCCAACAACCTCGGCCACCCCGGAAACTCGGAGATCACAAAGGACTCGCTGGCCGTCGCTTCAGACGTCGGCCCCACCCAGAAGATGGGGGTCGAGTGGGCCAAAACGAAGATGAATTCCCACCGAGCCCAGAGCGTCTACCTCGCCCACGCCCAGTTCAACGCCTTCGGCGGCACGAGCTGGAGGGACTTCGAGTCGGGAGCCGAGACGCTCGCGAGATACGTCAACAAGTCCGACCACGTGGTGATCGACAACGGAGCCGTCCCCTTCGGCCCCGCCACCTGCATGACCGGCGACGGACCCTCGATCCACGACCTCTACGTCCTCGCCGGGATCGGGGGCCAGAAGTGGTCGAACACCGACGTCGAGCTGGAATGCGGCTCAGGGGTGATCCCCTTCACCTACCTGAAAGGAAGCCCCATCAGCGCCATCCAGTGGGCGATCGGCCTTGAGATGCTCCTTCTCGTCGACGACCCCTGGAAGACGATCATGACCACAGACCACCCCAACGGCGGGGTCTTCACCAAGTACCCCCAGGTGATCGCCTGGCTCTTGTCGAAGCAGTCCAGAGACGCAACGGCTGCCGAGTGCCACAAGTGGGGGTACGATCGGTCGAGCCTCGGCGGGGTCGAGAGGGAGATGACCCTCTTTGATATCGCCATCCTCACGAGGGCGAACGCCGCGAGAACCATCGGCCTCGCCCATCGTAAAGGCCACCTGGGTGCCGGGGCCGACGGCGACGTCGCCGTCTACGAGATCGACCCCGAGAAGTTCGACCCTGACGACTCCGAGAAGGTGATCAGGGCCTTCAGCCGGGCAGATCTGACCATAAAGGACGGCAAAGTCGTCGCCCGGCAGGGCGAGGTCGTCGCCGTCCCCGACGGCAGAAGGTACTACTGCAAGCCCGAGGTCGACGAGGGTCTCACAAAAGATATGATGGCCGACGTTCGGGAGTGGTTCAAGTACTACACCATCGGCTTTGCAAACTACCCGGTGCCGGACAAGTACCTCAGAAACCCCGAGCCTATCGTCGTCAACGGCTCCGAGGGGGGATGGTGATGGTTCTGACCAAAAAAGTGAGGCTCGTCCCAAAAAGCGAGATCGAGATAATGATCGAGGCGGAATCGATCTCCCCCGACTCCTTCGCCGGAAAGTCGGAGAAAGAGATCGGCGAATTGAAGGTATGGCAGGGACCAAAAGAGGCGCCTCTATCCTCATTCTTCGATATCGAGGTCAAAGATGAGGAGACCGAAGACGGTGGATCGAGGGTCGAGATCAAGATCGACGGGGACGCGTCCCGGGTCAAGAGGATCGGCCAGTCCATGACCTCCGGCAGGATCGAGATTCTGGGCTCGGCCGGGATGCACCTGGGTTCGGGGATGGCCGGAGGCGAGATCCGGGTGAGAGGGAACGCCGGCTCCTGGGCCGGGATGAACATGACCGGAGGACTTATCGAAGTCGGAGGCGACGTAGGAGACCACGCCGGCTCAGCCTACCGAGGTAGCTGGCGGGGGATGACCGGAGGGAAGATCCTGATCCACGGAAACGCGAAGAGCCAGCTCGGCGGTGGTATGGCCGGCGGCGAGATCGTCGTTTATGGAAGCGTGGAGAACTTCTGCGGTATCCGGCAGAACGGCGGCCTGATCGTCGTGGGAAAAGACGCCGTCCGGGGCGTCGGAGCCGAGATGGTCGGCGGATCGATCGTCGTCTTGGGCAGAATCCACCAGTTCGCCCCCGGCTTTGTAGCAGCGGGCACCGAGAGCGACCCGACCGTCGGCGATAGAAAGATCGAAGGGAAGTTTTCCAAGTTCACCGGAGATTACGCCATAAGCAAGAACCCGAAGGGGGTCCTGTACGTCAAGGAGGCGATGATATGAGCCTGGCTGTCAAGCTGAACAGCGGTAGCACCATCAACGAGGGGAGGCTCGCCAAGGGCGGAGACAAGCTCACCGCAGATTACGCCGAAGAGTGCGCGGTCTGCACCATAAATCCCGCAGACTTCGACGCCCTAGGTCGGCCCGATCGGGTCAGGGTCCTGGCGGCGGATGGCGTGCGGTCTGTTGCGGTCCGGGCCCGGGAGGACGGGTCGGTCCCGCCGGGTCAGGTCTTCATGCCCAGGGCGATCTGGGCGAACGTCGTCGTCGACCCCGAGACATTCTCGACGGGCTCGCCCCTCTACAAAGGGGCACCGGTCACCATCGAGCCCACCGAAGATGAGGTACTGAGCGCCGAGGAGATCACAAAGATGATGATGAGGAGGGGGTGAACGTGGTCATTAAGAACGTAATATGTCCGGTCTGCGGCGCCTCCTGCGACGACATCCAGGTGGAGCTGGACGGAGGTCGCCTGACGGTCAAGAACGCCTGCAAGATGGGTAACGCCAAGTTCCACGAGCTTGTGAGCGCCCACAGGATTCGAGAGCCGATGATGACCGTGGGCGGCGAAAAGAAGGCAGCAGCCTGGAACGAGGCGATCGATCGGGCGGCCGAGATCCTGGTCGAGGCGAAACGCCCCCTCCTCTTCATGGGGAGCGAGACCAGCTGCGAGGCGATGGAGGTGGGGCTGCACCTCGGCGAGTTCCTCGGAGCAGCCGTCGACTCCAACTCCACCGTCTGCCACGGCCCGACGGCCATGGGGATCCAGGAGGCTGGAAGGGTCGGGGCGACGGCTGGAAACAGCAAGATAAGAGGCGACCTCGCCGTCTACTGGGGGTCCAACCCCCTGGAGTCGATGCCGCGCCACATGTCCCGCTACGCAATTTACCCGAGGGGTCACTGGACCCGGAGGGGGAGGTTTGATCGGACTGTGATCACCGTCGACCCCCGAAGGTCGCCGACGGCCGAGAACTCCGACCTTTTCGTCCAGCTGAAACCGAACTCCGACTACGAGCTCTTATCAGCCCTTCTCACCCTCCTCCACGGCAAGAGGCCTCACCCGTCCGTCGAGGAGACGACCGGGGTTCCCATATCCGTCATGGAGGAGATGCTGGATATGATGAAGGGCTGCAACTTCGGTACGATCTACGTGGGCCTTGGGATCGCCTCATCCTTCGGCAAGCACCGGAACGCGGAGCTCGCCTTCAACCTGGTCAAGGAGCTGAACGGCACCACCAAGTTCGTCATCGGTGCCCTGAGAGGCCACTGCAACGTCGCCGGGTTCAACCAGATGGCGTCCTACCTCTACGGCTACCCCTTCGCCCTCGACTTCGCCCGGGGCTACCCTCGGTACAACCCAGGCGAGTACTCCGCCGTGGACCTGTTGAGGGAAAAAGACGTGGACGCGGCCCTGATAGTCTCCGCAGACCTCGTCTCCCACTTTCCGGCGGTCTGCGCTGAGCGGCTCGCCGAGATCCCGACGGTAACAATCGACATCGCCCCATGCCCAACGACCCTCGTCTCAGACGTGGTCCTTCCCGGGGTGATCGACGCCATGGAGTGCGACGGGACATTCTATCGCCTCGACGACGTCCCCGTCTACTTCAGGCCCTTCGCCTCCTCTCCCTTCCCCTTCACCGGGAGCAACGAGGACACCCTCCGCCAGATCTTCGACCGGGTCAGGGAATTGAGGTGAGGAGGCAGGTGGTCGGATGACGCGAAGATCAGCGGCCTCGATCTGTCCGTACTGCGCTGTTGGCTGCGGGTATTACATCGAGGTGGAGGACGGCCGGCCCGTCGGCATAAGGTACATGACAGACCATCCGACGACCGAGGGGGCCCTCTGCCCCAAGGGGAACGCGGTCCTGGACGTTTTGACCAGCCGAGACCGGCTCCGTTATCCTCTCAAGCGGGTCGGAGACGGCTGGGAGAGGGTCACCTGGAAGGAGGCCCTGGACCTGGTGGCGAAGGGGCTGTCAAAGAGCCTCCGGGATCACGGCCCCGCATCCCTCGGCTTTCTCGCCTCGTCGAGGTGCAACAACGAGGAGAACTACGCTTTCGCCAAGATGGCGAGGATTCTGGGGTCGCCGAACGTCGACAACTGCGCCCGGCTCTGCCACGCCCCCAGCGTCGTCGGTCTCGGCGGGTCCCTCGGCACCAGCGCCATGACCAACAACATCGCCGACCTCGCAAACTCAAGATGCATCTTCGCCATCGGGACGAACTTCGCCGAGGCCCACCCGGTGGTGTCGAGATGGGTCCAGAGGGCAAGAGATCGGGGGGCGAAGGTCGTCGTCGCCGACCCGAGGGTGACATCCACATCCTGGATGGCGGACCTCCACCTGAGAATCAGGCCGGGGACGGACATGGACCTTCTCAGGGGCATGATGAGGGCTGTCATCGACTTCGGCCTCGTCGATCGAAAATTCGTCGCGGAAAAGACGACGGGGTTTGAGGAGCTTTCGAGGAGCCTTGCAGGGATGTCGGTCGATGATGCGGCAGAAGCCTGCGGGGTCCCGGCCGCCGATATCGCTCGAGCCGCTCGGCTCTTTGCGGGCTCTTCGGCCTCGGCCCTCCTCTACTCCATGGGGATCACCCAGCACGTCTGCGGCACCGAGAACGTCAGGGCCTGCACCGATCTCGCCCTGATCTGTGGCCAGGTGGGAAGGCCCGGGGCCGGGATCATGCCGATGAGGGGCCAGAACAACGTCCAGGGGGCGTGCGACGTGGGGGCCATCGCCGAGTTTTATCCCGGATATCGGAGGGCTGCTGATCCCGCGTCGGTCGAGCTATTCAAGGAAGCCTGGGGCGTCTCAGATCTGCCCCTCGGCCCCGGCCTCACCTCGACGGAGATGATGGAGGCTGCGATCGACGGCTCCTTGAAGGCGATGTACATAATCGGCGAGGACCCTGCCGTCTGCGATCCGAACATCGGCAAGACCCGGAAAGCCCTGGAGGGGCTGGAGTTTCTGGCGGTCCAGGAGATCTTCATGACGAAGACAGCCGAGATGGCCGACGTCGTCTTGCCGGCGGCGGCCTGGGCGGAGAAGGACGGGAGCTACACCTCGATGGAGCGGCGGGTCCAGTGGATAGACCGGGCGATAGCGCCGCCCGGAGAGGCGAGGGAGGGGCTGTCGATCATTTGCGAGGTTTCCGACCGGCTGGGCCTCCAACTCGGCCGGCCGGACGCGTCGGCGGTTCTCGAGGAGATCAACAGAATCATCCCCGCCTACGGCGGCATGACAAAGGAGAGGATCGGAGGGATCGGGGGGCTCCTCTGGCCCTGCCCGAGCCCGGAGCATCCGGGGACCGAGATCCTCCACGCCGAAGGATTCCCGACCCCCGACGGCAGGGCGAAGATCGCGGTAGTCCGCGGCAGCCCCCCCGCCGAGACCACAACCCCCGAGTATCCGATCCTCCTCATGACAGGAAGGGTCGTCCTCCACTACAACAACGCGGCCATGACCTCGCGGAGCTTCCCCCTCCTCCGAAGGGAGGGCGACCTCTACGTCGAGATGAACCGGGAGGAGGCGTCGGCCCTCGGAATCTCCGAGGACGATCCCGTCGTCGTCTCGACCCGGAGGGGCGAAGTGGAGGCTAAGGCGAAGCTCACCGATCGGGTGAAGGCCGGGGTGGCGTTCATGCCCTTCCACTTCAACGATGCGAACCTCGTAACCTCCGACGCTCTGGACCCCATATCGAAGATACCGGAGTACAAGGTCGCAGCCTGCAGGATATCCGCGAAGTCATGAACGATGAGGTTCCGGGAGGAGTGAGGATGAAAGAGAGCTGGCACGCCGAGAGGATTGAGGAGCCTGAGGAGTTCTGGAGGGAGGCGAGGCTCGACCCCGCCGCCGTCTTTGAGACGGTGAGGTGCACCGAGATATCGGATTCGGGGAGGCGGAGCCTGGAGGTGGACCTGGCCGTCGAGGAGAGGATAGCCGTCCACCTCAACGGGACGGAGGTGGCGGAGCTGTTCTGCCTCCCGACCCAGCTTGAAGAGCTGGCCGTCGGCCATCTCGTCTGCGAGGGGCTGATCGATGGCACCGAAAGTCTCGACTCGGTCAGGGCGGAGGGAAACGTCGTCATCTGTGAGGGGGAGGGCCGAACGGTCCAGAAAGAATTTCATCGGACCGTCTCAGACCTGAAGATCAGCCACGAAATGATCTTCGGCGCCCTGGACCGGATCAACGAGGGCGCCCTCCTCTGGAGGAGGACGGGAGGGACCCACTCGGCTTTGGTGCTTGGCGAGGACGGGAAGGCCGACTTCTTCTGCGAGGACGTCAGCCGATCCTCGGCGGTGGACAAATCCACAGGGTCCGCCCTCCTCGCCGGGGCCGATCTGTCGAGGTCCGCCCTGGTAACCACAGGAAGGCTCTCCTCTCTCATGGTATCCAAGGCGGCCTTTGCCGGTTTTCCGATAGTGGTCAGCAGGGCGGCTCCCCTCAACACCGGGGTCGAGCTTGCCAAAGAGCTTGACATGACCCTCGCTGCCTTCGCCAGGAGGCCGAAGCTCTACGTCTACTCCGGCGAAGGAAGGATATGCTGACTATGAAGACGGAATGATATGCTGACTATGAAGATGAAATGATATGCTGGCGATGATGTCATTGATGATCGGATGTGAGTTTGAAGATGAAGGGTGAAAAGACAGGAACCCCGGATATTCTTGAGGTCGCAAGAGACCGGTTTGCGGCCGATCTGGACCGATGGTGTCTGAAGACGGGCGTATCTCGGGGAGAGCTGGACGACCGGGTGGTGGCGACCCGCCCCCTCTCAGCTTTTGAGGCGATCGGCTCCCCCGAACGGGACGACTTTCCCATCCTGAGGGGAAAAGAGGTCTTGCTGCAGGCGGAGTATCGGGGGTCCTTCGGCCAGGCCTTCACCTCAGCCTCCGGGGTCTTCAGCGGGACCCTCGAAGAGGTGCTGGCCTTGCCGCTGGATGACGCCCTCAATCGGGCGCTCCTCGTCGCCACCATCAACGCCGTCCTACGAAACCTGGGGATCGTGGAGAGGACGGTCCACTGCAGGGATGCCGGACCCGCAGACTGTGCCGCGGCCCTTGGCAGATGGCTGAAGGAGGAAGGCGCGGACCGGGTGGGGCTGGTGGGGATGCAGCCCGCCCTCCTATCCACTCTGGTGGAGATCCTGGGGCCCGAGAGGGTGATGGTCTCCGATCTCGAATGTGCCGGAGAGGTCCGTCTCGGGATCGAAGTCATTGACGGCCTGAGCCCCGAACTCCTCTTCGAGAGGTCGCCTCTCGTTCTGATCACGGGAACGACCCTCGTCAACGGGACCATCGACGGCCTTCTGGATCTGGCGGATCGATACGGGTCCAGGGTCGTATTCTACGGGACGACCATCGCCGGGGCCGCCCATCTCCTGGGGCTTGAGAGATGGTGCGCCTCTTCGTATTGATCATCCGAACCCACCGACCGGGACCGTCAAAGTCTCCATCTTCAAATTCCCACCGACCGACACGGTAAAATTCTCCATCTTCAAAATCCCCATCGAGGCGAACCGATTTGATTGAAGGAAGATCCATCCTGGTGACGGGCGGCGCGGGCTTCATCGGAAGCCACCTCGTCGACCGGCTCATCGAGTCGAACAGGGTCACGGTCCTGGACAACTTCAGCTCCGGAAAGATGGAGTTCATCGAGGGCCACATACCAGACTCCAAATTCAGGCTCGTTGAGGCAGACCTCCTCGACCGGAGAGCCGTCGAGGCGGCCCTGGAGGGGATCGACCTCGTCATTCACCTGGCCGCAAACCCCGACGTCAAGATCGGGGCCGAGGACACCCGGACCCACCTCGACCAGAACGTCATCGCCACCTACAACCTCCTCGACTCGATGCGGAAGATGGGCGTCTCCGAGATCGCCTTCACCTCCACCTCCACCGTCTACGGCGAGGCGAAGATCGTCCCGACCCCCGAAGATTACGGCCCGCTTCTTCCCATATCCCTTTACGGGGCGTCGAAGCTCGCCTGCGAGGCCTTGATATCGGCCTTCTGCGCCACCTTCGATATGAGGTCGGTGATCTTCAGGTTCGCCAACATCGTCGGCGAGAGGGGGACCCACGGGGTCATCGTCGACTTCATAAGGAAACTGGAGACCAACCCGGAGACCCTCGAGATCCTGGGGTCGGGGAGGCAGAGGAAGTCATATCTCCTGGTCCAGGACTGTGTCGAAGCCATGATATTCGCCCTCGAAAAAGCTCGAGATGGGGTCAACGTCTTCAACGTGGGTTCAACAGATTCGGTGGACGTTACCGAGATCGCTGACGTCGTCGTCGAGAAGATGGGGCTTTTTGGGGTCGAATACAGGTACACCGGCGGCGTGGAAGGCCGCGGCTGGAAGGGGGATGTAAAGACGATGCTCCTCTCGATAGAGGCGCTGGAGAAGCTGGGCTGGTCGCCGAGCAGGAGTTCCAGAGAAGCCATCGAGGCGGCAGCCGAGGCGGTCCTCCGCCGCAGGTGAAGCTCCGAGCTATTTAGAGAAAATGCGAAGGTGGATCGAAGGATCTTCAGAAGAAAATAGGAATTCGGCGGCGGTCCGATACTTAAATGAGAGTCAGGGAAGGATCCTGATCCTAAGCTTTGAGAAGTCCTCTTTTATGTCCACCTTGACTCCCATCTTGGAGAAGATGTCCTCGATCTCCGTCATGACGAACTTCTTCGGTATGTCGTAACCGAGGAGGAGGGTGAAGTCGGCGTCGGAGGTCTTGCTCAGCTTGAAGAGGTTGCAGAGCTCAAGCCTCCTCAGGACCGTCTCAGGCTTGTGATTCTTCTGTTTGAACTCCTCGGCGTGAGCCTGAGATACCTTCCTGTGCATCTCCCAGAACTTCTCTTTCTCCGGGTGGGTGTCGATGAAGCTGAGAAAGAGGATCCAGTGGTCGATGTCGATGATGATGTGCTCGCCGACGGCGAGGAGATCGGAGTAGGCGTAGATCTTCTCTTCGTCGGCCGCGTCGAAGAGGGCCTTGTGCCTGCTGTAGAACTTGAGAGCCTCCCGCATCAGCTCGCTCTGAGATATCCCCAGACGCTCCCTCATCTCCCGAAAGAGCTTTGCGGTCTCGTCGTCCAGGGCTATCGTCACCCTCTCCGGCGCTTTTGCCATATCAGATATCCTTCCCACTGCATGTATTTACCTTTTTGTACTCTCCGGAATCCCTTTTTCTTCTCTCATTCTTCTTCTTCTTCTCGCCCAACTGCAGCTTCGAAGAGCTCCTCGTCCGACCTGGTGGAGATGCTCCGGGCGACCTCTTCAAGCGTCGAGTAGCACTCCCTCCACCTTTTGATCTCATCGAGGATCGGACTCTTCACTCTGACCGTGACCACCTCATCGCCGGACGAGAACTCCGCCTCAGCGCGGCCCAGGGGTATAGTATTGATGTTCCCCTTCCCCATGGTGCAGCCCGTGGAGATCTGAATCCCGTCGAGGATACATGAGAGCGAGGGCGTATCTCCCGTCTTGACCAGGGCAAAAATCCCCTCATACCCGGAGGATCCGAGGCCTCTCAGGGCAAAAATCCCCATCCTGACCCCCAGGACCAGGAAGGGGCCGAGGTGGCCGTGAAACTCGGCGGCCTGCTCTATCATCTCTTCGATGGAGATCCTTTCCGGATCGATGGCCTTCATCTGCATGAGATCACCAGAGCTCGTCTAGCTGAGGGCGGCATATCGAGCGCTTCAGCTCATGCCAGCATCATCCGAAAGCCAGGAGCCTTCGCCCTCGGTGACGGTTTCTTTATAGAGGATGGCACCGATGTCGAGGACGGCGACGACCTCAGGCTTATATCCGTACTTTTCGGGGATCTTGTTCATCCACCTGTCGGATTTCAGGTAATCTTGAAGATCCTCCTCCGAGTCGAAGATGTACATCGCTCCCCACTCGCCTTTCTCAGAATCGCACCACCAGACCTTGCTGAAGAGGCCGGCCATATCTCTGAAGGCCTGGTAGGAGACCAAAAATTTCTCGCGCATCGCATCGACATTTTCAGGATCTTTGGGTCTGAACACGACCCAGAGTGCTCTCTTTGAAGTGACCATCAAACTCCTCCACTGATTCCTCAATCCTCTTCGGCCTGATATCAATTTCGTCTTGACGGGATCTTTGGGCCAGCGAAGCCCCAAACTTTGGAGCTCTGAGGCATTTCAACCATCACCTGCAGCTCTTGATCCGTATCCGGCGACGAAGTCCATTGGATAGTAGAGGTTGGTGTAGCCCCTCCTATCAACCAGCCTTCTCGCTTCCGTCGGGCAGGTCGAGACGCAGAGGCCGCAGCCGTAGCATCTCGCGGAATCGAAAACGATCCTTCCGTCGACTAGGCGGTTCGCCTCAAAGGAGCACCTTTTGACGCATCGGCCGCATCCGATGCATCCATCAGCATCGAAGCTGACGACGTCGGGCCCCGGGCTGAGGATGCCTCCAAGGAGCCGGTGGGCTCTGCTTGGTAGACAGATCTTGCCTTCACAGTTGCATATCACCACCATCCAGCCCCTGGAGTTGAGGCAGGAATAGAAGGTGGGGATGCACCCCTCATCGTGAAGGGCTTCGAGCAAAATCTTCGCCTCGTCAGGGCTCGTCACTCTGATGCCGCCCTCGTCCCCCTTCGCCCTCTCATATACCTCAGTGCCGTAGAGGACTGTCATCTCCTTGAAGAGGGTCCCCTCCCTTCTGCCCAGAGCTTCCTGGCATACGCAGGGGCTGACGATGATCTTCGAGTCGCCTGATTTCGATAATGCGTCCAGGAAATCCTTTGCCCTCGAAGTGCTCACCACCTCTCCCCGAGGGAGGAAGGCCAGCCACTCCCGCATGAAGACGAGGACCGGCCTCCCCCTTCCTCGGAAGAGATCCATCTCCATCATCCGGTCCAGGACTCTGAGGATGGTCGGCTCGGATCGGACAAATAGGGCGTGAATAAAAAGCTGAAGCTTCCCCACATCCTCCAGTCTTCCGTCCTCGGCGATGCGGTGAGCCATGATGAGATCTTCCTGGTTTCGACGGGATTAGTGAGCCTCGATCTTACAGATCAGAGGCCGATCGGAATATCTATTTATCCGCATCATATAGAAAACTGATCATGCTCAGGGCGGGAGACCTCTTTCGTGCCGGAAGGCAGGGGGGAGTGGTGGGAGCTTTTCTGAGAGGAAGGCGCGGATGCATCGGGGTTACCGTCTACCACATCATGAGGCTCGCGGGAACAAAAGACCTCACCATCGGGACGACGAAGGCGAAGGTGGTAGCAGACAGCAAGCCCTTCGACCTCGTATACTTCAGGGTCACCGGATGCGAGCCGACGCCTCTGGCGCATCCCAGGCTCGGCCCGGCGCGGCTCGTCAACGCCAGGGGCCAGAGAGACTGCAGCATATCCGAAGTCGGTGACCTCATCACAATTGTCATCGGCCACGCGAATATGCCGGAGCCGGGGGATAGCGGGACCCCTCTCTTCCAGGACGAGAAGGTGGTTGGGATCCTCTCATCCATCAACCTGAACGCCGGCAAGGGGACGGCGATATCGGCGAAGGTGATCGAAAAAGGGGCCGAGGGGCTGATCTGACCGGACTTGATCAAACCTGGTGGGACGCACGCAATTGATTAAAGGGTGGCAGCCCTGGCGGGCGAGGTCTATTGACCTTCAGCCGAAAAGAAGGGACCAGGGCCTTCTTCTTGTTGTTCTCCGTCACCTATCGCCGAAAGCACGAGCCGATAAACCGGCGACTAATGGCTGTGACAGCACTTGTGGGTGTGCTTATGATGCTCGGCGTCGTGGACGTGCTCATGGGTGTGGACCTTTCCTTCATGCTCATGAGAATGGATATGCTTATCTCCAGTATGGCAACACATTTTATCTCACCTCCTTCTTCCTATCTTGAACAATATATCACTTCAATTTTGCCTATAAAACCTTTTTTGCGATCGATATCGAAGAAATAAGGCCAATTTTCTTAGTAGAATTAGACAATAATCGTAGCTATATTCGATCTTTCCGGGCATAATTATTTCTCTAATTTCTATCCGATCGGGTAACGCGTATTAAAGAAATACAATTTTTACGAGAAATTAATAGAAATGAGTTCGGCTGCCGCAATAAGGAGAAAACGCGTCGGGATCGGGGCGGGACCGATCTTGAAGATCATAATCGACCTGCCACCATATTTTCAACGAGGGGACTTCGCGCACAACCCGATCGAGATCTCCAGTATGCCGCAATTGATCGTAATATGGACATAAATGGTCCCGTTCTCGAAGATGTAACCGCAAATATCGGTCCCAAATAAGCCATCATCACAAATGCCAACGAAACAGTAGCAGTTATTGTTGCATGGATAAAAAACGTATTACTCCCGCAGTGATCGATGCAGCAGTGATCGATGCAGCAGTGATCGATGCAGCAGTGATCGATGCAGCAGTGATCGATGCAGCAGTGATCGATGCAGCAGTGATCGATGCAGCAGTGATCGATGCAGCAGTGATCGATGCAGCAGTGATCGATGCAGCAGTGATCGATGCAGCAGTGATCGCTCCGGCCAAATTCCTCGGCCGGTGGTGGAGCAGGCCGGTTCGATCAGGAGGCCTCCCTTCGCTGCGGCCGGGGATGTTTCAGCCGCAGACCTGCGGCTGTTCAACCTCGCCGGTCGGACCAGGCATCAAGAAGGATTGAAGAAAAAAGTGGGCATTCGCTTCGGTGTACAGTCAGAGAAAACATGGGATTTAAGCCGCAGATGTTGCGTTCTCCGGGACGTAGACCACCATCCCGTTCTCGAGCCTGTAGGCAGTTCCCATCTTCGTCCCCTGACCCCCGGCGACCTTGTCGGTCATGTTAAGCACCTGGATCTGGTCCATTTTCTTTATTATGATCTGCATGTTGGGGTCGCCCGGGTTCTTGACGATGGTGACGCTCGCCTCTGGGGTGAGAAGCTCCGGGATGTTGTAGGAGATCACCAGGGTGAGGAGGAGGGCGATGGCGAAGACCATGGCCGCGTCGAAGAGGTTGGCAACCCCGCTCAGGGGGTCGTCCTCGGAGTCGCTCAGCATCCCCAGCCTGGATCGCCCAGCCCTCCCGATCCGGCTCATCCGCTGCCCTCGCTTCGTTCGCCGCCGGGCGCTTTCTTTCCGCTCTTCAAAAGCTCCGCCGCATACTCGAGGTCGCTGAGGTCCTGCTGGTACCACCGGTTTCTGATAACGTAGACCCCGTAGCAGATCCCGCCGACGGCAAGGCCGATCACCGTCGTCGAGAAGGCGATGACAAGGTTGTCGGCCATCTGCTGGATGTTGCCCTGGGAGAGGCCGATCAGAGCGGGCCCCATGGGAATGAGGGTTCCCATCAGCCCCAACATCGGACCCACCCTCACCCCGATCTTTATCGGCTCCAGGGCCTTCGCCATTCCAAGCTCCGCATCCTGCAGCGCCTTCTCAATCCTCGCCGCAAAGCCTTCGCCTCCGAGGGATGAGGCCGCCTCTGCCAGAGCCTTTGAGACCCTGGGGTGGGCCCTGTATCCTTCAACAAGAGGGCAGGCGAGATCCCCCCGCCCCGATCTCGCCATCTCGGAGGCCTCAGAGCACGCCCTCTCCAGCTCTTCGAGGTCTCTTCGGCGGGAGGTGTACTCGGATGTCAGGGAGCCGAGAAGCGCGAGGGACCATCCGAAGAGGAGGAGGAGCGCCAGGATCACCGGGTAGAGGAGCGCCGTCGAGAATACGTAGAGGACGTTGACGATCTCGACGTAGACGCTCACTGAAATACCCCCATCCTCCTGCCGACAAAGCCGAGGCCGACCAGCCCGAGGATGAAGAAGTAGGAGGTGAAGAGGTCGGAGGCGGGGACGGTTATGGGGGCGAAGGGGGTCGCCTGGGTCTTGAGGTAGGCGGGGATGAGAAGAATGGAGAGGATGTAAAAGAGCCCCACGAATATCATGGCGTTCCCAAGAGCTGATGGAGCCCTCCGCGCCCTTCCGACGGTGGATGAGAAGACTGCGATGGAGACGAAGAATACGAGCCCCACGAAAGATCCAACCTTCCAGCCGGAGACGTCCAAGAGGCCCGCAAGGGCGCTGCAGGATAGGAAGGTGGCGGCAAGACAGGCCGGACAGGGGACGGATAAAACCCAGAAGGTCTTTCGGGATAGGTCGCGGCCGTGCCGGTTCCACTCCCGCGCGGTGGCAACTCCCATCGCCACCAGGAGGAGGGCGATGACCAGGTGCATCGCGACGCCCATGCTCATAACCGAGCTGAGGGCGCCTTCGGGCAAAAGCCCGACGACGAGGCCCATGACCAGCGAGAGGGCGAGGTACAGCGTTGCGATGCAGAGGGTCTCTTTCCGACTGAGGCTCGCAAGCCCGCACCCCAGGCTGACCTTCAGCGCGAATATGATGATCCCGACCATAATTCCAGAAGCGGCAAGCCACGATAAATCCAAGGACGACACCTACCAAACCCGATTGAACGTAAGTCAAGTTTACAGGATATAACGTTTGCGCAAATTCTGCTGCGTAAGATAAAGAAATGTTTCACACACCCTATTGAGGAGACGTGGCTCAGAGGGAGACGATCCAGGAGGGGACGATCCAGGAGGGGACGGTCCAGGAGAGGGCCGCCGCCAAAAGGGGGCGGCGAGGGAAGTTCTGGAGGGAGTATTTACCTCCTCCTGAACCCGGCACCGATGACGATCAGGATGAACAGCACGAGGATGATCCCCATCAAAGGCGCTCCCGATATCGATGGCACGCTGCTCTTTTCCGCCACGTTCTCCATGACGAATCCAGAAACCTCACCCTGAACCGATTCGGATTCGACCGGCTTTTCATCGCCCGTCACCCCAACCCCCGAGGCCCTGGTCTGGTTTGAGGAGCCTGAGTCTGCTGGGTAGGGATGCCTGCTGGACCCTCCGCCCTTGCTCGTGCTCTTGCCGGTCGCCTCCGTCGGCTCGGTCCCGGTGAGGATCCCCTCCATGTACTCCCGGAGGAGAAGGTTTCCGCAGGTGTGGTGGCAGCATGTGACGCCATACTTGGTCTCCGACTCCTCGAACTCCTCGGCAAGATTCTCTTTCATCTCGTCGGTGGGGTGCCAGTACCCTTTCCTCGACGCCTCCAGCATCCTCGCTGTCACGACCTGATAGGCGTAGGGGTTGTTCTCGTCGAAGAACTCTTTGAGGCCCATCTCATACTTGTCGTTGACGTAGACGTCGTAGGCCTCGTTCCACATCGTCTCGGTCACGAGGTCGGGGACGGTGACGTCCCAGCCCCAGAGGTACTCGACGAACTTGTCCATCTCCCTCGCTCCGGAGTAGCCCTGCCCCTTCATCCCCTCGATCCATTTGGGGTTGTAGTAGCGGGACCGAAGCTCCCTTGAAAAGAAGCTTTTGAGGTTCTCGACCTTGCCCTTCTCGCCCTTGGCCCTCACGTCGGTGACGTAGAGGTCGGGAGCTTCGCCGGATACGGTCCTGACGGCCATGGAGATCCCGCCGACGTACTGGTAGACGTCGTCGTTATCGATGAAGCCGTAGAGGTTCGAGTTGGTGTGGTGGACCGCCGACTCCACATCGGCGAGGTTACGGCGGTATACGTCGGTCTGGACGCTGCCGTAGTCCTTCCCGGAGGCCGTCTTGCTCCCCCAGACCTCGTCGCCATAGATGTAGGACATCCGATCGATGAAGAGGTCTCCAAGCTTCGAATCGTTCTCCCAGGTGTCGCTTGCAGATACGGGGCCCTCGAGGTTCGGGCCGTAGGTCCCGGCGGCCTCAAGAAATATCCTGCTGACGGAGAGAAATTCGGCATCCTCCTCGGAGTAGTTTCCAGTCGCCAGAAGCTCCGACCGGATCATCTCGGAGTTCTCCCTCACGTAGTTGGGATAGTCGGTCGCAGAGTCGTTGGCAGCAAGCCGGATCGCCCGATCGATGAGCTTCAGCTTCTCGGGGAAGAGGTCCCGATGAAGCCCCGATGGGACGACCACCACGTCGATCCGGGGCCTTCCGAGCTCCGAGAGGGGGATGAGCCTGACGTCGGAGACGCCGCCGTAAGAGTCCCAGACCGGCTCCGCCCCCACCAGCTTCAGGATCTCAGCCTCGACGACTCCGTGGTCGGTGGTGGCCCAGGCCCAGAGGACGATGGCTAGCTTTCTCGGGTACGTCCCGTTGTGCTCGGCCCGATAGACCTCGATCAGCTCCTCGGCCAGGTCCGACCCCACCTCCCAGGCTGCAGGGGTGGGGACCATCCTCGGGCTGATCGAATGGAAGTTCCTCCCCGTCGGCAGGACGTTGGGGTCTCTTATGGGATCGTCTGCAGGCGATGGCGGATTGTACTCCGACTCCGATGCGTTTATGAACCTCGGAACCTCCTCGATGGAGGCGTCGAGCCCCTGTGAATAGGAGAGGGCGAGGGCGAGGAGCGCCGTCAGTTTCTCCGATGCATTGACCGTTCCAGCGCCCGTAAGGTTGGAGAAGATCTCCACCTGTGCCAAATCGGGGCTCCTCCCGTCGTCGATGACCGCCGCCAGGAGGGCGAGGGTGGCGTTATCGAGCTCCCGCTCCTTGTCGAGCCTTGAGGGGTTCGGGTAATCGTCGTAGGAGATCATGAAGGCAACCTCTCTCTTGTAGTCGTCGCCGAGCATCGATTGTACCATCTCCAGACGGGGCCTTCCCTCCGGAGGCGTAGCAAAGGTGTGGAGGCCGTAGGGCATGAACTCGTTCTTAAGGTCGTAGAGGTAGTGCTCAAGCTCGCCGACGAACCCGTCGAAGGCCTCCGGGTCCCCGGATAGCTCGCTCAGGTTTTTGCCCAGATCCTCGTCGAGGTGCAGCTCTTGGCACCGGGCTACGATCTCATCTCCGTAGAGGGCTTTGACGGAGGCGTTCTCGACGTGGTTGTAGTTGAAGGCGGTCTCGGCGAGGTTTGTGAAGTTGCCGTAGAGGCCGGATGCGACTATCGGCGGCGTCAGGTGGGTTATCATCACGGCGTCGCCCCTCCTCTTCGCCTGAGACCCCTCGGCGATGTTGTCGACGATGTAGGGGTAGATCACGGGAAGGTCCTGGATCAGTATGCCAGGCCAGCACTGGTCGCGGGAAATCCCGCTCTCCTTGCCGGGGGTCCACTCCTGGGTGCCGTGCTTGCCGAGGTGGACGATGAAGTCGGCATCGAACCCCTTCCTGAGCCAGAGGTAGAAGGCGATGTACTGATGGTGGGGCGGTATGTCCTTGTTGTGGTAGAGGACGGTGCTGTTCTGGAGCCATCCTCTCGTCGGCTGGGGGGCGAGGATGACGTTTCCAAATGATAGCTTGGGGATGACGAAGTACTTTCCAGTCTCGTTCTCGTAGACCATGATCTCCCCGGGGGGCGGACCCCACATATCCGTCACCTCCCGCTGCATTTCGGGGTCGATCTCTGAGAACCACTCCAGGTAATCGGCCACCGGGATGAGGGTCGCGTTTCCTGCTCTGACCATCGACTCCAGCTCTCCGGGAGCCCAGGTGCCGACGTTCGTCCCCTCGTGGGCCATCAGATCGACGAGGTCCCGCTCGTCGGGGACCGTCCCCTCCACGCCGTAGCCTGAGTCGTTCAGCCCGTCGAGGATCACCTGGAGGCTCCGGGGGACGTTTATGTAAGTCGCGCCAAGGTTGTCCTTTCCTCCGCCGTGGTTGTAGTATATGATTGCCGCCTTCTTCTCAGCGTTCGGCTTTCGGCCGAGCTCTGCCCAGGCGATCGCCCTATCCGCCAGCCACTCGATCTGGCCTGGGACGGGATCGAAGGTTCCCGACTCGGTCCTTCCAGCTATCATCATCGGCTCGATGACAGCGTCCATCTCAGGCATTGCGATCTTGAAGTAGAGCTCCGTTGGGAATAGGCCGGTGCTGTTTCTCCACTCCTCAGGGGTCTGGTACCAGAGCTTCATGGCGTTGAGGACGGGGACTTTCAGCGCCTCCAGGTCCTCGATCCCCTCCTCGGGGTCGCCGTAGTTCAGCCTGAAGGGCTTGGTGAGGATTGCGGCATCGACTATCGTCGAACCGTTCAAGATGAAGAACTCATTGATCGCGGAGGTGTTCTCAAATCCGATGTCGATGACGTTGGCCCCCTTCGACTCCAGAGCCCTGACGATGGCAGATCTCATCGATGAGGTGACGGGATCGCCGGCCAGGTTCATCACGCCTATAGTAGGCGCCCCCTCGTCGTACCTGTGGCCGGAATGGTTCCGATACCACTGGAGGTAAGATGTGGTGTTCAGAAATAGGTCTGGCGAGTCCGGATGGCAGATGTAGGCCCGAGGCGTCGGAACGGGCGCGCTCACGGGGACGTCGAGGCCCAAGAAGGTTCTTTCGAGGTACGAATAGAGCCCTTCCATGTTCGCGGTGCCGCCGTAGTTCCAGTACTCCTCGATATCGGGATGGTCCTCGATCTCGACGTTTCCGAGGAGGTCGTCGTACCCCTCCGAGTGGATCGAGATCACCGGGACGCCCGCCTCCTTCGGCGCCTCCAGCAGGGGCAATAGCTTTGTGGCGCCATCGCTTCCCACCATCTCCAGGAATATCAGGTCGTAGCCCGAGAAGTTCGAAGGGGCCGTCTCCACGAACGCGAGGGTGACGTTCAGAACAGCGTCCTTCGACGATTCTTCGATCACCGCGTGGTTCTCTGCGGCGATGAAGAGGGCCTCCGGCCTCCTTGTAATGGTCCTTGCCGTTATTATGTTCACCCGGGGAGATTCGTCGGGCAGAGCGTGTCGATCTCCCAGGTAGAAGGTGAGGTTGTCCCCATCTTTGAGGAGGAACTGGTCGGGACCGGCGATGGGGATGGCGTCCTCGGGATAGTTGACCACGTACCTCCAGGATCTGTTCTCCGTGGCGTCCACTCCTCCGATCGACTCCACGACGGGACCTCGGATCGCCCAGAGGGACGAGTCGAGTTCGAGCTCAAACCCGCCGGCTTCTGAGGCTTTGATGAGGGCTCCGAGAGCCGACTTTTCCGCGATGGCATGAAGATCACCGCTGCTGCCTGATATGTTGATCTCTCCCCCGGTGAGGACGACAACGCCATCCCAGATCAGATCAATAGAATCTTCTGTCGCCTCTCCTTCGGAGAGACCAGGCCCGGAATCTCCCAGGGCGGGGACGATCATCAAGAGTAGTACGAGCAATATGAGGGCAGAGATCCTCATCCAGCTCCTTTGCCTTCCCCTCGATCTTCTGCTGCGTCGGCTAACGAACAAGCTTTCTTCACTCCCATCCAGTAGTTATCTCCACCCTGAGCGACTCCTCGGGGCTACTGCTTCTATCTCCGAGGTAGAAGGCGACGACGTCGCCCTCCTCCAGGGGGAAGCGGTCGGGTCCCACCGTGGGGATCGGCTCGTCCGGATAGTTCACCCAGTACATCCAGACCTTTCCGTCCCCAGGCTCGATGCCGTCGATCGATCCCACCAGAAGGCCGTAATCGTCCACCACGGAATCGTCGAAGGTTATGTTGAACCCTCCCATCTCAGAAGCCTTCATCAGGGCGCCGAGGGCGGTCCTCTCACCGACCGCGCGGACGTTGCCCCCATCCGCGGTCGCGTTGAATCTGCCGTCGCCGAGGAGGACCTCGCCCTCGAAGATCACCTTGGTGGCCCCCTCTCCGAAGGCGTACAGACATCCGTCGTCGGAGCCGATGTACAGGACCCCATCAGAGAAGGAGGGTGAGGCCATCATGTAGGCTCCGGTATCGTAGGTCCACGCCTCCGAGCCGTCCGAGCAGTTGAGGGCATAGACGACGCCTTTGTAAGATCCGAAATAGACCCGGTCTCCCACCACGAGGGGCGAGGACTTGACGGAGCTATCGACCTCGGCGCTCCAGATGGAATATCCGTCCGATGCGTTGAAGCATTCCAGATGGGCATCGTCGGTTCCGATGTAGACCCGGCCGGAGGATAATGCCGGAGATGAAGTGGTGCCCCTGAGGGGCGCGCTCCAGACCTCCTCGCCCGTTTCGGCGTCCACCGCGCAGAGAGCCTCGGTCGTCGCGAAGTAGACTCTCCTCCCTTCGATCGCCGGCGTCGAGGTTATGGGGGCGTCCGTTGGAAGTTTCCAGAGGAGCTCAAACGAAGAGGCGTCCAGACAATAGAGAGCTGGGTCCCCTCCAGCAAAGTAGACCCGTCCGTCGGCTCCGGCAGGCGATGTATACGGATCGATCTTTCCGGTTGTTATGTTCCAGAGCTCGCCCCCTTCGAGGTCCAGGACGTGCAGGGTCCCCTCGGAGAAGGTGGTGACAAATATCCTATTCCCGATAACCAGAGGCGACGATGCAACGCCCCACCATTGAGGGTCCTTCTCGACCGTCCGGTTCCAGACGGTCTCGCCGGTTTCAGCGTCCAGACAGTAGAGATCGCCATTAAAGGAGCCTGCAAATATCAGGCCGCCGGAGACGGCGGGGGTCGAGGCTCCGCCCTTTCCACCGATGGGGTTTTGCCAGAGGACCGATCCGTCCTCGGCGTTGAAGCAGCCGAGGGCCTGCTCGCCCTTGTAGGACATGTCGGGCCATGAGGAGACGTAGACCATCTCCCTCCAAACCGCGGCGCTCGCCCCTATGTAGCCCTTGGCCGTCAGCTTCTCTTTCCAGAGAAGGTCGGGGCTTGAGGGGCCGGTCCCGCTGACGTTTCCGGTTCTCTGGGCGTCGCCCCGAAATGTCAGATGGTCCCCGAAGGCAGGATCGATCGCTGAGGCGAGGATGAGGCAGATCAGGAGGAGGCTGAGCCGTCGGATCACGGGATCATCTCCTCTGTCTCGGCCCCGTCTGTCTCGGCCGCGCCGCCGAAGGCATAGACCGTCCCCTTCCCGACGGTGAAGACCATCCCGTCGGCGACGGCCGGTGAGGACCCGCCTCCAGGATGGCTCCAGACCACCTCGCCGGTGGAAGCGTCGAGGGCGAAGTTTCCTCCGAAGTCGTCGAAGTCTGGGCGTCCGGCGAAGACGAGGCCGTCGGCATAAGCCATCGAGCATCTCCAGTCACCGATCTTGTCGGCCTCGTCCGTCTCCCAGAGGAGGTCGCCGGTGGAGGCGTCGAAGCAGTAGGTCTTCGAGGAGCTGAAGCCCTCCACCCCACCGCAGACGTAGACCTTCCCTCCGGCGATGGTGGGGGTCGAATCGGTCGGCGAGATCTCCTTTCTCCAGAGGATCGACCCGTTTGATAGGGAGAGGGCGAGAAGGTCGCCGTCGCCGTTGAAGTTGTAGGTGGTCATGTAGACGGTGCCGTCGTTTATGGCTGCAGATCCGCAAGGTGAGTTCTCCGTTTGAATAGACCAGATCTCGCTACCTATTTCGAGGTCGGCGCAGTAAATTCGCCCGCCAAGTCCCCACTCCCAGGACCCGAAGACGACTCCGCCGTTGGCAACGGCGGGGGTGGACTGGGCAGATCCCTCGACCGAAAAGTTCCAGATCAAATCCCCGGTCATCTCATCGAGGCAGCGGTAGTGGGAGCCGTCCCAGTCGCTGGCGACGACCTTCCCGTCAACAACCGCAGGGCTTCCGTCGACAGCGCCCCGTCCCGAAGGAGGTATGAAGCTCCAGATCTCCTCGCCGTTGGCGGCGTTGAGACAGACGGTCTTCATCCCCGAGAAGAAGAGCCTGCTGTCATTGTAGACTGGAGTGAACCAGGAGCAGCAGACGTCAGCGTTCCTCTCGAAGGGCGCAGTCCAGAGGGTCTCTCCAGTGAGCTGGTCGAGGGCGACGATCTCGTCGACGCAGTTGACGAAGACCCTCCCCTCGGCGACGCTGACGGAAGATCCGGCCTGGGCTCCGATCTCCCTCGCCCAGACGGTCTCGTTCGTCCTCGGAGCAGCCGAGGAAGACGCGCCTCTATGTTGAGGGTCATTGTGGAACTGCTGCCAGCCGGCACCAACGCTTCCCTCCGGACCGAAATCGGTCGATTCGTCGCAGAGCGCGGGCGCGGTCAATGCCGAAAAGATAAGGATGATAGCGACAAATCCTGATAGTAGCTCAGTTTTCATTTTGGATAACCTCCGCCAATTTCTATCGTTTTTGTCTCATTTTCGGACGGTTCGGCCTGGTCATCAGAGAGGCAGTAAAGTATGCCCTTCTCGGTTCCGAAGTATACCCGCCCGTCAGAGGCCGCGGCTCCGGCGAGGATGTAGCCGTCATCCGGCGGGTCGAACCGCCAGACGAGGCGAGGCTCGACTCCGGCGTCCTCGACGCAGTAGACGGAGCCGTTGACCCTGGAGGCGGTGAATACTATTCGGGGATCTCCTCCCGCCGAAGAGATCACCGGCGAGGACTTAACGCCCGCCTCGACGGGATACGTCCAGATCACCTCGCCGGTGGAGTCGTCGAGGCAGGTCAGAGCCCCGGGATATCCGTGCTCGCCGACTCCGAGGTATACCCTGCCGCCATAGACGGCGGGAGTTGATGTGCTGAACCCCACGAGAGATCTCCAGCCTCTGTTCTCGAAGGTTCCCTCGTCCTCGTCGAACCCGACCTTCCAGGCATAGCCCCGATCGGCCGAGAACTCGGATGTCGCGCGGACTGAGCCGTTGTCGTAGGAGACCGAAGCCCGGATTCGGCCGGGGTCTGGCGTCGCAAATCCGATCCTCGATGTGTCGGATAGGTTCAGGAGGTCTGAGATGTCGCCGGTCGTCCTATTGACAGAGAGAAGGCAGCCGTCATTTCCGCCAAAGACGAGATAACCCCCGGCGACGGCGGCGCCGCACCACATGTAGCCGGTCGTATCCCGGGAATGGTTCCAGATCTCGTTTCCATCCGCGTCGAAGCAGAAGTAGCGCTTCTCACCCCGGCCGTATCCGCTCCCCTCTCCGAGGTAGATCAGCCCGTCTGAGCAAGCGATGGGGGCCTCGAACCTCCTGTCGGTGAGGTGACGGGTCCAGACCTCCTCGCCGGTATGGGCGTCGAAGGCCGCGAGATCCCCCGAATCCGTAGCCGCGAAGATCCTACCTCCGGAGACGGCCGGGGTGGAGGTTTGGAAGACCCATCCATCCATTTGAGCCGTCCACGTCGCGTCACCGGTCACCTTGTCCAGAGCCCAGAGGGTGCCGTTGTCTGCTAGGACGTAGACCTGGTCTGAGGCGACTATCGGGGTGACGTCGATCCGCTGAAGATCGACCGACCAAAGGACCCGTGGATCGGTGGGCAGATCGTCGGTGGTCAGCCCCGAGTTGGTCTCGTCCCCCTGGAAACTGGGCCAATCCGCCGCGATAGCCCAGCCGATGACGATCAAAATTGAGATGAGCGAGCAATTGAGAAACTTCGTATATCGTGCACCCATAAAGACCAAGACCTGCACAAATACTTTGGATTTTTATGTAGCCAAGTCAATTTGCTCATAGGAAAAGGCATTTGATTTTAACCTTTCGGCGAGGATCCGTCGGTGCGGGGGCGTCGGGAAAAACGGATGGAAAGCTCGCGCGGCCAGCCACGGCGGGAGAGTTGCGAGCATCCGCAAGGGCCGTGAGGTCCGACCTTGCGCGAGATCCATCCTGTTGAGGTGAAAGCCCGAAGCGCCGAGGATTGCATTCCAGGAGGAGGGCAAACCAGTTACTGGCATTGCATCAGGGCTTTTCCACTTTTTTCGGTCTATGGGTTATTGCTGTCCAAGCTGCCTGTGCCGGGTTTCAGCTCTGGTTCTTCAGGAGGTCTGAAGGAAGCACCGGCGTATAGCACCACGTCGCCCTCAGATAAATACGTTTTGCTTGAATAAAGACAAATAGATTTGACTTGAGGTTCTCCCCGCTTGGCTCCGTTCCACCGGAGGGAATTTCAGCAATCTGGGGATCAGAATAGCGAATAGCGATTCTACGACAAGGAGGTGGAGGTCTACTTCTGCGGAAGAGGAAACGAGCGGCTGCGTGGGAAGGTTGTCGGAAGCGCTGACGGCGTTCTGGTCCTAGAAACCGGTGAATGGAGAGGCTACATAAATCAGGAGAGGGCGCTCGCAGCCTGGGAGTCCGGCTAGGATTCGGCCGCGACCTCGCCCTTCTCCATTCCGAAGATGGCGCTGCGTTGCTCTGCTCAACGCTCATGCTCAGCTATTTTTTCGGCGGGACCGCTTGGCCAGGCATCAAAAGGTTGTCGGCCGGATATCCCAGAGCTTTGGAGAAGTTGAGAAGCTGGATCGCGGTATTGACGATCTCCTGGCCTAAACTGGTCGCGAGGATAGGTCCCGCGTCCATTCCGCCAGTATCCACCTCGATCTCGATATCGCCCTCGATGGAGAGGCCCTCAATAGATCGGATCTCCCTTTCAGAGAGAAAACTGTTCAGATCACCCAGCTTAACAGCCTTCCTGCTTTCTTCTGCCATATTATCACCTTTTTTCATCTCTCACTATCCGGCAGTCGGCATATCAATCGACTGCGGCCCGGAAGTCCGACTGGTCTTCGGCTTCCTTGAGTTGGGGTGGTCTGGCATATGATATAATCTTTATTGGATTTAACTAAAACTAGTTTGATTAATCTTTGTAGCGGGCTATGACCATCAATTCTTTTGATGATAGATCTTCATTATCGCAGACATAATTGATGAGCCGAAAAAGTTATCTATATTTAGGTTAACTTTACCTGCTTAATGGTTTCAACTTGAGGAGCTGAAAAATCGTGAAGATGAGATGCGCAGTTCTGGTGGCTGCCTTGACTTTTTTGCTGGTCTATGCAGCGGCGGCCGAGGATATAACCGCGACGTTGGAGGTCGACTACGACGGCGACGGCGTGGCGGATGTGATGACCGAAGAGACGATGGCTGATGGCTCTACAGCCTTAGATCTGCTGGATGCCGTCTCAGAGGTGGATGTCGAGGAGACGGAATTCGGAGGTCTGGTCGTCGGGATCGACGGCGTTATGGCCAACTGGGAGGATGAAGGCACCTGGTGGGCCTTCGACGTCAACGGAGAACAGGCTGACGTCACAGTGGACAGCTACGTGCTGATGGATGGAGACGTCGTCTCCATGTCCCTCGCTGGCGTCGAGGAGGGGTACATAACCGTCGTCCTGGAAGTTGACTACGAGGGAGACGGGATCATCGACAAGGCTGAGCACGCCGAGATGGCGGAAGGGTCCACTGCGCTCGACCTTCTCAACGAGACGACCGATCTCGAAACCGAGGAGATGGAGTGGGGAACCCTGGTCGTCGGGATCGACGGCGTGATCTCCAACTACGATGAGGAAGGAACCTGGTGGATGTTCACGGTCGACGGTGAGCCCGCAGATGTCACCGTTGAGAAGTTCGTTCTGGAGCAGGGACAGACGGTGACGATGAGCATGGCAGGGACCGAAGAGGCGGAGGCCCACGAGACGGCCGCATGTTGAGAGATACAAATTGATCTCTTAGGAGGTTCCCGGAGGCATCTTTTTCCTCTTGGATCGACCGAACTTGACTGGTCAGGGCAGAGATTCTGACCGTCCGTCGGTTAAAAAATCTTTTTCTATTTTATTGGGGCTTGAGGAGGATCGTCTCTCCCGACATCGCAACGATCCCCAGAGCCGTCCACTCGAAGGAGGAAACCCCGCTCTCAGCCTTCCACCAGATGGAACCGTCCTAATCCTCCGCTGTCCTCGGAGGCCCCAGGGATGTCCTTTGCCTCGCCGGTCCAGAGGTCGTTGCCCCTCTCAGCCGTTTCCGGTGGCGCCGTCAGGTTGACTATCTCCTCGCAGGTGAGGTTGTTTGAGTAGTACAAATACTCGAAGCCCCAGTCAGGGGGCTGCCAGATCGGTTGGGGAAGCTCGCCCTCGCCCTCAAACTCGGCGATCTCGATGACGGAGCTGGCATAGACCGGCGGCGTGACAGACCCGTTGACGGACCGCGCGTCCACCACGGCCCGGTTGAAGAACCTCCCGCTCCTGAGGGCCTCGGCTCCGTAGACGATCGTCTCGGCCTCGTATGGGCCGATGTCTATCAGGGTCCAGGTGACGACGTTTCCGTCGACGGAGGAGGGCTTCGGCGAGGAGTCGATGAACCTCATCCCCTCCGGGAGGATGTCGGCGACCGTGGCGACCTTGGTCTCTTCGTCGAGGTTCTGGACGGTGAGGGTGTAGGTGACGATCCTCGGATCGTTCTCGTCCACCTTGGCGAACTTCGTCGCCGTCACCGACGCGTCGTCGATCCAGCTCAGCCAGTCGGTCTGGAGGGCATAGAAGGCGGCGGCAGTGACGACGTTTCCGTTGAAGCCGCCTGTGGCCTCGATCCTGTTGACGATCTCATCTGTGCGGCAGTCGGTGACGTCAAGCCACAGCGTGATGCTGAGAGCGTCGCCGAGCCCCAGGTTCGCATAGGTCCACTCGGCGCCGTCGGATGAGAGGCTCGCCGTCCTCTCCGAGGCGTTGACAAACTCCGCCCCCGGCGGGAAGAGGTCTCTTATGGCCAGGGGCCCGAGGGCCCGGTTGCCGTCGTTTTTCAGGGTTATGTTGTAGCGCGCTAGGATGGCGTCATCCGAATAGAAGATCTCGCCGGACTTCTCGGCCGAGAGGTGGGGCTCGTCGTACTCGAAGTCGCCGGCGAAGACGGTCCTCCTCGCGATCGAGTAGTCGCCGGAGTAGAGGTCGTCGATCTCGATCTCTGCATCTCGGAGCCGTTTTATCGAGCGGTTGACAGACTCGTTCTCCGACTCGTTGGTGCTGGTGTCGACGGAGATCACCCTGAACCGGCCCGTCCCGGAGAACTCGGCCTCGGTCGCCACGTCTCCCAGCCCCCTGACGATCGTCTCCTTATCGAGGCGGTCGAGGCTTGAGAACTCCTCGCCGATGAAGGTTGTTTTGTTCTCGCTCTCGTTCTTCGACCAGATTCCCTCCTTCCACTTGCCCGAGTTGTTGAAGAATAGATCGCCTCCGAGGTCGAGGCTCGTCGGCCTGCTCTCAAGGCTGATCTCCTTTGCGATGTAGTCGGTCGCAGCCTCGATGATCTCGTCGGATTCGTAGGCGCCGGACCCCGACTCGTAGGACCTCTGTTCGTCTCCGATCCTTTTGTCGGCTGCGACCGACCCCGTCCCCGAGGCCGCCTTCTCGTACCTCATGCTCGAACCGCTGGCGACCTGGTATACCTTGAAGCTCCCCGAGTAGGTCTCCTCGGATTCGAAGTCGGCTGGGTCGCCCTCGTCGGTGGGCTTCTGGAATACCCTGAAGCTTCCCATCCCATCGAACTCCGACTCGAAGGCCATGGAGGTGCCCGTCTCATCGAGCTTGAAGTGAGAGTCCCGGTCGATGGATGTGGCGTACCGATAGGCCTCACTCATGGTGGTGCCGGTGATCCTGTTTTTTCCGCTGGCCGTCTCGGTCCACCTCGAAGAGAAGGCGACGGATCGATTGTTGTAGAGGCCGAGGCTGGTGGTGGCGTAGGTCGCCGAGACGTCCTTTGCCATCTCGATGGACTTGTCCTCGGTCTTCACCGTCACAAGCTCCTCGCTGTCGTAGCTGCCGCTCCCGTGCTCCCGGGTCGAGAGCTCGGTTCCGGGGTCGGTCACCTCGACGTTCGCGCTGGCCGATGCTTCGAAAAGCTCTCCGGTGCGGTTGAAGGCCTCGACAAAGACGACGTTATTGAGGTTGTAGTTCGGAGATGTCGTCGAATAGTCGTTGGCGACATTGACGAATCCCTCGCCCATCACGCTCTGCTCCATCCCGAACTCGAAGTCCTGCATCTCGGGTACGAGCACTTCTAAAGTAATCTCCTCACAAGTATCGGGTTCGATCGAACTAAAGGTCCAGGCGACATCACTGAGACGATCTCCCTCGCCGTATTCCTGGGTGGGTGCTGGATCTGCAAAGACGAACTCCACATAATGACTGAATACGTCTTTTACCTTCACGTCGTACATGACATCGGGGTAATTGTTGCATACCTCTATTGTGTATTTGACCTTCTTGCCCCGCTCTGCAGATTTTTTGTCGGCGGTCTTGGTGACGACGAGAGGGCTTCTTTCGCCGATGAAGACATCATCGCAGTCTGTAGCAGTGATCCGAGCTTGGGATTGGTTGAGGGCCTCTAAGTCGACGCAGTTCTCAAGCTCATAGCCTGAGGGCCTATCCTTAGAAACATTCACCACCAGGATGATATCTTTGCAATCGCCGGGTTCTATCTTATCGAAGTTCCACTCAAGCTCATTTCCAACAATTTTATCTGGGGCGGGGTTGGTCTCCGGTACATAAACCCCCATCCAATCAATATAGACTAGAGATAAAGTTGAACCACTCTGAAGGACATCCGTTACATTGACATCAGTCAATGTTTCGTCACCGTCGTTGCAAATCTTTATTAGATAGCTCAGTTTTTCGCCAGGCTTTGCAGAGTCCCTCGATGCTCTCTTTGTAACGATCAGTTCGCCGCTGATTTCGCCGGTTGCAGTTATGATGTGGTAGCCTCCAGGAACTATGTAATACGTTCCAACGCAACCACTTTTTTCAGCCTTCGCTTTGTACTCGCCAGCCTCATTGAGCGTTACTGAGGCGACTCCAGTCGCATTGGTGACGTAAGTGCCGGCACCTTCAATGATGGCTTTCGCACCTACAGAAGGTCTCCTTAAAACCGCATATCCAGCACCATAATACTCTTCTTCAACCGTGATATAGAAGGGCGTCCCAACTTCAACATCGCTGGGAACACTCATGAAGAGCACTGGTACAGTTTGGATATCTGGAATAGTGACTGCAAGCCACTCTCCTCCGGTGAGGCTGTAGCTGGCAAACCCCAACGAGGACATGCTACCTTGGGCGTAAAATGCAGGCCATCCATTAACACCCGCTAGGGCTGTCACTGCGACACCCCAACCGTAATCCGTTATGGAATAATCAACCCCAGTTTCCTCTAAAGCACCCAAAGCAGACGGGTTGTCGATCCAGATACCGTCTTTCTGGAACTTGGCGGCCGGCACCTCTACCTCGCCGCTGAAGACCGGGTTTCCGTAACTTAGAACGTGAATGGTGGTTGTAACAGTCTCGCGACTCAGGCAGTCTATGACCTGGTACTCGCAGTTCAGATAAAATGTGGAAATGTATCCATCTTTTTTGGCCTCGACCCAGTACTCACCTGTCTCGTTGAGGGTGATCTCAGGGGTTTTGCCATCGTTGTCAGTGGTGAAATCGGCGAAGAAGGTGGCCGACTTCAGCGTTACCGTCGCTCCCTCCACCTCGGCTGATACGATGAGACCCCGATCATCCAGATCCTCTGAGGCGACCTCGATGGTGAAAGCCGTCCCTTCCACGACTTCTTCCGGCGCGGTAATTCGGAGCGGCAGAACAGTGGATGGAGCGCTTATCACTACGCACTCGTCGCCCGTCAGGTTCTGCTCGCCGATGGGGTCGTTTTGTCTCACCCCGTCGACGAAGTAGATGGGAGCCCCATACCCCTCCAGGTCAGAGACGGCAGGGCTTCCCTTCCCCTCGGGGTCGTCGAGGGAATAGGTGAGCCCCGTCGCCGCGAGCGCCCCCAGGACTGTGGGGTTATTGACCTCAAAGCCATCTTTTACAAAGCTCTCGGCCTCGACCTCTAGGTCGCGGCTGAAGAGGAGGTCGCCGTCCCCGAGGACGGTGACGGTGACGGTGGCGCCCTCTCCTTCTTCACGGGGCGCGGCGGCGGTGATGGGGATGCTATTGCCCAAGAGGGCGATGATGCTGAAGGAGGTCTCCTCGACGAGAAACCCGGTGCCACCCTGGGAATCGGGCTTCCACCAGAAGACGCCGCTCTCCTGCTGGCAGCTCAGAAGGTGGGAGGCGGGGGTCGCTGTCCCCTTCCGCCATTCAGCGGGGTTGACGCCGGCGGCGTTTGAGGCCATCATCGCCCAGCCGTCGCTGATGGAGTTGGAGTCGGCGCTCATCCCTGAGGAGACGAAGCCGCCGTCATCGCTCTGCTGGCTCCTGATGTAAGCGATCGCGTCCTGGATCAACGGCGAGTTTGGGTCCTCACCCGCTGCCAGGAGGGCGATTGTGGCGATCCCGGTGGTGTCCAGGTCCGGGGGGGCCCCGCCGCCCCACCCCCAGCCGCCGCTGGGAGAGCTCTTGCCTCTCAGGTAGGTGACGAAGGCCTGTGCCTCCGCTGACCCGGACTCGCCTGCTGCGGCAAGCCCCAGGAGGATGTAGGACTCGGAGAAGAGGTTCTCCTCGCCGCGAGGCGGCTTTGCGAGATCTTTCAGCCGCTCCACGTAGTCGGTCCCCGATACGTCTCGGGGGTCTCCCCCGGCAGCGACGATTCCCATCACGTACCGACCGATGCTCCCGCCGGTGGCGTTCTCGTCGGGCGGGTTTGCGACCAGGTAGTCGAGGGGGGTCTTGCCGCCCTCTCTGGCGCGGCCGAGGTCGCCGGTGGAGGCGAGGGCACAGGCGGCATCGGCGGTCGTGACGATGCTGCTCGCCCCGGCTTCAGGCTCGTTTCCGAACCCGCCGTCCTCGTTCTGGCACGATAAAAGGTAGCTGACAGCGTTCCTGATGACGGGATCATCCCTCGCCAGGGGGAAGTCCTGAGCCACCCCGGCCCCGGCAACGAAGAGCATGATGACTAGGCCAAGCCCCAGAGGTCTCAAAATCGATTTCATCTCGATCTCAACCCCAAGCGTATTTGATGGAACTCAGGTCGCAGGAAACGATTCGGAATCGACTGGTATCGGGTATATTCGCCTCATCTTTGCGGCTTTTATCTCTCAGAATAAGTGCAATGATGGGTCCATCACCTCCTTCAACCACGGCAAAACCATCAAGACGAATCTTCTCAAAAGATGTGGTGCCCCCTAGAAACGATTGGTCAGAAGCTTCGTAAGAGTTCCTTATGAACGCGCTTTTCATCAGCTTAAACTCCTCCACCCAAATCAAATTTACTAAACTCAAATTAATTTGTGCATGGACGGTTTATTGTAGTTAAACTTTTTTGTCTTAAATCAACAAAAAGACATTTAAATGTAAATCATCATTATTTGAAGGGGGATCGATTACTTGTTGCAAGCAAAAATCTCGTCGTGGCACCATCGGCTATCCATTCGATCCTCCAAATGAATCGCTGGACTCCGGGAACTTAAATTGAAGGATCTCTCAGCCTCTGTGGCTCCCGTCGCACAGGGTCTTCTTCTCAGATCTCCCGCACCTGCAGAGGGAGATGGGGACCCTCTCGGGCGACGGTCTTTCCACCTCTGCCTATTCTTCGCCTATGAGGTTGCACCTTCCCCTCACCAGGGAAGGGCCATCTTTCACCACCTTTCTCTGCCGGAGGGAGCCTGCCATCTTCATCCGTCGGTCTCTCCAGCTCGTCGTTTCTCCTGCAGGATGGGGTCCCGAGGGGCATCGATCGATCGTCACCACGATCTCCTCGGAGTTTGCTCCCTCCCTTCACGACCCAGCACCACTTGCACAACTGGGATGATATGTGGTCTGTTATGTGGTCTAAAATCCCACGAGCTTATATTCCGATTCTAGTCTGCTCCTACCGCAATATTCGATCCGAAATTGACAACCGTCGGATTTAATGGATCCGCCCTCTCATTTGGAAGATGTTAACATAGCCTTTAATAGTAATCATCTTCATTCAACCAGCTGATCATTATGAACGGAATATATCGTGGAATAACGGGATTGGCCCTGATTCTGGCCCTCCTCTGCACCGCCGCGGCTGCAGACGACGAGGCCGAAGAAGGACAGGACGAAGAGGTTCTCCGCATCTCGACGACCACCAGCCTCTATGACACCGGTCTCCTCGACGAGATGGAGGAGATCTTCGAGGGGATGTACGACGTCGACGTCCGGACCGTCTCCGGTGGGACGGGGATCGCGATCGAGCGGGCCGAGAAGGGCGACGCCGACCTGATCCTGGTCCACGACGTGGTGAGGGAGAGAAAGTTCATCGAGGAGGGGTACGGCCTCTCACGGACCTGCTTTGCCTACAACTACTTCATCATCGTCGGACCCGAGGACGATCCCGCCGGGATCAGAGGGATGAACGCCTCCGACGCTATGAAGACGATCATGGAGGTGGGCATGGAGAACCCCGATCTGGTGAAGTTCGTATCCCGGGGCGACGACTCGGGAACCCACGCCAGGGAGAAGCTCCTCTGGGATAGAGCTGGCCTCAACTACACCGAGGTCGCAGCCTCCGGAGCCTGGTACGTCGAAGCAGGCCAGGGGATGGGCCCGACCCTGCTGATGACAGACGAATTGGAAGGATACACCCTCTGCGACACCTCCACCTTCGCTGCCTTCAGGAGCGAGCTGGACCTCGTCCCTCTGATCGAGAGCGACGAGTTCCTCCTCAACGTCTACGCCGCCATACCCGTATGCCCCGCCGTCTACCCCGATACAAACTGTGAGATGGCCAAGAACTTCGTCAACTACCTCGTCTCCGACGAGGGCCAGGACCTGATAGAAGTGTACGGGACCGAGACCATCGGAAAGCCACTCTTCAACCCAGCCAGGGGCAACTGCGAACAGATCGGATGCGTTGGTGACGAATGCGCAGCGCCCCTTTCCGAGGACTACTGCAGCCTGGCAGAGGCATGAGCAAGAGATTTGAGATTTGAGATGTGGATTGAGGATCGGAAGTATAAGTGAAATAATCTGGTGAATCCCTTGGATGAGATCGCGGCGGGGCTTGTAAGGGCGGTGGAGCTGATCCTGGCTCTCGACCCGGCGGTCGTGGAGATAACGGCAAGGTCTCTCGCCATAGCCATTACATCGACGGCCATCGCCGCCATCCTGACGGTCCCCATCGGCGGCCTCATCCACTTCCACAATTTTAGGGGGAAACGGGCCGTCGTCAACCTGATCCAGACCCTCTACAGCCTTCCGACGGTCACTGTCGGCCTGGTCGTCTTTCTCCTCCTCTCAAGGTCAGGACCCCTCGGCGACCTCCGCCTCCTCTTCACCCCGGGGGGGATGGTGATCGGCCAGACGATCCTCATCTCGCCCATCATGATCGGCCTCACCATCGCCGCCTTAAGCGGCGTCGGGACCCAGGTCCGGGATACTGCCATATCCCTGGGAGCATCGAGGTTTCAGGCTATCTTCACCATCATGGCGGATGCGAGGGCCGCAATGATGGCGGCGGTCCTCCTGGGATTCGGCAGGGCCCTCTCGGAGGTGGGAGTGGCGATGATGATCGGAGGGAATATCCGGGGGTACACCAGGGTTCTGACGACGGCGATCGCCCTTGAGACCTCCCGGGGCGACATCGAGTTCTCGATGGCCCTGGGGATCATCCTCATCTCCATATCCCTGGTGGTGAACCTGCTCATCAACAGGGTCCAGGGGAACTGGTGGTCATGATCGAGGCGAGGGGAGTTGGGGCGACGAGAGGCGGGGCCGAGATTCTCAAAGGTGTATCCCTCAAAGCGGATCTCGGCGAGATCCTCGCCGTCATCGGCCCCACCGGCTCCGGCAAGACCACCCTCATCCGGGTCCTCAACCTCATCGACCGTCCCGATGGGGGACGTATCCTCTTCGACGGGATCGACGTATCCCATGACGAGAAGGCCCGGTTCTCCGCCAGGAGGAGGATGGCGATGGTCTTTCAGAAGCCCACCATCTTCAACGCCTCCGTCGAGAAGAACGTCTCTTACGGCCTCAGAGTGAGGGGGATATCCGGCTCCGCTGCCGGGGATCGGACGAGGTCCGCACTTCGGGAGGTGGGCCTCTTTGGCTACGAGAAGAGGTGGGGCACGAGCCTCTCCGGCGGAGAGGCCCAGAGGGTGGCTCTGGCGAGGGCTCTGGTGACAGATCCCGAACTCATCCTCCTGGACGAGGCGACGGCGAACCTCGACCCCAGGACGGCCGAGAAGATCGAGGATCTGATCCAGAAGATGGCGGACGGGGGACGGACGGTGGTTATGGCGACCCACGACCTGGAGCAGGCGAGGCGCCTCGCCGACAGGATCGGCGTCATCATCGGGGGCGAGCTGGTCTGCATGGGCTTGCCCGAGGAGATCTTCGAGAGACCCCGGTCAGAAGAGGTGGCCCGTTTCGTCAGGGGAAGGCCAGGGTGGTGAACCACCCTCACTGGCGGGCAGATCTGACAGAGCACTTCAGGGCTGTGGCCAGATCACCTTTTTAACTTGTTGCCCCTATCATGTGATCCTTCAAAGGGATGGAGATCGCTTTCATGGCAAATAGAGAACAAGTCCTGGCCCTCGAAGGGGGCTCTCTCGCCTGGAACCGATGGAGGGCTGATAATCCCCAGATGAGGCCCGATTTCCGGGGAGAAGACCTGAGCCATAAGGATCTCGAGGGCGCAAACCTCCAGGGTGCGAACCTCATGGGCGCCATCTTGAGGGGGACGGGTCTTTCGGGGGTCGATCTGGGCAGAGCAAAGCTGGTGGGCGCCGACCTCACGGGAGCAAAGCTTGCGGGCGCAGATCTCAGCGAGGCGAAGTTTCAGGGCGCAAGCCTGGCGAGAGCAGACCTCCGGGGGGCGAAGCTGGTCAGGGCCGAGCTGAAAGGGCAGGATCTGAGTCATCTCTCTCTGGCGGGCGCCGATCTGAGCGGGGCGACGTTGACCGGAGCAGACCTCAGGGGAGCCGACCTCAGGGAGGCGAAGATGAGGTGGACAGACCTCAGGATGGCGAAGCTCGCCGGGGCCGACCTGACGGGGGCGGACCTTTCGGGAGCGAAGCTGGTCCGCTCGAAGCTCGGTTTGGCTGTCATGGCCGGAGCAAAGCTCGCAGAGGCAGATCTCAGCGGCGCAGACCTGACGGGGGTGGACCTTTCGGGAGCCGACCTGACCGGCGCCGATATATCCGGAGCCGACCTCGGGTCCGCAAGGCTTGATGGGGCCGTCCTGGACGGGGTGAAGAGGACGGATCTGGGTCTTTAAAGGCTTTGAAGGCCTGAACGCCTCGGGCCTCCCGTCAAGCGCCAAGCGGAAAGATCTATATATTTACAGTTTAACAAAAAGTGCAGAGCATGGAATCGAAGAACCGTTTCTACTGGATGGCGGGGGCGGTCTTGGCCGCAGCAGCGGTTGGGGTAGTGTACGTCACCCGAGACTTCATAACCACGATCCTCTTGAGCTTCTTTCTCGCCTATGTCCTCCATCCGATCCACTCGCGCCTCTTCTGCCTGACCAAAAGGAGGCGGGTTTCGGCCGTCCTCTCGATATCCATCGTCTTTCTGATCTTCCTCGTATTCGTCCTGAGCGTGATCAACGCCCTGGCGACGGAGGTGATGGACCTCTCTTTATCCCAGGAGTCCATCGACGAGACGGTGAGACGGTTCAGCGACCAGACCGCTGGAGACTTCTTCGACAAGACCCGGGCCTTAGCCGAGGAGCGAGCCCCGAATGCCGTCGCTCCCTACATCAGCCGCGTCCTCGACAAGTCCGAGGAGAAGATAGGGTCGGTTCTGGAGGCGCCAACCAGCCTCCTCGCTCCGGTGGTCGTCCCCAGGCTTGCGGGCATCGTCACGGACCTCGCCGACTGGATCGCCAAGAACCTGCCGATCCTCATGGCCCAGTTCGGCGTGGCCATCCTCCTGACCTACTACCTCCTGGTGGACGGGGCCGGGTCTGCCGAGGAGTTTCTCAGGCTTCTGCCGGAGAAGGCGATCGTCCGCCGATTCCTTTCTGAGCTGAACTCCATATACAACAGCCTTTTCAACGTCTACCTGATCAACAGCCTTCTGACGGGGCTGATCGCAGCCTTTGGGTATCTTCTCATCGGCGTGCCCTACCCCTTCCTCTGGGGGATGGTCACCGCCTTATTCGCCCTGTTGCCCCTGATCGGGACGAGCGCCGTCTTCGTCCCCATGGCCCTCTACTACCTGGTGTGGAGTCATGACTACATCAGAGCAGCAGCCCTTCTGGCCTTCGGGACCGTCTTTCTGAACATATTCCCCGAGAACATCATGAGGCCTGCCCTCGCCAAGGCCGGGGCCGCGATCCATCCGGCAGTGACCCTCCTCGCCTTCGCCGCGCCCATCTTCGTCATCGGGGTCATGGGGGTGATCGTGGGCCCCGCCCTCTACGGCTTCGTCCTCGCCGCCTACAGGACCCGCCTCTCCATCCTGGAGGAGGTGGCGGGGGTTGCAGGGGTCGCGGTGGCCCGCCGGACGGGGCCTGGAGAGCCCGCCTCCAGCTCCTGCGAGAGAATCCGCAGCCTCGGCAGAAGGGCGAAAGGTCTCCTTTCGTGGGGATCGCGGGGACGGCTCTGAGTTCGTCTATCGGCCGCCGAGGGAAGGCCGCGGCCTTGGGAAGTCGCTGTTCCCGAAACACTTGTCTTCGCCACCTTTAAAGCCTCCCGGCTCAAATTACATATTGAATCATCTTGAATCATCTTCAATCGGTGGCGACGGATGAAGAGAAGGGGCGAAGAGGACCAAGAGGACCAAGAGGGCCGAGAGATGGGTGAGAAATCGGGCAGATCGGAGAGCCTCCTCACGTCGAGGCAGGCTTTGGTCCTGAAGATGAGGCGCCAGGGGCTTTCTCAGCAGGAGGTGGCGGAGGTTCTGGGGACCACCAGGTCCAACGTCAGCATCCTGGAGAAGAGGGCTCTTGCGAACGTGGGTCGGGCGAGGGCCACATTGAAGGAGTGGACGATGATCCAGGCCCCGGTATCCATAACCGTCCCCGCCGGAACCGACCTCTTCGAGGTCCCTGCTCTGGTCTTCGCCGAAGCGGACAGGTCCGGGATCAAGCTCGATGTCGGCTCCGTGGACATCGTCGTCCAGATCAGGAGCAAGGCACCGAAGGCCCTGAAGAAGCGGGTCGTCATCCGGGGCCTCCAGGTAGCGGTCACCGAGGAGGGCACCGTCCTAGTCCTGGAGGCAGATCCGGAATAGGGGCCGTGTCTATATGTGTCCATATTATTCATATTATCCATATTATCCATATAATCCAGTCGTTAATATGCCATCGAAAGCCAAGACCGGCGAGAAATCCCATCCGACCTCCATCCCCTAGGACTCTATCACCAGGACTCTATCACCAGGACTCTATCACCAGGACTCTATCACCAGGAGCTGATCAAATATGGCCAGGACGCTATCGGAAAAGGACATCGAAATTCTGAAGAAGCTCGCTCCGGAATGCGCTGACACATCCTGCTCAGGCTCCGGGTTTGAATACCAGTCGATCCTCCCTCCAGTCTCCAACCACTACGCCCTCGACGACGATGACTTCGAGGATAGGCTGAAGAGGCTGGACATCTTCGAGTTGAGGTACCTAACGGAGGTGATCCTGGACGGCTCTGAGAACCTTTGCTGCGTCCAGCCCGAGCACGCCGAGATTCTGGCGAGGCTCCTTGAGGAGAGGGTCTCCCGAGAGGTCGGAAAGAAGGTCCTGGCCCTCTACGAGGCCGCTGGGGAGTGTTATTACTGAT
>JAXGJB010000012.1:0-62130 GCA_040770465.1 Methanothrix sp. | reverse complement strand
GGAAAAGTTAAACTTTTCCCGGATTGTCCGGAAAAAAAGCTTCAGCTCCGGGATTTATATTGTTCAGCCCCGGCTCGAGGATCGGCGCCGCTCAAGAGCTGAAGAAGAACTTTCATCGAAGAGAGTCCCAGAAAAGCAGCCCTCCAACGCCTGCCACCAGAGCCCCAAAGACCATCACGGCGGCCCCGAACTCTTCGCCGCCGTCGAAGAGGACGAAGCCCTGGAAGATCTTCACCATACCCCAGAAGATGAGGAAGAGGCCTGAAATCGGCTTAATCATGCGAAGGGCCCAATTTTATCGGTCCTCATGTCGGTCCGTCCTATTCCGCTTTTGCGCTATCGTGCTCTTGCGGTATCTCCTCTACCTCTCCGCCCTCTTCTCGTCGACGACGATGTAGTCTTTGAGGGCGCAGACCGAGGAGAAGGGGACGAGGATCATCTTCCCCTCTTTTCTGTACCGTGCGGGGTCCAGCTCCGAGTCGGGCTTGACAAGAAGGTCGATCAGCCGTCCGGTCTCGGGGTCGAGGATGATGTTCTCAAGCTCTCCCAGAACGGTCCCCGCCATGGTCACGATCTCCTTTCCGGCGAGGCTCCGGGCGTAAATTTTCGGCATGTCTCACCTCACCGGTACCCCAGGTAGGAGCCGGGGTCCACCTTGACTCCGCCCCTGAACCTCTCGTTGATCCGCTCGTAGTACCGCACCATGTTCTCCTCGAAGCTCGGCCTCACCCTCTTCAGAGCCTCTCGGTAATGTCTCATCTCCACCTCGCGAGCCTCCGGGTCCTCTCTCAGGGCCAGCATCACCGCCTCCCTGCAGAGGGACTCGAGGTCCGATCCAACGTAGCTCTCCGTCAGCTCCGCCAGCTCCTCCAGGCTGACGTCGTCGCCGTTTGGCGTCTTTGATGTGTGGATCTTGAGGATCTCAAACCTTCCGGCCCTGTCGGGCGGGCCGACGAATAGGAGCCGGTCGAACCTCCCGGACCGGAGGAGGGCGGGGTCGATGATGTCGGGCCTGTTCGTCGCGGCGATCACCACCACGTCCTTTAGGGTCTCAAGGCCGTCGAGCTCTGCGAGAAGCTGGTTTACAACCCGTTCGCTGGTCCTGTGCCCCTCTTCCATCCCCCTCATGGGGGCTATGGCGTCAAGCTCGTCGAAGAATATGATGGCGGGAGAGACCTGTCTCGCCTTCTTGAATATCTCCCTCATCGCCTTCTCCGACTCGCCGACCCACTTCGATAGGAGCTGGGGACCCTTGACAGAGATGAAGTTCGCCTTCGTCTCCTTGGCTACGGCCCTGGCGATGAGGGTCTTTCCCGTCCCCGGTGGGCCGTAGAGGAGGACGCCCCTTGGGGGCCTGATCCCCATCTCCTCGAACTTCTCGGGCCGCTTGAGGGGCCACTCCACCGACTCGACGATCTCCTGGCGGAGGGTCCCGATGCCTCCCACGTCCTGCCAGCCGACGTCGGAGATCTCCACAAAAACCTCCCTCATGGCGGAGGGCTCGATCTCTTTTAAGGCGTTCTCGAAATCCTGGACCGTCACCGACATCCCGTCCAGGACCTCCTGAGGGATGTCGTCGTCGAAGGATATCTCGGGGAGGTGTCTTCGGAGGACCTTCATCGCCGCCTCCTTGCAGAGGGCGGAGATGTCGGCGCCGACGAAGCCGTTGGTCCTGTCGGCGAGGTCGTCGAGGCTCACCGACTCGTCTATCGGCATGTTCCGCACGTGGATCTGGAGGATCTCCATCCGGTCGGTCCTGTCGGGGACTCCGATCTCGATCTCCCTGTCGAACCTCCCGGGACGCCTCAATGCCGGGTCGATGGCGTCGACCCTGTTGGTGGCCCCGATCACCACCACCTGGCCCCTCTCCTTGAGGCCGTCCATCATCGCCAGAAGCTGGGCGACGACCCTCCGTTCGACCTCGCCGGTGACGTCTCCTCTCTTGGGGGCGATGGAGTCGAGCTCGTCGATGAAGATTATCGATGGGGTGTTCCGGTTCGCCTCCTCGAAGATCTCCCGGAGCCTCTGCTCGGACTCGCCGTAGTACTTGGACATCACCTCGGGACCGGCGATGGAGAAGAAGTTGGCGTTCGTCTCGTTGGCGACGGCCTTCGCGATCAGGGTCTTTCCCGTCCCCGGCGGGCCGTGGAGGAGGACGCCTTTTGGAGGCTCTATCCCCAGTTTTGAGAAGACTTCGGGGTGTTTCATGGGAAGCTCGATCATCTCCCGAACCCGCTGGACCTCGTTTCGGAGGCCGCCGACGTCTTCGTAGCTGATCCCCGTCCCCCTCATCGAGCCGAAGCCCTTGACCGGCCGGTCCAGGATGGAGACCTCGGTCCTCTCGGTGATCACCACCACGCCTTCGGGGTCTGTGTCCGCCACCACCAGGGGCACCGCCTCCATCCTGCCTATGAAGGGGTGGCCCGATGGGCTCATGATGGGTAGGATGTCGCCCCGGACGATGGGCCGCTTCAGGGTCTGCCTCTTGATCTGCTCGGCCGCGTCCTCGCCGTAGTAGGTGTGAGAGCCCGACGGCGGTGAGAGGGGACGACCCGGAGCGCCTCCCCCTCCTTCGCCTTCCTGATCTTGACCCGGTCCCCTATGCTCGCCCCGACGTTGTGCCTGATGAAGCCGTCTATCCTGATGTAGTCCTGGCTCCAGTCCTGCCGGTCGGCGCGCCAGACCTTGGCGGCGGAGATCCTCCTCCCTCGATCTCGATTATGTCACCGGGCGAGAGCCGCAGGGTCAGGAGGGCGTTGGGGTCGAGGCGGGCGATACCCCGGGCAGAGTCGTTGGGGTACGCCTTGGCCACCTTGAGCTGAATCTCTTTCACGTCTCACACCTTAGATGATGATGGGGCTATATCGATTTAAGGCTATCCAGATCGCGAACACATCGTAAATTGAGACAGTATTATATTTGACGCTTTTGGCCACCTCGGGGGCGGGGTTTGAACCGCGGATTTCGGCGGGACGTTTAGATCATCCCTCCGACAAATTTTGATATTGTGGGGGATCTTCACCAATTCGGGGCAGTTGTCGTCATCCCGGTCTGATCGGGCCCCCGGATCGGTCCACCATCTAAACCCTTTTAATCCCCCTCGACATATCCTCTGCAGGTGGCTCGTTTGGAGAGAGAATGGGAGATAGACGTATCGGTCTCGGACATCGGCTCGATCTTCACCCTCCTCGGCATAGCCGTCACCTCGGCGGTGATCGGGGCGGCGGAGATCGCCTACACCATGCTCTGGATCACCTCCGCCTACGAGAGGAACGGAAAGGACTTCTTCCTCGACCTCTTATACGCCACAAACTACACCTGGACGGCGGAGTACGTCATCCTGGCGGGGTCGGTGATCCTCATCTCGGCGATCGTCTTCTTTGCGACGATGAGCGCGTCCCTCGTCTATCTCAACCTCCTCTCCACCAAAAAGAGAAGGCTGAACTTGAACCCCCTCTTCGGCCTCTTCTTTCTGGGGCTCTTATTGCTCGTAATTACCCTCCTCTCGGCGATAATGCTAAGGTACTCTTGAGGTGATGGCTTTGCGGATATCAGGCGTCATACGGGAAAGGAGATCGTCCTCGGAGACGGATTCGAAAGGGGCCTCTCAACGGGCTTACGAAGCGGCCTCTGAAAAGTCCGCAAATCTGAGCCCTGCCCCTCGAAGAGAGGGGCCGACAGCTCCGAATGGGGAGAGGTATCCGGCCGGGATGGCCGGGGAGGGTCTGACGGGAGTGTCCTTCTCCCTCACCCAGGCTCGGTCGAAGCGGCTCCTCTACCCCTTCGCCGCCATCGTCGGCCAGGAGAGGATGTTGAGGGCCCTGATCCTCAACGCCATCAACCCCTCGATCGGGGGGGTCCTGATAAGGGGGCAGAAGGGGACGGCAAAGTCGACGGCCGTACGGGGGCTCGCGGAGGTGCTGCCGGGGATCGAGGTGGTGGTGGGATGCCGCTTCGGCTGCGACCCCAGGGACGAGGAGAAGCTCTGCTGGGAGTGCGCCGAGAGGCTGGCCTGTGGCGTCCTCCCGACGGAGGTGAGGCCGATGAAGGTGGTGGATCTGCCAGTCGGCGCCACCGAGGACCGGGTGGTGGGGTCTCTTGACATGGAGCGGGCCCTCCGGGGCGAGGGGAGAGCATTTGAGCCGGGGATCCTGGCGGAGGCGAACCGGGGCATCCTCTACGTCGACGAGATCAACCTCCTCGACGACTACGTCGTCGACGCCCTCCTGGACGCCGCCGCCATGGGGATGAACGTCGTCGAGAGGGAGGGGGTCTCTGCCAGCCACCCCGCCAGCTTCATCATCGTCGGGTCCATGAACCCGGAGGAGGGGGAGCTGCGGCCCCAGCTCCTGGACAGGATCGCCCTCCAGGTGGAGGTGGAGGGGATATCCGACGTCGAGCAGAGGGTCGAGATCATCGAGCGGAGGGGAGCCTTTGAGGCGGACCCCGCTAAGTTCAGAGACGAGTTCGTCGCCGAGAATCGGAGGCTCACCGCCAGGATCATCGCCGCCAAAAAGGCCCTCCCGAAGATCGTCACCGGAAAAGCGGAGCTTCGAAAGATCGCACGAATCTCTGTTGAGTTCGGGGTCGACGGCCACCGGGCGGACATCATGATCGAGCGGGCCGCAAGAACCAACGCCGCCTTCGAAGGGCGGGATCGGGTCGATGTCGTCGACATCGTGACGGCGGCGGAGATGGTTCTGCCCCATCGGATGAGAAATACCCCCTTCGACGACGGCGAGTTCAGCCCCGAGAGGCTCCGGTCGATGGTGGCCTGATGGTGCTTTCAGACACCGACTCTGCCATCCTCCCGCCAGCCGAAACGCTCGCAGCCCTCTTCCGGAGAAACCTGAACCGGGATTACGGCTGCAAGGTCTTTTTCGTCGGGGCTTTTGTGATGGGGATCAGAATCCCCCGGAATAAGGTGAACATGATCACCCCCGACGACGCGGACAGGATAAAGTCCATCCTGGAGGGGCGAAAGCCGTCGATCAGGTTGGATGAGATCTCGTCCGTCATTCTCCTCTCCGACGAGACCTTCGTCGAGATGGACCCGTCGGAGCTTGAAGATCTCGCGTCTTCTGGTTGTCGAGAGGACGAAGAAGAGGGGGATTCTCGCGATCTCGGAGTTTCCTACGACCTCGCCGAGATCCTCACCGATTTCGCTCGGTCCGAGACCCGGGCCGCCTCGAAGTCGCCGGCCCCGGGGAGGAGGGCGGAGGTCCTGGCCCGTGGAAAGAGGGGGAGGTACGTTCGAGCCCGGTTGCCGCGGGGAAAGACGACCGACGTCGCCATCGCCCCCACCATCAGGGCTGCCCTCGCCCGCTCTGCCACCTCCCAACCCCGGAACGGGCCGTTTGTCGTCAGAGAAGAGGACCTTCGAGAGAAGGTGAGGAGGCGAAAAGTCGCCACCCTCATCGGGATCGTCCTCGACTCCAGCTTCTCCATGGAGGTGTCGGCTCGGGCCACAAAGAAGGTGGTGATCGAGCTTCTCAAAGACGCCTATGCGAGGAGGGACAGGGTGGCCCTCGTCTCCTGCTCGGGACGCCGTGCGGAGGTCGTCCTCCCATTCACCTCGGCGGTGGTGACTGCCAAACGGCAGCTTGAGAGGATCGAGTACGGCGGGACGACCCCTCTCGCCAGCGGCCTCGCCACTGGTCTCTCCCTCTTGAAGCGGGAGCTTGAGAGGGAGCCCTCCGCCACCCCCATCCTGGTCCTGATCACCGACGGTAGCGCCAACGTCCCCATGGAGGTGGCGGGAGACGCTGCGGCCGAGGCCCAGAAGGTCGCCTCCGACCTGAAACGGGCTTTTGTTCATCTCCTGGTGGTGGACGTCGGGACGGATGGTTCGGAACTGGCAAAGAAGATCAGCTCTGCCGCCGGCGGAAGGTACGTGAAGACCAGCCGTCCGAGCCAGGAGGAGATCTACGCCGCCATAAAGGACGAGCAGATGGAGGCGTCGGGCTTTGGAACCGCTGAAGGTCGGGCATGAGGAGGTCGAAAGATGGCGTCATCTCCGGGGCTGAAGGTCAAAAAAAGCCAGGGGGAGAGCTTCAGGCGGAGGCTCGTCGAGATGGGGGTCTTCGACAAAGACCGAAAGATCCGGTCGGACGGCGACGACCTTTATCTGCCCGTCCTGGAATTGGGTCCGGAGACGGCGGAGGCCCTGGCGGACCTGGGCAGCTTTGTCGTGGTGGAGACGGAGTTTGAGGATGCCGAGCATAAGCCGACGGTCGAGGAGGTCCTGGGGAGAAAGGCTCACTTCGAGGTGGTGGGGAATGTTGCGATCATCGACTCCCCCGACATGGAGGCTGCAGTTGCCATCATGGCGGTCCAGAAGAACGTCAAGACGGTGATATCGCCCCTGACGGCGGTGGAGGGAGAGTATCGGACCCGGAAGTTCCAGCACGTTGCGGGTGAGAGAAAGACCGACACCATCCACAAGGAGCACGGCCTGAGGTTTCGGATCGATCTTGAGAAAGCCTACTTCACCCCCCGTCTGGGGACCGAGAGGCTACGCGTTGCAGAGCTCGTCCGTCCCGGCGACGTCGTATTCGACATGTTCGCCGGCGTCGGCCCCTTCGCCCTTTCGATCGCGAAACGGGGGGCGAAGGTCGTCGCCGTGGACAAGAACCCCAACGCTGTGACGCTGATGAGGGAGAATGCCGGGCTGAACCGGATCGAAGATATAGAGATTCTGGAAGGGGACGCTGGACAGATGGCGGAGCTGTATGAAAGCTTCGCCGACCACGTCATCATGAACCTCCCCCATACAGCCCGCGATTTTCTCGGGGAAGCCATGCGGATCGCAAAAGACGGCGGGGTCGTCCACTACTACGCCATCGCCCCCGAGGACGACCTCTACGGCCGGGATACGGCCTTCGTCGAAGAGGCGGCTGCGAGGTCCGGGGTGAACGTGAGGGTACTTCACCGCGGAGTCGTGAGGAGCTATGCGCCGCACCAGTACAACATCGTCATCGATTTCCTGGTTCGAAAGCCCTGATATGGGCTGATATTGGCCTATATGGGCTTATATCTGTCTTCCATCTTATAATCAGACCGAAAGGTATATATTCGACAAATGACGTATAGGTGCATAGCAAAAGTCGTGTGCTATTCTCTCCCTCTACCCTCCTACGACGACTTTTGCTCCTCCCTCCTTAATCGTCCCATCCTGAGCACCACCTCTCTCAACCTCATACCTGTCGGCCTTCATACCTGTCGGCCTTCATACCTGTCGGCCTTCACACCTGTCGGCCTTCACCATTCTGGGCCGAGATTCCGGGATAAGTTTTTAGCCGATCCTCCAAAAGGGTGATCAGCCCTGGATGAAATGGCAGAAGGTGCGAATTTGGGCGGCTGAAACCGGCAAGGAGGAGAAGATGAAGAGTGTTCTGATCATCGGCGCAGGGGGGGTTGGAGGCGTTGTGGCCACCAAATGCGCCCAGGTTCCCGAGGTATTTTCAGAGATCGTCCTGGCCAGCCGGACCATCGAGAAGTGTGAGAAGATCCGGAGCCGGATAGATCGGCCCATAGAGATAGCGAAGGTTGACGCAGACAAAGTCTCAGAGCTCATCGACCTGATCGAGGAATTCTCGCCCGAGCTGATCGTCAACGCTGCACTGCCGTATCAGGACCTCTCGATCATGGAGGCGTGCCTTTCGACCGGGGTCGACTATCTGGACACCGCCAACTACGAGCCCCGAGACGAGGCGAGGTTCTGCTATCGGTGGCAGTGGGAGTACCACAAAAAGTTTCAGGATCGGGGGATCATGGCCCTCCTGGGGTGCGGCTTCGATCCTGGGGTGACGAACATATTCTGTGCCCACGCCGGAAAGCACGTCTTCGACGAGATCGATGAGATCGAGATCATGGACTGCAACGACGGGGACCACGGTCGCCCCTTCGCCACCAACTTCAACCCCGAGATTAACATCCGGGAGGTGACGGCTCCCGGGAGGTACTACGAGGACGGCCGATGGGTCGAGGTCGATCCCCTCTCGGTCAGCAAGACCTTCGACTTTCCGGGGATAGGCCTCCGGGAGATGCGGCTCATGTACCACGAGGAGCTGGAGTCCCTGGCAAAGAACATCCCCGGCGTCAGGAGGTTGAGGTTCTGGATGACCTTCTCGGAGGAGTACCTCACCCACCTCCGGGTCCTCCAGAACGTCGGATTGACCAGGATCGATCCCGTCGTCTACGAGGGTAGAGAGATCGTTCCCCTCAAGTTCCTCAAGGCGCTCCTCCCCGAGCCCGCGAACCTCGGCGAGAACTACGAGGGAAAAACCTGCATCGGCTGCCTCATCGATGGGACGAAGGGCGGAGTGGCGAAGAGGTACTACGTCTACAACATCTGCGACCATGCAAAAGCTTACCAGGAGGTGGGAGCCCAGGCGGTCCACTACACCACCGGGGTCCCCGCCATGATCGGGGCGATGCTGATCGCAACCGGCGTCTGGAGGGGAGCAGGGGTCTTCAACGTCGAGGAGTTCGACCCCGACCCCTTCATGGAGCTTCTGCCGAGGTACGGCCTTCCATGGACCGAAAAGTTTCTGGAATGATCGGGGGCACGGGAATGGATACGAAGATTTCAAAGGATCTCGACATTGCTGCGATCGACCTGCAGGATCTTCCAACCCCCTGCTACATCCTGGACGAGGCGGCCTTCGAGAGGAACCTAAAGATACTCGACCAGGTCCAGGAGAGGACTGGCTGCAAGATCCTCCTCGCCCTCAAGGGTTTTGCGGCATTCAGCATCTTTCCCCAGATCCGCCAGCACCTTTCCGGCGTTGCCGCAAGCTCCCTTGACGAGGCCCGCCTCGGCTTCGAGGAGTTCGGCGGCGAGGTTCACGTCTGCGCTCCAGCCTATCGAGACGATGAGTTCGACCTCCTCCTCGGCTACGTCGACCACGTCGTCTTCAACTCCTTCTCCCAGGTGGACCGGTTCAGGCCGAAGGTTGAAGAGGCCCGGAAGAGCGGCATGACGGTCCAGTGCGGGATCAGGGTCAACCCCGAACACCGGGAGGTTAAGGTCTCGATCTACGACCCCTGCGGTCCGAACTCCAGGCTCGGGACGACGTTGAAAAATTTCCTGGCAGGGGTCGGCGAAGATGACGTCTACGGCGATGGTGACGGCAGCAGTGACGACAATGATAACGGCTTCGGCAACGGGGACGATAGCAACGGCGCTGGCGGTGACGTCGGTGGTGGCGCTGGCAGCGACGTCGGCCGCCTGGCGGGGATATCCGGCCTTCACTTCCACAACCTCTGCGAGCTTGGGGCCGACAGCCTCGAAAGGACCCTCGCAGTCTTCGAGGAGAAGTTCGGCAAGTTTCTCGACCGGATGGAGTGGGTTAACTTCGGAGGAGGCCACCACATCACCCGGCCCGGCTACGACATCGACTTATTGTGCGATCTCATAAACGACTTCAAAGACCGCCATCCTCTGGAGGTCTATCTGGAGCCCGGCGAGGCCGTCGCCCTCAACGCCGGGGTCCTGGTCGCAAAGGTTCTTGACATCGTCGATAACGGTATCGAAATCGCGATCCTGGACACCTCGGCTGCAGCCCACATGCCCGACGTCCTGGAGATGCCCTACCGCCCAGAGATCGTTGGGGCGGGAAAGCCGGGCGAATATCCCCACACCTACCGGCTTGGCGGGATGACGTGTCTTGCCGGAGACGTCATCGGCGACTACTCCTTCCCCGAGCCCCTGAAGGTGGGCGACAGAGTCGTCTTCCTCGACATGGCCCACTACACCATGGTCAAGAACAACACCTTCAACGGGATGCGGCTTCCGACGATAGCGATCCTGGACCGTGCGGGAAACGTCCGGATCGTCCGGAAGTTCGGGTACGAGGATTACAGAGATCGGCTCTCATAAATGATCTCGCGAGAAGAGCCCTTGATCTATCTTAAAAAAGAGATTGTAAGAGACGGGGCAGGAAGGGCGCCCAAGTTCTGATCAGATCCCGGTGATCGATTTCGAGCCCGCTTTTTGGCGGAGGCGGATCAGGTCAGGCTCTCTCGATCCGGTCTGTCGGATCAGAATACGATATCGAATCTTCCCGCCCTCTGGGCGCGGCCGAAGCCGTCCCGTCTTCCAGGATTCATGAAGGACCAGCCCCTTCTTAGGAAGGAGCCGGTCCGATATGATCGATCTTCAGTCTTCTGCTTCACATCATCCCAGGGGGCATCCCCATGCCGCCCATTCCGCCCATCCCTGCGGGCATTCCGCACATTCCACCGCCGGGCATGCCGCCCATCCCGGCGCCCGCGGGGGGCTGCTCGGTCTTCTTGGCGGCGATGACGTCGTCGATCCTGAGGATCAGGCATGTGGCGTCGGTGGCGGACTTGATCGCCTGGGTCTTCACCCGGAGGGGCTCGACGACCCCCATCGCCCACATGTCCACGACTTTGCCGTCGAGGGTGTTGAGGCCGCCGGTCTTCATCCCCGCCTCGTGGCTGCTCTTCATGTCCGTCAGCTTGGTTATGGCGTCAAATCCGGCGTTCTCGGCGAGAGCTTTGGGGATCTCGGCCATAGCCTCGGCGAACTTCTCGACGGCGAGCTGCTCTCTCCCCTTGAAGTTTGCGGCGTACTCTCTCAGCTTGAGGTAGAGCTCCACCTCGGGGGCTCCGCCGCCCGCGACGAGGGTCTCGTCCTCGACGGCTGCTGCGACTGCGTGAAGGGCGTCGTCCAGGGCCCTCTCCAGGCTGTCGACGACCTGCTGGGTTCCTCCGCGAAGGAGGAGAGAGACCGTCCCCGCCCTGGCAAGCCCGGTCACAAAGGCCATGTGGGCTCCGCCCACCTTCTTCTCTTCCACCAGGTCTGCGCTCCCCAGGTCTGCTGGAGTCATCTCGTCGAGGTTGGTGACGATGTTTCCGCCGGAGGCCCGGGCCAGCTTCTTGAGGTCGGTCTTTCTAATCCTTCGGAAGGCCATGATCCCCGCCTTGGCGAGGTAGCTCTGAGCGAGGTCTTCGATCCCCTTCTGGCAGAAGACGACGTTGGCGCCGGTGGCCGTCACCTTCTCCACCACCTTTCTGATCGCCTCTTTCTCCTGGTTTGCGAACATCTTGAACTGGTCGGAGGAGGTTATGGAGATCTCCGCCTTCGTCTCGGTGTCCCGGGCTTCGATGGGGGTTCCGAGGATGGCGATCCTGGCCTTCTCGACCTTCTTGGGCATGTTGGGGTGAACCCGTTCCTTGTCGATGATGATCCCCTGGAAGAGCTCGGTGTCCTCCATGCTCTCTCCGGCCTTCTTCTCCACGATGACGTTCTTGATGGAGACGACCTTCTTCCCGTCGTCGGTCTCTTCGGTAACCGCCAGCACCATGTCCACGGCGTGCTTTGAGATCTTGACGTCGGGAGATCCGGCGAGCTTTCCGGTCATGGCGGTGAGGGCTATCTTCTCCAGAAGCTCTCTATCCTTCGTGGAGATCTTCGTCGCCATCCCCTCAAGAACCTCGATCGATTTGTCGGCCGCTTCCCTGTAACCCTGGACGATCATCGTCGGGTGGACGCCCTGATCCATCAGATCTTCAGCCCTCTTGAGAAGCTCTCCGACGAGGACTGCGACGGTGGTGGTTCCGTCGCCCACCACGTCGTTCTGGGCTTTTGCGGCCTCCACCAGCATCTTGGCGGCGGGGTGCTCTACCTCCATCTCCCGGAGGATCGTCACGCCGTCGTTGGTTATGGTAACGTCGCCGATGGTGTCTACGAGGAGCTTGTCCATCCCCCTGGGACCCAGGGTGCTCCGGACCGCCTTGGCGACGGCTCGTGCCGCCATGATGTTGTTAGACATGGCCTCTTTTCCCCGCTCTCTGCGAGAACCTTCTTTGAGAATCAGTATCGGCTGTCCACCTAATCCTACCATGTATTGCCTCCTTATCGGGATCAGACTATTTGATCTTCTATAAAAGCATTTGCTGGCTCGGTTCTGTTGCATCCTTGGGTGTTCGTTCGTGGTGGTGCAATCGTGGTGTTAAATAGTACAAAGCGTCAAGATCGTATTATGTTGCGTGTTTATCGAATAGATGAACTAAAAAATGAAATGCGTGGTGTTAATGTTTATCGAATACCCCGCAGCTTGCTGCGGGGTGCGCCGCCGCAAACTTGACTTGCAGAAATGTTCGAATATTCGATGAGGAACGAATGCGATGAAAAATTCGAAGACGTAGCGGAGATGGACGATAAAAGCCTTAGAAAATATTTGAATTTGGGGAGTTTCAGCCCCTGACTCTTATCTCGTATCCGGCGGCCTTCAGCGCCCCCTTTATCTCCTCGATCTGACCGAAGCTCCGGGTCTCCACCTCCAGGTCCACTCTGGTCTTGAAGATGGAGAGGTCTCTTCCGCCCCTGGCATGATGGATGTGAAGGACGTTTCCCCCTTCGTCGGCGATCAGATCGAGGAGGTGGGCGAGGGACCCGGGCGCGTCCTCGATGCAGGCGGAAAACCGCATGATCCTCCCGTTCTTCAAGAGCCCCTGCCTTATCACCCTCTCCAGAAGGGGCGGGTCCAGGTTTCCGCCGCTGATCACGAGAATGATCTTCTCTCCCTCTGCCACCTCGACCTTCGAGCCGAGGAGGGCTGCGAGAGGCGCGGCCCCCGCCCCCTCCGCCAGGACTTTCTTCCTCTCCAGAAGGGCAAGGACCGCCGAGGCGATCTCCTCCTCCTCCACCAGGACGACCTCGTCGACCGTCTCCCTGATTATGGGGAAGTTGATCTCCCCGACCTGCTTGACCGAGATCCCGTCGGCTATCGACCTCTTTGCCTCGACGTCGACCCTTTCGCCTGCCCTGAGGGATTCGAGGGCCGAGGGGCACGCCGCGGCCTGGACCCCGGCGACCCTCGTCTCGGGCCGGAGGGCCTTCACCGCCGACGCTATGCCGCTGATGAGCCCGCCTCCTCCGACGGGGACGACGACCAGGTCCGGGTCGGGGAGGTCTTCCAGGATCTCAAGGCCGATCGTCGCCTGGCCGGTCACGATATCCGGATCGTCGTAAGGGTGGATGAAGGCCCTCCCATCCTCCTCTGCCATCCTCTTGGCGATCGATATGCTCTCGGCGAGGCTCTCCCCAGCCAGGATCACCTCGGCTCCGTAGCCCCGGGTAGCCTCCTGCTTTCCCAATGATGCCCAGACAGGCATCACGATGGTGGCGGATAGCCCCGCTGCTCCCGCGGCCAGGGCCACGCCCTGGGCGTGGTTTCCCGCTGAAGCGGCAACTACCCCCCCGGGACCGATCTCTCCGCGTCTTTTGAGGAGCTTGTAGGTTGCTCCCCTCACCTTGAAGGAGCCTCCCATCTGGAGGCACTCGAGCTTCAGGTAGACCTCGGCGCCTGCCATCCGCGAAAAGGTGGGCGAGCGGACCAGAGGAGTGCGGATGACTCTGCCGTCCAACAGCCCGGCTGCCATCCTGATATCTTCAAGAGGGATCATGGTGCACACCTTGTAATTTTTTTGTCGTGGATTTCATAGGAGGTCGAGGGCCTCTTTTCCGCTCATCCCGGCCTTTACCCCGAGCCTTTCGGCCGCTCTGTTGGCGTCCTTCACCTCGCCCGCCAGAAGGTCCTCGATGCTGGTGATCATGGGTCCCAGAGTGGGCTTGACCCTCGCTGCGGGGTAATCGAACTTATCCAACGCAAAAACGTCGAAGGCGCCGCATCCGACCATCCCTCGTCCTCCCACCGCAAAAACCAGGTTTGCGGGTCCCAGGGGGATGACGTATCCGTCCGCATCCCCGCCTCTGTAAGCCACTTTTTCTTGAGGCATGATCCCATCCTCACATACCTAACGATTTCAGACATTAAATAAATATCGCTTCTCCGCCTTTGGCGAGGATCTCCGAGAAACTACGATAATCCCTCCACACTGTAACCTCAAATCCGATCTGGTCCTCAATGGTTTAACCCGCCTCAACTGGACCCGATCAGAATATCCTTGAAATCAGTATATCCTCGATATATTATTCCCACAGAAACTACTTAAAGATAAAAGTCGATTCATACCCGATGGATCAGCTCGTCGTCCTCCAGGAGATATTCGAGTCTTACATGAGGGGAGGTTTTTCCCGCGCAATCGATCCAAAATCGATCAGCGGAGATTGTGCAAATCTGGTGGCCGCCCTCCTTGAGAGCTTCGAAGACGGCGAGATCGACGAGAAGATCTGCGTCAGGCTCTTGAACTGCCTCTCCGACCTCTACGACATAAAGAGGCTCGGCGACATCTGCAGGCTGGCTGGCCATCTGGGGGTCGCAGCCCGGTGCTACAACAAGGCCCTCTCCCAGACCGCGGATCAGCACATCAAGAGCGTCCTTTATAACAACCTAGGCCAGGTCCACGCCCGGCAGGGGTACCTGGGCCGGGCCCTCCACTACTACGAGCTGGCGACGGAGGGGTTCACCGACCTCGGAGACGTCGGCAGCCTCGCCCAGGTTCTCGGGAACATGGGGTCCGCATATCGGAGCGGCCAGAGCTACGACGAGGCCCTGGAGAGCTGCAAAAAAAGCCTTGAGATCTTCAAGAGCCTCGAGGACGAGTTCGGCGTCGCCCAGATGACCGGAAGCCTGGGCAGAATTTACGCCGAGATGGGGGAGTTCGACCTGGCCCTCCAAAACTACGAGAAGAGCCTCGCAGACTTCGAGGGGCTCGGGGATCAGAGGCAGGTAGCCTGGATCCTCAACCGGATGGGGCGGGTCAACGCCGAGATGAAAGCAGTGGACGTCGCCATCGGCTACTACAACAAGAGCATGGAGATATTCGAGGAGATCGGCCAGCATCACAACGCCGGGGTCGTCCTCTCAAACCTTGGAAGGCTCCACCTCGACCAGGGCGACTACGACCTGGCTGCAGATCACCTGGAGACGAGCCTCGATCTGATAAATAAGAGCATGCAGCCGGTCCGTGCCAACGCCGTCTCCTGGCTCTCTGCCGTCCGGTCGATCGCGGCAAAAGAGCTTCACCAGCAGGCTCTCCACCACATCGGGGGAGATGGGGAGGAACGGGGCGCGGAGGAGCTCTTCATCGAGGCCTCTACAAATTATGCGGGGGCTGCAGACTGCTATGCAGAGCTGGCAGCAACCCCCGGCCTTGGTCAATCAGGCCTGGAGATGGATGCCGGGATGGCGAGGTTCGCCTCCGCCTTCGTGATCCTGGAGATGGAGACCGATCCGGAGAATGCGGTGAAGCTGGCGGAGGAGGGGATATCGGCCATCAACGCCGCCCTCTCCAAGGCCGAGGACGAGACCGAGAGCCCCTCCGTCGAGGCCCTGCGCCGGAGCATGATGGGGATGAAGGAGACGTGGAGGCTCACCCTTGTAAGGGATGAGCCATGGAAGCTGATCGACGTTGTGGCCGACGCCGCCGAGCACTTCAACCAGGCGATCCTCCAGCTGGGGTCCGCGGGCCGGGGATGCAAGGATGCCTGTGGACAGCTCCTCCCCGCCTTCAAGACCCTGAGCAGGTTCATGGCGGCGATCTTGAAGGGCGATCCGCTGCCAGACCTCTCGGAGACGGCGGCCTATCTCAAGAGGGCCGAAAGCGCCTTCGAGCTGGCGGCTCCCGACCTGGGGATGATAAGCCCCTTCCAGATAAGGGAGGCTCGCCTGATCACCGGACAATTGGAGGAGATCTCGGGCGGCGGAAAGGGAGGTAGCGGCCTCATTCTGGAGACCTACCAGAAGGTCCTCCTCCTCCTGGGCAGGGTTCTCACCCGGGCTGCCCTGACGGAGGCAGCGGATCTGGAGGTGGTCAGAAGCTGGAACGAGTCCATGAACCTCATCGAGGAGAGCCCCCTCGGAAAGAAGTCCCGGACGTCTCTATCGGCAGATAGGAGGACCGTCCCCGTCGCCTCGAACGAGCCGGAGGCCGCCGAGATGGCCGTGGAGGACGAACTTCTCCGGGCCGAGGATAGACCCCCGATAATCCATCCAGTCGAGGACGTCCTCTCAACGAGGGGTGGCGCGTCAATCAGAAGAGGAGGCAGATCCGCCGGATTGGAGGAGCTTTCCGAATTTGGCCTCTCAAGGCCAACGAGCCCCGGAAGATTTGAAAAGGGACCTGAAAAAAGACCCGAGGCGGTACCCAAAGGGGTATCTGGAGAAGGACCTGAAGCGGGACCTGAAGCGGGACCTGAAGCGGGACCTGAAGCGGGATCTGGAGAAGGACCCGGAGCGGGACTCGAAAGGAGATCTGAAGAAGGGCCCGGAAGGGAGCTTGAAGGCGGGGCCGAAGTTGGGATTGAGATGAGGCCGGTCCGGCCCCTCGACTCTCCAGCTGGTGCCCCATCTCCTCTTGAAGGCGATCTCAGGGCTGGTTGGGCCTGCGAGGATCTGGCGGAGTTTGGTGCGTATCGGAGCAATCCTCTGAGATCATTGCGCAGGTTCGCCTCGGCCGTCCTGACGGACCTCGGCGAGATCGGCGTTCAGAGGGCCGAGTTCAGGACGCATCGGCTGCAGAGATGGTCTTACAAGGCTCTTCTCCAATTTCTGGCGTGGAGGGGCTTGCGGCTCTTTGCGGCTCTGGTCTTCCTATTCGTCCTCATCGACCTGACCCACTACTTCATATAGGTCCGGCTCCGAGGACGGGGTTGACCTGGACGTTGAAACCGACCCTTTTGAGGTCTCGGCATTTCTCGCCGCGCCCTCTATCATCCATCTCCACAACCATGAAGAAACGAAAGCTGGATATGATCCTGGAACGGCTGGATGGGTTCTCCGCCCCCGACCCCCGGCTTGAACAGTACAAGACCCCCGCGCCGATCGCCTCAGAGCTCCTCTATCCGGCCCTCCTCCGGGGGGACCTGGAGGGGACCGTCTGCGACCTCGGCTGCGGGACGGGGATATTGGCCATAGGGGCCGCCCTTCTTGGAGCAAGCTCCATTGGCGTCGAGCTGGACAAAAAAGCCCTCAATATCGCAAAAGAGAACGCCCGCCGCCTCGAAGCAGACGTCCAGCTCGTTCGGGGTGACGTGGAGTCGATCGCCCTCAGGGGGATCGATACAGTGGTGATGAACCCGCCCTTCGGAGCCCAGAAGGGGAGCCGTGGGGACCGGGCCTTCCTTCGGAAGGCGGTGGAGATCGGTAAGGTCGTCTACTCGATCCACAACGCGGGCAGCGAAGGGTTCATTAGACGGTTCGTAGAACCCTGTAAGGTCGAAGAAGTCCAGAAGGTGGCCTTTCCCCTGAAAAGGTCCTTTGAGTTCCATACGAGAGAAGTCAAGATGATAGAAGTCGAGCTATATCGGATATTCTGCAGGTGAACTACAAGATGCAATCCAAATTCGTCATCCCCGGTGAAGTCGTCGGGGCCGCCGAGGAGTTTCTCCCCGGCGAAGGCACCCGCGTCAAAGGAGAGCACCTCCTCGCCACCACCACGGGGATTCCGGAGGTCGACTCCGAGGAGAGGTCTGCAAAGGTCCTTCCTCGGACCAACGCCCCGGTGAAGCTCGTGAACGGGGACGTGGTCGTAGGCCAGATCACAGACCTCAAAGACAGCCTCGCGATCCTCCGGCTCGCCTTCAAGAGAGGGTGCGAGTCGAGACCGATATTCAACACCGAGGCACTGATCCACATATCCAGGGTCAGGAGCTCCTACGTCAAGGACATACGCCAGTCCCTGGGCCTGCGGGACATCGTCAAGGCCAAGATCATCGACGATACCCCCACCATCGGCCTCTCAATCGTCGACGACGACCTCGGGGTAGTCAAGGCTTACTGTGGAAGGTGCGCCACCCCCCTGAAGCTCGATGGAAAAAGGCTCGTCTGCCCCGAATGCGAGCAGGTGGAGACCCGGAAGCTCAGCTCCGATTTCGGAACGGGGATGATCAGATGAACGTCAAGATCCTGAAGAAGACCGAGGACGAGCTCCATCTGGAGTTTGAAGGGGAGAGCCACACCCTCCTCAACCTGATAAGGACGGAGCTTCTCGAGGACGATCGGGTCCTCCTCGCCACCTACGACGCCAAGTTTCCCATGATGACAAACCCCATATTCCGGCTGAAGACGAGGAACGTCGATCCCGTGGTCATTCTGAGCGAGGTGGCGTCCAGGATCGCCGGGATGTGCGAGGAGTTTGAAGAGGGGTTCGAAGCCGCGGTCGGATGATCGAAATAGACGGCTCCTTCGGCGAGGGAGGGGGCCAGATCGTCAGGACGGCGGCAGCCCTCTCAGCGGTGACCGGCGAATCGGTCCGGATAACGAGGATCCGGGAGAATCGGCCAAACCCGGGCCTTTCGCCCCAGCACGTATCGGCGTTATCGGCTCTTGTGATGGTGACTGACGCACGAGCCGAGGGGGTCAGGCCGGGGTCGGTGGAGATGACCTTCCGGCCCGGTGAGCTGAAGGGCGGCGATTATGAGATCGATATAGGGACCGCAGGAAGCATCACCCTCCTGATCCAGTGCCTCCTTCCAGCTCTGATCCAGGCCGACGGTCCCTCGACCCTGACCGTCCGGGGCGGAACCGACGTCAAATGGTCGCCGACAATCGATTATCTCTCTAAAGTAGCCCTTCCCGCCTTCGCCGAGTTCGGCGTTCGATCCGAACTAAAATGCGAGCGGCGCGGCTACTACCCACGGGGAGGGGGTGTAGTTACCCTCGTCATTTTTCCTTCAAACCTCAAAAGAGCCGATCTTTTGGCCTTCCAGCCCGAGGGGGTGGAAGGCACCTCTCACTCATCAAACCTCCCCGAGCACGTCGCCCGGAGGCAGTCGGAGGCCGCGATCGAGGTTTTTGAGCAAGCGGGCTTCACAGCGAAGATCGAGCGCGAAACCGCAAACCTCCCCTCCACCGGGAGCGGCATCACCCTCTGGTCGGGGCGTAAGGGGGCTAGCTGCCTGGGAGAGCGGGGGCTTCGGGCGGAGAAGGTGGGCAGGGCGGCCGCAGAGGATATGGTGGCGGAGCTCGGGTCGAAGGCCGCCGTCGACCGCCATCTCGCCGACCAGCTCGTCCCCTACCTCGCCCTGGCGGGGGGGTCATACACCGCCCCAGTGGTTTCGAAGCACGCCTCGACGAACATCTGGACCGCGGCCAGGTTCCTCGACGTCGAGATCTCCGTCGACGAGGCCGTGGACGAGGGTGAAGTGGCGACCTTCAGGGCCGACGCCTATAAGTGACGATACCTTCTCAGCTGGGACTCGATGTAGCTTCGGACCTCTTTTCCCCGGAAGACCCCGGCGTGCCCCTCGAAGAGGATCTCGGCCTCCAGGTCCAGGAGCTTCTCCATCGACCTCCTCCATTGGTTTATGTCCGAGCCCCAGCTGTCGCTGAAGGGGCCGTGGACGTCCTGGCCGAAGAGGGCCCTCCCCTCATTGAGGTCGATGGCCACGGCGATGCTGCCGGGGGTGTGGCCTGGGGTGGCGATGAACCGGAAATCGAGGCACCCAAGCCTGATGATCTTTTCTTCCCCTTCCAGAACGACGTCGATCTTCACGGGCCAGTACTCGATGCCGTAGAGGTCGGCGGCGGTCAGCCGCGGATCCCCGAGCTCTATCCCGTCCCGGTCCGCCTCGTGGCCGATAACAAGACAGCCGGTCTCCTCCCTGATCCGGGATATGCCCCCGACGTGGTCGATGTGGCAGTGGGTGGCGACGAGGTGGCCGATTTTGGCCGGATCGAAGCCCAGGGCCCGGACGTTTCTCAAAATCGCCTCGGCTCCCGGCCCGGCACCGGCGTCGATCATAACAAGCTCCTCTTTCGCCTCCACAAGATAGACGCAACAGTCGGCGGGGTGGGATATCCCCGGACCTCCCACGACGGATATCCCTTCCACGATCTCTCTCGGCTCCATGGTGAAGGTGTTGAGGTCGCCGGTACTTAGATCTGACCGGATCTGACCTGAGATCCGACCGTAAACCTGAGGGGGACACGCTTCAGGGCTCAGATCCAGAGCTCAGATCCGGCCTTCTTCAAGCCTTATCCTCTCCGGCCTTATCCTCTTCGGCCTCTTCCCGAAAAGATCTGAGCCTTCGTATGCTGGAATGGTGCTCGATGGCTAAAACTGCGGCAAGAAAGGCGAGGAGGAGGAGAAAGAGCCTGAAGGCCCGAGGAGCATCCTCTTTGTAGAAGCTGACGTCGATCAACGTCCTCTTGTCGAGGTCGGTCCAGATGAGGACGGTCCTGTTGTCCCGGACCTCGATCTCGTCGGGATTTGGCCGAGCCCTCCCCAGGACGGGGTCGCCGGTGGAGTAGCCCGGAGGAAGAACGACCCGGATCGCCTCCCCCTCCTCGGCGAGGGCGACGAACCGCTGGTCGGTGATGGGGGTGGTGTAGTTGAGGTGGCCCGTCACCACCTCTTCGGAGACGACCTGATACTGATGAGATCCCCGCCAGAACTGGACCTCGGTCTCGACGGGGACCTCCGAGCCGTTCGAGTCGAAGAGCCTGATCTCGGACTTGTAGGGGAGGGAGAGGTTGAAGCTTGTGCCGTTGGCGGGGACGATCACCTCGGCCTCCATCTTCGCCAGGATGTAGGTGGTGCCGTTGAACCCGTCCTCCTCGAATCCCTGGGCCAGAGAGGGCGGGGCCAGCAAGAAGAAAATAAGTAGAATAAGAGGCAGAAACAGAAGCAGAACCAGAGCCGGAGTCGTCAGGAGTCCGAAACCTGCTGCTTGCTTCATATCGTTCACCATCTCCGCAGAGCCGCCCGTCCTCAGCTCAATATCCCATCTCAAATCATTCGCCATCAGGCCGTTATTTGCCGTCGGGGATGCCCTCGTCCTCAGCAGAACCGGATGGCATAAAAACTTCCCCATCGATAAGCTATTTTTATCTTGAGGCCGATGGGAAAGGGCTCAGGATGAACGCGATGAACGTCTGGGGGGACCCGAAGGACGGATTGAAGATCAGGAGGTTTGAGCCTCGCGATTTCTCCGAAGCCGTCGACCTGGACTCTGAGGCTGGGGGAGGCCACGACCCTTACCTTCTCACCTTCTTCTACGAGAACTATCCCACCACATTCCTGGTGGCGGAGGCTGACGGGAGGATCGCCGGGATGGTCCTGGGGTTCAGGCAGTCGCCCCTGGAGGGGAGGATATTCTGGCTTGCGGTGAGGTCAGGACGGCAGGGTCAGGGCGTCGGCCGACGGCTGATGACGGAGCTATTGGAGATCTTCCGGAGGCTTGCGGTCGTCTCCGTCATCCTCGAGGTGAGAGTCACAAATAAAAGGGCTCAGACGCTCTACCTCGACCTCGGCTTTGAGATCTTCACCACCGCCAAGAACTACTACCCCGACGGCGAGGGTGCGATCATCATGAGGAGGTCGCTTTAGCCTTTTCGCAAAGATTTCAATCTCATTCTCATTCCAGGAGGTGATTCTTTTTTCAGATGCCAATTTGCTGCAACATTATCAAGAGTCGGTCGGATCCTCCTCCCCTGATTATCTGCAAGAAAGCACGTCAGGCGAGATTGCAATGGTTTTCAGGGCTGTGAGGACCCAGCAACCTTCATGGGATGTGATGACATGCTTCAGATTCATTGAAGCTCCCGAGGCGAAGATCTGACGGCTCCAAATCAATCTTTTACTTGCCGCAGCTCCAAAATCCTGTCGAAAGGTTGAACTAGATGGCCCCTTCTGTAGCTGGCTGAACGAAGGTGGTTCTCGTTGCAGTTGCTGTTGATCCATTCTGATTACATAGAGTTTGAGGCGAAGAGGCCGACCCCCGTCGCCGAGAAGGTGGAAGAGGAGGAGAAGTCGGGCCGGCTGGAGGAGGCCCTCTGCGCCTTCATCGCCGTCGAGAAGATGGACGAGGACGATATCCCCGCGGTCGTCGCCGAAGGCGCAAAAGAGATCGCCGATGTGGCAGAGCAGGTCAAGACCAGAAGGATCATGCTCTACCCGTACGCCCACCTCAGCTCCCAGCTCTCGTCTCCCGCCGCCGCTGTTGATATCCTCCGCGGGATGGATGAAGCCCTCCAGGAGAATTACGAGGTGGCAAGAGCGCCCTTCGGCTGGTACAAGGCCTTCAAGCTCAGCTGCAAAGGCCATCCCCTCTCGGAGCTATCCCGCTCCATCAGGCTCGGCGAAGGTGCCGGCGCTGCCGCCAGGGCTTCTGGGGCTGCGACCGTCGCCGCCAGGGCCCCGGAGAGAGAAGAGGTGGTATCCGAAGCCCTCAAGGCCGAGGAGAAGGCAGTATCCTACTGGAGGATCATGACCCCCGACGGGGTGATGACCGAACCCGATAAGTTCGACTTCGCCGGGCATGAGAACCTCAGAAAGTTCGTCAACTACGAGATATCCAAGAGCAGGGCCGTCGAGGCCGTCCCGCCCCACGTCGAGCTGATGAGGCGGCTGGAGCTCGTCGACTACGAGCCGGGCTCCGATTCGGGGAACATGAGGTACTACCCCAAGGGGAGGCTCGTCAAGTCCCTCCTGGAGTCTTACGTCCTTGAGAGGGCGGCGGAGATGGGGGCGATGGAGGTGGAGACTCCCATCATGTACGACATGTTCCACCCCACCCTCAAAAAGTACCTGGACAGGTTCCCTGCAAGGCAGTACTCCATCGAGGCCGAGAAGAGGAGCTTCTTCCTGCGGTTTGCGGCCTGCTTCGGCCAGTTTCTGATGAGCCACGACATGACGGTGTCGTACAGATCCCTCCCCCTCAAGATGATCGAGATGACCCGCTACTCCTTCAGGCGCGAGCAGCGGGGCGAACTCGTGGGCCTGCGGAGGCTTCGGGCCTTCACCATGCCCGACATGCACACCCTCTGCGCCGACATGAATGGGGCGACCCGAGAGTTTGCTAATCAGTACCAGGCCTCGATCTCGGTTCTGAAAGAGGCTGGCCTCGACCTCGACGACTACGAGGTGGCGATCAGGTTCACAAAGGAGTTCTACGACGAGAACAGGGAGTTCGTCGAGGGTCTGGTCGGAATCGTCGATAAGCCCGTCCTGATCGAGATGTGGGACGAGCGGTTCTTCTACTTCGTCCTCAAGTTCGAGTTCAACTTCGTCGACGCCCTGGACAAGGCGTCCGCCCTCTCGACGGTCCAGATCGACGTGGAGAACGCCGAGCGGTACGACATCAACTACACCGACGCCGACGGCTCCCTCAAGCGGCCCATCATCCTCCACTGCTCGCCCTCCGGCGCCATCGAGCGGCTGATGTACGCCCTCCTGGAGAAGGCCCACCGGGTCTCGACGGAAGGGAAGGTTCCGATGCTGGCCACCTGGATCGCGCCGACCCAGGTGAGGGTGATCCCGGTCGCCGAACGCCACCTGGCCCGGGCCGAGGAGGTCACAAAAGCCCTCGGATTCAGGACGGACATCGACGACCGGGACGAGACCGTCGGAAAGAAGATCCGGGACGCCGGTCGCGAATGGGTCCCTTACGTCGTCGTCATCGGAGACGATGAGCTGGAGTCAGGGAGGCTCGCGGTGACCGTCAGGGCCGAGTCGGAGCCGAAGAAGCCAAAGAAGGTCGAGATGACCATCGAAGATCTGAGATCGAGGATCGCGGCTGAGACGGCTGGAAAGCCCACCAAAGGGCTTCCTCTGCCGGTGAAGCTCTCGGAGAGGCCCCGATTCATCTGAGGCTCTTTCGGGAGGGGGGAGCGATCCCCCCGGTCCAGATATTTTGGCCGAACTTCGTCACAACGCATAGTCCCACCGCAAAGCCTATTATCATCCAGATAATCTCCGCCCATTTATGGCAAATCTGAACGTGGCGATCCTCGGTCCCCCGGGCTACGCAAAGGAGGTCGCAAAAAAAGGCACCTCCACCGACATCACCTTCTACAACCTCAAAAGGGGCGAGAGCACCGTCACCATCGTAGAGCCCACCAGGTATCCGGAGCGGCTCGCACCACTATTCTTTGCGGCATCCATGGCGAGGAGAGCGGTCCTGGTGGTGGACCAGATCGACGCCACCTTCGGCGAGATCGTCATAATGCTCCAGGCCCTGGGAATCAGAGATGGCTACATAATCCTCAGAAACTACCTCGACCCCGGCAGGCTAAATCCCGTAATCAAAGGGACCGTCCTCGAGGGGTACGAGCAGATCATCGACGACCCCAACGCCCTCCGGGAGCGGCTCCTTGACGAGGCGGACAGGCTCAAGGAGGCCCAGCCATCGCCTGAGGAGCGAGGGGGCGCGATCCCCGTCGACCACTTCTTCAACGTGAGGGGGATCGGAACCGTCATCCTCGGCACCATGGCCGAAGGAGTGATAAGAAAGCACGAGACCCTCCGGGTCCTGCCGGGCGATAGGACCGCCCAGGTCCGGTCGATCCAGAAGCACGACGACGACTTCGACTGGGCCCGGACGGGCGACAGGGCGGGGATCGCCCTCAAGAACATAGACGCCGAGGAGCTGGACCGCGGCGACGTCCTCGCCAGCGACGAGTCCCTCAAGTCGGATTCAACCCTCTCCGCCAGGGCCGAGCTGATCCGCTACTGGCCCGCGCCCCTCAAGGAGGGGATGGTCCTCCATCTGGGCCACTGGATGCAGTTCATTCCGGCGAGGGTCACATCAGTCGAGGCGGGAGAAGACTGGAGAAAGCCGCTTATCGGCATTGAGCTGGACAAGCCTCTCGTCTACCGGCCCGGCGACAGAGCGGTCATCTGTCAGCTGGAGGGGAGCAAGCTCCGGATAGCGGGAACCCTGGAGCTCCCCTGAAATCTCTCAATTCCTTTTTCGGCTGCTTCTCGTCTCGATATCGCGAAATCCGTCATCCCTCCACCGAGCACTCATCACTCCACCAGGACCGCGGTCCCGCTGGCCGAGACCATCAGCATCCCGCCGGTCTGCCCCAAAGTCTCGTAGTCGAGGTCGACGCTGAGGATGGCGTTGGCGCCGAGCCTCTTCGCCTCCTCCTCCATATCCTGGAGGGCCATCTCCTTCGCCCGCCGCAGCTCCTTCTCATAAGCTCCCGACCTTCCGCCGACGATGTCCCTGATCCCGGCGAAGAGGTCCTTGAAGAGGTTTGCACCCATTATCGCCTCTCCGCTGACGATGCCTAAGTACTTCACGACGTGTCTTCCCTCAATGGTTGGGGTTGTCGATATCAACACTGGATCTCACCTCAGTCGATAGAAACGAGTTCTGGCTTAAAATAGCTCTGGCTTGATCATCCTGGCGATGGATGAGGCGATAAAAAAGATCGGAAAAATGGGGGGGGGTTTTGGCCCGGGAAGAGGAAGAAAAAGTGAAGGCGAGGAGATCCGACGGCGTCAGTCCGCCTCAGCCCGCCTAGTTCTGCCTCAGCCCCTCCTGCCAGCGGAGGAGCTTCTCCTGGACGACGTACCGGAAGGACCGATCGATGAGAAGACCCAGAAGTCCGAGGACGATCATGTAGAGGAAGACCAGGTCCATCATGTGAAGGGAGTAGTAATCCCAGAGCCGATAGCCAAGCCCGCTCCTGGTGCTCGCCCCGAACATCTCGGCGGCGACGATGCACATCCAGGCGATCCCCATGGCGATCCTGATCCCGGCGGCGATGGAGGGGAGGGCCGAAGGCAAGGCGACGTACCTGACCAGGTCGAGGTTTCTGGTGGCTCCGAGAACCATCGCGGATTCGACGTAGATTTTAGGAACGGACCGAAAGCCGACGTAGGAGTTGATGAGGATGGGAAAGACCGCCCCCACGAAGACTATGAACCCTGCGGCCTGGGCTGTCAGGCCGAACCAGATGATGGCGAATGGGATCCAGGCGAGGGGGGGGATGGGCCTGATCAGCTCCACGATGGGGTCGAAGATCCTCTCTGCGACCCTGGACCAGCCCATGGACATCCCGATGGGCAGGGCTACGAGGAGCCCTGCCACCATGCCCAGGGCGAAGTGGATCAGGCTCACCGGAAGGTCAACCCAGAGGATCGTCGGCCACTGGCGGATCATGGCATCGACCACCTGGAGGAAGCTCGGAAGCTTAAGCGGATTGTCGATGGCCACGGCCAGAATCTGCCAGACGATGACAAACCCCATCACCGATAGTGCCTCAACGCAGTGCTCTCCGAGCCTCTCTCTCGCCCTCTCGGCGAACGTCAAATCTGATCCCGTCATCTTCGTCTTTCCCTTCGCGCTCTCATCGTCTCGTTCCGTTATCTCTTCAGCTCGTCACCCTGTCGTAGAAACTGGTATCGAATAGATCGTCCTCGGTCAGGAGCTTCTCCCCGGTGTACCCCAGCTCGTAGTCCACCCTGGCGAATTCGGTCACCGATGGAATGATCACATGAGGATCGCTGATCCAGGCGCCGTCCCAGGTCTCGATGGAGTGCTGGACGATCGTCAGGTTCTGGCCGGTCTTCGCAGAGTAGACCTCCGCCGCCTTCTCGGGGTTCTCGTTGATGTACTCGGTGGCCCTGATGTGAGTCTTAATTATCTGCTCCACAAGCTCCGGCTCCTCTTTCATCAATTTGTCGCTGACGACGAGGCAGCAGCAGGCGTGGTTTGGCCACATCTCCCCGGAGGCTACAACCGACTTGCCGTTCCCCTCAAGCTCAATGACGGAGGGCGACGGATGGGGCAGGAAGACCGCATCGACCTGCTTTGCAGAGATGGCGGTGACGGCAGCACCCGGGTCCATCGACTTGATGTCTATATCCTCGGGGTTTATGCCGTTGTCCTCCAGCCACTTTTTAAAGACCGTGTCCTGGATCGATCCCGGAGGGAAGGTGGCTACCTTGAGGCCCACCAGGGACTCGGGCCCTTTGTAATCGACCTCGGGGCTGACCACCAGGTCCGACCCGTTCTTCTGGACCGCAGCCACTATCTTGGCTTCGAGACCCTGGGAGATGGCGCTGATCGGCGGGGCTGCGCCGACGTAGGCTATGTCAAGGCTTTCGCCGAGCATCGCCTGCATCTCCGGAGGTCCCGATGGAAACTCGAAGTCCTCTACATCCTCGATCCCGAAGGGTTCGAGGTCTGAAAGCCACCATCCCTCCTCCATCGCCACCATCTCAGCGACCTGATGGGTGCTGGGCTGGTATCCGATCCGGAGGGTCTTTATCCCGGCCTCCTTATCGGTGCCGATGCAGCCCAGGGCGATCAAGGCCACCAGGGCCGCCGCCAGGGCTGCGATAAGAAGATCTCTCCTCAAATGTCTCACCACCCGAGGAAAGATGGGGTCGATATAAAGCATTTTCCGGTCGGGTCGATATATAATCCCAAAAGTACTAGTATTCGAAAGATATTCTACAATTAGATGACATATGCGGAGAGGTTGACGAGGGCTGCCTTCCAGTCCGACGAGAAGCTCCGAGAATCCCTCAAGGAGGTTCTCTCGGAGCTGGGCCTCAGCGCGCGGGAGTTCAGCAAGATCTCTTCCATCCCCCAGTCCACCCTTTATAAGATCATGTCCGGCCACCGGGAGCCGAACATCACAACCCTTCGCGAGATCGTCAAGACGATCCGTGAGATCGAAGGGGTTGATACAGGCTTCATCGCCGTCATCGCAGCCCGGCCGGTCCTCGACGAGATCAAGGAGAAGAGGATGAAGATCGGCGATCGGCTCCTGGTCCTCCGGGAGTACTCGGCCACCAACATCGAGGAGGCGATCGTGGCAGCAGTAAGGGCTGAGAGGGACGGGGCTGCGGCCCTCGTCTGCGCCCCCATCGTCAGCCCCACCGTGGAGAAGCTCCTCTCGATACCAGTGGCCACCATAATTCCCAAAGACAGCCTGGTCCGGGCGATCGAGGTGGCTGCAAGGAAGATCGAATGAATCAAGACCGAGGAGACTGAGGAAAATTCGCATATCTCCAAACCTTTCATCTCATATCCAAATACTTCAGTCGGATCTCGAAAGGCTTTTATTGGCGGTATCACCACTAGCCTAGCATAAAGGGAAATGGTGGGTTAATCATGAGAACAGTTATCATACTAGCCTTTTTGGCCATTCTTGCTGCCAGCGCTTCCGTCTGCGCCGTAGAGACGGTGAGCGTCGGCGGAGAATTCGGAGTTTCGTGGCTGAATAATCTCCCCTATCAGACCCAGGTCACCAACGAAAGTGCAACCGGCCTGTGGGATTGGGGTGGCACGCCTCGGTGGATGACGCTGGAAAACGGCACTCTCCAGCCGGTGAACAGCACCCCACGTTCTGTGGATTTCCTGTATCCCGGCAGTCCCGGAAGCAGTGGTTATTCTGACGATCCGTGGATCCAGGCCCAGCTAACCGGACGGGTGCAGACTACCCCTCTGAAAAATATGATAAGATATGAGCGCGGGGGCTTGGTCGGCTTCCTGGGAGAGGATTTGACATTCCCATGGTAGTTCCATGACCATTTGCAGGATCGGTCTGGAGGATCTCCTGAGCAGGATGAAGGAGGTCCACTCCGACCTCAAACTCGTCTCGTCAGAGGATGTGGCGGTGGCGAGCTGGGTGAGGCTGAAGTGCAGGTACGGCTGCAAGGCGTACGGAAAGCACCTGGGATGCCCCCCTTACTCCCCGACGCCGGAGGAGACCCGCAAAGTGCTGGATGAGTACAGGGTCGGCGTCATCGCCCGGTTTGAGGCGACTCCGGACAACGATGTTTCGCCCCAGCGCCTCCATCACCACCTCTGGGACTCGATAAACTCCGTCCACGAGACGATATTCCAGCTGGAGAGGTGTGCCTTCCTCTCAGGCTATTACAAGGCCTTCGGGTTCAACGCCCTACCCTGCACCTTCTGCGCCACCTGCATCCCGGAGGAGAAGGAGGATATGGACGTCTTCGACGCTCGAAACTGCCGGCACAAGGAGAAGGTGAGGCCATCCATGGAGGCCTGCGGGATAGACGTCTTCGGTACCCTGGAGCGGGCCGGATACGACCTTTCTGTCCTCGACTCTTATTCCCAAGCAGCCTCTCTATTCGGGCTGGTTCTGCTGGATTGAGCCCGCATTCTCCTCAGGCCTTTGATTAGTCTGAGGATCTCTTCTCAATTCTTTTCTGATGGAGGTGAGCAGTCCGGTGGGGTCGAGGAGCCCTTTCGGCTCTCCATCGCCAAACCAGTTTCCGCCTCGGTATCTTTCGAAGGGTTCTGGCCTGGACGAGTAGAGCTCCAGGTGGAGCATGCTGGGCCTCTCCCTCTCTATAAGATCTCTGATGTAAGCGGGCGCATCGTCATCGATCATCTCGGGGTTCAAGACGGATCCGACCAGTCCCACCAGATCGCCGGAGCTGATGCGGTCGTCGGGGTTCACCTCGACCGCCACCATCTCCGCGAACTTCACGAACAGGCCGCCCTCGTTCTCGACGATGGCGTAGAACGTCTCGTTCCAGTAAGGGATCATCCGGGGCGACGTGAAGTGTCCCACCTCGACGACGAGCCCGTCATCGATGGATACCACCTCCGACCCGGCGGGGGCGTAAAGGTCGACCCCACAGTGGAGGCGGTCTCCCCGGTCCTCCGCAAAGGAGCCAGGAAATCCGTGAATTGGGATCCGTCTGCTCCGGTCGCCGGGGAGGGGCCATGCGAGCCTCTTCTCAGCGGCGGTCTCGGCGGATCTCAAAGATGAGACCTCAGCCCTGCGATCGATTCGAGGATCAGGTCGGGCACGACCTTCGAGCGCTTCACCGTATCCTCCCTGTACTTTCCGGTCTTGACCAGGATCCCCATCATTCCGGCGTTCTGAGCCCCGCCGACGTCGGAGTTTATGTCGTCGCCGATCATCGCCGCCTCATAAGCCGAAACGCCAAGCTCTGCAAGGCCCCTCTCGAAGAAGTCGGAGGAGGGCTTTCCAACCACATCGGCCGGGGTTCCGGTGGCGTACTCCAGGGCGCAGACAAAGGGGCCTGCGGAGAGGCAAAGGCCGTCGGATCCCATCCAGTACCTGTCCTTCTCCAGGGCTATGATTTTCGCTCCGGCCATCACCAGCCGAAAGGCCATGTTGAGCCGTTCGAATGTGAACTCGGTCTCGGCGTCCCCCACCACCACATAGTCCGCCACCGTCCCCTCGTCGACGAGGGGGACGCCGGCATCCTGGAAGTCCTTTCGGACGTCGGGTCTGGTGAGGAGGAAGCACCTGTTCTCATTCTCGGAGCGGATCTTCTCAGCGGCGGCTATCGCCGGGGTGAAGATGTGATCTTCGGGGATCTCAAACCCCATCCCGCCGAGGAAATTTGCCAGAGTTCTCCTGCACTTCGAGGTGGTGTTGGAGACGAACCGGTATCCGTATCCCAGCTCATCCAGAAGGGCCACCGTCTCTCTAGCCCCAGTTATCGGAGCGTTGTCAACGTAGAGGACGCCGTCCAGGTCGATGAGAAAGGCAGCAGCTTCGATAGTTCATTCACCTCCTCGGCAGCCGTTGAGACGATATATTTTCATTATATCCAGCCGATCCTCTAAAATCTTCGTTGAGTTGATCAAACTCTCGATCGTGCGCCTACGGACCGACCCATCTTCAGGCCCCTCCGTCGGTCAGGATGGAGATGGCGGGACGGATCGAATGAAATAACATGTCGATGATCCTTCCAGGCAGGAGCCGACCGCCCCAGGTCCATGGGAACCTCTGCCTTTCTGAAGGTGACGCTGATAGATGGATCACCAAATGTCCACATCGATGGTAGATCTCCCGAACTACTGGATCTCATGTCATGGACATCAGTTCAAGACGCATCCTGTCGGCATCGTCGGAGACCGAGCCCGTCTCCTTCCCCTCTCTTCTCTCCTGATCATCCGGGACGTAGGAGAGATAGAGCTTCCGTCTCTTGCCTTGGGTGAGCTTCACATGGGCCGGATCCATATCTGCCGCGCGCTTCATCACTGTTATCACCGTCGTCTTGTTAAGCCCCAGCATCTCTACCAGATCGCTGGTAGTGTATCTTCCAGGCCTATCCTTCATGAGGTCTATCAGGGCCTCTGTATGGCCGTCCAGGGCATTTCCCTCTGCGACCTTGGGAGCACGGCTGATGGTGGATCTGGTCTGTCTCGTCTTCATCTGGCTTTTAAGGTCAGCAACTTCCTTTGACAGATGATCCACCTGGTCGATCAGCCTTCCAAGAAGATCTACGTTCTGCTGTTTCGTGCTGATCATATCTGACATATTTTCCACGGCCATGATCAGCCCCATCATCGCCTGGTTCTCTTCCAGCTCTCGCTCACTTTCTGCAACTTTCTTTTTATAAACGTCCAAAAGTTCTTCAAACATTCCTTCCTTACCCCTTATATCGATCTCCTAGCCTTATTCGTTAACGTCATCCCCCTCTCCAGAGGCACGCCGAAAAGACGTTTAAATAAGCTAATCTCAATCCAAGTATAAATAGTTATCTTAAAAATAATCGCCGAGAACAGAGATCTGCTGATGGTGAGGCACAATTTTGTTTGCATTTCAGACTTTTGCCGATCATCAATACGAGACAAAACATTTCTTCGGAGGTAGCCTCCTAAAGTGAGAGTCAGATCGTCGGGCATCACCGTCTTTGTTGAGGGGAATGCAAGTCGGGCAGCCTGATCCTCAGATCCGCGATTCCATGAATCTCAGATCTGTTTCCTCATGATCTTCCATCGAAGAGATGCGATCTCTGAGTAGCCCCGGAAGCTTCCCGATATCGTCGATGATCTCGTCTGCCGCCTCCATCAGCTCCGCAGTCGGACGGGTGTCCTGCTCGACTGTAAGCACCCCGAGATCGGCGGCCTCCAGTGCGTACCGATCGTTCAGACCGTCTCCCACCATTACCACCAGCCTGTATTCGCCCTTCAGGCTCTCCACGATCTCCTCTTTTCTTCGGGGCTTTGACGCTGGATATATCCGCTCTTTTATTATCCCGCTGCATTCTGTGAGGCTTGAGAGGCTTCTCATGCTGTCTCCGGAGGCGATGTAGATCTCCGCTCCCATCTCCTCCAGCTCCTTCAAAACGGCCTCCAGAGCCGGAAAGGTTCTTCCACCGGTGCTGATGGAATGGGTGACCCTCCCCTCATCCACGTCCACAATGAGGCCCGTGGTATAGTAAAATCCCGGACAGCGGGTAAAGACCGCCTTCAGCGTCTCCTGGAGGTTTGCCACTTCGACCTCGGAGTGTAGAAGGACTGATATCGCCTCCTCTTCGGAGACGGGAGTGCTGGAGCAGCTCACCTTGATCTTCCTCTCCCTCCCTCGGAAGAAGACCCTGAGAGGCATCTTGGGTGATGCCCTCATGATCTCATCGGGCTCGAGCTGCGGTATCACCAGGGCTCTCCCCCTCTTCTCCATCACCAGCTCCGTGGTCACGACCCCTCTCATGAGGTCGTTATTGGATACGTCTTTGGCAACCCGGTACATCTCCAGCATGGTGCCCGCAACGTCGAATATCACCGCCAGATCGCCTGACATCATTGAGGAGTGTGAATCGATATCAAGATCAACCTATCGGTCGGGATCGCACGCCAGGTGCCAGACATCCAAGTGCCAGACATCCTTTGGCAGAGAGGACCAAAACCCTTATATAAGACAAATGCCGTTGTTGTATACGGCAGTTGTCGGCTGCCAATCCCTCCCTCCTATAACCCTCTTTTCTTTTTTCTCCATACCCATCTTATTATTTTTTCTTGTTGGAGGGGTGGAGTAAATAAGGATGATTTTCATCTTGAAGCCGTCTGAGTCTGAGAGGGATTCTCCGTGAAGAGATATCGAGCCGTCTTTCATCTGACCGAGACCGAAAGGGCGAACCTCGCCCTGAACAACGTCGGAAACCTCCTGGCCGAGCTTGGCGAAGACCATGTGGAGGCGGAGGTTGTGGCAAACTCCGATGGCGTCAAAGCCCTCCTCAAGACCGGCCCCTATGGCGACAGGGTCGGTGAGCTGGCCGCAAGAGGCGTGCGATTCGTCCTCTGTTCTAGAAGCATCAAGGCCATGAAGCTGGATGAGGGTGAGTTTCTCGACCAGGTCGAGGTCGTCCCCACGGGAACGGGAGAGGTGGTGAAAAAGCAGGCCGATGGCTGGGCCTACGTCCGGCCCTAGATCGCAAATCCCAGACATCGACATCTATCGCCGCTGCCGCCCCTAACCAGAACCCGAACCAAAACCCGACTGGAGGCCTTCGGTGATGATCTCGCCGATCGTCCTCTGGCTCTCCTCGGGCGTCCTGACGGTGTTCACCACGAATGCGGGAACCCGTGAGAAGAGGGCGCGGAAGAAGCCGCTCCGGAGGCCCTGCTTGAACTCGCTCTTCACCAGGAGGTGGGGGTTATAGTAGCCGTTATCCTCCAGGACCTTCAGAGCCTCCTCTGGCTCAAGCCTCCTTCCGACCACCTCGTCCTCGGGGTCGCGCTTCAGGATTATCACCATGGCGAGGGTGGTGAGAGGCAGGATCCGCCCCTTGCCGATGGCGAGCCGGAGGTCGACGACGCCTCTCCCCTCCTCGTCAAAGAGGGCGCGGTCGGCAAGCCCCGAAAACTCTTTCCAGATATCCGAGAGCTCCGCCCTGATGTAGAAGTTCTTCTCCGAGCCAAAGGCAAGAACGTCGTCTCCGTAGACCCGGGCGAAGAACCAGTCGTCGGAGACGACCCGGGTCTCGGGCCTTCGAAGGAGGCCGTAGGTGTGGGTCGTCTTCCCGGCTCCGGACCCTCCGAGGATGCAGAGGGCCCGCCCGGCGAGGTCGAGGCAGGCGCCGTGGACCGAGTATATCCCGTGCTCGTCCTCGAGGACGTCTCCCGCGGCGCTGAGGGCGAGGGATTTGATCCAGCCGTAGTAGCCGACGTTTACGAGGAATGCGGTCTTCGACTGAGGATCGTAGATGACCTGATCGGCTCCCTGGTCGGGGTCATCGACGACGTAGAGCCTCGCGTGAGACCTTATGTTCTGGGACATGGAGTAGAAGTTGTCCAGCCACCGATCTTTGACCTCCGCCGATCCTGTCAGGAGCTTGATGCAGCAGCCGTAGATCTCAGACTTCACCTCGTACTTGACCTGTCCCGCGTAACGCTCGGTCAGAGCAGCCTTCTCCTCGATCGATACCAGCTTAACAGAGTAGCCCATCAGTAGCCCATCCCCAAACCCCAATTTAGCATCTCATCTCGATAGCACCATTATCATGTCCGGTTTTCGTCCTTCTCCCTGATCTCGATCCTTCTTATCTTGCCGCTGATCGTCTTCGGGAGGGCCTCCACGAACTCGATGATCCTCGGATACTTGTAGGGTGCAGTCACCTTCTTGACGTGGTTTTGAAGCTCCATCTTCAGGTCGTCGGAGGGCTGGTACTCGCCGGTCAGGACCACTGTCGCCTTCACCACCTGACCCCTCAGGGGGTCGGCGGCCCCGGTGACAGCGCACTCCATCACTGCGGGGTGGCTCATCAGGGCGTTCTCCACCTCGAAGGGGCCGACCCGGTAGCCGGAGCTCTTTATCATGTCGTCGGTCCTCCCGATGAACCAGAAGTAACCGTCCTCGTCCATCCAGGCGGTGTCCCCGGTGTGGTAGTAGTCGTCGTGCCAGGTGTTTCTCATCCTGTCGGGGTCGAGGTGATAGTCCATGAAGAGGCCGGGAGGCTTCCCCTCATCGGTTCTGATCACGATCTCACCCTCCTCGCCGACCTCGCAGATCCGGTCGTCTCTGTCCACCAGGACGATGTCGTACCCCGGCGAGGGCTTTCCCATGGAGCCGGGCTTGGGGTCCATCATGGGGAAGTTGGCGACGGCGACGACCGTCTCGGTCTGGCCGTACCCCTCCATCAGCCGCAGGCCCGTCGCCTCGAGGAACTTGTTGTAGACGGTGGGGTTGAGGGGCTCGCCGGCGGTGACGGCGTACTTGAGAGGGGAGAAGTCGTACTTCGACATATCCCCCTTGATCATGAACCGATAGATGGTGGGCGGGGCGCAGAAGGTGGTGACCCCGAACTTCGTGGCCATCTCCATCATCCGGCCGGCGTCGAACCGGTCGTAGTCGTAGGCGAAGACCCCCGAGCCCGCGATCCACTGGCCAAAGATCTGCCCCCAGACGCACTTCGCCCAGCCGGTGTCGGCGACGGTGTAGTGGAGGCCGTCCTCGACGACGTTCTGCCAGAACTTGGCGGTCAGTATGTGGCCGAGGGGGTAGGTCTGGTCGTGCTTGACCATCTTGGGGTAGCCGGTGGTGCCGGAGGTGAAGTAGGCGAGGAGGACATCCCCGTTATTTGTAGCCTCCTCTCCTTCCGGCCTAGAAAACTCCGATGGGGACTTCTCCAGTTCGTCTCTGAAGTTTATCCAGCCGGGCCTTTTCGTCTCCTGACCGACGAGGGCCCTGACGGGCTTTGCTCCCTCGACCTCCCTGCAGGCGCCGTCGACCTCGTCGGGGACCCCGTCCTCCTCGATGGAGACGATCATCTTCAGGTTGGCTTTATTTATTCTATATAAAATATCTTTTGCCCTCAGCATGTGGGTTGCGGGGATGGCGACGGCGCCGATCTTGTGGAGACCGACCATGCAGATCCAGAAGTCGTACCTCCCCTTGAGGGTAAGCATCACGCAGTCGCCCTTCTTGACCCCGCAGTTCCTGAAGAGGTTAGCGGCCTTATCGCTGAGGCGTTTCAGCTCGCCGAAGGTGAGGATCTTCTCGTCACCCAGGTCGTTACACCAGACCAGGGCCACCTTGTAGGGGACCTCTTTCGCGTAGACGTCCACCACGTCGAAGGCGAAGTTGAAGTTCTCCGGCACGATGATCTTCATTTTCTCTTTAAAATCTTCGTAAGACTCAAATTCCGATCCCGAAACGAACCTTGGCAGCAAAGACGACATTTTGACCCTTCCTGGCGCGGGTGCAGCCGCAAGACCGGCGTGCTAGACGAGCCATTTCGCGGAATCGGGCATCAGGCGTCGCTCAAGCCCCGTCCTCTGGTTGAAGATCGACGTTGAGGCTCCATCCGCCAGCGATCTTCCGGCGCTCTTTATTGCCGGTCGGCCGGTCTCCCTTCGGCCGTTCCCATCGCCGACTCGTCCTCTGTATCTGGCACGCGATTGATGATTATGGATAACGCAGCGAGCGGCCCCGCATCGCCTCTCGAATAGAGGCCTATTTGATATAAATGATTAATCCTGAGGGTGGTCATAAAGGATCGTAAAGGGCGATCACCAACAGCTTTTTAGACTGCTGGATAGACCTTTCATCTGTGCTGCTTGGCGTCCTCTTCTCCGGCGGGAAGGACTCGGTCTACGCGTGTAAAAGGGCGATGGAGACGGAAACGGTTGGCTGCCTGATCACCCTCGTATCCGAGAACCCCGATAGCTACATGTTCCACACCCCCAACGTCCGGAGGGCCGACCTCATCGCCGAGGCGATCGGCGTCCCTCAGCTCAACTGGCCGACGGCGGGCGAGGAGGAGGCGGAGCTATCCGACCTCCGGGACGCCGTAGTCGCCGCGGTGGACGAATACGGGATCGAGGGGGTCGTCACCGGGGCGATCGAGTCGGTCTACCAGGCGGCCCGGGTCCAGCGGATCTGCCGGGAGCTGGACCTCTGGTGCTTCAACCCCCTCTGGCAGATCGACCAGCTGGAGTATCTCAAACTCCTCGTCTCGGAGGGGTTTCTTGTGATCATCACCGGGGTCTTCGCCTACCCCCTCGACGAGTCGTGGGTCGGGGCGAGGATCGACGGTAATAGAATCAGAAAGCTCGAAGCTCTCCAGAAAAAGTACGGGATAAACCCCTCCGGCGAGGGTGGCGAGCTGGAGACCTTCGTCCTCGACGGCCCCATCTTCAAAAAGAGGATCGAGATCCTGAAAGCCGCGAGAAGCTACGAGAACTACAGGGGCCGCCTTGCGATCGAGGAGGCGAGGCTGGTGGATAAATGATCCTCGTCGTCGACCTGTGCTTCAAGCCAGAGTCCCTTTCAAGATACGAGTTCGTCGATCCCATCGCCGGCATCGTGAGCCGGGCCGGGGTCGAGCACGAGGTCGTCCACTTCTCCGAGCTGACCGATGATCTGATCGAGAGGGCCGACGGGATCATCCTCTGCGGCACCGCCCTCAAGGACAACTTCTTTGCCGAACGGATCGGCCTATTCTCCTGGATCGATGACCTGGCGAAGCCGATCCTTGGGATCTGCGCAGGGATGCAGGTTGTGGCCGCCGTCTTCGGCGGCGGTATCGTCCCTCAGCCGAAGATCGGCCTGGAATGGATCGAGATCATAAAAGAGACGCACCTCCTCGGACCGCCTCGCGAGATCGAGGGCTACCACCTCCACAACTTCGGGGTCACCCTGCCGCCGGGCTTCGAGATCGTGGCGGGGCGGCCGGGATCGATCGAGGCCTTGAAGCACGCGGAAAGGCCCATCTACGGGATCATATTCCATCCCGAGGTGAGGAACCGGTGGGTGGTGGAGAGGTTTGTGGATCTCGGATGAAGGAAAGGAGAATCGATCAAGAGGTGCTGACCTCGATAGACCTCTTGTGATAGACGGGTTGCATTTTAAAGATTCTCGTTCTCTCATGGTATTCAAAACACACGGTGAAATTGCGAACGTTTTTTCGTTCGGATTGGGTGAGAATTTTATACTTTGGACGCCGACATCTTTGTAATGGGCCAGAATGCAAGCCTGGTCGTTTCTGTAAACGACATAAAAGCGTTCGAGAAGCTGAAGGTCATATCGCTGATAGCTCCATTGAAGGAAAGGATCAGATCCCTGGAGAAGAAGTACGGATGCGATCTTCAAGCCTTCGAAGAGAGGATAAAAGAGCCGCCAGAGGACTTTGAGCGGTGGGACGACTTCATCGAGTGGAAGGCATATAGAGAGAGCATAAAGAAGCTCGAAGCCCGTCTTAAGATGATCGAAGATGCTAAAGACGTTAGAGTTGCTCCAAGATGATCTCATCAAAAGCTTTGAGATCTTGGACTTCAAAGGCGGCGAAAGATTCTACTATATCAAGATCAGAGCAACCTTGATCGACGGCAGCGAGCTTCATATAAGGGAGTTCTTTTCTTCGGATAACGTCCTATATTCTTATCACTGGCAGGATGAAAACGGATCTCTCAGAATAAGATGGGATAATTCGCCCCGTCATTCTCATCTCAGCACATATCCCCACCACAAACATGCTCCTGAGCTTGAGGAATCGGGGGAAATGTGTCTGGAAGAGATCTTGAAAGAGATTCGTGAGAGAGTATAAAAAGAAGGCATTAAGGACCCATTCAGATAGGCAGCCGAATTACTAAACTAAAAAGTTTTTTTAGTTTCATCTATTCCAATTTCACTCCGCGTTCCCATCTCCCTACTTCTACAATATCCTCTTCCACCCTACATTTCTCCTCCCCTCCCTTCTCATTCTCTTCAGCCGTCTTCCTCCCCGCGCCGGACCGCGCCCTGAGCGCCTCCTCGTAAGTCCAAATCGACCGCTCCAGTTTGTCCCCGGTCCTCCAGCTTCGAGAGGTTCCGGTAGGCGATCCCCAGGTCCGGCGTACTCCAGGGAGCAGGGGGACGGAGACCAATTTTTATTTAACGATGCAGAACGTCACTTACCAACCATGAGAGTCCTCCTCTTCGACCCCTCCTCGGGCGCCTCCGGCGACATGATCATGGCCTGCCTTCTGGACCTGGGCGCGGACCCCGATCTGGTGAGGAAAGCCGTCGAGTCGGTGGGCTGCGGCCTTGAGATCTTTCGGGACGAAAAGCATCACATCCGCGCCACCAGGGTGAAGGTCCTGGCTCACGGGAAGAGGTACAGGACCCTGGCGGAGGCGAGGTCGATATTGGAGGGGTCGAGCCTTCCGCCCTCGGCCCTCGATCGCGCCGTCAGGATCATGGAGATCCTGGCCGCGGCCGAGGGGCGGGTCCACGGCGTCGATGGGGAGGAGGCGCGGTTCCACGAGATCGGCGTCCTCGACGCCCTGGCCGACATCGCCGGAAGCTGTGCGGGGCTCTCGAGCCTGGGGGTCGAGCGGGTATTCACCCTGCCCATATCCGTCGGTTCGGGAACGGTCATCGCCGCTCACGGCAGCCTCCCGGTCCCCGCTCCGGCGACCCTGGAGATTCTTTCGGCTTCGCGGCTCCTGTGGAGGGGCGGCCCCGTCGAGGAGGAGCTTCTGACCCCCACGGGGGCGGCGATCCTGGCGGGGTTCACGGACGTTGTCGCCGGCGAGTACCCCCTCCTCCGGGCCGAGGCGGTCGGGTACGGTTCGGGGACCAGAGATCTCAACATACCAAATCTGCTCCGAGGGGTCGTCGGCGATCTGGAGGATTCAGAGGGTATTTGTGCCGACCGCAGCCGGCACCATCCTCATCAGGACCAGGTGGTCCAGCTGGAGACGAACCTCGACGACGTCACCGGGGAGGTACTGGGAAGCCTCCTGGACCTTCTGATGGAGGAGGGAGCCCTGGACGTCGCCATCGTCCCCGCGCTGATGAAGAAGGGGAGGCCGGCAAGCCTGGTGAAGGTCCTGGCGAGAAAGGCAGATGCGGAACGGCTCGCACGGATCGTCATGAGGGAGACGGGAAGCCTGGGGATCAGGATCTTTCCCACCCTCCACCGGTTCGTCGCTCGAAGGGAGGAGAGGACCACCGAGGTCGAGATCGGCGGCCGGATTTTTTCGGTTCGGCTGAAGGTCAGCTTCATCGGAGACGAGCTTATCTCGATCAAGGCCGAGCACGACGACTGCAGGAGGATCGCGGCGGATGCTGGCCTTCCCGTGAGGGAGGTATCGAGGAGGGCGGAGGAGCGGGCCTGGCGGGAGTTGGGCTGACTCCCCCAGCCGCGGGACGTCGATCTTCTCAGCCGGAGCAATCCCATTTGATGAGAGGATGACGGGTTCAGGGGTTATTACGACCCGTTCGGCTAATCGCAAGGTTCTTCTATCTATAGCGGGTCAACCCATCCGGTGCATTTTCATGAGTTCTGATGCCTCCAGCAAGCTCTTCGAGGTCGCAAAGAGGCTGATGCCTGGGGGCGTCAGCAGCCCGGTCCGAGCCATATCCCCATACCCCTTCTACGTCTCTCGGGCCGAGGGCCCCTACCTCTGGGACGTGGACGGCAACAAGCTCATCGATTACTGTCTCGCCTACGGCCCCATGATCCTGGGACATAGAAACCCCGTGGTCATGGAGCGGGTGATCGATCAGCTGGAGCGGGGCTGGCTCTTTGGCACCCCCTCGGAGCTTGAGTTGAGGCTGGCCGAGAGGATCGTCGGGCTTTATCCCAGCATCGATATGCTCAGGTTCGTCAGCACCGGGACCGAAGCGACGATGGCCGCCCTCAGGATCGCCCGCGGCTTCACCAAACGGGACAGGATCGTCAAGGTCGAAGGTGGGTTTCACGGAGCCCACGACTCGGTCCTGGTGAAGGCGGGCTCGGGGGCGACGACCCTGGGGACACCCGATTCCTTGGGCGTCCCCAAGGACACTGCAAAAAACACCCTCCAGGTCCCGTACAACGATTTGGGGGCAATCGACGCCGCCCTCAGCGAGTTCGAGGGCGAGGTGGCAGCGGTGATCATGGAGCCGGTCCTGGGGAACATCGGCCCGATCCTCCCCGAGAAGGGCTACCTTGAGGGCGTAAGAGAGATCACAAAGGATCATGACGTCCTCCTCATCTTCGACGAGGTGATCACTGGATTCCGGCTCAGCCTCGGCGGGGCCCAGTCATTCTACAACGTCGTCCCCGATTTGACGACTCTGGGCAAGATCATCGGCGGCGGCTTTCCCATCGGCGTCGTCGGCGGAAGGCGCGAGCTGATGGAGATGGTGGCCCCCAGCGGCGGGATTTACCAGGCCGGAACCTTCAACGGCAGCCCAACATCCCTGGCCGCGGGGATGGCAACCCTCGACGTCCTTGAGAGAGACCGGGTCCTTGAGAGGCTCAACTCCACAGGCGACGGCTTTCGGAAGGCGCTCAGAGAGATCGTCGAGGACATAGGGCACGGCTATTCCGTCGTCGGGATCGCATCGATCTTCAAGATCTTCTTCGGCGACGCTCCCAAGAACTACGTCGAGGCCCTCAGGTGCGACAAGGCGGGCTACTTCTCCTTCTTCAAACGGATGCTGAATTCGGGGGTATTTCTACCCCCCAGCCAGTTTGAGACGAACTTCATATCCAGCGCCCACTCCGAAGATGTCATAAACCAAACTCTGGAGGCTTACAAGTCAAACCTCAAAGGCTGATCATAGGAAGCCGCGGAAGCCCCCTTGCTCTGCGGCAGACAGAGATCGCCACCTCCCTCCTTGAGGAGAGGGGGGCGGAGACGGAGCTTGTCATCGTCAAGACGAAGGGAGACCACGTCCTGGACCTCCCCCTCCACCGGGTCTCGGGGAGGGGGCTCTTCGTTAGGGAGATCGACGACCTGATGCTCGCAGGCGAGATCGACGTCGCCGTCCACAGCATGAAAGACCTTCCTTCCAAGAGGCCCGACGGGCTCGTCATCGCCGCCGTCCTTCCTCGCAACTCCCCCTTCGACGTCCTGGTGAGCGAGGACGGGGCCGCTCTCGAAGACCTGGAGGAGGGGGCGGTCGTCGGAACCTGCAGCATGAGGCGGGCGGCGCAGCTCCGGAGGGCGAGGCCCGACCTGGTCATCGAGAGCCTCCGGGGAAACCTGGAGACGAGGCTTAGAAAGCTCGACGAGGGGAACTACAGGGCGATCGTCCTCGCCCTTGCGGGGATCGAGAGGATGGGCTACAGTCCAGAGCGCTCCGTCCTCGACCCCGAGAAGTTCGTGCCGTCTGCAAACCAGGGCGCGATCGCGGTTGTGGCGAGGAGGGGAGAGGCCGAAGACGTCGTCCGAGAGATCGACCACCTGCCCACCAGGCTTGAGGCCGAATGCGAGCGGGTGATTTTAGAGGCGATCGGAGGGTCCTGCGTCGTCCCCATGGCTGCCTTCGCCCGGCTTGACGGAGACGAATTGAGGGTCCTTGCCGAGGTCCTCTCCCTGGACGGGTCGAGGTTTGTGAGGGTTGAGGGACGGGTCCCGGCGGCCGACCACATCCGGGGAGCAAAAGAGCTGAGCCAAAGGCTGGTGGATATGGGCGGACGCGATCTCGCAGAAGAGGCGGTGAGGGAAGTTGGAACGATCTGAGAGGGGCAAGTCTGAGAGGGGCAAGGTCTATCTGGTGGGGGCAGGTCCCGGCGACCCGGACCTGGTGACGCTGAAAGCCAAACGGCTGATCGAGGAGGCCGAGGTCGTCCTGTTTGACCGGCTCCTCTCCACCGAGATTTTGAGCTGGGCTTCCGGGGATGCCGAGATGATAGACGTCGGAAAGCTTCCGGGCCGCCACAAGCTCTCCCAGGAGGAGATCAACGACCTTCTGGTGGAGAAGGGAAGAGAGGGGAAGATCGTGGTCAGACTGAAGGGTGGCGACCCTTACGTCTTCGGCAGAGGCGGCGAGGAGGGGCTCGCCCTGGCGGAGGCTGGTATACCCTTCGAGGAGGTCCCCGGCGTCACCTCGGCGATATCGGTTCCGGCAAAGGCTGGAATCCCCGTCACCCACCGGGGCGTTGCCACCGCCTTCACCGTGGTGACGGGTCACGAGGAGCCTGGAAAAGACAAAAACCTCGATTGGGAGGCCCTGGCCAAAGTCGGAGGAACCCTCGTCGTCCTGATGGGAGTATCGAGGCTCCGGGAGAACACCTCAGCTCTCCTCAGAGGCGGCCTCTCCCCCGATACCCCGACAGCCCTCATAGAGAGGGGTTTCAGCCCCGAGGAGAGGATGGTCGCAGGAACCCTTGGCGATATCGTCGAGAGGGCTGAAGAGGCGGATGTCCATTCCCCCGCGATACTGGTGGTGGGCGAAGTCGTGAGATTGAGCGAGATTCTGAGAGAGCCAACGATAGCCATCCTGAGGCCGGACAACCGGGGGGGCGAGTCCGAGAAGATCGCCCGGGATCTTGGGTTCAGGCCGATCCTCGCCCCTTCCATAGCCTTCTCGGAGCTTCCGCTTCCAGCCGACCTGCCTGAAAGGATCGAGAGGGCCGATTGCGTCGTCTTCACCAGCGCCACAGGCGCCGAGATAGCCCTCCGGGACGAGAGGGTGGCCGAACTCCTGGGCAGGTCCGTCCTCGCCACCATCGGCCCCCGGACCCGGGAGGCTCTGGAGGAGAGGGGGCTTAAAGTAGCCGTAGTCCCTGAGAGCTTCAGCTCTCGGGGGCTCGCCCACTCCCTGGCCCCCCGGTTCAAAAGGGTCCTCCTCCTCAGGAGCGCCAGGGGTAGCCCGGAGCTTGTGGCGATCCTCGAAGAGGCGGGGGTGGAGATCGACGAGGTCCACCTCTACGACATCGCCCCCTCCAAAGATCCCAGGCTCGACTGGCTGATCCTGTGGGGGATGCCCGACTTCTTCGCCTTCACCAGCGGCTCCACGGCAAAAAACCTGATCGAGAGGGCGAAAGAGCTGGGTGCCGAGGACGACCTCAGAGAGAGGCTTGCAAGATCGAAGGTGGCGGCCATCGGCCCGCCGACCAGAGCGGAGCTGGAACGGCTCGGCGTGAGGGTGGACGTCGTGCCGGAGAGGTACACCTTTGAAGCGATGCTGAAAGAGATAAGGAGGAAAGGATGATAATATTCTCCAAGGCCCTGGCAGACCAGGCGACGGTCTGGGACTCCATCAGGGCGGCTGAAGAGGTGGGCGAGCCCGTCCCCGACGACATGATAAGGTTCTCGGGAGAGAAGAAGCCGGTGGTGATGTGGAACATCACCCGCCACTGCAACCTCGCTTGCGAGCACTGCTACATCGACGCGACGGCTGCCTCGGCCGAGGAGCTGAGGCTGGAAGAGGGGATAAGGCTGATCGACGAGCTTGCAAATTTGCGAATACCGATGCTGATTCTCACCGGAGGCGAGCCCCTCCTCAGCCGCAACTTCTACGCCTACGCCTTCCACGCCAAGGAGATAGGCCTGAGGACGGTCATCTCGACGAACGGGACCCTCATAACCCCGGAGGCGGCCCGCCTCCTCAAAGAGGCGGAGATCAGGTACGTCGGGGTAAGCCTCGACTCCTGCAGGCCCGATGTCCACGATCGGTTCAGGGGTGTCGAGGGCGCCTATGAGAGGGCGATCGAAGGGCTTGTGAACGCCCGGGACGCTGGCCTCAAGACGGGGCTCCGGGTGACCCTCACCAAAGACAACTGGCACGAGATCCCAGCCCTCCTGGACCTGACCCTGGAGATGGGGATTCCCCGGTTCTGCCTCTACCACCTCGTCCCCGTCGGGCGCGGAGCCGACATATCGGATCGGGACGTTACCGCCGAGGAGAGGAGGAGCGTCATCAAGTTCCTCGCCGAGGCGGCCGTCGAGCTGAAGGACGAGGAGATCGAGATCCTATCCACCGACTCTCCCATGGACGGGGCATATCTTCTGGAGATGCTGAAGGACGAACCTGAGAGGCGGGAGCGGGTCCGAAAGCTCCTCAAGAACGCCGGAGGCTGCACCGCCGGGATTAAGGTTGCAAACATCAACCATAGGGGAGATGTCCTCCCCTGCCACTTCATGCCCGAGGTCGTCGTCGGGAACGTCCGGGAGAGGAGCTTCCGGGAGATCTGGATCGACCATCCCGTCCCCGAGCTTTTGGCCCTGAGAGACATCAGATCCCACCTCAAGGGCGCCTGCGGCGACTGCGAGTACCTTGAGGTCTGCGGCGGATGTCGGCAGAAGGCGAGGTTCTACTGCGGCGACGTCTGCGGAGAGGACCCGACGTGCGTGGTGAAGGATCTCTTGAGGGGATGAGGTTCAGAGCACCGCCACAGTCCAATCCTTTATGCCAATCGGCGATTTGGTCAGAGGTGGACGTCGATATAGAGCTCAAAGTGGGGGGGAGGCAGAGTAGGTCAAAGATAAAAATATAACTAAGAACGAAATTAACTGATATATCGGATGGCACCTCTCCGAGATGATCAAAAGCTCAAATCATGTTTCTCCGCCTTTCAGAGCCGAAAATACTCGTTCGAGGTACTCCTCCCCTCCAAGACATCCGCAGCTCGGGCCCGAGGCCGACGATTCATTTTCGAGGGTTTCGTTCGTGGCCTCGGCAGATGATGGTTCTTCTTCATAATATTCTTCATCCAGGCATCCGCAAATTAGAAACAATGCCAACAACCCTAGGAATAGCCCCAGCCTCATAAGATCACCTGGATCTATGTAATCATATTATGCAAAATCTCTTTCGGTATCGGGGCTCTTTGATTTAATCCTCTGCACCGTAAAGCCTCATGACAACAAAAATCAGATCGCATTCAGGATCTTCTCAGCATCCCCGCCCTCTGTCGTTCTCGTCCATCGTTCTACCTCAACAGATGAGGGGCAAAGAGCATTACAAGGCCCAGAGTCGCGAGGAGGGTCCCTCCAAGAGCCTTGCAGTATCTCGCATATCTCATCCCGAAGGAGCTGCCGACGGCAAATGCCGCCATGCTGAAGATCACCATGTCGTCGAGGATGAAGAAGAAGGTGTAGAGGGCGATGAGAAGATAGTTCTCGATTGATGATAACCCGCTGAGTGCGAGGATCTGAGTGAAGACGGCGGGGATCGCCGATGAGCAGAGAAACTCGACGGAGTTGACTACGAAGGCGAGGGCGACGATGGAGAAGAAGATGGAGAGGGATAGGGGCTGGCGGACGATCTCGTCGATCCGCCCCCGGGTCTTTTCGCGCTCCTCTTCGTCTGTGACCCTGCAGGTGAGGCTGCCTTCTGTCGCCAGGTACTCCCTGATGCTCAAGATCCCCCCGCCGAGGGCCACAAGGCCGATCAGGATCGTCAGAAGCCTGACGTATCCCAGAAAGAGGAATACGTTTATCCAGGCGGTCATGATGAAAAAGTATAGGACCCCCGAGGCGAAGACGAAGCTTCCCACGATCAGCCAGACCCTTCTCCTCTCTCCAACCCCGGCGAGAACCCCTATCAGATAGACGAGGACCCACATCGCGCAGGGGTTGAACCCGTCGACGAGCCCCAGGAGGGCGGCAAGGGTGGGAAGAGAGTATTTCGAGAGGTCGGTCTCTCCGAGGAGCGGCAGATCAAAGTCCATCCGCCCGGATTCCAATCCCCAGGCGGCGGCATCTTCGATTCCGGCTTCCGCCACCTTCTGCTTCTCCTCCTTCGCCTTCTTCTCCTCCTCCGCCCTGCGTCTCTGCTCGTCGATGGCGGCCAGGATCTCCTGTCGGGTTTGAACCCCCAAGAGCGCCCTTCCGTCCACGAAGATGGTGGGAACGCTAAGGTTGGAGGGGTCGAGCCCCGCCCCGGAGGCCGTCTCGCGGAACTGGGAAAAGCCCGCAGCCGTTGAGACGTCGGTTGAGCGAAACGATACGCCGTCGATCCCCTCGTTCTTCAGCGCCTCGTAGATCGGCTTCTGCTCTGCGCAGTGGGGGCAGGTGGGGAGGTAGAAGAAGTGGATATCTATCGAGCCCGATGTCGATGGTATCGAATCCTCCGCCGGCGTTGGCGGGGCGTTCCCCTCCGTGAGGGCATATGAGAGGACCCCAAGGATTAAGAGGAGCGCCACAAGCCCGATGTTGAACCTCGACTTGAAGAAGTCTCCCTCAATGCCGCATATCCTGACCATCATTCCTCATCCCTGAGCTCTCGATCGGCGAGTTCGCTGATTTGTCCTTTCCCTTCCTCTCTGCCTCGCTCTTTATCTTTATCCTCATCTTATGAGGTAAGTCTTGCTGATGGCCGTGATCAGCAGGGCCAGGAATACCGACCCCAGGAGCCGCTCGACCATGACCAATCGTGTATGCTTCTCAGCCTCATACTCGATGGCCGGGTAGAGGAAGGAGGTCAGGCCGGATGTGACGTTCGTCAGGCGAAAACGAGGCCGACAATACTCGAAACTTTTCGAAGCGACTCCATGCAGTATCCGAACTTAAAGAGCGCGGAAGGTCACGAATACCCCGATCTTTAGCTCGTGGATGAAGTGAACCCTCGCACGTTTTTCTGCTCGGTTAGATCAATAGATCAATATAACATTGGTGACCGCCCTGAGGAAATCGATAGCAAATCATTCATGCATATAAGAGAATCTGGGCGACGAATGCCCGACTCGACGATTTCTGAAATCCCGAAATCCGGGCCAAAAGCATGCCCCACCTTTTAGGGAGAGGTGGCCGCACGCAATTTGATTTTTTTTTTCACTTTACGAAAAGGGCGTGTCTCACCTTGTAAAAAAGATTTATTGGCCACCTTCGATTACAAGAGCGGCCTTGATGCGGTTATCCACGATCATCTAGCGACGTACGGCAGGATGACGGGACCTCCTTCGAGGACCCGATCCGTCAACGCTCTTCCGTCTCCCGCTTCCAGGAGTGCTCCCGGATCTCTTCGGGACCGGCTTTGCCGCAGCGCCTGCGGCGTTCTTCGCAGCCTCCGAGTGGTATCGGTGGTCCATCTGCATTATCTTCGTCCTGGTGAGCTTCTCGATATCGCGGAGGAAGCTCCTCTCCTCGGCTGAGCAGAATGAGTACGCAGTGCCGGCCGCTCCAGCCCGGCCGGTCCGGCCGATCCGGTGGACGTAGCTCTCGGCCTCGTTGGGGAGGTCGTAGTTTATGACGTGGGATATCTCCTCAACGTCGATTCCGCGGGCGGCGATGTCGGTTGCCACCAGGACCTGGAGCCTTCCCGACTTGAAGCCGTTCAGAGCCTGAGTCCGCTGGTTCTGGGTTTTGTCGCCGTGGATGGAGTTTGCCTTTATCCCGTTCTTCTTCAGGACCGTTGCGACCCTGTCCGCACGCCGTTTCGTCCGTGTGAAGACGAGAACCCGTTTCAACGGTCTCTGCTGGAGGAGCCCTATGAGGAGAGGGTTCTTGTTATTCTGGTCCACGAAGAATATCCGCTGCTCGATCTTCTCCACCGGCGTCGCCTGGGGTGCGACCTCGATCCGAACGGGGTGGGTGAGAAGCCTTCCCGCCAGATCGCCGATCTCCTTTGACATGGTGGCTGCGAAGAAGAGGGAGTGGCGCTTCTTCGGCAACGCCGAGACGATCTTGCGGACGTCGTTGGCGAAGCCCATGTCCAGCATCCTGTCAGCCTCGTCGAGGACGAAGAACTCGACGTCCTTCAGGTTTATGTGGCCCTGCTCCATCAGGTCGAGGAGCCGGCCGGGGGTGGCGACGAGGGCGTCGACGCCTTGGGATAGGGCTCTCACCTGAGGCCCCTGGTTGACGCCGCCGTATACGGCGGTGTGCCTGAACCGGAGGAACTGGCCGTACGTCCCGAAGCTCGCGTCGATCTGGGCCGCCAGCTCTCGGGTGGGGGCGAGCACCAGGGCTCGCGGCACGCCGGGTCTTGCGGCCTTCTTTGTCTCCGTCATCTTCTGGAGGACGGGCAGAACGAATGCGGCGGTCTTGCCGGTCCCCGTCTGGGCGATGCCCATCAGGTCCTCGCCCTTCAGAAGATGGGGTATAGCCTCTGCCTGGATCGGCGTCGGCGTCGAATATCCTTCTTTGATCAGCGCCCGCTGGAGCGGTTCCGAAATATTTAGATTTTCAAACTGCATTTTATGCCTCTTTGGGGCTTTGGGGTTACGCAGTCGGACGCTGTCATATGATTTGGGCCAGAATAGTCGTCATCAATTAGCTCAGATCTAATTTATGAACCGTATTTTGACGGTTTGATCAAGGACATACGAGCTTTTGAACATCCAATTGTGTAACTCTCGCGCTTATGATCACCATCTGCTCTGACTTCGACGTGTGATCGCGCCGGACCTAGAACTCGTCACCTCTATTTAAAGATGTGGTGTTGAAAGGGGGGATGCAGAGGAGAGCCTGTAAGATCGGACCGCCCCGATGGTCCTCCTCCCCCCTTCGCCTCTTCCGCCTCCACCTTCTCCGCCTCGCTCTTTATCTTGATCTTAATCTTATAAGGTAAGTCTTGCTGATGGCCGTGATCAGCATTTTGTAGCATATGGTTATATGAGAAATCGAGTTCGCACACAATTTTCAGCATCCGGCACCAACGAGTGTGAGTGCGGCGAGTCCTCGGGTGACCCGACACCGCGGCCCTTAAATATCAAGGAAGACCATTGACTTCATAAGTGAGTAAGTCCCTCTCGAAAGGATGATGCTGCTTATTAGCAGGTGGGACGATTAGAGAGGGGTTCACTAAATCTATTCTTTGAACTCGAAAGCCACTGTTATCTTATGCTGAATTCTACTGTAAAATAAGTCATCGTTGACCCTATATTTACGTGCTATGGCTCCAACAACGAAATCAGCTGCCTGGAGACAGGGGCATTGCTTAGAGTCCAGATGTGAGATGTGTATGTCCCTCTTCAGGGCCTTTACCAGGTAGCGATCAAACTTTCTCCGAGCATCCCCATAGAGAAACCTATCTATAACGACTTCAATTGCCCCTTCGAGGTCATAGCCGAGGATCACTCGTTGCAATAGCTGCTTACATAGATCGTTGTAAAGCAGTTGGGGCTCGGCACCGATATAAGGGGTCAACAAAGCGGGCTGGTCCTTACGCAAAAATACATAGGAGATATCGTTATCCGTCTCTGCAATGCACTTAAGGATGCGTCGTTTTGTTGGATAGTCGGATTCTTTGAACTTAAGCTCTGATTTTACTTTGTATCTCTTCTTGAGGGTATGCCTTACGTCCTTTATACATCTCCGGATGGGGATCTCCTCCCTGGCAACCAACGCTGCAAGAACAAAATAAGGGTCCTCCTCCGAGATCTTAGACCCTATGCCGCCCAAGTTGCCGGATTCGTCTATGTAGATCCTCATCTCGGCCTAGATAAAAATGGTGAAGGATATACCCTTCGCTATATCCCCAGCTGCGGTATGTGGGCGAGGTAGTTTCGCCCCTTTGGGCCATCCGGCTGACTCCATTGACTTGGAAGCCGACTATTTTAAAGCCGTTTTTGATTGGTAAATTGGCGCTGAGGGTGAGATTTGAACTCACGAGGCGCAGTGCACCACCGGTTCGCTCGTCGGACCGTTCGCTTTGGGCGATGGTCCGAGTTCAAGACCGGCGCCGTGGGCCGCTTGGCTACCTCAGCACGCTCCTTTCCCTTGGAGCCCGGACTTTTTAAGCCTGGCGATCTGGACGCTCGCAAAAGTTTTAACGCCGATGCCGGGAGAATGGGAGACCATGCTGATCAGAAACGCCTCGATCGTGGAGGGTGGACGGCTTTGCCGGGACGTGAACATCGCCATCGACGGCGGCCGGATCGCCGGGATCGGCACGGGGGTCGCCGACGAGTCGGGCGACGATGTGGTGATCGACGGCTCCGGAAAGCTCGCCATACCGGGCCTCGTCAACGCCCACACCCACCTCGCCATGACTCTTTTTCGGGGCTACGCCGACGACATGGAGCTCTTGCCGTGGCTCCAGGAGAAGATCTGGCCCCTGGAGGCGAAGCTCACCGCCGAGGACATCCGGTGGGGGGTGAAGCTTGGCTGCCTCGAGATGATCAGGTCGGGGATCACCTGCTACAACGACATGTACTACTTCATGGACGAGACGGCCCGGGCGACAAAGGAGATGGGCCTGCGGGCGGTATTGTCCGGGGTCCTCTTCGACATGAGGCCCGATCTCGTCGAGGACGCCGAGCCCTTCATCCGAAGGTGGAAGAACGACGACCTGATCGTCCCCGCCGTCGGCCCCCACGCCGTCTACACCTGCTCGGAGGAGACCCTTGCTCGGGCCCTGGATCTTGCGGAGAAGCACAATGTCATGATCCACATCCACCTCTCGGAGACGAGGTCGGAGGTGGAGAGCTTCGAGAAGAACTGCAGCAAAAGCCCCGTCGAGTACCTGGACTCCCTCGGCTTTCTCAGCGACCGGGTCGTGGCGGCCCACTGCGTCTGGCTCTCGCCAAAAGACATTTCGATCATCGCCGACCGGGGGGTGAACGTCGCCCACTGCTCCATCAGCAACCACAAGCTCGCCTCGGGGATAGCCCCCCTCGACCGGCTTGCGAGGGCAGGGGCGAACATCTGCCTTGGGACCGACGGCGCCTCCTCGAACAACAGCCTCAACCTATTCCAGGAGATGAAGACGACGGCCATCGCCCAGAAGTGCGCCCACTCCCGCCCCGACCTCTTCGGCGCGGGCGAGGTCTGGAAGATGGCTACCGAGAACGCCTACAGAGCCTTCCGTCTCGACCTCGGCCTCCGGGCCGGCGCCATGGCCGACCTCTCCCTCATCGACCTCCGAAAGCCCTGGTTCTCTCCCCTGGCCGATGATAACGTGGTGTCACACCTGGTCTACAGCGCCCAGGGCGGCGTGGACACGACGATCGTTGATGGGAAGGTCCTGATGAAGGGCGGCGTCATCCCCGGAGAGGAGGAGATCCTGGACCGGGCCCAGGAGCAGTTCGAGGACCTGGCCGCAAGATGATCTTCGGTCACCACCGCTTCTTTCTCCGGAGCCTCGGGAGCCGGATCCCCTTTCTCACGCCGCCGAGGTAGAGGAGCGTGAGAAGGATGGCGACGATCGGGACGACCAGTATCGCCCGAAGTCCCGTCGGCGCCTTCACCTCCACAAGGGCCGCCAGATTCTCCGTCCTCTCTTCCTTCCCCTCGCCCGGAAGATACCGGACCTGCAGGACGAGAGCGCTCTCGCCGGGATCTGCCATCCGGTCCACCGCCAGGGGAAATTCTGCCGACGCCCGATCTCCCGGCTCGATATCGCCAAGCTCCGCGACCCCCGCAGTGGAGTTGAAGGGAGGTCCGACGAGAAGCTCCGCCTGAACCTGCCGGGCCGGGACGTCCCCGTCGTTGAGAAGAACCAGCTCCAGATCGGAGGAGCGGCCCGGAGAGACCGACCCCTTCACCTCCGCCACCTCGAGCCTCGGCCCCGTCATCACAGGCACCTCGATGGAGATAGTCTCCGAAGCCTCGGCTCGCTCGAAGCGTATCTCGGGGTAGAGGGGGTTGCCCTGGACCTGGACGTCATCCTGCCTCTCGTAAGTTACCTCAAGGACCATGGGGTAGATCCCGGCGCTGGCCGACTCGGAGGCCCGGACCGAAAACTCGATCGGACCGTCGAGGACCTCGCCTCCGGCAAGGGATCCTGCCAGCTGGGGCCTCGATAGAACCTCAAGCCTGTCGTCCCTGGACGAAAGGCTCGCCTGGATGCCGACGGCCTCCGACCCCTCCATCTCCATCTCCCCCTCCAGAAGGGCGAGCATCTTCTCGTCCTCGGTCGCAGGCTGCCTCTTCTCCACAAGGCCGGTCACATTGCCCCGGTTCTCGATGGTCACGAAGACCGATCCCGTCTTCCCCGTCTCAAGGCTCGAGTTGACGGAGGTGACGAAGATCTGGGGTCCCCCCTCGGCTCCGTAGAAGTCCTCTTCTGCCGGGTCCTCCGCCAGGACCGGCGTCGATAGGAGCGATAAGAGAAGGATCGCGAGGATCGCAAGAATCGCCCCCCCCATCTGAACGTGAAACGAGGTCGCCCCGCTCGTCCTACCCCTTCGAAAACCAATCTTTCGGCCATCTAGGCCATCTATTTGTATCAGCACCACCCTCTTTCTTTTCTATGGACAACATGGACACCCTGGATCTTTTGACCTTCTTCTTCATAGCTTTCGTGCTATATGCGGTCCTCCTCCCCCAGCTTCAGCTCTGGAACCTGAGGAGGTCGCGGATCGGGGTCATCAAGGAGATGGAGCGGTCCTGGGGGTCGAAGGTTCTGACGATGGTCCACAAAAAGGAGGCTATATCCCTCTTCGGCCTTCCGATATACCAGTTCATCGACGTGGAGGACGCAGAAGAGCTCCTCCGGGGGATCAGGTCCGCGGGGTCGAGGCCCATCGACGTCATCGTCCATTCGCCGGGTGGCCAGCTCCTCCCCAGCATCCAGATCGCAAGAGCCCTGAGAAACCACGAGGCAAAAACCCGGGCCATCATCCCTCACTACGCCATGAGCGGCGGGACGATCATAGCCCTCGCCTGCGACGAGATCGCGATGGACCCGGACGCCGTCATCGGTCCCATCGATCCCCAGGTGGGCGACGTCATCCGGGGTTCGTACCCCGCTCACTCCTGGATCTACGCGACGGAGATGAAGGGGAAGAACGCCGACGACGCGAGCTTCATCATGCGACACATCTCGGAGAAGGCCCTCAAGATGATGAACATTCACCTTCACGAGCTTCTGGACGGGAGGGTGGACGAGGAGTCCTTCGCGAAGATCGAACGATCGCTCCTCGGAGGAGAGAACATTCACAGCCTCCCCATATCCTCAAAAGAGGCGAAGGAGATGGGGCTATCTGTATCCACCGAGATCCCGCCCGAGGTTCACAGGTACATGTCCACCTTCAGGGCGGCGAAGGGGAGCGTCGAGTATCTGAGGTGACGTGATCGAGCTTTTGGCTCCACCGGCCCCACCTTGACCCTTCCACCCCTCTTCACCCCCCCCCGCCAAACCTTCCTATTCTTCCATCTCCAGGGCCTCCTCAGCCGTCATGCCCCGGTGGACGATGGAGCAGATCCGCTTTGTGATGAGGGTGGGGTCGGCGTGCTGGAAGACGTTTCTTCCTATGGCGACACCCCGGGCCCCGGCGCCGATGGCGTCGGCGACCATCGAGAGGAACTCGGCCTCGGTCTCCGTCCGGGGCCCGCCAGCGATGACCACGGGGACGGGGCAGCCTTCCACCACATCTCGGAAGGAGTCGGGATCGCCGGAGTAGCTTGTCTTGACGACGTCGGCCCCCAGCTCCGCCCCCACACGGGCGGCGTGGGCGATGTACTCGCCCCGGAGTTCGTCCTCGATCTTCTTTCCCCTTGGGTACATCATGGCGAGGAGCGGCATCCCCCACTCCTGGCACTTTCGGGAGGTCTCACCGAGGGTCGCGAGCATTGCGGACTCGTCTTCGGCTCCCACGTTCACCTGGATGCTGACGGCGTCGGCCCCGAGCTTCAGAGCCTCCTCGACCGTCGCCACCAGGACCTTGTTGTTCGGGTCGGGGCCGAGGTTGGTGGAGGCGGAGAGGTGGAGGATCAGACCCAGGTCCCGGCCGTACCCCCGATGGCCGAAGGAGGCCGCGCCCTTGTGGACGACGGCGGCGTCCGCCCCCCCAGCGGCGACCCGATCCGCCGCCTCCCTCACGCTCTTGATCCCACGGATGGGCCCGACGGTGACGCCGTGGTCCATGGGGATGATCACCGTTCTATCCGTCTCCCTGTTGAAGATCCTCTCCATCCTGACCGATTTCCCTATCAATGGTATCTCTCCGATGATAATGTATGAATAAGTACATCAACGTACTATATTTTGCTTCGATGGACACAATTTAGGTATTTATAAGTTCCTGTCCGATGGCTCGCCAGCCTAAAATACGATCGATGTATTTGAGAGCGGATCGGGGAGTGATCATCATCGAGAATTCAGGATCTATTCCGGATGAGGAAGGCCGCCAGGTGAGGCCGGGCCCTCTCAGATCAACGATATTATCCCATCCCAAAAGAACAGTCATCTCGTTATTGGTCTTGGGAGCAGTCCTCGCCAGCACAGCTCTGGCTGGGGGGAACATGGATTGCCCCGACTGTCCCGACTGGACCAATCTGGATCGCTGGTGGGCCAAATACCACTCGAATCCCACACCGTCGGCCACACCCGCCACTTCTGCGACCCCTCAAGTCCAGGCGACAGCAAATGCGAGCTCGCCTCCGGAGAGCGATGAAGAGGTCGAGTACCCCTCCCCCGGCCTCCTGACCCGTCCGGGTGACGACCTGGACGGACGCGTCCTCCTTGACGCCCGATCTCCCGAGGACTACGAGGCGGGCCACCTTCCGGGGGCGAGGAACCTCTACTGGAGATCTCTGAGGTCCGGGGGGAGTCTTGACCTTGCGGCAGCCACCGATGCGCTCCGCAGCCTGGGGGTCAACGAGACCGATCCCATCGTGGTATATGGGAACGGTGACGACTCGGCATACATCTTCTGGGCCCTCGAGTATCTGGGCCACGAGAACCTCAGCCGTCTTGACGGAGACATCTCGGCATTCCCCGATCTGGAGCTGGTCCAGAACGCCCCGGAGCCGACGGGATCAAACTACACCCCGGCGGTGAAGGAGAGGCTCCTGGTCAACGAGTCGATGCTGGCTCTTGCGGAGGAGAGCTTCGCCGTCCAGATCGTGGACACCAGGTCCAGCTTCTCCGACTACGCATCATCCCGCATCTCAAACTCCATGTTGTTCGAGACCTCCAACCTCTTCTCCGACCCCGAGGCTCGCACCCTCAAGAGCGCTGCAGATCTCGACGAGCTATTCTCGGGCCGGGGGCTCGATGAGGGGAAGGTCCAGATGATCTACGGGACCCCTGAGGCCTGCACCCTCTACTTCGCCCTGAGGACGATGGGGCATCAGGCTGCGGTCCTGGACGGAGACTGGTGGCAGGATACCGATTACGCCACCAGCTCCATCTCCTGATCCAACCGAGGAATCAAAGACCGAGGAACCGGGGCTGGTCATTTGCCAGCCTCCTCCTCCACCTCCTCAGAATATGAACCTGTTTTCGGCGGTTGCCGTCTTGGCGGAGGACAGATAATAGTTATTTTTGAGGAAGGAGAGAAGAAGGCCGAGGCAGATTGCTCAGGGCCTTCCGGTCTTTGAGGGTTCGCGCCTTTTTCCGCATTTGTCTGATTTCCTGGCTTGCGGTTCAGCTCTGCCGCAGAAGAGCAGACGCTTTATGGAACGCGCCGCCGAGTTAAATAAATTTCGCTTGCGCAAACGCAACGCAGGTTGATTAGAACCAAACATTTAATACGTATTAATTTCAACCGTGATACCATGCCCAAGCCGGAGCAGGTCTCCATACAAAGATGTATGGCCCCCGATGAGCTCGACAACAGGATAAAGGAGTTAGAGAAGTGTGCCCGGATTCTGAAGAGGCTCCGGTTCATAAGATATCGGTATCAGGGTTTCAGCGTCGAGACCTCGGCCTACTTGGTCGGCATAACCAAGAGCGTGGGATATACCTGGCAGAGGAAGTGGAACGACGGCGGCTACGAGGAGCTGATGCCGAGGCACGGAGGCGGGAGGCCGACAAAGCTCTCGGAAGTTCAAAAAGAGCAGCTGAAAGTCCTTCTCCTCCAGAGAGATCGCTGGACCACCAGCGAGGTCAAGGATCTCATAAATAGGGAGTTCGGCGTCGAGTACACCCCCAAACAGATACGAATTATTCTGAAGAAGCTGGGGATGGGCCATCCTCGAAACTCTGCTTATTGCACCCCGGAGTCGGGAGAATGCTGTTCAAATCTGACAAATCGTTGAAAGATGACCCGGAGAGGCTGAACCCGAGGAGGACGGAAGAGTTAGTTCTCCGAAAGCCGGAGGTCTCCGACGGATCGAAGATATTCGGCCTCGTCGGAGCCTGCAAACCTCTGGACAGAAATTCCGTCTACAGCTACCTTCTTCTCTGCCACCACTTCGCCGAGACCTGCGTCGTCGCCGAAGATGAAGGCGAGGTCGTCGGCTTCCTCTCCGGTTACCGCCCTCCAGATCGGGAGGAGGTATTCTTCGTCTGGCAGGTGGCGGTGGATCCTCACGCGAGAGGCCGGGGCCTTGGAAAGCTGCTCCTCATCGAGGCTCTTAAGAGGCCTGCCGCCAGGAGATGCCGTCTTCTGGAGACGACGATAACACCCTCAAACGAGGCGTCCCAGAGGCTCTTCACATCCCTCGCCAGAGATCTGAATGCTCGATGCACTGTTTCGTCCTGCTTCTCCGGCGAACATTTTGGGCAGGAAAATCACGAAGCTGAGCACCTCTTCCGAATAGGACCGTTCTCGCTTGAACGGGTGATATAATTATGAATGATATAAGCACAATCAATCGTCTTGAGTCAAAGGTTCGAAGTTACTGCCGCCACTTCCCGGTGGTCTTCACGCGAGCCGTGGGGTCGACCCTGGAAGATGAGGAAGGAAACGAGTACATCGACTTCCTCGCCGGCGCAGGAGCCCTCAATTACGGCCACAACGACCCGGTCTTGAAAGAGCGGCTCATCGAGTACATCGAGGCAGACCAGATCGTCCACGGCCTGGACCTGGTCACCGACGCGAAGAGGGCCTTCATGGAGGCCTTCGAGTCTCTGATCCTATTGCCCCGGAATATGAGGTACAAGATGCAGTTCACGGGGCCGACGGGGACGAACGCCGTGGAGGCGGCGATGAAGATCGCCCGAAACTTCACCGGGCGGCAGACGATCGTCTCCTTCACCAACGGCTTTCACGGCGTGACCCTGGGATCGGTCGCGGCCACCGGAAACAGCCACTTCCGGGAGGGCTGCGGGATGCAGCCCCAGGGGACGGCCTTCATGCCTTACGACGGCTACATGGGCGACGATATCGACACCACCGAGTACCTGGACAAGATGCTCGCCGACGGGAGCAGCGGCCTCGACCATCCGGCGGCCGTCATCGTGGAGACGATCCAGGGCGAGGGCGGGATCAACGTCGCGAGTCGCGAGTGGCTCCGCTCCCTGGAGACGGTCTGCCGAAAGCACGGCATCCTCCTGATCGTAGACGACATTCAGGTGGGGTGCGGAAGGACCGGGACCTTCTTCAGCTTCGAGGAGTCGGGGATATCGCCGGACATCATCACCCTCTCCAAGTCCCTCAGCGGGTACGGATTACCCCTATCGGTGGTCCTGATGAAGCCTGAGCTGGACCAGTGGAAGCCCGGAGAGCACAACGGCACCTTCCGGGGTAACAACCTCGCCTTTGTGACGGCGCGAGCAGCCCTGGAAGAGTACTGGGAAGACGTCTCCTTCGAGAGGGAGGTGAAGAGGAAGGGCGAGATCGTCCGGGAGCGGCTGGAGCGGCTCGTCGACCTGGACGAGAGAGGAGTCCTCTCGGCCCGGGGGCGAGGGATGATGCAGGCCCTCGACTGCACAACCGGCGACCTTGCGGCCCGGATATCGGCCCTCGCCTTCGAGAAGGGGCTGATCATGGAGACCTCCGGATCCGATGACCAGGTCCTCAAGTGCCTGGTGCCCCTCACCATCGGCGACGATGAGCTGAAGAGGGGGCTCGCCATTTTGGAGGAGGCGGTCATCGAGGGCTTATCGGAGATCCCGGAGGCTCTGGATAAGGATGTGGAGAAGCTCTGGATGGAGGTTCTGGCATGATCGTGAGGAACCTCTTGGATGCGGAGAGGACCGACCGGAGGGTGGTGGCCGAGAACTGGGAGAGCACCCGGCTCCTCCTGAGAGGGGACGGGATGGGCTTCTCCTTTCACATAACCACCATCTATCCGGGGACCGAGACCTGCATCTGGTACAAAAACCACTTTGAGTCGGTCTACTGCATCGAGGGTGAAGGGGAGGTTGAGGTCCTCGACGGGATGGCAGACGAAGGTGGAAACGGCGGCAGAATCTACAAGATCGCTCCCGGCACCATCTACGTCCTGGACCGGCACGACCGCCACCTCCTCCGGGCCAAGACCCCCCTCAAGCTCGCCTGCGTCTTCAACCCGCCCCTCTGCGGAAAAGAGGTCCACGATGAGGACGGCGCCTATCCCCTGGAGGCGGAGAAGGTGGCGGATTGAAGAGCTCATCTCAGGGCAGATAGTCGGTTCGGACCGGGGAGAATACCTCGATAGCTACTGAATCTTCAAGGATGAGGGCGCCATGTTCGACGTCGCCTGGTATGGACCAGCTGTCACCGGCCTCTGCTTCGAACTCTTCCGATCCGATGGAGAGGAGTATTCTGCCCGAGACCAGATAGCCGGTCTGCTCTTGAGGATGGCTGTGCTTCGGGAGGAGGCTTCCCTCAGATAGTCTGAACTCGGTGAGGAGGGTCTCGCTTCCGTAAGCCAGGGTCTTCTGGCGTATCCCCTCCAGGGGTTGTTTGTATCCATCGTCGTTTCTCTTGTAGAACATCTTCTAACCTCTCATCCGAATCCGCGATCATCCCATATAATTTGAAGCCATCCTTATGCATTATGCAGGATGTAAGCCCCTCCCAAGGCACGGAGAAATCCAAATAAGCTCAGGCCTTATATTGGCCTTCGAAAAGGCTCAATCAAGGCTCTGAGGAGGGGATCAATGACGGAAGGGAAAAATCCGCATCATATCTGCGGCTGGGAAGGTGGTTCTAGCTGCGACGACTGCGAGCTGCGCCAGAATCTGATCTGCCGGGAAGCCCAGGCCGAGCGGCGGTTCTTCGTCATAAGCCAGCTCCCCTTCCTGACCCTATCCTTCTTGGGGATGGGGATGGTCGGGCTCGCCACGGGGATCTGGTGGCCGATATTCGCATACTCGCTGGCGGGGATTGCATTTCTCGGGCCGGTGGAGATGGCGGTCCTCTGCCGCCACTGCCCCCACTACGCCCGGGAGGGTCCGCGGCTCCGGTGCATCGCCCCCAATCCCTTTCCCAAGCTCTTCCTCCCCAACCTCAGCCCTTTGAGCTGGCTTGAGAGATCGGTGGTGATCCTCTTCTCCCTCTTCATCCTCTCTTTTCCGGAGCTGGTCCAGGCTTATGGGATCTGGTCGTTCTTCGCCGGCGAGGGCGGGTTCGCCCTCCTGGGGATGGTCGGCGTCGATATTGCGACGGCGATGGCGGCCCTCTCGTTCGGCCGCGTCCTGGCCCGCCATTTCTGTTCGAGGTGCGTCAACTTCTCCTGCCCCTTCAACAGGGTGCCTGAGGAGACGGTCAGAGGCTACCTGGAAAGAAACCCGGCGATGCTGGCCGCCTGGAACGGGGCCGAGAGGACGGGTGGAAGGCGGAGAAGCTGATTCGATCCGGGCGGCGTCCGAGGGGGGGTGCGCCAAAACAGGTATCGTCCCGTTCGGGCTCATAAAAATAGGTAAATTTTCATTCGTCGAGAGAAGCCAGCAGCTCGTCCACGTTCCTGAAAAGGAGGCGTGCAAGTCGGCTCCATCTCGGCGAGACTCTGTCGGAGCCAAAGATTTCGCCTGCCACCATCAGTCGATACCGATCCTCATGTCGATCAAAGCGAGGTCTAGGCTTTCCAGAAGTTCCATAAGGGAATTATCGCAAGCACCACAAATATCAGGCCGTACAAGCGCCAATCCAAACTCAGCAGAGGTGGCCAGAGTTTTGCTATCATCAGCACAAAGGCAGCAACGCTAAGTTTCGTCAGCCCGATGTCAATCCAAGTAAGCCTGGCGATTTTTTTGTTGGTCCATTCAAAGAAGTTCATGTCTATAACTTCCTGCGAGACATTATAAGAGTATTCATTTGCGACCTGGCGCGTGGGTGGCCATCCCCGCGGCCGCTACCCCAGCGTCGCTCGGATCGGGGGCGGGACCGCTCGCCGGGCGGCGCTCGGCGGAGGGGCGCGCGAGCCTAGCGCCCGCATCAATGCTGCCACTTTCTCGCGAAGGTGGCGATGAAGGCGGCCCACATGAAGGTGCCGAAATTGCTTGCGCTCCTGCTATGAGGGTATACAGTCCTGATGCGGGAGTGTAACCGGCGTATCCTGGAGTTGCGGTTGTGATTATGCTGAATTTGAAACTGTGGCGACACACCCACGCAGCAGATCTGCGGAGTATGCAAGGCGCTGCCGCATGATGATGGAAACCTGTAGCTGATCCGCACCTAAGTTGGAAACGTATGCCCTTTATTACCGGTGCAGAGCTGCGGCGTATTAAGGATAAAATAGAGGAACCTCGATTCATGAGAGAATTATGATGACACTGGCAATATAGGGATAGATAGGACTGGATTATCTCCAAATGCTAACGGCAAAGCTAGTTGGCTAAACACATATAATTCATAAAGTATTTATAGTTTAAGCAGGCTAGACCTTGCTATGGTCGAAACATATAATTGGATGGCTCATTTAGATAATAATAAAAGGATATCTCTTATAACTATTCCTGGTACACACGATACTTGTTCACGTCATGGAGGAGATTTGGTCAAATGTCAATCAATGGATTTGGGCCAGCAACTAGAAGCAGGAATTAGATTTATAGATATACGGTGCAACGGTGCAGGCATATAAATAATAGATTCGCCATCCATCACGGGAGTGTATTTCAGAAATTATGGTTTGATGATGTTCTTAATGTTTGCAGTGGATTCTTAACTAAAAATCCAAGCGAATGTATAATAATGCTAGTTAAGGAGGAGTATAAGCCGTCTGGATGTACTCGATCATTCGATGATACCTTTTGGTGGTATGCTGACACAGGTTATTGGAACTACACTACTAATATACCAATTCTCGAATATGTAAGAGGAAAAATAATATTGTTACGCAGGTTTAAAGTTGAGGGAGCAGGAATCGATGTGTCCCAATGGCCAGATAATGCGACTTTTGAGCAAACCAATAGCGATGGAGTTACATATCATGTCCAGGATGAATATAAAGTCCCAACTGTCGGCCATAGGGAGAATAAATGGAATAAAATAAAAAATACATTATATGTTGCCAACATCGAATCTGCACCAAATAAGATATTCCTCAATTACACTAGTGGTGTTTCTGCCGGGGCTTATCCATATACAGTTGCAGATTACATAAATCCTAGATTAGTCGATTATATAAAATATATAACTCCTGAAAGCTATAGTCGCGGTTATGGTATTATTCCTATGGATTTCCCACATCAAGATTTGATTAATAGATTAATCAATCTTAATTTTTATATATGATTGTAGATAGGCATTTATCATCCAGTCCGCAGCAAGGATCTCGCTCGCCTGGATTACTGGGCGCTGGATTGAGCTGGTTTCCGGCTTCATCGCAATTAGCATTCTCCGGCAAGGAATTTAAAAACTCGCTCTCGAAGGCTCACCTTATGATCTTCCTCGCCAGCACGACCACGAAGAGCGCGAGGAAGAGATACCCCAGGACTCCCTCTACCATCACCGCGTATTTGCAGAGCCCCACCGTCGCCGGACCGGGGGCGGGACCGCTCGCCGGGCGGCGCTCGGCGGCGGAGGGGCGCGCGCAGCCTAGCGCCCGCATCATCGCTGCCACTTTCTCGCGAAGGTGACGATGAAGGCGGCCCACATGAAGGTCGCGGTGAATGGAGGCAGCGTCAGAAGCTTATATCCGATACTGGCGATGGCCCTCTAAAGGTCTTCGTAATCTTCCATGCCATCGAGAAGCCTTTTGATCGCTTTGGTGTTGCTCCAGACTTCGATCAGACCGTCCTCTTTGATTCTGTCGAAATGCTTATCGTTGGTGATCAGAACCGCATCGAGATAAAGGCAGGTTGCGGCATGGACGACATCGGAAAGCTCCCTCTCGGGGAAGAAGGGTGCACAAGCGTCGATCTCCTCCTGGGTCGGATTCACCTGGATCGCCACCTTCTTCAGATGGTCCAACAGGTCGGATGCGCCCAACGCCTCGGCGTATTTTTCGTATTCAAAAATGAGAAGCTCGTCTGCGAAAACCTCCGCTGGGCCGTCAAGAAGATGATATACGAGTTCGGTGCTCTTCGTCCA
>JAXGJB010000011.1:0-62982 GCA_040770465.1 Methanothrix sp. | reverse complement strand
AAGATCGCCAGGGACTATCATCTCACCCACGAGGACGTCCTTCTGTTCCTCCTCACCTCGGGACCCTCCGTCGACCCCCTCATCGACCTCATCTCCCGGGTCATTTCTCAGTGCGAGGCCGATACCCCAACTCTGGAGGAGATCGCCCAGATCCTGGGGCCCCTGGGGCGGGGCGGCGAGTCCACCCCCCAGGAGGCGCTTCAGGGCCTGATCGACCAGAGCCAGTTTTACGCATTCGGAGGTGGAGGACATAATATCGGCAAAAGTCGTCGATTTTGATGCAGATATAGCGAGATGGGATGAATCATTTCATGGCCGAACGATCTCGATCCCCGCATGAGTAGAGTAGAGTAGAGTAGAGTCTTGAGCGCTCCTCCCTTTTATGACCGTTCAGATGCCAGCATCGGAAAGCTTCAGCTCAAACCCTCAGCCGATAACCAACGGATAGTTGTATCTGCCATAGAAGTTGCCGGTGGAGTATCTTAAGTAACTATACGGGTAGTAATACCAGGTGTAATAATGGCCAGCAGGGTATTGATAGGTATAGTAAACGCTCGGGCATCGATCTATACAATACCCGTGGGGGTGGCAATGATCATAGGGGTGATGGGAGGATTGGCTACAAAACGACTCGTAGTTTGAAGGTGACAATAGCCGATCTCCCGACGGATCGATTCCCTTCGAATACTCTGGATCCCCTCCATCTCCATGGACCGGTGCGTGAGCGGCCGCCATGCCGCAGAGTAACCCAACCGCAAATAGAAGAACTGCCGACATATCCCTCATAGCTAACACCCTATAATCATGGACCAACAAGGTATTAAAGGCTGTTGCTCATGCTAGTCTCTTTTATGAAGTCAATTGATGTCAGTTCTTATCCCATCAACGCTTCGAACGTGATCATCCTCACGTTCATCATAAGAAATCCATGAATCAGGACTCGGCGAAGCCTCTCCAGGGCCAGCCCAATTATCATTCCAATAAACGGATGAATGAATCGAAGATTTCAATACAGATCGCTACCCAACGGAGGGAACAGCCCGGCGATCGATCTCTGATAATCTCGCATAATCTCGCTTCGGCTGGCGTCTTTGTTCCAGGTGGTCTTGCATGAGAACAGGCACCGCAAACCTGCCCCTCCACGGAGGGAAGGCTCCCCCCTGGCTCTTCAAGAGGATGGTGAGCCTGGCGGAGGGGGTGGTGGACGCCGTGATCTTCGAGTACGGCCCCGAGGAGCTCCTGCGAAGGCTCTCCGACCCCTGCTGGTTTCAGGCCCTCTCCTGTGTCCTCGGCTTCGACTGGCACTCCTCCGGGACGACGACCACCACCACGGGAGCTTTGAAGCTCGCGATAAAGCCCGAGGTCCACTCCGTCGGGGTCGCGGGAGGGAAGGGGAAGACCGGGAGGAAGACGCCCCTGGACATCGAGACCGCGGGCGAGTCCCTCGCCCTCTCCCAGGAGATGATCACAGAGCTGAAGCTCGCCAGCAAGATGGCGGCCAAGGTGGACAGCGCCCTCGTCCAGGACGGGTACCGGCTCTACCACCACGTCCTCATCTTCACCGAGAGGGGGAGCTGGGCGGTGGTCCAGCAGGGGATGAACGACGATTACGCGAGGCGCTACCACTGGCTCTCCGACCGGGTGGCTAGCTTCGTCGAGGAGCCCCACTCCGCCATCTGCGCCCAGGAGAGGCTCGACGCCGTTTTAGACCTGACGAGCCAGGAAAGCCGAGAGAACCGGGACGTCACCCTCGACCTGGTGAGGGACGGGCCGTCACACTTTTTGAAGTACACCGGCCAGAGGACCCTCTTCGACTTCTCCGCCCCTTCGGAACCTGCTGGCCCCTCGGCCCGGTCGATCCGGTCGGCGGCGCAGCAGCAGCCGGCCCTGACCCTGCCGCTCCGCCACGAGGTTCTGCCCGCCGACCTCGGGAAGGACGGGATCAGGGCTCTGGAGCTGGCATACGAGATCCAGCCCGAGAGCTACGAGGAGCTGATCAGCCTCCGGGGTATGGGGCCGAAGAGGGTCCGGGCCCTCGCCCTCATCTCCGAGCTGATCTACGGGGCAAAGACCTGCTGGAAGGACCCGGCGAAGTACAGCTTCGCCCACGGCGGCAAAGACGGCCACCCCTACCCCGTCGACCGGGATACCTTCGACTGCTCGATATCGACCCTCAAAGAGGCGGTTGAGAACGCGAAGCTCGAAAAGCGGGAGAAGTACGACGCCATCAGACGGCTGAACCGGTACATCGGCGAAGATCGCTGAAGGCCAACGATATGATATATATCGAGAAATATAAACCAAACCAAAACAAACCAAAACCGGAGGAAGATTCGTGCTGGATTTGCTGAGAAAGAGGAGGAGCGTCAGGAAGTACAGGGACGAGGAGATCAAGCCCGAGGTCGTGGAGCTTCTGAAGGAGGCGGCCCTCCGGTCGCCCACGTCGAGGAACTTCAGGCCCTGGAGGTTCGTCTTCGTCGAAGATCGAGAAAAGCTTGCGGCTTTGTCGAGAGCGAAGCCGAGCGGCTCGTCGTTTCTCGCGGGGGCGCGGCTCGGGGTCGTCGTCTGCGCCGACGAGAACGAGTCGGACGTCTGGATCGAGGACTGCTCCATCGCATCGATCATCCTGCAGCTGGCGGGTCAGAGCCTGGGGCTCGGCTCCTGCTGGATCCAGATAAGGCTGAGGATGCACGACGATTCGGTGACCAGCGAGGAGTACGTCCGGTCGATCCTGGGCCTTTCCGAAAATATGCGGGTCGAGTCGATGATCGCCTTCGGATACCCCGGTGAGGAGCTGGAGCCGGTCCTGGCCGAGGAGCTCCATCGCGAGAAGATCTTAAGAGGCTGAGAGAATGGGCTCCATTCGGCATGGTGTGTGGCAATTAAACGGGGAGGTAAATTGAAGGTCAGAGACGTTATCAAGCTGATTGAGGCAGACGGCTGGAGCCTGGCGGGCACCAGAGGGAGCCATCGGCAGTTCAAGCACCCTTTTAAGAAGGGACGAGTTACCGTCGCAGGCAAGTCGGACTTGGACCTCCACCCAAAGACCTTGAAAAGCATATTAAAGCAGGCGGGCTTAAAGGAGAAAGAAGATGATTAGTTACACAATTATTATTGAGCGGGGTGAAAGAAATTATTCCGCATACTGCCCCGACCTACCTGGAGTGGTTGCAGCCGGTGAAACCGAGGAGGAGACTATTGAGCTGATGAAGGAAGCGATAGAGTTTCACCTTGAAGGGCTGAGGGAAGACGACCTTCCCATCCCAGAGCCGACCACATCAGCGAGATGTATTGAGGTCGCCTAGCGGGATCGGCCTTTTCAAAATCCCCTTTCTCCGACAATATAAAGTACCGTCAATCTTCGATCCCAACCGAAACGCAGATACTGGCCACCGACGATCTCGCCACCATGAAGATCGGACGAAAGCCGAAGCCCGAGTCCCCCGAGGAGATGGCCCTCGTCCATCACGCCCTCGAAAACCCCATTCGAAGGAGGATGATCATCCTGATGGTGGAGGGGTGCCTCTCGGTCGAAGGGATCGCCAAGGCCGTCGGCCCGAATATGCTCGGCTACCATCTCCATCGGCTGGAGCTGGCGGGGCTGATCGAGATCGCCGACGGGGCTATCGTCCTCACCGAGTCAGGAGAGGCCTACGGCGCCCTGGTCAAGTCCCAGGCCGAGAGGGGCGGGGCGGGATGAAGCTTGGACCCCGTCGGACTTCTGTCTCAAAATCTCAAACCCCTGATGGCCGGGATGATCGGAGCGATCTGATTACGTCATTCTCTTTTTGCCCTCTTCCGCAGCCTCCGCTTGTAGGCCTCGTGGCTTGCAAATAGAACGATCGGGAAGGGCAGGAGGATCCAGAGGTATCCGGTGGGTACAGCGGCGGTGTTGAAGACGAACTGGACGAACCCCACGTTCAGGAGGGCGTATACCCAGAGAAGCTCGATGACGATGGCCGCCAAGAGAAGCCTGTTTTTGAATAAGCCCCGGCTGAAAGCCGAGAACTCCCAGGACCGCAGCGTCCAGACGTTCAAAAGTTGGCAGCTGACGGCGCCGAGGAGGGTCATCGTCATCGCCTGTTTGTGGAGGGCGGTGTTGGAGATCGAGAGGTCGCCGTAGTGCCAGCCGTTCAAGAAGAGAAAACCGAGGAACGCGGTAATGGCCGCCGTCCCCTCGATCGCCCCCAAAAAGAAGTACCCCCGCTTGAAGACCTCCCGGTCGAGGATCCGCTCGTTCTTGCCGACGGGTGGTCGGTCCATGATGTCCCGCTCCGGCGCCTCGCTCCCCAGCGCCAGGCCGGGGAGCATGTCCGTCCCGAGGTCGATGGAGAGGATCTGGATGACTGAGAGGGGGAGGGGGATCTTGAGGAAGAACTGGAGTATGTACGGCGCGATCTCGGGGACGTTCGACGCGAGAATGTAGGTGACGAACTTTTTGATGTTGAAGTAGACGGTCCTCCCCTCCTCGATGGCGGCGACGATGGAGGCGAAGTTGTCGTCGAGGAGGATCATGTCCGCCGCCTCTTTTGCCACCTCCGTCCCCTTCTTTCCCATGGATATCCCGATGTCCGCCCTCCTCAGAGCCGGGGCGTCGTTGACGCCGTCGCCGGTCATCGCCACCACCTCCCCGTTCTCCTGGAGGATGGAGGCGATCCGCAGCTTCTGCTCCGACCTCATCCGGGCGAAGAGGACGTTCTTTTCGGCGAGGAGCTTCGCCAGATCCTCGTCGGGGATGTGCCGGATCTCGTCGCCGGTGAGGGCGGCGTCCACACGGAGCCCCACCTTCTCGGCGATCGCTCCTGCCGTCAGAGGGTTGTCGCCGGTGAGGATCATCACCCTGATCGAGGCCTTCTGGCACTTTGCTATGGCGTCGTAGACCTCCTCTCGGGGAAGGTCCATGATCCCCAGAAGCCCCAGAAATACCAGGTCCGATTCATCCAGGTCCGATTGGTCCGATTCATCCTCACCCTCCTCGTTCCCCTCCCCCTCCTTGTAGGCGACGGCGATGAGCCTGTACGCGTTCCGCTCCAGCTCCTCGGCCTTCGCCTCGATATACTCTTTATCCGGGCCTTCCAGGGGCCGGATCCTCCCATCTCCGTCGACGATCCGGCTCGACAGCCTGATCAGCACCTCCGGCGCTCCCTTGGAGAAGATGATCCTCGAGCCATCCTTCTCGCAGATCGTCGACATCATCTTCCTGTCGCTCGTGAAGGGGATCTCCTCGACCTTCCTGTACCCCTCTCCTGAAATTCGTGCCTTCCTGGCGGCGGCGACGATGGCCAGCTCCGTCGGATCGCCGAAGGCGGACCCCCCATCGCCGATCGTCGCCCTGGAGTTCAAGACGGCAGCTGCCAGGAGGAAGCTGAGCCGATCCCGGGAGCCGGTTCTCTCTTCATCGAAGCTGAAGTCGCCGTCCTCGAAGTAACCCTCTCCGCTGACCGATATCTCCTCGCCGCTGGAGAGCCGGATCTCCTTCATCGTCATCTCGTTTCGGGTGATCGTCCCGGTCTTGTCGGTGCAGATCACCGTGGCGCTCCCCAGGGTCTGGGCGGAGGAGAGGTTCTTGATGAGGGCGTTCCTCTTCGCCATGTTCCGGCTGGCCAGCGACAGGGATAATGTGATGGTGGGGAGCATCCCCTCGGGGACGTTGGCGACGATGAGGGAGAGGGCGAAGATGGCGGCGACGGGCCATCCCTGCCCCGAGAGGACGCCGAGTCCGAAGAAGATCCCGCCGACCAAAAGAGCCGCGAGGGTGAGGATCCTTGTGATCCGAGTGATCTCAATCTCCATCGGCGTCAGCCTCTTCTCGACCTCTTTGGAGAGCAACGCGATCCTTCCGAACTCCGTCTCCTTCCCGGTGGCAAAGACGACGGCAAGGCCGTTACCCGAGGCGACGGTCGTCCCGGCGAATACGATGTTCCTCGCGTCCAGGATCTCCTCGCTGGCGTCGGCCTCGGCCGACCTCCTCGCCGGCATCGCCTCCCCCGTCAGAGCTGCCATGTTGACGGAGAGGGAGTTCGCCTCGAAGAGGACCGCGTCGGCACCGATCCTGTCCCCCTCGTCGACGACCAATACGTCTCCGGGGACGAGCTTTTTGGCGTCCACCACCTCGATTATGCCGCCCCTTTTCACCTTCGCCATGCTGGGGATCAGCTTTCTGAGGGCCTCGACGGTCTTGTCAGCTTTGTACTCCTGCCAGAAGGCGAAGGTGGCGTTGATGAAGACGGCTCCGAGGATGGCAAAAGAGAGGATGTTGTACCCCTCGCCTGGCGAGTAGTGGTCCGCCACCAGAGAGAGGGCCGCCGCCACCTCCAGGAGGATGGCGAAGAAGGCGAGGTACTGCCGGAGATACTCCTTGAGGTAGCTCTTCTCCCTCTTCCTCTCGATCTCGTTGGGCCCGAACTCCTCAAGCCTTCTATCCGCCTCAGACCCGTCAAGCCCCGACGGGCTGGTGTTGAGGCGGGCAAATACCACGTCCTTCGGGAAGAACCGGAGGCTCTTTTGGCTGCTCATAAGACCTGCTAAAAGATATCTTCCGAGACCTTAAATAAATACCCCAAAAATATACATCCGATTCGGAATGAGGCTGAGAGGGGCCGGTCGCACCCTCTCTGCCCGTCGAACTCGACCTCAGGCCTCTATTTCAAGGGAGTGCTCGATCAGAGCCCAGAGTAGGTCGGAGTCTTTCAGCATCCCCGCCAGCTTCTGATGGGCCGTAACCACTGGGAGCTGGTCGATCTTGTTTCTCATAATCACTCTTGCGCACTCCGAGACCTCGCTTGTCTTGATGGCGGTGACGGCAGGGACCATCGCCTGTTTTACGGGCACATCCCGCAGAGAGATTCGAGAAACCCCATAGTAGAAGTTCAAAGTGTCCCTGGTGCTCTCCCAGGTCCACTCGTCCTCGTCGGTCGCGGAGGACATGTCCGACATCTCCACGGAGTCTTCAATGACGGACGCGTTTATCAGGTCCCGGTCGGAGACGATCCCCACCAGCTTGAGGTCGGTGTCTATGACCGGAGAGGCCTGGACGTTGGCGTACTCCATCACGGCTCCCGCCACCGGAAGAGGCATCTCGTCCCAGAGAGCTACAGTAGCCTTTTCAAAGTACCTCTCTATCTGCCTCTTAATATCCAGCTCTGAGACCACCCGGATGACGTCGGCGACGCTCACGATCCCCACAAGGGAGCCGTCCTCCACCACGGGAAGACGCCTTATGTCGTTCTCCGCCAGAAGCCTCGCCGCCTCGATGATGCTGTCGTCGGGACTGACGACCAGAGGGTCCCGGGTCATCAGAAGCGCCGTCTGGTCCTCCTCGGGGTTACGAAGAAGGTCGGTCCTGGTCACCATCCCAACAAGCTCGCCGCCCTTGACCACCGGGACCCCCGAGACGTGCCTCTCTTTCAGGGCCTTCAGCACCATGTCCCTCGATCCGGGGACCGTCACGTAGGCGACGTCCCTCACCATCACCTCTCTGACCGGAATTATCTTCAAACCTTCTCCCCCGGCACTGTAAGGACCGGCACCCTGGAGTTTCGGACAACCTTCTCGGCGACGCTGCCCAGGAGGAACTTGTCGAGGCCGGTCCGCCCGACGCTCCCCATGACCAGCATCTCCGCCCCGGACTCTGCGCGCCTTATCAGCTCCTCGCTGGGGTTGCCCTCGATCACCTCTTTGGTGCAGGGGACGCCCGCCCTCTCGGCCATCTCTCCGATGAAATTGGTGGCGTCCTCGCCTTCTTTGATCAGAAGGTCTCTGATGCTCGCAAGGGCCATGTCCTCGGGAAGGTGGCTCAGCCGTCCCGTATCGGCGACGTAGACGACGGTGACGGCGCCCCCAGAAAGCCTGGCGAGTTCTACCCCTACCTCCGCCGCCCGCTCGCTATGTTTCGAGCCGTCGGTTGCTATCATTATCCTCTCAAACATGGTAAGAACCTCTAGATGACGGCCAGAACGTCGGAGGGCATCGCCCTCCTGACGACGCTTGCGAGGGGGTCTTTTGTCCCCATCATGTTCTCCGACCGTCGGTCGATGACCATTATCCTGCACTTCTTGCCAGCGCTGATGGGTCCGGCCTCGTCGTCAGCGCCCAGGATCCGAGGACCGTTTAGCGTGCACATCATAAATACCTGTCTATCGTTATGCAGCAGCGCCTTGGACGTAAACTCCATCTCACAGAAGAGGCTTGGGCTGTTGAGCATTACGTTGTCGGTTCCGAGGCCCACGACGATCCCCAGATCCAGCATCCTTGGAATGTCGGGAAGCCCCACCCCCGTTGCGAGGTTCGACCGAGGGCAGACGGCCACCGGGACTCCGGCATCCGCCACCATCTTCAGGTCCCGGGGCTCGGCGCGGGTGAGGTGGACGAGGAGGTCGGGCTCGAGGCTCAATGCGTCCTCGATGTCGCCCCTTCCCGACTCCCCGGCGTGGAGGGCGATCTTTCTCCCCTCTGACCTCGCAGTCTGTACCACCTCCTCGACCCAGGACCGAGGATGATCTCTCGTGCTGCTGATCCCCACCCCCCAGCAGTCCGGGTGGACCCGGACCGATCCGGGATCGGGCCTTCCCAGGATTCTTCCGATCAGGTCAATCCCCTCCGTCCTCTCCGCCAACTCCATCGCCTCGATGAGCATCTCGACCCCGTCGATCCCCCCCTCCCGAAAGTCGGCGAAGGCGCATGTTCCCGAGCGGGCCATCATCGATATCGAACTTCTCATCCCACCCACCAGATCTCGCCGGGAGGCGGAGGCGAGGGCCCGGTGTTTCAGCCCACCGGGCCCCACCAGCTCGTCTAAGGGCAGGTATGGCGGGTCTTTGAAGATTGAGTCGCCGAGGTGGACGTGAGAGTTGACGAGGGCTGGACATATTATCCCCTGATAGTCCGATTCGACCTTCTCTGACCCGATCTCGGCTACGACCCCGTCTCGGACGGTCAGGTGCCCCTCGAAGGGCTCGAAGTCCTCGCCCAAAAGGATCGTCCCCGAAAGGACGATCTCCTCGTCAGCCGTCCTCTTCATCGGCCTAAGGTCGGAGAGGGAAAATATTTAGCTTTCTCCTCCAAGCCCGAGATAATCATGGAGAGGCCCAACGTAATCATCAACTGCGCCATGAGCGCCGACGGCAAAATAAGCTCCTTCGAGCGCCGACAGGTGAGGATATCCGGCCAGAGGGATATGGACCGTGTGAGGCTCCTCCGGGCCGAGAGCGACGCCGTCATGGTGGGCGTCGGGACGGTCCTCGCCGACGATCCGGGGCTCAGGGTCAAGTCGCTGGACTTGAGGAATATGAGGAGGGATCGGGGCCTTCCCGAAGATCCCCTACGGGTCGTCGTCGACAGCCGGGCGAGGACACCTCCCCGGTCGGAGGTGCTGGGGAAAGGTTGCATCCTCGCCGTCTCAAAAGCTGCTCCGGCTGATCGGCTCGCCACCTTGCGAAAGAAATGCGAGATCGTCGTCGCCGGTGAAGATAGGGTTGATCTCAGAGAGCTTCTATCGATTTTGAAGAAAAAAGGGGTCAGAAAGCTGATGGTGGAGGGGGGAGCCACGTTGAACTGGTCGCTCATTGAGGCTGGGCTCGTCGACGAGATCTCGGTTTACATAGGCCCCATCATCATCGGAGGAGAGGGGGCGCCCACCCCGGTGGACGGCCCCGGCTTCTCCCGCGATTTTCCCAGGCTCGAGCTTATAAGAGCCGACGTCGTCGACGGGGGCGTCCTCCTCCGGTGGCGGGTCCTCCGCTGATATTTCGGTTTACGTCATTACGTCAGCCTTGGTATCGATATCAGTATCAGGATCTCATCCAGTTGTCCCAGCCCTCGCCCCTCTCGGCGAGGATCGGGGTGATCTTCTCGACCATGTCGAAGGGGATCCCCACCACGACGAAGTCGTCCTCAAGCCCGGCGTTCTTGGCGGCGCCGTCGCAGCCCATGGAGACGTTGACGTCCCCCTTCAGGATCGGCGATGAGGTGGCGTCGACGCAGAAGGACTGGATGCCTGAGGTGTCGAAGTTCACCCTGCCGCCCTCCTTGCAGAGGGCCGCCTGGACGATCCTTCTCGCCTGGAAGGGCTTTCCGACGAAGATGACGACGTCAGGCTTCACTGTCATCTTATCGAGGGGAGAAACCAGGGTCGCCACGGTGCTTCCCGCCTTCTGGGCCGGGAAGGAGGATACGATATTCGAGCCCGCCTCCTTCGTCACCACCTTGTTCAGCTTCGAGAAGTAGAGGTTTCCAGAAGCGATGTTCTCGGGAAACTCCATCAGCCCCAGCCCCGCAGCCCCTCCCTTGCAGGAGTGCATATCGACCTTGGCGAGGGTCGTCTCGCCCCTGAGCCTTGCAGCCTGGACCATCTCGCAGTAGCGGAGGGGCTCGGGGATCATCTTCATGTCCTTGGGAATGTCTTCATCCTTCTTGATAAGTTTCACGCCCACAGGGTTTGTTTCCAGGTGGAGTGTCGCGACCAGCGTCTTTGCCATCTCATCAAGTTCCATAGAGAATACCTCGCAGTTTATGCCTGGGGACGGGTTTCGCGCCGGGGATACATCTCTCTTGCGCTCAGAGGCATGATCGATTTGGGTATTTGAAAATATGCTGGGCTTGAGAATAACAGTCCCAAAAAGGATTCATCAAGGCCCCCCAATTCTCAAACCGCGAAGAGGGTATAGGGTATGATGCCGGATATGGAACTATTCAGCCTGCTCCAGCGCCTCGATATAGCTCCCTCTTGCCCTCTCGCTGAAGCAGACGAGCGTCACCTTCTCGATAGTCTGATTATTCTCCAGAAATTCCATTATCTCGGCGACGGCGATCTTTGAAGCCCTGTCCATCGGAAAACCGTAGACTCCGGCGCTGATGGCCGGAAAGGCTATCGTCTTAATCCCGTTCTCTTCTGCGAGCAAGAGAGAGTTCCGATATGCCTTCGCCAGAAGCTCGTCCTCGCCAGCGCCGCCGCCCCGCCAGATCGGTCCCACTGTGTGGATCACAAATTTCGAGGGAAGGTTGTACCCTTTTGTGATCCTCGCCTCTCCGGGAGGGCATTCGCTGAGGGTCCGGCACTCCGCGAGAAGGCCGGAGCCCGCCGCCCGATGTATCGCGCCGTCGACGCCTCCGCCGCCGAGGAGGGATGGGTTTGCGGCGTTGACGATGGCGTCAACCTTCAATTTCGTGATGTCGCCGAGGGCGACCTCGATCTGTTCGTTCCTCTTCATCATCCGATCAGAAATGAGAGGGATTGATCGTATATCTTGATTTTGGGCTTGATATGTGAAATGCTCCACCCTCTTAACAATGTCGTAATTTATTTAAGCAATAAAGAATAGTTGGTCGCATATGAAACATTTCAACAGAGAACTTGCTGGTGCGCTTCTTTTTAGTTCGATGCTTATATTTCACATTGGATTAAACGTAGCTGAGGAACTATATCCAGGGTATAATGTATCACAAAATTATATCAGTGATTTGGGGGCCACCTGCCGAGGAACTGATTGTCATATTTTTCAACCATCCGCAACTATTTTTAATACATCCATTATTTTAACTGGGGTGCTGTCTATTATCGCAGCTTACCTGATCTATTCCGAATTTAAATCAAATATTCTTTCTTTTTTGATTGCATTTTCAGGCATTGGAGCAATGTGTGTTGGTATTTTCCCAGAATTTACAGGTAAAATTCATGTCATTGCAGCCTTAATTACTTTTGTCTCTGGAGGGCTTTCTCCAATCGCAGCATTCTTTTTGTTGAAGTCTCCATTCCGTTACATATCAATTATTCTTGGGGTTATTACATCAGTTGCACTCATTCTGTATATTACTAAACAATATTTAGGATTGGGTCCTGGCGGGATGGAGAGAATGATTGTTTATCCATTTGTTCTTTGGGTGCTTGGATTCGGTGGCTATTTAATGCATCCCACTCGGGATGATCTCAAATGAGAGTCAAGTTGCGGCGGCGCATCCTCTAGCAGAGCTGCCGGCTCAATTTTTAAAATAAATGTGATATCCGGGCGAGATACTCCTCTCTCGTGATGTCGAAGAGGATGTCGTCGAGACAGCAAGCTCCCAGCCGCGAGCAGGCCCGACGGGTCCCGATCCTCCGAAAGCCCGCCCCCTCCAGAGCCCTTATCGACGACTGGTTCTCGACGGTCGCCGAGGCGAAGATCGATCTCAGGCCCAGGCGCAAAAAGCCGTGGTCCAGAAGCGCCTCCACGATCTTTCTACCAAGGCCCTTGCCCCTCCTCTCAGGGTCGCCGATGAGGTACGAGATCTCTCCGGTGCAGGGGGTCCTCTCGTAGAGGGAGGCAAACCCGATGGGCCTTTCGGCCCAATAAATCAAGAAATCCTCGTCCTTGGAGCAGAGGATGCTGACGGTCAGCTGATCTATCGTGAGGGACGATGAGGGCTCCATGTACTTTGTCAGCTCCTGGTCTTCAAACCACCCGAAGAGGAGGGGGGCGTCTTTTGCCCTCACCCGGGCGAATCTGAGATTTCCCGCCGAGAAGCCGCCGTCTTCGCCGACCATTCCCTCCATTCCCTCCTTTCCACCCTTCTCCGCCTCCCTCGTCGGCTCGGCCCACTGATGGGCCGCGCCAAACCGGTCCAGGGCGGACCTAGCTATCCTCTCGATGAGCGTCGGGTAGTCCATCCCTGCGGCAGCCGCGGCCCGGGCGAAGCCGCTCCCCGTCGGGTTGATGCAGGGGTTGGGGTTCACCTCGATGACGAAGGGCTCGCCGTCAACGTCTCTGATCCGGAAGTCGACCCGGGCGTAGTTCTCGACCCCCAGGGCGGAGCAGGCCCGCTTTGCCAGGTTTTCGATCCTCTTCAACAGCCTCGGCTCCAGGGGGGCTGGGCAGAGGGGCACCGTGTTCTGATAGAAGGGGCTGTCCTCGATCCACTTCGCCTCAAAGCCGAGGATCCTCGGCACGCCCTCGGGCAGGTTGAATACTATCTCCGATGGGGGGAGGACTTCTGTGCCGTCGGGGCCGATGAAGAGGGCGGCGTTCACCTCTCTACCCTCGATGTACTCCTCGACGAGGGCGGGCTGGCTGTAGGTCTCGATAACTCGGGCGACCTTCGCCCGCAGATCATCCTCGTCCCTCGATATGGAGTCGACTGTGATGCCTATGCTTGCATCTTCCAGGAGGGGCTTGACGATCACGGGAAAGTCGAGGCTGAATGGGTCGGCGGCGGTCCTAAATATCGAGAACCGGGGGGTGGGTATCCCCTCCTGCTCGAGGACGAGCTTTGAGAGCCCCTTGTCCCTGGCGACCTCCAGGGCTCGGGGCGAGGAGCCGGTGTAAGGGACGCCGAGAAGCTCGATGAACCCGGCGACGTTCGGCTCGGCACGGAGGTCGTCGAGAAAGCCCTCGGCGAGGTTGATGACCAGGTCGAAGTTTCGCAAGGAGAAGAGCGCTTCGAGGCTGCAACTCAGGGGGACGGCCTCGATGCCTCTCGCTTCCAGGCTCCGTTTCGCGCCCTCAACCGTCTCCAGGACCTCGGTCTCCGCCGCCATCTCGGTCTTGCTCCTAGCGGAGCCCTCGCCGGGGATGTTGTAGAGGATCGCCACCTTCATCTCAAAATTCCCTCTCGTGCGAGAGCTGCATCGAAGACTCTGCCTATAAGCTCTTCGTACGAGTATCCGGCAGCATAGGCGGCCTTGGGGAACCGGGAGTTCTCGGCGGGGTCGGGGATGAGTCCGGGGAGGGCGTTGACGTCGAAGACGGATGGCTCGCCGTCTTCGTCGAGTCGGAGGTCGAGCCTGCACAGGTCTCTCACCTCCAGGGCCTCGAAGGTCCTCGTCGCCGCCTCAGAGATCCTGGCTCGGAGGTCGTCGTCCAGGTTGGCGGGGCAGGTCGTGGTATCGAACCCCGCATCCAGGGAGTCGTAAATCCACTTCACCTCGTAGCAGTCGAACTTCGGCGCTCCGGCGGGGAGCCCCTCGAAGCTCACCTCGACTATTGGAAGGACCTCCGGCGGGTTTCCAACGAGCCCCACCGTGAACTCTCTACCCGTCAGGTACTCCTCGACGAGGACCGGCTGCCGGTAAGCCGCCGCCATCTCGGAGACGGTCTCTTCCAGCTCCTCTTTCGAGCTGACCAGGGATTTGGCGGTGATCCCCCGGCTCGACCCCTCGCCGTTCGGCTTCAAGAAAAGCGGGAATTTGAGGTCGGACCTGAGATCATTGGCCCGGCTCAGGAGCTGGAACCTCGGGGTCCGGATGCCGTTGGCTTCGAGGACCTCCTTCGTCCTTCGTTTGTCGAGGGTTATGGCGAGGGTTGTGACCCCGGAGCCCGAGTAGGGGATTCCCAGCATCTCCAGCATCGCCGGGATCTGGGCCTCCCTCGCCTCTCCCCGGACCCCCTCGGCGATGTTGAAGGCGAAGTCGAAGTTTCCGCGCCGGAGCCGCTCGTAGGCGTCCTCGTCCGCCTCGACCACCTCGACCTCGTCGCAACGGTTCAGCAGGGCCGTTCTGATCGCTGAGATCGTCGAGGGCGCGTCGAACTCGGCGAAGGTGTCGTCCCCCGACTCCCGGCTGTAGTCGGGGGGGAGGGTGTTGCAGGTGAGGGCGACCTTCATCTCAGATCCTCGGGTTGGGGTACTCGTAGACCTCGCCCTTGTAGTTGGATATGACCGCCTTCTCCTCGTCGTTGGAGATGAGGTAGTCGGGCGGAAGTATCGGGATCTTTCCTCCGCCCGGCGAGTCTATGATCAGGTGGGGGACGCAGAGCCCCGAGGTGTGGCCCTGTAGATGGTGAATCACGTCGAAGCCCGTCTGGAGGGGTGTTCTGAAGTGCTCGACCCCCTTCACCAGGTCGCAGAGGTAGATGTAGTAGGGCCTGACCCGGTTTCGGACCAGCTTCTGCATCAGATCCTTCATAACCTCGGGGTCGTCGTTGACCCCCCGGAGGAGGACCGTCTGGCTCCCCAGGGGTATCCCGGCGTCGGCGAGGAGCTTGAGGGCCCGCTCGCTCTCGGGGTTGATCTCTCTCGGGTGCTCGAAGTGGATGTTCATGTAGAGGGGATGGTACTTCTTGAGGACCTTGACGAGCCTCGGGGTGACCCGCTCGGGCATCACCGAGGGTACCCTCGTCCCTATCCTGATGATCTCGACGTGAGGGATGGACCTCAGCTCCCGGAGGATGATGTCCAGCTCCCGGTTACTCCGGAGGAGCGGATCGCCGCCGCTGAGGAGGACGTCTCTCACCTCGGGGTGGCCCCGGATGTAGTCGATCCCCTTGAAGATCTGCTGCATGGGGGTCTGCTCGACCCTCCCGACGGACCGTTTTCGGGTGCAGAACCTGCAGTACATGGCGCACTTGGAGCTGATCAGGAGGAGGACCCGGTCGGGGTAGCGGTGGATGAGGCCGGGGACCTTGGTGTCCCTCCCCTCCGAGAGCGGGTCGGCGACGTTCCGAAAGTCGGATAGCTCCTCGGCGGCGGGGACCGCCTGCCTCCAGATGGGGTCGTCCTTCTCTTTGATGAGGCTCATGAAGTGGCTGCTGATCTTCATGGGGTAGACCCGCTTGACGCGCTCGATCTCCTCCATGTCGCCGCCGAGGCGGGCCAGAAGCTCGTGGACGGTTTCGGCTCTTTGTGGAGGCTTATCTTCGGAAGATTCGGCCGCAAAATCGGTTTCGCCGCCGGAAGTGCACGTTGAATCAAACATTGGCCTCACCTCTCCTCAAGAGAGGTGATATCTCCGATATGGAGGACTTTCTCATCTGGAATGACCCCAATGAACTCTTCCCTAGGCTAAAGCTTTTCAATTCATCCCCTGATGGCTTTAAACCTGATATAACCCCCGAAATACGACCATCAAGGTGGTTTGCGAAGTTATTCGCGGTCATGTGTTTATCAACCCGCCGATATCTATACCAGGTAAATAAACCTGTTGATCCGAGAGTTTGATCCTCTTAAAATGGCGTATTATCATTGGTTATCTTATCAAAATACGAATTAATCTCTATATTGGACTAATTGCGAAAATGTCCCGTAAAGCATGCCATCCGAGCTGATAGTACCTCAAAAGGGCGTTTGATGAACGGAAATCCCTGCTGAAGGGGATAAAATCCAGATCGTCCCTTAAACCGGAAGATCCGTCACCCGACCTGGACGATCTCTCCGTCGGGAGATGCGTTGAACATTCGCGAAATAGCTGCTCTGAGCAATAAGCCGATGAGATCAGTTTCGCCAGCATCCTAGCCTCCACCCTTGCCCCCGGCGACGGCAGGTTTACGAACACCGTCGAGGTCGATCCGAGGTCCGTCGATGGACCAATTGTCCAGCCGGTCTATGCATCCTGCGTCATCGACGTCGGCGTCGTCGAGGGTGAGTGCGACGCCGCATCCTGCGGGATATGGCAGCCGCCGAACTGGGATTTCGAGCATTACGGGTACGAGCCGGACGAGCTGACATGCGAGGATCTGACATGCACCGGATGCGGCGAAAGCTAGCGAGCTTGCTCTCTGAGAGGAGCAGGCTCATATTCTAAAAATTCGCCCTCCGTGTGCCGAATCCTTTGATGTGGGCGAATAACAATTTTTTATTTTTCGTCATATACTTGATCGAAAAATACTTAATAAGAAACGTCCGTTAATTCCTGCATGGGAATTACATGGGCAGGATTTGGTCTAATCCTGATCTTGATCATCGTCCTGATCTACTTTGTATCCATCTACAACCGGCTCCAGAGCCTCAGCAACGGTGCCGAAGCCACCATCTCCCAGATCAGGGTGGCGATGAAAAAGAGGCTGGAGATGATCGAGGCATTGGTCGACTCTGTCAAAAGTTACGCCCAGTTTGAGAGGGAAGTTCTGGAGAAGATCACCTCCATGCGATCCGCCGTGGAATCGGCCGGACCGGAGGAGCTGACGAGGATCGAGGGCGAGTCGAAGGGGATATTCGGAAGCCTCGCCGCGGTGGCGGAGAGCTATCCGGATCTGAAGACCTCCGAGACGGTGGTGGCCACCATGGATGCGATCAGGGACGTGGAGGACGAGATCGCAAGGCACAGGTACACTTACAACAACATAATCCAGAACTTCAACACCATGCTGGATACCGTCCCCTCAAGCTTCGTCGCCTCCTCTGCTGGGATGAGGAAGAGGGAGTATCTCAACTTCGAGGAGGACGAGCTGCGGAGGCAAGGCTACCTGACCAGCGAAGATGAGAATCCAAGCCGGCCGGAGGTGACGTGGAGATGAGAGAAGAGAGACAAATTGCAGTTCTGATAGTTTCGGTATTTCTGATCGGAGCCGTCGGGCTCCTTCTGACGGAGGGGATGATCGGATCCGCGGCGAATGAAACCGAAGATGCATCGCAACAACCCCTGTCGGTCCATGATGACGTCTACGTCTACGAATACAGCGCGGACTTCTACCCGAACGGCACCCTCGAAGAGCGTTTCGTCTACCAGATATCAGCTTCCGGAAAGTACAGGATGCTTTATCGAAACTTCAAGGAAAGCCTCGCCTCCGAAAAGCTCAATCGGCCTTGTATCGAGCTGGTGGAGGTCTGTCCCCCTGCGGAAACCACCGCTTATCTGAAGGATTGGTCCGGCAGAGTGGAGATCATCTCAGGAGACGCCTCCAGGGCTTCGGAGATCCAATCCCTTGCGATGACAAACGAGGCGGGATGCTACCGGCCGGAGAGGTTTTCCCGGGGTCGATACGAGATAAGCTACCTCTTCAAAGTTCACCCGCCCCTGGAATGCGATGACGAATACTGCCACCTGAACCTGAAGCTGGCCGACGAGCATCTGCCGTACCGGACGGCCACGATAGCCATCCACGACGAGAACGGATCCGTTCGCCGGATATTCCCCCACCCGCCGATGGAAGTAGTCCATGAGGGAGACGTGTGGCTCTTGAGGGGATCAAGCCCAAAAGATGAGCTTTTGGAGGTTGAGATCCTCTTCGATCCTGATGTCGCCGGGGCTATGGACGGCTTTCCGCGAAACGTCACCGAAGTAGGCAACAGGACCCTCGCCGCCAACGCAGACGGTCCGGGGGGGAAGGGGAGCGGTACAATCCCGGACCGCTGGTTGACTGGGCTCATACTCTTCCTGCCGGCAGCCCTATTTCTGATCTATCTCCGATACGGCAGGGAGAGAGAGTACACAGTTCCCGAGACTCTCAGCTACGTCCCGGAGAAGAGGAAGCCCTGGCTGGTGAACCTGGTCTTCAACGGCGACTCCTTCGACTTCAACGAGAACGGATTCTACGCCACCATCCTGGACTTCCAGCGTCGCGGCGTAATAGAGATCGGATCCGAAGAGGTCAAGGAGAGCGGATCCCTATTCAGATCCGAGAAGTCCGATTTGAGGATCAAGCTTCTGAAGGGCCCTGAGGAGTTGGACGACGATTACGAGAAAGATGTTCTGAGTTTTCTAAAGGCCTATTCTTCAGGTGGCATTTTCAGCACGGCGACATTTGAGGACACCCTCAAGAGGATGAGAGAAGATGCGAAGGACGATCCTTCAAGCCTGAACTTCATCAGGGATAGGATGAAACGGCTGATGTACATCCCAAACAAAGAGATGTGCGGAAGATTCGTCGCCAGACCGAAGTTGTGCCCGCGATCCTTCATAACCGAATCCGGTCGATGGGTCAGAGGGTGGAGAGTCAATACATATTTCACAATGTTAGTGGTTTTTATTATATTTCTCGACATCATCATCCACGGAATTGCAGGGATTTTTCGGTCTCCGATAGCGTCCAGGTTCCTCATACTGGCGCTCCAGCTGGTACCGGTGGCGATAGCTCCCTCAGCTCTCTTTGGCAGGTGGAAGGGGGACTACTACAAAGAGAAGCTGGAGTGGGATGCCTTCCGAAGACATCTGTCAGACTTCGCCTCTATCCAGAAGTACGCCCCCGAAGACCTGAATATGTGGAAGGAGTGGCTCGTCTATGGAACCGCCCTGGGGGTGGGCGCTAAGGTCGTGGAGGCGATGGAGGCCTTGAACGTCGAGATTCCGGAGATCCGGGCTTCCAGCGATATGCCCGGCACCTTCAGACACTCTTACGGATTGACGGTACCGCCCAGCAGCAGTTCTGGCGGGTCTGGAGGAGGCGGGTTTGGTGGCGGTGGTGGGTTTGGAGGCGGCGGGGGCGGCGCGCGGTGATGGCTTTCTAGGAGGCGGCTTCACCCTGCGCCGGAACTCCGACGGTCCCAGGATCGATTGAAAGTCCCCGATCGGGGTGGAGGCAGGAGTACTGGCCGCTCGTCTCGTAGCCGATCCCCTCGAAGTATTCGGCTCCGTGGACGATCTCTCCAAGCCCCCCATCCCCGGCCGCCGGATCCACGGCAATGTAGCCCAGCTCCCCCGGATGCTTCACCGCGACCCACATCCGGGGGTGGAGGGGATGGCCCTCGTACCCGGTCACCAGAATTGCGTCGTGCCCCTCCCTCTCGATGAGGGCCCAGCAGACCTGAGACCTCAAGAACGACCCCGGATCGGCCTCCTCCTGAGAGTAGCTGTACCGGTCCAGAAGGTCCTTGATCTCCAGGACCCAGGTGAGGTTCACCTCTGCCATGGGGGCGAGCCGGACCATGTGAGGCGGGTCGCACCGCTTCTCGATCGCCGCCGCGTCGGCGAACCCGACATCTTCGGCCGCACCCACCGTCCAGCCGGATCTCTCCAGTGCTTCTGCCGCCACCGGCACATCTGCCATCTCCGGCTCATCTGCTGTTGATGTCTCCGGCTCACCCGCAGTCTCCGGACCAGCCACCACGAGGCCCCGGTACCATTCCGCATCATCGGCGGGACCGACCAGAGTCCCGACGGACCGATCATCTCCGGCGTCGGCCGGGGATATCGCCTGCCACCTTCCCTCGGGGCCCTGGACCGCCACCCAGAAGGCCCCGCCCCTCCGGAGGACGACGGCCCTGTAACCCTCATCGACGAGGAGGCTTTTGAGGGCGGCCTCCCTCGATGGAACCTCAGCCCCGCGGGTCGATGACGCGATCTCCTCGGAGGCAAGCTGGTCGACCCGGCCGTCCTCCCGATGGGACGTCAACGAGACCCTCACCGTCACCTCGGGGCCGGAAGGTGCTGCAACCTTTCCGAAGCGGTAAGATTGGAGGGTCTCCGAGAGGACGGTGCCCCAGCCGTCGAAGGCGGCAGACCTGGGCTCAAAGACGGCGTACCCCTCGAACGGCTCGTCTCTGAAGCTCGCCAGTACCGACTCGAACTCTTCGAGGTTCTCTTCCCAGCCGTCGGAGCAGGACCAGAACGAGGCGTAGAAGATGCGGCCGGATCTCGGAGACGGCCAGGCGACCAGCCGCTTCTGCGACTCCTGGCCGCTGTACATGTAGTAGATGTTGAGGGTCGACCCCCGCAGTCCGTCGACCTCGACGGCGCCTCCGGGCTCCGCCTCCAGGACTGTGAACCGGATAGACCCGCTCCGGTAAGCCCTCACCACCTGCCTGAGGAGGAGGTCGGGATCGACGCCAACGTCCTCAAACCAGCCGATGAACGCTCGGGCGCAGTTTCCCTCCAGGGTGAGGTTTCCATCATTTCGATCTCCCGCCGAGGTAGCCGTCCAGCCCGCCGGAAGCTCGAAGGAGAAGTTGGCACCTCGGGTTCTGTTCCGGTCATCGCCGAGATCCGAGTCGGGGACGACGAAAGTTATCCCATCCATCGCCAAAGGGCTGGGCACGGTCTCGCCCTCCATCTCGGACGTCTCGTTTCCGGGATCTTCCGCCCCGACCGCTGCCGCCAGCGTCGGGGATAGCTCGAAGAGATCCCCGAAACCGTCTTCGAAGCCAAAGACGTCGTCACCCAACGTCGGAGCGATGACGAGGGATACGACTGCAAAAGAGACGAGACTCACACCAAAAGGGCGCAGGACGCCCAGAGAAAGACGACGACCTCCCATGCTAACCATCGCTGGGATGCAAAGATAAACAAGTTTCGATCAGGGACCCGACCGGTGAGGGGGGAAAAACGGAGAGGAACATCAGAAAACGGCTGGAGGGCCAACGATTGGACGGGTACCTGAAGATGAAGGAAAAGCAAAAATTCGGTGGAGGGTTAAAGCTCCATCGTCATCATGTCGTGGCCGAGGGGCCACTTCTTGACGGCGACGTCGTGGGGCGGGAATAGATGGCTGATGTGGGTCAGGACCAGGTCTTTCGCCCCCAGATCGCGGGCGAGGCCGACCGCCTCCTCAGCATTCATGTGCTTTGTGAGGTCGTACCCCGGCGGGGTTATGGCGTCGGCGACCAAAAGGTCGGCGTCTCTCATCAGGTCAAGGCTCGCCTCTGGGATCTGGAGGGTTGTGTCCCCCGTCACCACCAGCTTCTTGTTTCCCTCACTCACCAGGACCCCGGCCGCCTCGCAGATGGGTGGGTGGTTCACCTCGAAGAGGACAAACTCCATCCCGGCGATCTCGAAGGGCCGGCCGATCTCGACGACGTTTCGCCTCGGCCTCATGAAGTAGAGATAGTTCAAAATGTAGTCCATCGTCTCTTTGAGGGCGTAGGCCGGAACCCGGTTCTGGACCCGGTGAAAGTCGCCGAAGCCCGCGTAGTGGTCGTAGTGGGCGTGGGTCCAGATAACCCCGTCCACCCGGCTGATCCCGGTCTTGATCAGCTGCCACCGGAGGTCGGGGCTCGTGTCGATCAGAACCTTTCCGTTGCCGTTCTCCACCAGGATCGAGAACCTGAGCCTCCTGCTCCTCCCGCCGCAGAGGGCGTCGACGCAGGCGGGGCACCTGCATCCGATCTTTGGGGTACCTATGGCGTCTCCGGTCCCAAGGAGGGTCACTTTCATGAAGCGGCGCTCCCCCGATGGTCGGCGATCCTCCGGTCGAAGTCCGCGATCGCCTGGAGCAGCTCGTCCTGATCGATGGACTTTCTGTCCTCCAGGAGGGCGTTCAAGACCGCCTCCCTCACCACCAGCCTGATGTCGGAGCCGGAGTAGCCTTCGGTCCTCTCGGCCAGGATCTCGACGTCTGCTTCAGCGTCCATCCTCCCCAGCACCTTCTCGAAGATCTTCCGCCTCATCGCCAGGTCTGGCAGGGGGAAGCTGACCACCTTGTCAAACCTTCTCCAGGCCGCGTAGTCGAGGAGCTGGGGGTGGTTGGTCGCGGCTATAAGAAGGACGCCGTCCTCCACGAGGCTGACGTCGTCGATGGCCTTGAGGAGGGTGTTGACTGCCCTCTTGATCGCCCCGTGCTCTTCGGAGGTCCTGGTCTTGGCAACAAAGTCGAACTCGTCGATGAAGAGGATGCAGGGGCTGAGGGTCTTGGCGAGGTCGAAGACCTTGTCGATGTTCTTGCTCGTCTCGCCGAGGTACTGGCTCGTCACCATCGAGAGCCGGACCTCGACGAGGGGGAGGCCGAACTTTCCCGAGAGGGCCATGGCGGTGGAGGTCTTGCCCGTCCCCGGCGGCCCTACGAAGAGGAGCTTTCCTATGTCGTAGAGCCCTACATCTCTCAGGTAATCCCGGTGCTCCAGGGCCTTTGCCGCCTTCTCGATCTCGGTCACCTGCTCTTTGGTCAGGACCAGATCCTCTATCCGGTCGCGGACGTCCTCGGGGGCCTTTATCCGGACGAGCTTGAGGATGTCGTCGGCCTCCTCGACCTTGGCGGTCATCTCCCGGATCTTGGACTGGATCCACTCCCGGTCGGTGAGGAGGGGCTGGTTTCTCTTCTTCGCCTCGGAGTAGCTGACGTCCAGCGAGTCGTAGCTCTCGTAAAAGTAGGCCAGGGTGGGGTTGGACCTGACCCTCTCCAGGGTGTCGCGCCTGATGAACCACTTTGCTCCTACGTCGAATACGGTGAGCCTCAGCTGGTCTCGGATCCCCTCGCGGTCGACGAAGGGGAGGTTTCTTGCCGCCTCCCGGACGGAGCCGAGACCGTAGATCTCCTGGACGTCTCCTTCTGTTACGTAGACCGGCCGCTTCACCCTCCTCACCACGGGATCGAAGTAGTGTTTTCTGATCTTCGGCGGCAGGTCGTCCTCGGTCAGGTTCTCGGATCGATTGTATATCTCCGCCGTGAGAAGCAGCTCTGCTATCTCCAGCTCGCCCGACGTTCCAGTACCGCTCAGCTCAGCATCTGATTCAGTCTTTGCGCTTGACCCCATTTTTGCACCTGACCCCAACTTTACACCCGATATATCGAGCAGCCCTATGGCTGAAGGCGAGTAATGACCCCCCGAGAGTGATAAATCTTTCCTTCATTCGACGGATCGAATGCTGCCAGATCCCGACAACGGTCGACGGTTCCGTCGTCAACTTTATCAACGATAAAAAACTCCATGGTTGGAGATCGACCATATTTGGCATGGTCATTATTTGGTGATCGAATATGAATGCGTGGGATCGCTTTATTTGGTAGAGTTCATTTACTGGACACAACGCTTCGCGACGGGGAACAGACCCCAGGGGTCTCCCTGACCGAAGACGAGAAGCTCGAGATCGCCCGGCACCTGGACGCCCTCGGCCTCGACGTCATAGAGGCGGGGTCGGCCGTCACCTCCGAAGGCGAGAGGAAGGCGATGAAGGCCGTGGCACACGAGGGGCTCGGGGCCGAGATCGCAAGCTACGTTCGAGCGAGGACCGACGACGTGGACTTGGCCCTTGATTGTGATGTCGACTCCATCCACCTGGTGGTGCCGGTCTCCGACCTCCACATCAAAAGCAAGCTCCGGTCCGATAGGGAGTCGGTTCTGAGATCGGCGGTGACGGTGACCGAGTACGCAAAAGACCACGGCCTCGTCGTCGAGCTATCCGGCGAAGACGCGAGCCGCGCCGACGAGGGATACCTCACGTCCCTCTATCGGGCGGGGATCGATGCCGGAGCCGACCGGCTCTGCTACTGCGACACCGTCGGGGTTCTGGTGGCGGAGAAGGCCGTCGAGATCTTCTCTCGCCTCTCCGACCTTCCGGCCCCGGTGAGCGTCCACTGTCACGACGACTTCGGCCTTGCGACGGCCAATACCGTATCCGCCCTCCGGGGCGGAGCCTCTCAGGCTCACGTCACCGTCAACGGAATCGGCGAGCGTGGTGGGAACACCAGCCTCGAAGAGGTGGTGATGACCCTCGAGTCCCTCTACGGCATAAAGACGGAGATACGCTGCTCGGAGCTTTACACCCTCTCCCGGCTCGTCAGCCGGCTGACGGGGATACCCGTCGCCCCCAACAAGGCGATCGTGGGGGAGAACGCCTTCACCCACGAGGCCGGGATCCACGTCCACGGCCTCCTCGCCGACACCTCGACCTACGAGCCGATCCATCCCGAGACCGTCGGGAGGAAGCGGAGGATCGTCCTCGGAAAGCACGCCGGGAGAAGCTCCGTCGAGCTGGCCTTGAGAGAGCTGGGGATCGAGTGCACGGCGGGCGAGCTCGTCGAGATACTATCCCGGGTCAAGGAGCTGGGGGACAAGGGGAAACGGGTCACCGACGCCGACCTTCAGACGATCGCGGAGATCGTCTTATCGATCCAGAAGGAGCCGAGGGTGAAGCTCAACGAGTTCACCATCGTCAGCGGCAACCACGCCATCCCCACCGCCAGCGTCAGGATAACCGTCAACGGGACGGAGATGCTGGAGGCGGGGACGGGGGTCGGCCCCGTGGACGCGGCGGTCAACGCCGTCCGGCGAGCGATCTCCGGGGTGAGGGATGTGAGGCTCGAAGAGTACCACGTCGACGCCATCACCGGCGGGACGAACGCCGTCGTCGAGGTCTGGGTTACGATGGCGATGGGCGACCGGAGCATCTCCGCCCGAGGAGCGGGTGGGGACATAATCATGGCCTCTGTGGAGGCGGTTTTGGAAGGGATAAACAGGCTGATGCAACTTGAGGAGGACGGATAGATGGGTAAGATGAGCGGGGCCGATGCCATCCTGGAGTGCCTGAAGCTCGAAGGGGTCGAGATAATCTTCGGGCTTCCGGGCGGGGTGCTGTTGCCCCTCTACGACGCCATTTACGATTCGGATATCAGGCACATCCTTGTCAGGCACGAACAGGCGGCAGCGCACGCCGCAGACGGATACGCCAGGGCGACGGGCCGAGTGGGCGTATGTCTTGCGACATCGGGACCCGGCGCCACAAACCTGGTAACTGGGATCGCCACCGCCTACATGGACTCGGTGCCGATGGTGGCGATGACCGGCCAGGTGCCCACGAACCTTATCGGAAAAGACGCCTTCCAGGAGGCCGACATCACGGGCATAACGATGCCTGTGACCAAACACAGCTACCTCGTCAAGGACGCGAAGGATATCCCGCGCATCTTCAGAGAGGCGTTCTACATCGCCCGGACCGGAAGGCCCGGCCCGGTCCTCATCGACCTCCCCCGAGACGTCACCGTCGACGAGCTGGACTTCCAGTATCCTGAGATCAACCTGCCCGGCTACAACCCCAACCTCAAGGTCCACAACCTCCAGATCAAGAGGGCGGCTGCCGCCCTGATGGAGGCGGACCGGCCCGTCTTATACGTCGGAGGCGGCGTCAAGTACTCCGACGGCCACAGGGAGCTGGTCGAACTTGCCGAGAAGATCAAGGCCCCGGTGACGACGACGTTGATGGGGATCGGCTGCTTTCCAGAAGACCATCCCCTATCCCTGGGGATGCTGGGGATGCACGGGACGACGTACGCAAACTACGCCGTCCAGGAGGCAGACGCCATACTGGCCGTGGGGGCCCGGTTCGACGACCGGGTGACGGGAAAGATAGCGAGCTTCGCCCCCCAGGCGAAGATTATCCACGTCGACGTCGACCCCGCCGAGATCGGAAAGAACGTCCGGGTCGACATCCCGGTGGTGGGGGACGCAAAGTCGGCCCTGGCGGAGCTGGCGAAAGCCGTCGAGGAGAAGCCCTGGAGCCCCTGGAACGACAAGGTCGCAGGCTGGAAGAACGACCATCCCCTCGGCTATCGGAAGGATGGCAACACCATCAAGCCCCAGGCCGTCCTGGAGACGATCTGCAAACTATGCCCCGACGCCGTCATCGTGACGGAGGTCGGCCAAAACCAGATGTGGGCAGCCCAGTTCTTCACCCACAAGGACCCAAAGAAGTTCATATCGTCGGGGGGCCTCGGTACGATGGGGTACGGGTTTCCGGCGGCGATCGGAGCGAAGCTCGGCTGTCCCGACGCGGAGGTCTTCGACATAGCCGGGGACGGAAGCTTCCAGATGAACATCCAGGAGCTGGCTACGGCGGTGATCAATGACGTCGCCGTCAAGGTGATCGTCTTGAACAACGGAGTTTTGGGGATGGTCCGGCAGTGGCAGGACCTCTTCTTTGACAAGAGGTTCTCGAACACGACCCTGACCCGAGTTCCCGACTTCGTCAAGGTCGCCGAGGCGTACGGAGCCCTGGGCTTGCGGGCGGAGAAGCCCTCGGAGGTGGAGGGTGTCCTGAAGAAGGCGATCGCTTCCGAGAGGCCGACGGTCGTAGACGTCATAATATCGCCGGACGAGAAGGTCTCACCCATGGTCCCGGCGGGGGCTTCCCTCTCCGAGATTCTGGAGCTGGAGGCGTGAGAATGCTTCATACAATCGCCCTAATCGTCGAGAACAGGCCCGGGGTTCTGATCAGGATAGCGGGCCTCTTCAGCAGACGAGGGTTCAACATCGACAGCCTCACCGTCGGGGCGACCGACAACCCCGACTATTCGCGTATGACCATCACCGTCGACGGTGACGACGTCGTCCTCGAACAGGTCTCAAAGCAGCTGAACAAGCTGGTCAACGTCATCCGGGTCAGCGAGCTGCACCCCGATGAGTCGGTGGAGAGGGAGCTTGCGATGATAAAGGTCGCCGCCCGGAAAGAGGACAGAAGCGAGATCATGCAGATCGTCAGCGTATTCCGGGCGAAGATCATCGACGTATCGCCGAGGTCGTTGATAATCGAGGTGACTGGAAGCCAGGATAAGGTGGAGGCGATGGTCAGGCTCCTCCGCCAGTTCGGGATCAAGGAGATGGCGCGGACCGGGAAGGTCTCCATGGTCAGGGGCACCAGAGTCGTGGGCCCCTGATCCCTTTCGACCGAGTCTCACCGGCTCGACCGGCCAGATCAAGTTTATATTAAATGAGAGATGCTTTCTCAGCGGACTATTCAGAATAGGGAGGATAAAAGAGATGGTGAAGATATACCATGACCAGGATGCCGATCTCGGCGTTCTGAAGGGGAAGACGATCGCAATCATCGGGTATGGAAGCCAGGGGCACGCCCAGGCCCAGAACCTGCAGGACTCGGGGCTCAACGTCGTCGCAGCAGACGTCCCCGGCTCAAAAGCGTGGAAGAGGGCGGAGGCGGACGGGATCAGGGTGACCACCGCGGCGGAGGCGGCGAAGGAGGCGGACATGATCCACATCCTCCTGCCCGACGAGATCCACCCCATCGTCTACAAAAAGGACATCGAGCCGTACCTGGAGGAGGGGAACGCCCTGGGGTTCTCGCACGGCTTCAACATTCACTTCTCGCAGATCATACCCCCCGAGAACGTCGACGTCTACATGGTGGCGCCGAAGGGGCCCGGCGACCTGGTTCGGAGGACCTACGTCGAGGGGATAGGAACCCCCTGCCTCGTCGCCGTCGAGCAGGACTTCACGGGCACCGCCTTCGATAAGGCGATGGCCTACGCCAAGGGGATCGGCGGCACCCGCGCCGGGGTTCTGGCGACGACCTTCCGGGAGGAGACGGAGACAGACCTCTTCGGCGAGCAGGTGGACCTCTGCGGCGGCGTCACCGAGCTTGTCAAGGCGTCCTTCGAGACCCTCGTCCAAGCCGGCTACCAGCCTGAGATCGCCTACTTCGAGGCCTGTCACGAGCTGAAGCTGATCGTCGACCTGATCCACGAGGGCGGCCTGATGAGGATGTGGGAGAACGTCTCCAACACCGCCGAGTACGGCGGCCTCACCCGGGGCGACAGGATCATCAACGAGAAGTCCCGAGAGGCTATGTGGGAGATCCTGACGGAGATCCAGACCGGCGAGTTCGCCCGGGAGTGGATTCTGGAGAGCCAGGCCGGCCTTCCCGTCAAGAGGGCTCTTGAGAAGATGGAGTCCGAGCACCTGATCGAAGAGGTGGGCGCGGAGCTCCGGTCGATGATGCCCTGGCTGAAGAAAGAGTGAAGATTATCTCTTAAGGAGGGATGACTAAGCCCATCGGGAGGGCGGGCGCCACAGGCGGCGTCCGCCGTCCGGGGGGCCACAAAATCCATTCGCATTTTCTGCTTCTTCTTTTCTCCCTCAATTTAAAATACGAGAAGTTCTCATCCCTTGTCGGAGGAGTCGCATTCGGCGAGGTCTATTATGATCCCGGAAAATCTGTTGATCGGCGATGAACAGCTCGCAACCTGTCTAGGCAGCGTTCGAGAGGCTGCAAAGAAGTTCTGGGACCCGCCTCTGCTCCAGAATTATACAAGACACGGTCCCGACCATTCCGATAGGATCGTGGCGGTTCTGGGGGCGCTCCTCGAAGACCATTCAGATCGCCTGAACGATTACGAGAGGTTCATCCTCCTCGCCTCGGCCTATCTTCACGACATCGGGATGCAGTCTCCGAAACATGCGGGCCTTCCCGAAAAAGCGGCGTACACACTTGAAGATTTGGAGATTGTTAGAAAGAATCACAACGAGGCTAGCGCGAAGATCATCATCGAGAGCCTCACTCCGGGGTCGGGTATCTCCCTGGGGCTGGAGGGCTGCAAGGAGCTGGCAAACTACGTCGCCAGCGTATGCAGGTATCACCGCTCCTTGGACCTCGAAGAGCTGAAGGACAGGTCGGTCGGCGGAATAGATGTGAAGCTCCCCCTCCTGGTGGCTCTTCTGAGGCTTGGGGACGAGCTGGACGCTGACTACCGAAGGGTGAACATGGAAGTTTTGAAGATGAGGGACATCCCGCCGGAGAGCAAGTACCACTGGTGGGCTCATCATTACGTCCAAAGCGTCTCGATCAAAAATGGGACCGTCGAGCTCAGCCTTAGGTTTCCGGATTATTATAAAAATTCAGATATATCAGTTCTCCGCAATACGGTCATCGAAACAATACAGAAAAAGTATTTAGAGGTATACAGCATCCTGGACAGATATGGGATAAGGCTCAACAGAGATCTCAAGATCGATGAAGAGTACTTCCACGCAGGTCTCGAGCCGATTCCTTCCGATCTTCTCGAATACATCGATAAGATGGTCATAAAATCCACAAAAAGGTTCGAAGGATCGATCAAGGAGACGGGAGGCACATTCTACTCGGATCGGCCTGGACAAGCATTGCAGATTGGTAACCAAATGCGGGCATGCAGCGATCTGAAATCATCGGAAGATCTTCTAGGGTTTAAGGATTATGCCAATGCTTTTGCAGATCTGATAGGATCTCCCTATACGGAACCCCCATTAACTATAGGTATCTACGGATCGTGGGGTATAGGCAAGTCATCATTGCTTGACCAGATTGCTAAAGAGCTGAAGGAACGCCATGAGAAGCCACGGTCAGATAAAAGTTCTACTTCAGATCCGCCTACCCCCAAAGTTCATATAATAAATTTTAATGCCTGGGAATACAGCTCTTCGGAAGTTATATGGCATGGACTAGTACGTAAGATAATTGACGAAATTGAGCCCAAAAAATTATCGCGAGACGATCCTTGGTATTTCATCTCAAAGTTAATGCACAATAGAAACCAAAGGTCGAGAAAATCTCTCGGTAAATTCGCATTTATTACTTTATTTTTCTGTTTCATATTTTCACTCGTATTCTTGTTATTTAAATATGATTTAGCAGAAGTTTGGAACATTCTTCAACTGGGATTCGAAAATGGTTATCGGGGTAGAACTGATATTCAGAAAGGCATATGGCCGATCTTGTTTGCGCTTGGTGCTTCTGGTTTGCCTTTGATTGTACTTGTGTTATTACAGATATCTCAGTATATATTTAGACCAATGAGCCAATGGACTATAAAAATTTTCCAAGATGTTGATTACGGAAAAAAGATCGGATACATGGAAGAGATCCATGAAGATCTTAAATTCCTGGAAAGACGTCTTAATTATAAAAATGAGAGAGTTTTGGTAATTATTGACGATCTTGATCGTTGCGAGCCCAGCAAAACTGTGGAAGTATTACAAGCAATAAATCTGCTACTTAACTTTAAAAGTTTCATAGTATGTTTGGGTATAGATGCTAGGATAATAACTCGCGCAGTAGAAAGGCATTACAAAAATTTGCTTGGTCCTTCTGGGGCGTCTGGATATGAATACCTCGAAAAAATTGTGCAAATTCCGTTTCGCATACCTGAGCCTAACCAAGACGAAGTCAAGCGATTCATAGCTGAGCAACTGGGCAAAGCCAAGCCTCCAATAGGTGAGAATGCAGAACAACCAATGGGCGAGATGACCGAACAACGAACAGGAAAGAAGGTAGAACAACCAATGGGTGAAAAGACCGAACAATCAACAGGTAAGAAGGCAGAGCAAACAATGGATGAGAAGACTGTGCAACCAACAGTTAATAAAGAGATACCAACTTCTAAACATATTCCTTTCACAGATGATGAGCTAAAAGCGTTTCAAAGCCTCGTTGGCTTCTTACGACCCAATCCTCGTCATATGAAGAGATTAATAAATATCTATAGCTTCGCCCGCACTTTAGCTAAATATAAAAGTCAGAAAACTATTTTGGATAATCCCAATATTATGATTTTTTGGCTGGTTATCTGTGGCCAGTGGCCTTATACGTTGCATTCAATGTTGCGCCATTTCGACAAGATATCTAAAAATGGACTCGAATCTCTGCCAGATAAAAATTCACTTATATATCTTCTCGAAGAAACCAAGAAAAGTCCACAATTTTCGCTTGATCTACAGGTTAAGCTTGATTACGACCTCGATAAACTTGATCAGCTTTTGAACGTGAACGATAGCCTCCTTAGTTGGAGCCATTTAAATGAACTTCGACAATACACCATTAATTTTAACCCTGCAATTGAAGCGGAGCTGAAATTTGAACTAGTAGCTGAATAACAAAGCAGACGAAAAGCAGACGGCTTGATTCGAGGCGGGAGATCTGACCGACCAGATCGAAGAGCTGCGCAAGAGAGCCCTCGCCGCCCTCTCGAAAGACGAGCGTCCTGTGGGCCGCCCTTCTTCGGGTCGATCGTCCGGGGCGAGATGACCGACGAAAGCGACGGTGAGATCCTGGTGGAGTTTGCGGGTCGAGAGAGCCCCATGGACCTTTCGGGCCTGACGAATCGCGGGCTTTCGGTGGGCGATCGGGCGGGAGGCGGACGTCCTCACCTGAGCCACCCTGACCGCAAGAAGCATCGCCTTCCTGCAGCCTCCGGGAAATAGGCTGAATGACAAAAGACTACTTATCGAGAGGGGTACAATACTAGAAAAGAGGCGATCGCCCGTGGTCACATTAACTGCCGTTGTCCATAAGGAAGAGGACGTTTACGTTGCCGAATGCCCCGAGGTCGGGACCGCAAGCCAGGGGGAGACGATAGAAGAGGCCGTGGAGAACCTGAAGGAGGCAACGGAGCTCTACCTGGAGGAGTTTCCCCTGGATAAGGCTGAAAGATCCTTCGTGACCACCTTCGAGGTGGCGAGGGTTGCCAGGACTTAAACCCACCTCAGGCCAAAAAGTGGTCAAGATCCTCTGCAACGAGTTCGGCTTTTCGATCTCCGGTCGCTCTGGAAGCCACGTGAGGCTTTCGAAGATGACGCCGGAGGGAAAGGTGGGCACCGTCGTTCCGATGCATCGGGAACTGAAGCTTGGAACCCTAAGGAGCGTATTGAAGCTGGCGAAGATCGATCCTGAAGAGTTCGAAAAGCACCAGTGAAGGTGAGCAGGCTTTTGGGCTTCGATCCGCGTATTTTTAAGCAGTCCCAAGAGAACCGAATCGATCCCCCCTATCTGCAACCTGCCCCACTCCGGCAACAGCTCCACCTCCCGGAGCCGCCCGGCGCCCGCGCCCCACTTCCACCGGCCGCAAATCAGCCTTCGCCGAAGTGGTGCCATCCCCGAAAGGAGCGCGGCGTGAAAAGATCCTCGCCGCCCTCTTGATAAACGAGCGTTTTGAGGGCCGCCTTCTTCCGGCCGATCGTCCGGGGCGAGATGAAACGCGAGGTCGACGGAGAGATCCTGGTGGAGTTTGCGGGTCGAGAAAGCCCCATGGACCTCTCGGGCCTGACGAATCGCGGGCTTTCGGGGGGCGATCAGCCGGGAGGCGGACGCCCCTCGCCCGCGCCTCCGCGCCGCCCGTCATCGCCTGCTTAAAGAGAGAATTGGAAATGAGCAGGAGGGACCGATACGATGAGGGTAGATCCGGACGGGTTGCTCCTGTCTCAAAGAATCCCGAAAAACATTCTGACGGTGCGCTTATTTTCCCTCAGGCCGAAAGCCACTCCTCTCGATCGATCTCGCTCCTCTTCAAAATCTCGGCCAACAGTCCGACTCCAATCGTCGCTTTGTGAGGGTTTGGAATGATCAGGACCAGATCTCCCCTGACCATGTACGGATGCTTTCCGCCGGAATGGGGGCCTTCGAACCCCAGCTTTCTGAGCTTTCTTATCAGCTCCCTGTAAGAGACCGGCACGAGCTTAGACAACGGAAACCTGCTCCTCGGCGCCGCCGATCTTGTGCTCGCCCATCGGCGGAATCGGAAGCCCCCTCTGGAGTCTTGCCACGATCCACTCCTCGATGATCTCGATCAGCTCCTTTCTGCACTCCTCTACCGTTCTGCCCGATGCCCAGACGCCGGGCAGCTCGGGGACCGAGGCGAAGTAGGGCTCATCGTCCTCGATCACCTTGTATTCCGCCCTGGCTAGCGCCGTCTCCACGTACTCTGAAAACATGTCATCTGACCGTTATGACTCTGAAGGGATTTAACGGTTGGGGCCCCCCCCACCATCAGCACAACCAAACCGCTTCCTGCAGGAGATCTGCATGTCCTCAAGATAGAGCCTGTAGTCCCTGGACATATTGGGCCTCGCTCTCGATCCGCTCCTTCAGCCTCGGCCGGATCGACCTACTGGTGACTAGATCCACCGGACGGCCCAGAAGATCCTCCAAAAAGAACTTCAGGTCCATGTAGCCGTTGAAGGTGGCAGGGCCAGCAAACTCCACCAGGACGTCCACGTCGCTCTCTGGCCGGGCCTCGTCCCTGGCTGCGGACCCAAAGATGGCGAGGCTCTTAACACCCATCCCGACCAGCTCATCCCTGCGGGCTTCCAGCGTCTGGAGGATCTCGGATCGTCTCATGGTATCTTGGAGATTATTACGCTGTTTATCGTCTCCGGCTCAGGCCTGGCTCTTCGTCCCGAACCTTTTGGCTGCGTTGAGGAAGGTCATCCCCACCACCTCGCCCTTCTCGCGCCTGATTATGACGTCGTCGTCGGTCAGCTCGGAGTCGTCGGCACGGCTCGGCTTCTTGAAGTTCACGTAAAGCACGTCAGCCTCTTCGTCGTAATCGACCCAGATCTTCTTATGGGGGATGGTGAGCAGGTGGGGGACCAGTGCCGAGACCTTCTCTACCTCTGCCGCGCCCATATCTTCGCCCTCCTTTCAAGCTGCTTCAACCTTCTCGTGAGAAACGCCGTGATTATAAAGCCGCCCCCCCTCTGCTCAATCATATAGGCCTCGATCTCCACATCTCGGCAAACTTCACCGCGCCAGGCAGCAGCCTCACCCATCCGGCGCCGCCCGAGAGCCGCGCCCCTACGACGTCTTCCGGGCGGCGGTCGATCTATGCTCGGAGCCCTGGTAATATTGGCGATCTTCCTTTGGATATCGCCTCCTAGACGCTGATTGGAGTCTCGGAGATCTGCCAGATCCCGTCAATGGTGGCCAGGTCTTGATCGGCCCCCCTGAAGGATCTCTCGAAGTGGACCGCTATTATGACCACATCCTCGGCTCCGCCCATGTCCCTGGTGTAGGTGAAGGTCTTCTCCTCGGCGGCAGCTCCCGGCACTCCGGCATCGATAATTTCTGCATCAACAACCCTGCCATCCTTCCGAAGTTCGACGTATACCTTGTTGCCGTCCAGGTCGATCGATTCGATCGCCAGCTCGTATCCCTCCTCCAGCTCCAGCGACGTGCCGCTGGTGAAGGTCCTCTCCTGACCGTCGTCGTAGATGATCCGAGAGAGCAGGTTGTGCTTCACAAGGTCCGGTTCCTTCGAGCCGTCGTACAGGCAGCCGTCGTCGGCGTAGGCGGCAAAGTACTCCTCTCCGTCCAATTCGAGGATATAGAAGTGCCCCCAATCATCCAGCTCGAAATTTTGCCACTGAGGAACCCGGACATCTCCCTCCCCGATCTCGATAGGGGTATCAGAGATCTGCCAGATCCCGTCGACGGTGGCCAGGTCCCTGTCGGCTCCTCGGAAGGAGTTCTTGAAATGGACGGCTATTATGGCGATCTCCTCAGCTCCGCCCAGACCCACCGCGTAGGTGTAGGTCTTGTCGTCTACGTCTGCTCCTTCCATGGAGGGCTCCACTACGGCAGAGTCGACGACTGCACCGTCCTTCATCAGCTGGACGAAGACCTTGTTTCCGTCGAGGTCGATGGACTGGATCGCCAGCTCGTACCCCTCCTCCAGCTCCAGGGGCATGCCCGAAGTGAAGACGCGATCATCGACGTCGTCGATCAGCACCCGCGATAGTTTGCTGGACTTCGTCAGGTCGGTCTCTATCGAACTCTCCGCCAGATGGCCTCCTTCAGTGTAGGCAGCAAAGAACATCTCACCCTGGAGGTCGACTGCCCAGAAGGAGCCCCACTCCAACAGCTGGAAGTCCTCCATGGATGCGATTTTTTGGGCATTACCATTCATGGCACCAGCGCCAGAGGCAGTACCTGCAAACAGCACCCCAAGAGCCAGAACGGCCAGAATTACTTCTTTGGTGGCGATTTCAATTCCTCCTTTTATCAACTGTTCTCACTTATGATGTAAAAAGCTTTCCATCTTCTGATTAAAAGATTAACTGTTTTTGGTGGATTTTGCTGGTTTTTCGGCATCAAGTTCGAAGAGAACCGTTGATGTGCCTTCGGGCCGATGCCATATTATTTTAAGTCTCCCTGATAGCTGAACTGCGAACCGATTCTTGCTCCAACTCAAAAACGGATCATCCAGCAGCCTCCCCCATCCGGCGCCGCCCAGGCGCCTGCACCTCTGACCGCACCGCAGATCTTGATGGCAGCCACCAGCACCGATCTGCCGATCCGCTTGATCCTGTTCTAAAGTTCTGACGGCCCGAAGTTACGAATAAATATTTATAATCAGCAGTCTCCATGGTTCTTGCTGAGATGCGGCTTTTTGTGGAGATCATCGGCCACCGCCTCACGAAAATATCGATAATGAACAGGAGGTTTGATCATGAACTCTTCATTTCGTATGGCTCTGACGTGCCTTTTGACCATCCTTCTCCTGCCAAGCTCCCTCGGCATCACGGCGGAGGAGACGGGAACGGGGACGGGAGCCGATTCGGCAAATGAGACGGGTTTGGAGCTTCAGAAGGGGGAGCTCCTCTTCATCGACGAATTCGAGACCACAAAGCTTGCGGACTGGGGATGCGTCCGCGGCGAGAACCAGAGCAACTACTGCGAGGCTGGCAGGTACATCATAAACGTCGTCCCCGCAGACTCCTGGTGGCGGGTCCAGTCCGGAAAGTCCTTCGGCGACTGCATCGTGGAGGTGGAGGCGACCCCGATCGGTGGCCCCGACGACAACGTCTACGGGCTGATGACCGGCTGGATCGACTGGTCCAACTACTATCTGTTCATGATATCCGGAGACGGATACTTCAAGTTCGCCATGAGGGATGAAGGCAACTGGACCCGGAACGATCCCTGGACCAGATCCGAAGCCATAAACCTTGGAAAAGAGACTAACCTCATCCAGGTGAAACGCCAGGGAGACTCCCTATCCTTCTTCGCCAACGGCATCCGGCTCGCCGAATACGCCGACGACACATTCCCCGAAGGAAACGTGGGCATCATGGCCGGGACGACCGCCTGCGGCGGGGAGAACGTCACAGTCAGCTTCGACAACTTCTCGGTCTGGACGATTGGGGGAACCTGAGCCTCGGTCCGGCTCGTCCCCGTCCCCTCCTTTTTTCCTGGCCCCAAAGACTCCCGGGTCCATCTCTTTTCGAGGCAAAACCGCATGGGTGGCCGGACCCTCGCAGCTCGCTACAAAGCCTTTTTATATCTTCCTCCCCTTTCCGGGCCGGGCGCGAGAGTGGAAGGGCGGCTGCCGCTGGCGAACCCTTCGCCGGTGTGGAAAGTCCCCCCACCTCTGGACACGCAGACACCTCTTCGGGTGTAGGGCGAGAGCTCTGGCTCTGGCACAGAAACGAGACTGCACCTCGCCAATGCCATGATGCCGAAAGGCTGAGGTCGCGAGGAAGGCAGATGAAACGGCGAATCCCTGCGGGTGCAAGCCAAAATAAGGGCGATCGATGGAGTCCAGCCAACGCCCGGGTATGGCGCTAAGCTGAATGCCGCCAATGCCAATAGGCACGAACAGAAGGGGGCTTACTCTCCAGACTCGCGCCCACTAACGCCTCCGAGCCAAGCCAGCTCTGCAATCTCGTATCTGCAATCTCGTAGTTTCTGATCAAGTCCTGTTGATCTCGCTATATCCTATCGTATCCTATCATTATCCTATAGCATCTTTTCAAGCCCCTCGGAGTTCCTCCGCAAGGACGCTCCTCGCAAGAAGCCTCGCCACCCGGAGGGGCTCGGGGATCTTCCCCTCCAGGATGAAGGAGTTTAGGAGCCCCTTCGTCTCCTCCGCCGTCGCCCCGAGGGACCTCGCATAGACCTCAAAGCCCGTCTTCAGCCTGACCGGCTCCCTCGGACCGAGCCTTCGGTACCTCTCGATCTTCTCATCGGGATGAGGAAAGTACTCCCTGATGTAACCCTCGATTCCCGCCGACTCCTCGTAGGTGAGGCTTATCACCGGGATCTCCGTCTCCTGAAAGACTATGTCGAGATCGACGATGTTGAACCAGCTTATGATCGATCCGTTCAGGAGGATGGCGTTGACGTCGCTTCTCTCAAGCCTCCTCCATATATCCAGAACACCTTCGGTGGCGTCGTCACCTCCGACGGATATCCGGGCGAAGCCAAACCCGTCGATCCGGAGGTCCTTTCTCATGACGACGCCGGCCAGCCTCGACTGCGGCTCTGTCTTCAGAAAGCTCTCGGCCACCCCCAGGACCCGAACCCCCCTCTTGTTGACGTGGAGAGTCATGAACGGAATATTGGCCCGACGAGCTGAAGATCTTTTTGGAGGTGGTCGACAATCATTCCGGATCTCCCCTCCTCGTTTCGTCTTGGCGAAAATTTAATAAGTTTGCCCGTACATATATTGGCTAAAATTAGCTAAAGCAAAGACTGGAGGTGAAAGCTTGAAGACGAAGGAAATGGAGAATATGGACAAGGTGGTCAAGGAGATCGGGAAGGGTCCCCTATGCATGAACGAGTCCCTTCTGGAGGAGGTCAGAAAAGCCCTCCTGGAGAAGGGGTACGCCGCCGCAGAGGTTCTGGTCTCCCAGCGGGCCGGAGCCGACGAGCAGGACGAGATCACCAGGGCCCTGGCCATCAGCCAGAAGCACAAGCTCAGCCCGGAGGCTGGGGCGAAGGTCGTCGAGAGCCTGAACGTGATCAAGTCGGGGAAGTGGTGACCTCTCAAATCAGATAGGTCTGGGCGGATCGGCCCTCTCCCCGGCCATCCCCATTTTTGGCTTCTCTTGCCCTTCACCCAAGAAATTTTCATTCAGGTATCTCGGCTGAGACCTTATCCCCCTCGTAGTGAGCCATGACCTTTCTTGCGATCTCGTCGAAGGCCTCGGCGTTCTTGGACGCGACGTTCAGGATGAAGGGTTTGCCGCTGTCGCCGCTCTCGCAGATCGCGGGATCGATCTCGATTTTTCCCAGGAACGGGACCCCCAGCTCCTCGGCCGCCCTCATCCCGCCCCCGACCTTGAAGAGGTCGATGGATTTCCCGCACTTGGGACATGTAAAGCCGCTCATGTTCTCGACGATTCCCAGGACCGGTATCCCAAGGGAGCGCGACATGTCGATCGCCTTTCTTGCGTCCAGGAGGGCGAGATCCTGGGGGGTGGTGACGACTATGGTGCCGTCGGGCCTGAGGAGCTGGGCGATGCTGAGGGGCTCGTCGCTCGTCCCCGGGGGAAGGTCGATGAGCATGTAATCCAGGTCTCCCCAGGAGACGGTCTCGATGAACTGCTTCAAGACCTGCATCTTCAGGGGGCCTCTCCAGACGACGGGGCTGTCTTTTCCGATCACAAAGGCCATGGAGACCACCTTTATGCCGCTCTCCGACCCCACCGGAAGCTCAACGGGATGGATCGTCTGGTCCTCCTCCCCCGTCAGGGAGGCGTCTTCGATATTCAGCATCTTGGGGACGTTCGGCCCCGTGATATCGGCGTCGAGGATCCCAACCTCTTTGCCGTAGAGGGCGAGGCCGAGGCCGAGGTTGACCGCCACCGTCGTCTTTCCGACGCCGCCCTTGCCGCTCATCACCATTATGCTGTGCTTGATCCTGTTTTTTTGAGGTTCTGTCATGATATCTCCTCCGTCCGGCTCGTTTCTGACATCCTGCGACACTCAGATCGACGTCCGATCTGAAATTACATCATCTTTTTGGCAGGGACCGTCATTTTTGACGATGACGACGACCACGCCCTCGACGGAGACGAAAAGTTATACGTCTATGGGTCAAAAGATTGCCATGAACCACCGGATGATCTACCTCCCCTTCGGGATCCTGGCGATCCTCCTCTTGGCCCTGGTCCTCTGGGCGAGCGTCACCCTCCTCTTCTTCGGCGCCCTCAGCACCGCCTTCGCCAAGATGGGGTTCTCATGGTCTGACGCCCTCTTCCTCCTCGCCGCATCCCTGTTGGGCGCCGGGGTGAACCTGCCCCTATTCACCGTCGAGTCGAAGGTCCCGGTGGTGAGGGAGACCTTCGTCAGGTACTTTGGGATGGTCTATCGGATTCCGGTGGTGAAGACGGTTACCAACGAGACGACGGTGGCCGTCAACGTCGGCGGCGCCATGATCCCGATCATCGTCTCGGCCTACCTGCTGGTCGCTTATCCCCAGGTCTTTCCATTCGCCCTTGCGGGAACGGTCATCGTCGCCCTGGTGACTCACAGCGTGGCAAGGCCAATACGAGGCCTTGGGATCGCAACACCGCTATTCATACCGCCCCTGGCGGCGGCCCTCTCCGCCATCTTCCTGACGGCGGCCTTCTGCCCGATCCCCGAGTGCCGGTTTGTCACCGCCTACGTCGGCGGGGTCCTGGGAACTCTGATCGGAGCAGACCTACTCAACCTCAAGAGGATCTCGGACCTCGGGGCTCCTGTGGCGAGCATCGGAGGCGCGGGGACCTTCGACGGCATATTCATGACTGGAGTAATCGCGGTCCTCATCGTCTGAAGAGCAAAGGTCTTTATCGGGAGGGGCCCTCCCCTCTCCCATGAGCTTCAGAGGTTTCCTCCACGAGCTTCAGGAGGCCGGCCTCCTGGAAGAGGTGGACCGCCCCGTATCGCCGAAGCTTGAGGCCGCGGCCCTCTCCGTCGGGGCAGGTCCCATCCTCTACAACAACGTCGACGGCAAAAAGTGCTGCATGAACGTCCTGGGGACCAGGGAGCTTCTGGCTCGGGCCCTCGCGACCACCAAAGAGGAGATGGCAAAGGAGCTCGCCGGAATCGACATGAAGGGCGGCTGGGTTCGGGAGGTGGAGTCGTCCCCTTTCATGGAGGTCGAGAGCGATCCCGACCTATCGAGCCTGCCCATCCTCACCCACTTTCGAGGGGACGGCGGACCCTACATCACCTCCGGGATCGTGGTATCCGCATTCGGGGGGAAGACCAACGCCTCGGTCCACCGGATGATGGTTCTTGGAAAAGACAAGGTGGCGGCGAGGCTCGTCCCCGGAAGGCACACTCACATGCTCCTCCAGGAGGCTCTTGGCCAGGGCGAGAAGCTCCCGGTGGGGATCGTCATTGGGGTTGACCCCGTCGTCATGATCGCCGCCAGCACCCGGGTCCCTCTGGGGATGGAGTTTCAGTACGCTTCCGCCCTGTCGGGAAACCCGGTGGAGCTTGTGGCCCTGGAGAACGGCGTTCTGGTCCCTCACGCCGAGATCGTCTTCGAGGGGTACATCGATCCGGAGAGGGCCTCTGAGGGGCCGTTTGTGGACATAACCGGGACCCGGGACTTTCCGAGGATGGAGCCGGTTATCCACCTGACGAAGATGATGACGAGGGAGGTTCCGATCTACCACGGCCTCCTCCCCTCGGGAGGCGAGCACAAGATGCTGATGGGAATCCCTTACGAGCCCCTGATATTCAGGGCGGCGTCTGAGGTCTCCGATGTGAAGAACGTCCTCCTGACCGAAGGCGGATGCTCTTACCTTCACGCCGTCGTTCAGATCAAAAAGAGGGACCAGTCCGAGCCAAGAAGGGTGATCGACGCCGCCTTCGAGGCCCACAAAAGCCTCAAGCACGTCCTGGTCGTCGACGAAGACGTCGACATCTACAGCCCCGAAGACCTGGAGTACGCCGTCGCCACCAGGGTCAGGGGTGACGAGGACATCGTCGTGTACCCCAACGTCCGGGGGAGCACCCTCGACCCCCGGTCCGTCGACGGGATCACCACCAAGGTTGGGATCGACGCCACCATGACCCTGAGAGAGGAGGAGAAGTTCCTCAGGGTGAGGCCGGAGATGCCCAGCTGAAGCGAATGAGAATCGAGACGTTTCGCCCAGGTGCCAGCACTGTGTAGTCCCGAATGTTTTGACTTTATATACCTCTTGAATGATTCTAAATTTATTACTTCGGGAGCGCAGAGGGTCACGAATTCCCCAACCTTTAGGTTGGGGATGAAGTGGACCCTCGCCTGTTTTTCGTGCTCCTTTATCGATAAAACATTAGTGACTGTTCATGGAATCTGGGCAACAAAGACTCGACCATCTCTGAATTCCGGAAAACCGGGCGCGCGCCGTTTGATTAATCATTAATTATTAAATGGATTGGATTTACAATGTTCTTTGGAGTGATTGACCTATCTGCCGCTCTTAGAAAACTGCTCATCTTTAAAGTCAGTTAGAACATCTATCAAGTCCTTTTTCCAGCAATTGGTAATAGTTATAGGCACACGTTGCATAATTTTGAGAAATTCTGGGTTGTCGCTAACTAATTCAAGATCATCCACGTTGACAAACATGAAATCCCATTTTCCGGTCTGATTGAATGTGCAAACCGCCAGTATGTCAAAGTAATCAGCACGATAGCTTCGGGTATTGCTGCCATCCTTTGAATTCCTGGTCCGTTGAATTTCTACTTTATAGCTTAATTTCGGTGTCTTGTAAACCTCATTCCTCAGATTCTTACACTCTAATCGGTAGCTATTTCCTTTAAATTCAAAAGCAAAATCGGGAAGACCGTCTTTATCTCTCCATTCTAAATTCTGAATGAATCCTTGTTCCTCTAAACCTCTCAAATAGCGGTACAGATATAACTCTGCAAGCTTACCCTTCACATCTACCAGTGCTCTAAAGCCCCTCAGTATCGCATCCATTATATCGCTAGCGGGGGCATTTAGAATATCCTCTAATTCATGAACCATGTGCTCACTTCAGTAGCACCCAATGGAAAAGTGCTAATATAATGGCAACCTATCTTAATTGTGTCTTCATACAGTTGTTTTAGCTACAAAGGAAGTAGATTGACTTGAAGCGGAAGAGAGTACAGGTTGTCTTCACGGGAGAGCAATGGTCCCTAATTGAGAAATTCCGAGGCGATCTCGGAGATGGGGATGCTGAGATAGTAAGAAATATAGTCATTGCTTGGCTTTCAGAGAAATCGATAATCTCTACCAATGCTAAGTCTAAAATGACCAATTCGCCTTCGAGGTAACTGCCATGCCTGTATATGAAACAAAGCCATTAGTAGACCTAGGAATCGAGAATCCGTTTAGGAGTATCGTATCAACCGAACCATACTATTTCACCGAATACGGTTCAGCCTACCTAGGAGATGCAATTGATATAATGGGAGAAATGCCAGACTCAGTAATTAATTTAATAGTTACTTCCCCTCCATACGCCCTTGTATTTAAAAAGGAGTATGGTAATGTCGATGCCCAAGATTATGTAAAATGGTTCATGGGATTTGCTCAAGAATTTCAAAGAATTCTAAAAGATGATGGAAGTCTTGTAATTAATATAGGTGGATCGTGGAACAAAGGAGTGCCTACCCGGTCCACATATCAATTCGAATTAATCTTAGAGCTTGCCAAGGTATTCCATTTTGCTCAAGAATTCTATTGGTATAATCCTGCAAAGCTTCCAGCACCGGCAGAATGGGTTACAGTAAGGCGAATTAGAGTTAAGGATTCAGTAGAATTGGTGCTGTGGTTCTCCAAGAACCCCTACCCAAAAGCCGATAACAGAAGTGTTCTTCAACCCTACAGTAAGGACATGCAGAGGATCATTGAAAAGGGATATGTAGCCAAAAAGAGACCATCAGGTCATAACATTACATCTAAATTTAGAAAAGACAATAATGGTGCTATCCCACCCAATGTTCTGCAGGTAGGGAACACCGATTCCAGTAGTCCCTATTTGAAAAAATGTAAAGAATTTGGCATAAATCCTCACCCAGCCAGATTCCCGAAGGAACTACCTCAATTCTTCGTTGACTTCCTCACGGACCCAGGGGATATAGTCATGGATCCCTTCTGTGGCAGCAACGTAACAGGGTTTGTAGCTGAGAATAGCAAGCGAAAATGGATAGCCATAGATACTGTTGAAGAGTATCTTAAGGGATCAGAGTTTAGGTTCCCAAGGGTTTACAGATGATTTTAGATTATATAATACTCTGAGCTCAATAAAAGATGGGTGACCCGTTGAAAGAGAAGAGCACATGGGAAACGTTCTTTGATGCGCATGCGCCGGTCTACGAGGACAACGCCTTCACCAAGAACACGCTTCCAGAGGTGGACTTCCTCATCGAGGAGCTGGCGCTGCCACAAGGCGGCTCGATCCTCGACGTCGGATGCGGGACGGGACGCCACTCCATCGAGCTCGCGCGGCGCGGCTATTCTGTCACCGGGCTGGACCTGTCCCGTGAGATGCTCGCCCGGGCCGCGGCGGGTGGATTTGACCATCCGCCTTGGTCATCCCGGCGACTGCTGATTTAGGTTTAGGGGCAGATCCTCTATGAACCGAAAAAAATACACTCGATTGGAAGAGATCCCCAACATCGGTCCCGCCCTGGCGGAGGATCTGCGCCTGGTGGGAGTCTCTCATCCCCAGGATCTGATAGGGCGAGACCCCTACTCGATGTACGAGGAGCTATGTTTCAAAACAGGGGAGCTGCATGACCCCTGCGTCATCGACGTCTTCATCTCCGCGGTCAGATTCATGGAAGGCGAGCCCAAGCGGCCCTGGTGGGCTTATACCCCGGAGCGGAAGCAGAGGCTAGCCGGCGGGGACGCATCCGAGCCGAAAGAGGGCTGCGGCGGGCGGAGAGACGAAAAGGGCCGCTGAACATGTCTGCTGGGAATTATTCGGGAGGCTGTCGGTGAAGATGGCTCTTAAAGAGGTTCAGAAAGAAGGCGCCCCCTTGCACGCCTTCGACTCCTGTGGAGACTTCAGCGAGGAGTTCATAGCCGACGTGCTGGAGGCGAAGAGGGAGGCGGAGCAGGGCCGGGGAAAGCGTTTTGACTCAGTCGAGGACCTGATAGAAGATCTGCTTGAAGACTGAAACCTTTTCGATTTTATGACTTATGCCTCCGCCTCAGGTATAGGGTTAGGAGGGAGAGTAGGGGTAGGAAGGCCGGGTCGGTCACAAAGACCGATCACCTCCCTCCTCTCCTTCACGACGGTATCTTCTCCACCCGTATGGCGCAGGCCTTGTACTCCGGCGTCCTTGCCACAGGGTCCAAGGCGGCGTTGGTGAGAAGATTTGTGAGTACATCCTGATAGTGGAAGGACATGAAGGCCACGCCGCGGGACGACTTCTCGGTGACCCTCGCCTTCACCCTCACCTCGCCCCGCCTGGACTTTACCAGGACCGTCTCGCCGTCCTCGATCCCCAGCTCCCCGGCGTCCGCGGGGCTGATCTCGATCGCCTCCTCCGGCCAGACCCACATGATCCCCTTGGAGCGGCGGGTCATGGAGCCGCAGTTGTAGTGCTCGCGCCTCCGGCCGGTGGTGAGGATCAACGGGTACTCGGGATCGGTCACCTCGGCGGGAGGCCTGTGCTCGACGGCGTTGAACTTCCCGAGCCCCCGGCTGAAGCAGCCGACGTGCATCGTCTCCGTCCCCGGATGGTTCAGGGAGGGGCAGGGCCACTGCAGACCCCGGGCGCCGAGCCGCTCGAAGCTCACTCCCCCGAACATGGGCGCAAGAGACGCGATCTCGTCCATGATCTCCGATGGATGGCCGTACTTCATCGGATAGCCCATCTTCTCGGCGATGATGCAGATCGTCTCCCAGTTCGCAAGCCCCGTCAGGGGAGGGATTGCCTTGTTCACTCTTTGAATCCGCCGCTCGCCGTTGGTGAAGGTCCCGTCGCACTCGGCGAAGCTTGCGGCCGGGAGGATCACGTCGGCGTACCTGGTCGTCTCGGTGGGGAATATCTCCTGGACGACGAGGAAGTCCAGAGCCTCGAGGGCGGAGCGGACCCGGTTGGTGTCGGGGTCGGTCTGGGCGGGGTCCTCCCCCAGGATGTACATCCCTCTGATCCCTATACCTCCCTCACCGTCTCCCTCGCCCACCTCTTCTCTCTCTTCCCCCCCTCCTGCTGCTGCTAGCTGCTCCAGCATCTGAGTGGAGGTGAGCCCTGGCTTCTCGGGGAGCCGGACTTTCCAGGCCTCTTCGAACTTGGACCGGTTCTCGGGGCTGGTCACCGGCTGATAGCCGACGTAGCTGTTGGGAAGGGCCCCCATGTCGCAGGCCCCCTGGACGTTGTTCTGCCCACGGAGGGGCATTATCCCCGTCGATCGGCGGCCGACGTTCCCCGTCAGCATGGCCAGATTGCCCAAAGACATCACGTTGTAGGTTCCTGTGACGTGCTCGGTCATCCCCAGGCTGTAGATGATCATCGCCTTCTCGGCTCCGGCGTAGAGCCGGGCCGCCTCGATGATCTCCTCCTCGGAAACTCCGGCGATCTCGGCGGCCCTGGCTGGCGGATACGTTTCCACCACCTTTCTGAACTCCTCGAACCCCTCGGTCCGGCCGGCGATGAACTCCCGGTCCTCCAGCCCCTCTCTGAGGATGACGTTCATCATCCCGTTGAGGAGGGCGATGTTGGTTCCAGGCCGGAGGTTCAGCCAGACCTCCGCCCGGTCGACGAGCTCGATCTTCCGGGGGTCGGCGACGATGATCTTTGCGCCCTTGTTAGCGGCCTTGATCACCTTCAGCCCGACGATGGGGTGAGCCTCTGTGGTGTTGGAGCCGATGATGAAGAGGACGTCTGCGTCCTCGATCTGGTCGAAGGAGTTGGTGGCAGCCCCGCTTCCGAAGCAGGCGGCAAGACCCGTCACGGAGGGGGCGTGGCAGATCCGGGCGCAGTTGTCGACGTTGTTCGTCCCGAAGACGGCCCGGGCGAGCTTCTGGACCAGGTAGTTCTCCTCGTTGGTGCACCTTGATGAGGAGAACGCCCCCAGAGAGTCGGGACCGTACTCGTTTCTGATCTCGGTGAACCTCCGGGCGACGAGGTCCAGGGCCTCCTCCCAGCTCGCCTCCTCGAACTTCCCGTTCCGCCTTATCAGGGGGACTGTCAGCCGGTCGGGATGGTGGACGATCTCGTCGAGGCCGAAGCGGCCCTTGACGCACAGCTGCCCCCGATTGACCGGCCCGTCCCGATCCGGGGCGATGGAGACGATCATGCCGTCCTTGACTCCCAGATCCAGCCTGCATCCAACGCCGCAGTAGGGGCAGACGGTGGCAACCATCATCTCCGGCCGGACCCATTTATCAGACCGGACGGAGAGGGCGCCGGTGGGGCAGGCGTCCACACACGCTCCGCAGAACTTGCAGTCTGAGTCCTGGAGAGAGGCGGGTCCGATCCAGTGCATCCGGTGAAAATCGGGATTTGTGAATAGGACGCTGTTTCCTCGCACCTCGTCGCAGATTCGGACGCACCGACCGCACATTATGCAGAGGTTGTAGTTTCGGTCGAAGAAGGGCTCCCTCAATACCGGCATATCTCTAAAAGAGTGCTGGTATCGAACCCTCTCCAGGCCGACGAACTCCACCGCCTCCTGCAGCTCACATCTCCCGTCCTGGGGGCAGTACTTGCATCCCACCGTCACCGGAAACTTCTTCATGCATTCGCGAAGCTCGATGCATTCGTCCTTCCGCTCGCAAAAGAGGCATGACGTGGGATGATTGGTGAGAGCGAGGATCATCTCCAGGGTGTGCCTTCTCATCTCCTGGAGCTCCTCGGTCCGGGTCTGTACCACCATCCCCTCCTCCGCCAGGGTGTTGCAGGATGTAGGATAGTGATCAAGCCCCTCTACCGAGACGATGCAGAGCTTGCAGGAGCCCGTGGGCTTCAGGTCCGGATGATCGCAGAGCGCCGGCACATAAGAGCCCGCCTTCCGGGCCGCATCGAGGATGGTGGCCCCAGGGGGGACCGCGACCTCTCGACCGTCGATGATAAGTTTGATTTCCGACATGTTCCCAACCGCGCCGGAGACTGATGAGGATTAATTGTATTATAAGGTTACTCCAATCATCTGCATGTGGCCTGCAATGTAAGCATCTTTGTTTAAGGATAGGATGCTCGCATTGAAAGGGTGTTCCCATCCGCCGCGACCATCCGCGGAAGAATTAACAGCGTTCTTTGGATACTCTCTTCGATGCTCTCTTCGATGCGCTCTTCTGACCTGTTCAAACGAGATCGGATCGAAAGCTAGGCCCATTCCGACACCGTCTTATCGCCCGACGACGAGAGGTCTCCGATGAACTCCGACAAGACCGACGATATCCTCGCCTTCCACCGGGCCCAGAAAGAGAAGATAGACGCTCGCCTCGCCGACTTCAGACGGATCTGGTCTGAGGGCTCGGACCGCGACCTCTTCGCAGAACTTGCCTTCTGCATCCTCACCCCCCAGTCCCGGGCTAGGACATGCTGGCCCGCCGTCGAGCGGCTCAGAGGCTGTGACCTCCTCTTCGCCGGAAGCTCCGACGAGATCCTCGAAAAGCTATCGAACGTCCGCTTCAAGGAGAGGAAGGCGAGCTACATCGTCGCGGCCCGGAATCAGTTCACGCGTGACGGCCGGCTCAGGGTCCGATCCGTCCTTGAGGGGTTCGAAAGCCCCTTCGCCCTACGGGAGTGGCTGGTGGAGAACGTGATGGGACTCGGCTACAAGGAGGCGGGCCACTTCCTCCGGAACGTCGGCCTCGGCGAGGACCTCGCCATCCTCGACCGCCACATCCTCAAGAATCTGGTCTTACTCGGCGTCATCGACGAGGTCCCAGCCTCCCTCACAAAGAAGAGGTACCTGGAGATCGAGCGGAGGATGATCGAATTCTCGAAGAAGACGGGAATTCCCATGGGCCACCTGGACCTCCTCCTCTGGTCCAAGGAGACTGGCGAGATATTCAAATGAACTCCCCGAGCCTCCTGTTCCCTCGCCCCCTCTCCGTCTCCATTCCGGCCGATTTGAGGGAACGTCTGGATATCCGCCCTCCGAAGGGCCGTCTGCCGTCTTTTCGGGGCTGGTCCTGGCTTCGATAGTAAACCTCCCAGAGGTCGTTGACGCCGGCCTCGGCCCTGTCCCCCTCCTCTTCGTCCTCTTTCTCGCCCTTGCCCTCTCCGGATCCAACATTCATGAGCCGGCCGAGCTCTTCGAGGGCGCTTGAGACCCCGCCGCCCCTATGGCGGAGAAATCCGGAGTCGGTCCGGACCGATGCCCAGGACCTCTTTTCGTCTCCCAGGACGATCATCGTCCCAGGAAACCTCCTAGCGAAGAAGTCGGCGACATAAAATCCGATGTCGTGCTCGGGGCTCATCCGGCCCCAGAGGACCTTTCCTCCGAGGGGCAGAAGCCTCACAAACCCCCTCATCCGGTGAATCTCGCCCTGGACAGCGTAAATCATCCTCCTTATCCGGACGATCTTCGGGTCGGTCGAGGTCTCGATCTCCAGGGGAGTGAGCCTTCTCGCCCCCTCGATCAGCCTCCTCTCAGAGTTTTTGTGACAAGCGAGAAGCTCGATGAAGTCGTCGGGGGTTCTCATCCGATCCACCGGTCGAGGGTCGTGACGCATTTTCCGTCGACTTTGAGGAAGGGGCCCGCCCGGCGGGTCGCGACGCCGAGGGCCGCAAGGTCCCTCATCCTCTCGATCCGAGCCCTCTTTCGGAGGAGGGCGATCCGCCGGGCGCTCTTGGGGCCGATCCCCGGAACTCTGATCAACTCATTGAAGGAGGCCGAGTTCGGGTCGATCGGCGAGTCGAAGAAGTTTCTGGCGATCGCCACCTTCGGATCTCTGTCCCCGAGAAAACCGTCGTCGTCGAAGGCGGCGAGGATCTCCTCTTCTTCCAGCCTGTAGACCCGGCGGAGCCAGTCTACCTGGTAGAGGCGGTGCTCCCGCCAGCTATCCTCCTTCTCCCTCCCCTCGAAGGCGGTCCCAGCAACGGGCCGAAAGGCCGAGAAGTAGACCCGTTTTAGTTTTAAGACGTCGTACTCGAAGTGGAGCCTGTCGAAGATCTCCCGATCGGTCTCGCCGGCGGCCCCCACCACCATCTGGGTGGTCTGGCCTGCTGGAAGATCGACGGTCTTCGATAGGTCCATCACGTACCTCTGCCTCGCCAGGATGTCCCCATCGTAATCCTTCGACGGGCAGAGCTCCGCCAACCGCGACTTCGACGGAGCCTCCAGGTTCACGCTCACCCTGTCCGATAGCTCCATTGCCTCCCTCACGTGCTCTTTCGACGATCCGGGAAGGATCTTCAGGTGGACGTAGCCACCGAACCGGTAGGATCTTCTCAGAAGCCTCACCGTCTCGATCATCTCCTCCATCGTCTCGTCCTCGCCCTTTCCGATCCCCGAGCTCAAAAATAGACCCTCGATCCGATTTGTTCGGTAGAGGGCGACGGTGATCTTCGCCAGCTCCTCGGGCGAGTAGGAGAAGGTCCGCGAGCCCTCAGAGCCGCGGGCATTAGCGCAGTACCTGCAGTCGAAGGGGCAGGCGTTGGTGTAGAGGGTCTTGAAGAGGCTGACGCATCTACCGCTGCCGGTAAAAGAGTGGCAGACCCCTCCAAACAGGGCGTCGCCGAAGCGATCGGTCCCCTCGACCTTCCTCTTCGTCGAGGTGGACGAGCAGATGTCGTGCTTCGTCCCCCTCCCCAGGGCATCGACCTTGGCCGGATCGATCTTTCCTCCAGAAAACGGGCCCAGGGAGTCGAAGCTGCTCAGGGCGGCGAGCCGCGCCATCTTCTCGAGGGTTGTCACAATACGTAAAGAGCGGATCTTCCCGGTTATGGCCATCGGTTCTGCGGCGCGAAAGTATTTGGGATGGCGGAAGAGGCGGCTGGACGGCGGAGACGAGATGATTCCTCGGAGGCTTCACCGGATCACCAGGACCGCAGCCCCCTCGATCTCCCCGGACCGGAGCCTCTCCAGGGCGACGTTCGCCTCCTCCAGAGCGAAAGCGATCACCTCGGTCCTGACGGGGACCTGTGGGGCGATCTCCAGAAACTCTTCTCCGTCCTCTCTGGTCAGATTGGCGACGGATCGGAGGACCCTCTCCTCCCAGAGGATGCGGTAGGGGAAGGAGGGGATGTCGCTCATGTGGATCCCGGCGCAGACGACGGTCCCGCCTTTCGCCGTCGCCCTCAACGCCGCGGGGACGAGGGGCCCCGCGGGGGCGAAGATGATGGCAGCGTCCAGGGCCTGGGGCGGCTCCTGGTCCGAGCCCCCGGCCCAGGATGCCCCGAGCCGGAGGGCGAATTCTTGGGCCTCGGCGTCGCCGGGGCGGGTGAAGGCGTAGATCTCTTTTCCCTGAAACCGGGCCACCTGGGCGATGATGTGGGCTGCGGCCCCAAAGCCGTAGATCCCGATCTTTTCAGCGCCGGGGTCGCAGGTGGCCATTCGGTAAGACCGGTAGCCGATGAGGCCGGCGCATAATAGCGGAGCTGCCTCGGCGTCGGCGTAAGACTCGGGGAGCCGAAATGCGAACCTCTCGTCGGCGACGGCGTACTCGGCATACCCGCCGTCGATGGTGTAGCCGGTGAATCGGGCGTTGTCGCAGAGGTTCTCTTTCCCCCGTCTGCAATAGGCGCAGGTCCCATCGGCGCATCCCAGCCACGGGACCCCCACCCTCTCTCCGATCCGGAATCTGCCCGTCCTCCGGCCTTCGCCTTCAGATCCGGCATCTCCAACACCTTCGTCGCCCCCACCTTCGTCTCCCCCAGCGCCTTCCTCCAGATTTCCGCCTCCGGAGACGACGGTCCCCACGATCTCGTGGCCGGGGATCAGGGGGAGCTTCGGTTCAGTGAGCTCGCCGTCGACGATGTGAAGATCGGTCCTGCAGACGCCGCAGGCCCGGACCTTGATCAGAATCTGGCCGGAGCCGGGCCGCGGCACCGGGACGGTCATCTCACGGAGGGGCGTTCTCGGCTCTTCAAGAACCATGGCCCGCATGGTCGTTGGGATCTGCATCTTTCTCGCCTCCTGTCGGGAACGTATCGTTTTCATGAGAGCAAAACCTTTTTGGACGTTCCCGACAACTTAAGCCATTAAAGATGATATACATCTACTACTCGGACGGCTTCTCGCGATACGACTTCGGTCCCCACCATCCCCTGAGGCCGGCTCGTCTGACCCTCGCCTATCGGCTGATGGAGGACTACGGCCTCCTCGACGGCGACGACGTCCGGGTCGTCGAGCCTCCTCTGGCGAGCGACGAGGAGCTGCTCTCGGTCCACGCCCCCGAGTACATGGAGGCGGTCAGGTCCGAGATTCCGAATCCCATATTCGGCCTGGGATTCGGAGACAACCCCGTCTTCGAGGGGATCTACGACGCATCCCGCCTCGTCGCCGGTGGGAGCATCGACGCCGCGAAGAGGATCGTCGAGAAAGGAGGCAGCGCCTTCAACTTCGCCGGCGGACTCCACCACGCCATGCCGGCCCAGGCCTCGGGATTCTGCATCTTCAACGACCCGGCTCTTGCGATCACGGTTCTCAAGAAGGGGTTTGAGCGGGTCCTCTACATCGACATCGACGCCCACCACGGGGACGGCGTCCAGGAGATATTCTACCGGGACCCGAACGTCCTCACCATATCGATCCACGAGTCGGGAAGGTACCTTTTTCCCGGCACTGGCTTCGTCGACGAGCTGGGCGAGGGCTCCGGCCGAGGCAGCTCGGTGAACGTTCCCATGCCCCCGGGCTCCGGCGACCGCGATTACCAGCGGGCCTTCGAGGCGGTCGTACCCCAGCTCGTTGAGAAGTTCAAGCCGGAGGTGGTGGTCGCCCAGCTGGGAGCCGACGCCCACTACGCCGATCCCCTGACCGACCTGAACCTGACCCTCTCCGGCTACGGGATGCTCGTCTCACGGATCAAGGAGCTGGCTGACCTCTACGCCGGAGGGAGGCTCCTCGCCCTGGGGGGCGGCGGCTACAACCTCAGAGTCGTCCCCACCTCATGGGCGATCGCCCTCCAGATCATGAAGGGGGAAGCGGTCCGGGAGTATCTGCCGCCCTTCTGGGCCGAGCTATTCAGAAACGAGATCGGAAGCCTGCCATTGTGCCCGCCGGACGCTGAGCCGGAGCGGGACGAATCGAGTCGAGGTAGGATAGCAGAAGATCTCGATCGGACTCTCGGCAGCCTTCGGGCTTGCCTATCCGAGATCCACGGTATATTCTAGCCCCGACCCTTTGATCAAGAGGTTCGAGGTTCCCGACACCTAAAGGCGGGCACCTTCTCGTCGCCCGATCATCTCCACCGATACTGGCACAGGGTTTTGGACTATGTCCATCACCGCAGACCGTTTGACGACCTCCCGGCAAAGGGCTTCGATCTCCCGATGTGGGGCAGCGGCAGAAACGGCGCACCTCACAGATACGTTCTGAAGCCCAGGCCTCGGATCTTCGGAGAGACCGAAAAAGTTGTTCAGATCTATATCTCCTTCCAGAAATAGCTCCATGGCCTCGATCTCGATTCCCAGCATGGCCGCCCTGAGAACAAAACCCACCTCGATGCACGAGGCTAGGGCGTGTAAGACGAACTCCACGGCGTTGGGAGCAAGGTCCTGTCCCATAAGGGCTGGCGGCTCGTCGGACTCGATGACGAACTTCATCGGCTTTTTCGTATCATCTGCCCCACTACCCCTTTCGATGAAGGTCCGACAGCGGCAGCATCCACTCCACTCCGTCCTGGTCCGGATGGTGAACCTCCCCTTTTCAGGCTCTTTCCCCACCTCATCTATCGTCCTTTGAAGCCGCTGGACGTCTATCCCGTTCACTATTCCATTCATCTTGGATCCCTGGGCAAGGTCCCGATTACTCGCCTTTCGATAATCTTCTGATCATGTCCCAACCCGTCCCCCGGCCGAGGGGCTGGTCGAGGAGAAAGTCGAGAAACTCGAAGACGATGGGAGACATGAATATGTAAAACTCCCGGGTGAACGCGAGGGCGTCCTCGACGGTCTTGAAGTGACGGACCTCGATCATCTGACCTGCGGCGGTCTTCTCCGGCCGGACGACCTGGTCGGCGACGAAGGCCGAGGCGCCGCAGGAGGCCCTGGCGGGCTGGAGGGCGTCGATGTTGACGGGAACGCCGCCATAATGGCGGTATACGTCGAACGCCAGGGCGCTGCGGCTCGGGCTCTCCTCCTCGGAGACCTCCAGGACGACCTCCTCGTCCAGGTCCTCGGGGCGGGGGACGATCGCCGCCTCGACGACGATCGAGTACTCCTCATCCCCGAACCCCTCGGTACCCGAGAGGTCAACGGCCTCGAATACGATCCCCAGCCCCGCGGGGGCGCCATCCCCCAGATCGACCATCCAATCTTCGTCCTCGGCGTAGAGGGTCTTTCCGTCCAGCTGAAGAACTTCCACCATATCCATCCTCCCTTCCCGTCCTCCTTATCCATCCCTCATCCAAGAAAGGCTTCGCCGACCAGATACCAGATATCGCGCCAGTCTGCTATTACGTCAGTCTGCTAAAGTCTTTACCGGTACCGGGCCCGTCCCCCTCACAGGACCTCCACGTCCTCGGCCCTCCGGACCACAAGCTCCCTGAGTCCCTCGTACTCGGAGACCTCGCCCCTCACCCTAACTCGATCGCCCTTGGAGACCCTCATCGCCACATCAACGGCGCCGCTCTCGCTCTTTACAAATATCGGCATCGCGGAGGACTGGAGCCGGATGATCAGGTGGCCGCCGGTCGTGGTCGCGATCGAGCTGACCTGCCCCTCGGCGACTATCGAGATCGGAACCTCGCCGGGCTCGGCGGGGGCGTCGAAGTCCTCCAGGGCCCAGGAGGCGACTAAGAGTGATCCCAGGGCCATCAATAGCAGAACCACCACGACCTTCTCCTCCTTCTGCATCAGGTCCTCATGCCCCCGGCCTGCGGCGCCGCCGGATCGAAGATCGACTGCCAAAAAAGAGAAATGCGCGATCGAGCCTTACTTCTTCTCTTCCGTCTTCTCGCCGAAGTACTGCTGGTAAGCCGCCTCGCAGGACGCGAGACAGTCCTGACAAAGCCCCTTGTAAGCGCCTTCGGGGTTTGCGAGGGTGTGCACCTGAACTCTCACCGCAACCAGGGTTGGCTTAGCAAGTCCACAAAGTTCACAATCTGCCATGTTACAACATCTCCCGGAGAGGGCCATAAACCTTTCTCCCTGTTGAACTTTTCCATCAGACCCCAGGCCCCGGCCCGCGGGGGGATGCGAGAAAATTAGCGGACGGGCTGGCGGATCTTCAGCCGTTTATCTGGACAACGACTTAAAGACAGAAGGGCCAATGGATCGTCATGCAAGGCTCTTCGAATCGGCCGATCATAACCCTGCTATCGGATTTTGGGTCTCTCTACCCCGCAGAGATGAAGGGAGCGATCCTCTCCCGGACCAGGGACGCCGTCCTCGTGGACATCTCTCACGAGATACCGCCCCAGGAGATCCGGGCCGGAGCCTTCGCCCTGATGGTCGCGGCCCGCGCCTTCCCCGAGGGGACTGTCCACCTGGCCGTCGTCGATCCGGGCGTCGGGACCGACAGGCTCGGCCTCGTCGTCGCGAGCGGCGGCCACATCTTCGTCGGCCCTGACAACGGCCTTCTGATCCCCGCCGCAGAATCCCTCGGATCGCCGAAGGCCTGGATGATAGACCCGTCCTTCGCCCATGGCGCGGCCCCCACCTTCCACGGAAGGGACGTCTTCGCTCCGGCGGCGGCTATGCTGGCCTCAGGCAGAAAGCCCGAGAGTTTCGGCCCGCGGGCGGAGCCGAAACCACTCGACTTCGGCAGGGCCGAGGTCATCGATTCCGGGATGAAGGCTGAGGTGATCTACGTTGACGGATTCGGGAACCTGATCCTCAACGCCATCGAAATCCCGGAGGGCGAGTTCGTGTTGTCGGGAAGAAGGGTCCGGCGGGTCAGAACCTACGCAGAGGCGGGATGCGACGAACCCCTTATAACCATTGGGTCCCATGGGTTTGCAGAAATTGCGGTCAACGGGGGGAGCGCAAAGGAGCTCTTCGGCCTCGCCCCCGGGAACCGGATCGTCTTGGAGAGAGAAAATTGTTCGGAATAGAGTTCGTCCCCAACGAGCCCGCCCTGAAGGTGGGCTACATGGCAAAGCTGGCGGAAGATGCTGGCTTCAACACCATCTGGATCACCGACCACTACAACAACAGAGACGTCTATTCGACCCTCGCGATACTGTCTTTGGCGACAAACAAGGTCAAGCTCGGGACCGGGGTTACAAACCCCTATACGAGGAACGTCGCCGTCACAGCCTCCAGCATCGCCTCGATCAACGAGATCTCCGGAGGGAGGGCGATTCTGGGTATAGGCCCCGGCGACAAGGCCACCTTCGACGCCATGGGGATCGCCTGGGAGAAGCCCCTCACCGCCGTCAAAGAATCGGTCTCGGCGCTGAGGGAGCTTCTCGCGAAGAAGAGGGTCTCGTCCTTCGGCATGGCCGGTGCCCAGCTCGCCTTCAAGGCCGGCGATATCCCCATCTACATAGGAGCTCAGGGCCCCAAGATGCTGGAGATGGCGGGGATGATCGCCGACGGCGTCCTGGTCAACGCGAGCCACCCCGACGATTTCAAGTACGCCGTCCCCCTGGTGAAGCAGGGGGCAAAGAAGGCGGGCCGCGACCCCAAAGATGTGGAGATCTGCGCCTACACCAGCTTCAGCGCTGATAAAAACGGCGAGAAGGCGGCGAACGAGGCGAAGATCGTCGTCGCCTTCATCGTCGCAGGGTCACCTGAGTCGGTCCTCTCGCGCCACGGCATAAAGCCCGAGGAGGCGAAAGCCGTCTCCGGAGCCATCGCCAAGGGCGACTTCGGCTCGGCCCTGGCCGCCGTTTCCGAGACGATGATCAACGCCTTCTCCGTCTCGGGAACCCCAGCCGACTGCCGGGCGAGGGTTGACGAGCTTTTGGCGACCGGGGTTACCCAGATCGTCGTCGGCTCACCCATCGGACCGAATAAGGAGAGGTCCATCAAGCTGATCGGAAAGGAGATCCTCAGAAGCTGATCGGAAGAACGTCTATGAAAAGAGGCCTTTACATAGGACGGTTCCAGCCCTACCACCTGGGCCACCAGGCCGTCCTCCAGAAGATCGTCGAGGAGGTGGACGAGATCGTGGTGGGCCTCGGGTCCGCCCAGGCGAGCCACACCCTCGAAAACCCCTTCACCGCCGGGGAGAGGATCAGCATGATCTGGCCCGCCCTCCGCAGCCTTGACGCGACCTGTTACGTCATACCCCTGGAGGATATGGCCAGAAACGCCGTCTGGGTATCTCACGTCAAGGCCATGACCCCCAACTTCGACGTCGTCTACTCCAACAACCCCCTGGTGGTCCAGCTCTTCTCCGAGGCCGGGGTTGTGGTCAGGATGCCGCCGATGTACAGAAGAGAGGTCTACTCGGGAACCGCGATAAGGAGGATGATGCTCGCCGGAGACGAGATCTGGAAGCGGCTCGTCCCCTTCTCAGTCGTCTCGGTGATCGAGGAGATCGGAGGGGTCGAGAGGCTGAAGAACGTGAGCCGCGGCGACGACGAGTGACGTCTTCTCGCGCCCGATCCTATACGGCCTCGGCCTTCACCGTCTCGTTTCGGGAACCCGGACCTTGCCGGGTCCCTCTTGCGATCTTCCCTCATGACGTTTCAGGCGTGGGATAATGCGAAGTTCCCGGCATCGGCTTCCGTTACGTTTCCTGGACCGGACCCCGTGACGTTGTCGTCGTCCGAAGCCGTGACGTTTTCGGGACTGGATTCTGCGACGGCGCCGGTGTCTGAGGCCGTAACGTTTCCGGGACCGGATTCTGCGACATTGTCGTCGTCCGAAGCCGTGACGTTTCCGGAATTTGATCCCGCGACAGCGCCGGTGTCCGGCTCAGTTCCGTTCCCTGCATCGGCCTCTCCGGTCTCCGCTTCCAGCGCCCGCTCGTAGCACTCGATCGCCTCTTCGTGTCTCCCGAGGGCGCTGAGGGCGATCCCCTTGTTGTTCCAGGCCTCTTTCATCTCCGGGTCGATATCCAGCGCCCGTGTATAGCAGTCGACCGCCTCCTCGTAGCGGCCGAGGGCGCTCTGGGCGACACCCTTGTTGTACCAGGCCGAGGCGTAATCCGGATCGAGCTTCAGGGCCTCTTCGTAAGATGCCAGCGCCTCCTCCTGCCGACCCAGAGCTCCCAGAGCGATCCCTTTGTTGTTCCAGGCCGGGGCGTAGCCGGGATCGATGGATATAGCTTCATCGTAGCTGGCCAACGCATCCTCGAACCTGCCCAGAAGCCCCAGGGCCACCCCCCGGTTGTACCAGGCCTGAGAGTTGTTCGGATCGAGGCTCAGAACCTCGTCGTAGCTTCCGATCGCCTCCTCCTGCCGCCCGAGAATTCCGAGGGCGATCCCCTTGTTGTAGAGGGCCATTACGTGAGCTGGGTCGATCTTCAGAGTCTCCTCGTAACAGTCTAGAGCCTCCTGGTGGCGTCCCAGGGTGCCGAGGGCGATCCCCTTGTTGTTCCAGGCCGCAGCGTAGTTCGGATCGAGCTTCAGGGCCTCTTCGTAACATTCTATGGACCGATCGTACGAGCCCGCGGCGTACAGGGATCGACCCATGCTGTTCCATGCTTCTTTCATCTCTGGATCTATATCGAGGGCCTTCTCGTAACAGTCGATGGAGCTGTTGTAGTCTCCCCGGTCGTAGAAGATCCCTCCCTTGTTGCTCCAGACCAGAGCGTAGCCGGGATCGATCTCGAGAGCCCTATCGTAAGATGCCAGGGCCTCGTCAGATCTGCCCAGAGCCTCCAGGACGACACCCCTGTTGTTCCAGGCCGGAGCATAATCGGGGTCTATTTCCAGAGAACGGTTGTAGCAGGCCAGGGCATCTTCGCGCTCTCCCAGAGCGCTCTTGGCGATCCCCTTGTTGTTCCAGGCGAGAGAGTACTCTGGGTCCAGCTCGATGGCGTTGTCATAGCAGTTGATGGCTTCATCGTATCTGCCCAGCTCCGAGAGAGCGACGCCCTTGTTGTACCAGGCCAGAGGGTATAGCGGATTGTCCTCCGAATACCTCTCCCCCACGGCAGGCACAATGGATACCGAAAAGAGCGCGAAGAGAGTGAAGAGGCGAAGCTTCATGCTTTGCCCTTTTATTGTGTGAGTTGATATGGATTACGGTCGCTGATGGTCGTCGGTCGTCGCCGGCCTGACAGATGTCCGACACTTCTGATGGTTTGGCCGGGATCTCCTTGCTAGACCAGCATCTTGCCGTGAGAGTCGATCTCGCCACCGCAGATCCGGGTGGATGAGATCCGGATCTCGTCCTCGGCCATCTGGTAGTCGATCCTCACGATCTTGAGGGGCGGAAGGTTGTTCTCCCTCCGGATCTCGTTGATGTTGCAGGCCATCGGCTCCGTCTCCGGCGAGACGACGATGATGTCGTAATCCTCTTCGATGGCGGACCCGTGGAAGGTGTGAAGCATCTCGATCGTGAACCGATCCACCCCCAGGTTCTCCTTGAGGGTTTCCCTGAGGTTCCGGACTCTGGCATCGAAGTCTCGGACCGAGCGGGTTCGCTGACTTTTGGCCATCCTGTCTGAGGTCAGGGCGATCACCACCTCGCCGTCGTCTCCAGCCACCTCAAAGGCCTTCCTCAAAAGAGCGAGATGGCCGTCGTGAATGGGGTCGAAGGTGCCGCCGACTGCGACTTTGGGGGCCATATTGTCGGCAAAGAGGGACGGTCGGTATAAGTAACTGGCGCTTTGGCAGAAGGTCTGGCACCTCCATTTCGCTGATCGACCTCGATGGGAAGGCCGATCAGCCCTCAGGAGAGTGCCCTCCCTCCTTCGAGCAGCGTTCGGAGAGTATCTTCGCGACTATCATCCTTGAGCTGCAGAGGGGGCAGGGGTCGTGCTCCTCCAGCCTCACCACCGCAGCGTCGATCCCCCGGGTCGCCAGCTCCTCTTTGAGGAGGACGACGTCGAAGTGCTGGTCGTACCCCAGGGTGATGATGTCCGGCTTCAGCTCCTCTATCGGCGAGAACATGTTCGATTCGCTTCCCAGGACCGCCCTGTCCACCGTCTTCAAAGCCGATACCATGAGGAGCCTCTGATCCTGGGGGATGATCGGCTTCGGCTTGTGCTTGACGTTGGCGTCCCTCGCCACGATCACCACCAGCTCGTCGCCGAGGGCCCTCGACTGCTCCAGGTACATGAGGTGTCCCGGATGGAGGAGGTCGAAGGTTCCCGTCGCCAGAACCCTAATCAAACCAGTCCTCATCATCCTCCCCGACCTCCACGTCCAGGACGGGAAGGCTTCTTTTGCGTCCCGTCCTGTCGTAGCAGGTCCAGCTCTCTATGTCGAAGGGGGTGCCCGCTATTATGTGGTAGTCGCCGGTCTTGGAGAAGAAGATCAGGTCCGCCTGAGAGGGTCGGGTGTTGGGGGAGGGGTGACTGTGGACCGATCCCACGATCCTCATGTTGGGGAGCATGTAAAGCCGGACGAGGGCGCTCTTGCTCGACGACTCGGTCCCGGGGAGCATGATCACCTCGGTGATGACGCCGTCCTCGGCCCGGAGAAGCCCCGCAAACTCCACGGGCAGGGTCGATCGGGAGGCCTCGAGGATGAAGTAGAGCGTGTCCCTGGCGATCCCCCTCACCTCTATCTTGCGCTTCATCTATGACCCCATCTCATCTCAAAAATCTCCAGTTACAAATACCCTGCGCCAGCGCAAGCGAGAGGTCACGCTCCACCATCCGTCCTCTCTCTGGCGGCTCTTAGGTGGACGCAGTCCCCGGCGATGACCCTCTCCGGGGCCCCATCGTCTCTTCTCACCAGAAGCGACCCGTCGTCTTCCAGGGCCTCTGCGACCCCTTCAAACTCCCCGCTCCTTGTTATAATCCTCACCCTTCGCCCCAACGTCCCGGAGCGGACAGACCATTCTTTCCGGAGCCGGTCGAAGGACTCCGCCATCTCCTCCGAGGCCCTCTCCACCTCTTCAAGGACTCTTCCGGCTAGCTCTGCCCGGAATACATCTCTTCCAAGCTCCGCGGATATGGAGGTGGCCCTCCACTCCTGGGGGAGGAGGTCGCGATCCAGGTTGGCGTTGATCCCGATGCCCACCACGGCGTATTCCAAAAGGTCCATCTCGGCTCCGATCTCCGTAAGAATCCCGCAGATCTTCCTCTCCCCCACCAGGAGGTCGTTGGGCCACTTGATCCTGACCTTGAGGCCGTAGAGCCCCTCAAGGGCTCTTGCGGCGGCGACGGCAGCGGCGATGTTCACACTGAAGGCGAGGGCCGGGGGGATCTTCGGCTTCAGGATGATGCTCATCCAGAGGCCGCCTCGAGGGGAGAGCCAGGGACGCTCCATCCTTCCCCTCCCGGCGGTCTGGACCTCGGAGATTACCACCGTCCCGTCCTCGGCCGAGGGCGCTATCCTCTTCGCCTCGGCGTTGGTGGAGGTGACGGAGGGGAAGGTGAGGATCGTCCTTCCTACAAACTTCGTTTCGAGGCCTGACCTGACCAGGTCTTCGCTGAGGAGGTCGGGCACCGACCTGAGCCTGTAGCCCCTCTTCGAGGCCTCTATATCGTACCCCTCCGCCCGGAGGGATTGGACCTGTTTCCAGACGGCGGCCCGGCTGATCCCCAGGGATTCTGCCAGGGTCTCGCCACTGGTCCAGTCCCCGAGGCTCTCGATCAGGACCTTCCTTATCTCCTTCCTCCTCAAGGGGCGACCTACTCCTCGGAGGCGGGTTCACGCTGGGACATGTAGGCTCCAACGGCCGCGGATATCGCCGCCACCTTCCGGGTGTCGGCGCCCAGGGCCGAGGCGAGGGAGAGCCCCTTCTCGCGCTCCGCCTCTGCGACCTTCTTCACCTCTTCCATTATCGCCTCTTCCTTGAGGAAGTTGGTGTTGATGTCGCCCCTCCTGAACCTCTCGTGGCGGAGGACCGCCAGGTGGAAGTTGATGTTCGTCTGGACCCCGGTGACGATGTACTCGTAGAGGGCCCGTTCCATCCGGGCGATAGCCTCCTTTCTGTCCCTCCCCATGGCCACCACCTTGGATATCATGGAGTCGTAGTATGGGGGTATGACAAAACCGGCGTAGACGCCGCTGTCGACCCTTATGCCGGGGCCTCCGGGGCTTCTGTACCTCTTGATCCTTCCGGGGGCCGGCGCGAAGTCGTTGAGGGGGTCTTCGGCGTTTACCCTGCACTCGATGGCCCAGCCCCGGATCTCGATCTCGTCCTGAGAGTAGGCGAGGGGTTCGTCGGCGGCGATCCGGATCTGCTCTTTTGCGAGGTCGACGCTCGTCACCATCTCGGTGATGGGATGCTCGACCTGGAGCCTGGTGTTCATCTCCAGGAAGTAGTAGTCGCCTCGGGAGTACATGAACTCGACAGTTCCGGCGCTCCGGTAGTCGATCGCCTCCGCCGCCCGGACGGCGATCGATCCCATCTCCTCCCGGAGCTCCGGGGTCATTATCGGAGAGGGCGACTCCTCGATCAGCTTCTGGTGGCGCCTCTGGATCGAGCACTCCCGGTCGGAGACGTAGATCGTCTTCCCCCTGGAGTCGGCCAGGATCTGAAACTCGATGTGCCTCGGATCTGTGAGGTACTTCTCGACGTAGACGGTCTCATCGCCGAAGGCGGATTTTGCGATCGATCTCGCCGAGTTCAGGGCGGGGCCCAGCTCCTTTTCGTCCCACACGATCTTCATCCCTATCCCGCCGCCTCCGGCTGCCGGCTTCAGCATCACGGGGTAGCCGATCGACTCCACAACATCCCTCGTCTCCTCGGGGTAGGAGATCCCCCCCTCACTTCCCGGGACGATGGGAACGCCCGCGTTCTTCATGATGTCTCGGGCGGCGATTTTGCTTCCCATCTTCTCGATGGATCGGCTGGTGGGTCCTATGAAGACGATGCCCTTATCCTCGCAGGCCCGGGCGAAGACGGGGTTTTCAGAGAGGAAACCGTAACCTGGGTGGATCCCCTCGGCACCGGTCTCTTCCGCAGCATCCAGGATCTTGTCGATCCGGAGGTAGCTCTGGGAAGCCGGCGAGGGGCCCACGAAGACCGCCTCGTCGGCGTACTTGGCGAAGAGGGCATTTCTGTCGGCCTCGGAGTACACAGCGACGGTGGAGATGCCGAGCTCGCGGCAGGCTCTCATGATGCGGATGGCGATCTCCCCACGGTTGGCGATCAGAATCTTCTTGAACATCGCCGCAGGTTTGGCGGCCCGAGGCTAAAAACCTTTGGCGAGGCAGGGGAAGAAGAATTTAATAGCCACGGACCCTGAGACTAAAAACCATGAAACCGAGGGAGATGTCTTTTGCCGAGTGCGAGGATCTGCTCGCAAGCTCCAGGTTCGGGAGGGTCGGCCTCTCGGCGGGGGACGAGCCTTACGTCGTGCCGATGTCTTACGTCTACGCAGAGGGCAAGATCCTCCTCCACTCCGGCCCGAGGGGAAAGAAGCTGGAGATGGCGAGGGAGAACCCCAGGGTCTCCTTCGAGGTGGACCATGCCGAGGGTGGGAGGTGGAAGAGCGTCATCGCCTCCGGGAGGGTCCGCCTCTCAGCGGATGCGGAGGCGAAAGAGAAGCTCTTTGATATATTCACCAGGGAGGAGATGGCAGGCCATGGCGGCAAGACATTTCGGCGGGAGGATATGGAGAAGATGCCGATGGTGATCTGGGAGATCGAGGTCGAGGAGATGACGGGGCGAGAGGGCGTCTGGTAGATGGCAGCGATCAAGTGGACGGAGAAGTACAGGCCCAAAGCCCTGAAGGGGGTTCTTGGGAACGGCAAGGCAGTCTCGGACCTGGAGGGCTGGGCCCGGTCCTGGGAGAGGGGGGTGCCTGAGAAGAGGGCGGTCGTCCTCTACGGCCCCGCTGGCGTGGGGAAGACCTCCGCGGCCCTAGCCCTGGCCGAGGAGATGGGCTGGGACCAGATCGAGATGAACGCGAGCGACAGCAGGACCGCCGCCGCCATCGCGAAGGTGGCGGGAGCGGCCTCGAGGATGATGACCTTCTCCGGCAAAAAGAGGCTCGTCATCCTGGACGAGGCGGACAACCTCTACGGCTCGGCGGACCGGGGCGGCTCTGCGGCGATGCTGAAGCTCGTCCGGGAGACCGACCAGCCGGTGATCCTGATAGCAAACGACTACTACGGCCTGACTAAGCCCCTGAGAGAGGCGACCCTGGGAATTCAATTCAGGTCCATCAGGAAGAGCACCGTCGTCTCGGCGCTGAGAGACATATGCCGGGCCGAAAAGGCCGGATGCACCCCGGAGATTATCGAGGAGATCGCCGATATGGCGAGCGGCGACCT
>JAXGJB010000010.1:0-71983 GCA_040770465.1 Methanothrix sp. | reverse complement strand
CTCGTATAGGTCTCGATCAGCTCCTCAGAGTCGTAGCTGCCCGCACCCGACTCGTAGGACCTCTGGCTATCGCCGACCCTCTTATCCACGACCACCAGCCCCGAACCCGACGCGGCCTTCTCAGACGAGACTCCGGAACCGTACTCGTCGATCTTCTCCACCACTTTGAAGCTCCCGGTGTAGTCCTCGGTCGCCTCGAAGAGGGGGGTCGTCTGGCGGGGCGAGGTGTTCGTCGGCAGCTTCAAGAAACCTATGTGGCCCCGGCCGTCGAACTCGCTCTCGACCTTCATCGTCGACTGGTTCTCGTCGAGGAAGATCCTCGACTCCCGGTCGATAGAGGTGGCGTACCGGTACGACTCGCTCATGCTGGTGCCGGTGACCCGGTTCTTCGCCCGGGCCTCCTCGGTCCACCTCGACGAGAAGGCGACGGTCCTGTTTCTGTAAAGGCCCAGGGTTGTGGGGGCGTAGGTCGCTGCCACGTCTTTATCCATCGAGATCGATTTGTTCTCGGTCCTGACCCGGACCAGCTCCTCGCTATCGTAGCTCCCCGAGCCGTGCTCGCGGGTTTCTAGCTCCGTTCCGGGATCGAGGAGGACCGTCACGGAGACGCAGTCAGAGAAGACTTCACCCGGAAATGTGTCAGTAGTCATGTATACGCAGTTCTTGATCTGGTAGTCCTGGTAGTTGGTGTTGTAGTCGTTCTGGACGTTGACGAAGCCCTGGCCCGCGACACCTTGGGCCAATTCAAACTCGAAGTCCTGCATCTCTGGGATCTTGATTACCAGGGTTATCAAGGTCATCCAGCCGTCCTCATCTTTGGGCAGGTCGGTCATGTCCAGTTCGGCCCATTTCCAGGTCCCTCCATTGCTGCCCATCCGCAAGGCTTTGCCGCTGTAATCGTATGCTGAGACAAAATCGACGAGTTTGTCGAAGACGTCTCGGACTGTGACGTTGTTCAGTATCAAATCATCAGAATCAGGTTTGATCTGAATGAAGTAAGTAATCTCCTCGCAGCGTTTGACGGTCTCATTGAGAACAATCTTCCTAATCTCGAATTCGGAAGAAAGATAGTTACCAAACTCAACATCATAGGGCGAATTCTGAGGATCGAGGGTGAACATCTGGCTTGTCTGAGTTGATGCATGCCACCCGGCCAGCACCTCTTCGGTCAAAATATAGTTACCAGGATCAAGGTCTGAAAATTTAACACAACCATCATCACCAGTCACCTTCGTCTCGTTTGTGCCGTCAGGGTATGTTAAGATGACGTTCCAACCAGCTATACCAGGTTCGTACTCATCCCATATTCCGTTCCTGTTGAAATCATTGAACGTAGATCCATTGATAGACAGGGCCTCATAAGGCCAAGATTTTATTAGAGGATATTCGTCTTGTTCTGATCCTCCTGAGATCGGGTAAGCCACGTCACCGATTCCATCATTATTCTCATCATATCCTTGATAGTCATTGTAGTAGTTCCCGACATGGTTCTTATAATATTTATGGCAATGTTGATAAATAATTTCTTCTGGGGACGACCACACATTATTGGAATCGGAGAATGCATTATTGAAATTATTGGAATATATGACGTTGTTATCACTAGAGTATTCTATGACAATGCCATAGCTGCCTCCAATACAAGTATTTTCAATTATGATATTATTCCGGCTATAGTAATATATGTAAATACCACGATTAGCTCCATGTATTATGTTTTCGTTAAGTTTATTTGTGTCAGAATGTCTGAGGAAAATCCCATTGTTGCGACTGGTAACCGTATTATCCGCGATAGTAGTTCTTCTTGAGGAATCCAAGGAGATACCATAGTATTCTCCATCTGCAGAATTGCTTTTTATAATGTTATCTTCAGAGGAATAAAGATAGATACCCGAATATTTATCTCCAACAAACGAGTTACCATCAATTAGATTATCATTTGACACTACAAGTGATAAACCATAGTTTCCAGTAGCTTTATTATTCGTGATAGTGTTACTATTGGAAGTACTAAGTCGAATTCCTTTACCTGTGTTGATATTATTACCGATGCCTGTCGCGATGTTGCCGGTGATAATATTACCATCGCTGGAGGAACGGAGATATATGCCATCGTAACCGCCTTTAATCGTGTTATCCATTATGCCATTATGATTGGAGGAGGCAATATCTATACCGATGCCACTATCACCGGTGACGTCGCAATCCTTAATCGTATTCCCATTGGAGAAATAGAGACCTATACCCGTACTTGCTCCAAAGACGGTATTGCCATTAATGACATTATTATCGCTACCATCTTTAAGAAAAATACCGAAGTCGTCGCTGGTGATGATGTTATTTGTGATGGTATTGCTGCTAGAGGAATGAAGGCGAATTCCACAAATGCCGTCTGTAATAATCTCAAATCCATCTACTGTAATCCCATCTCCTAGGAGGATGGCACTTTCGCTACCACTAGCGTCTACCACCGGCATCCCGCCACCCGTATCTAATCCACTAAGCGTAAGCTGCTTACCAACGCTAAGGTATTCGTAGTATGTCCCACTATGTACCTCAATTTATGTCTCCCGGGCTTGCCGCGTCTATCGCCGCCTGGATACTAGTATAGTAGCCACCGCTTGGTGCGACTGTAATTAAAGCTGCATAAGCTGGCTGAACAACAGAAAGACATGCTATCAACACCAGCAATCGAGATAGACCTGACAGATGACTTCCCTCCATGAATCCGGAAGAGACGTCATACGATAAATCTTTCGCTCTATCTCGCGATACCAGATTCGATTTAAAAGGCACCAACAAAGCCAAAAATCGAAAATTTTCGTTAGATCTGAACTAGCCTTCCTCATCCTCTCCCCCCCACGTCACAGGCGCGGATCTCGGGCGGGCCGCCACCGGGCGATCTCCGCCCGGCCGGAGATCAGGCAGCCGACCTCAGCCGAAACCTCCGCCCCTCGGACCCTGGCCCCGAGGAGCGGGTGCGGCTCCTCTCAGCCCCGCGATCCGAGGAGGGAAGGTCAAGAGATGAGGGGCCAAAGGATCAGGTCGATTCCCGGCAGCATACGAGGGCGAGAACCCCGCCCACGACGGCGAGGACCGACCCCAGGAGGATCGCCGCCGTATCCAGGTGGAGGATGAGAAAGAGGCAGGTCAATATCCCCAGGATGGGGAGGACGGGGACCCAGCCGATGGTCAGGGGAACCCGGAAAGGCCGGGGCCGGTCGGGGTCTATTCTCCTCAGATAGATGAGGCTCGCGTTGATGACGACGAATGTGGCGAAGAGGATGAAGTCGTTGGCGCTGGCGACGAAGGCGATGTCGCCGGAGAAGACGAAGCCCATCGAGAGGAGCATGACGACCAGTATCGCCACCCATGGCGTCCTTCTTTCTGGATGGACTCTCGCCAGAAAGTCGGGGATCGACGAGGACCCGGCCATCCCGTAGGCGATCCTGGACGCCGCGAGAAGCATCAGAAGGGCGGTGTTGGCGGTGGCAAAGAGGGCGATCGTCGATATGACGACGAAGGCGTCCGAGCCGAGGGCCTCGGCCGCCGCCTCGGCGAAGGGAGCCTCCGACGCTGCCAGGACTTCCCAGGAGACGACGGAGACGACGCTCACCGCCACCAGCATGTAGAGGACGATGGTGATGGCGAGGGCCCCGATGAGGGCGAGGGGAATGTTCCTCTCGGGATTTTTCGTCTCCTCGGAGAGCTTCACCATCTCCTCAAACCCCATGAAGGCGAAGAAGATCAGGGCCGCCGCCTCGAAGACGCCGCTCGGGCCGTGGGGCATATCGAAGTAGTCGACGCTCCCCAGGTGCGGGAGGCCGATGTAGATCACCATCAACAGCCCCGAGGTCTCGATGAGGGTGAAGACGATGGCAAACCAGGCTGAGATCTTGATCCCCCAGAGGAGGACGATCGATAGGACGAAGAGGAGGAGGATGGCAGCCGGGAGGACGGGAAGGCCGGTCAGAGCGAAGAAGTAGCCTCCGAAGCCCAGGGCGACGGTCGAAGCCCCGATGACCCCGCTGAAGATGATAAGCCACCCCACGACGAAGGCGAGCCTTTTGCCGAAGGCTCGATTCGTGTACTCGTACTCGGCGCTGGCCCGGGGGAAGATCGACGAGAGCTCGGCGTAGCTGAGGCCGGTGAAGACGGCGATGAGGGCGGCGATGGCAAAGGAGAGCCAGACCGAGTTTCCGGCAAGTCCCGCCGCCTTTCCGATGAGGGCGTAGATCCCCGCCCCCAGGATTATTCCGACGCCGGAGAGGGTCACCTCGAAGAGCCCCAGCTCCCGTTTCAGCTCCGCCTTCTCAGCCATATCATAGCTGATGGAATCGATCTCGTGAAAAGAGTTTCGGTGGAAGACGGATATATGGTAGAGGATTCAGGCACTGGCAAGAGGGTGTGGGGTGAAAAAATCTAAAAAGCATGGCGATCTAATATTGGATCGGCGATGAATTCCAAGATAATCCTTCACAACCTGGGCCATCTGGCGATCATCCTGGGATGCCTGATGCTGTTGCCGGGAATGGTATCGATCATCTATCGGGAGCCTGCGGGAGCGTTCTCCTTCTCACTGGCCGCCATTCTCGCCGCAGCCTTCGGCCTGGTGATGAAGCGACTGGGGGTGGGTGAGGAGATGGGCCATAAAGAGGCCTTCGCCACCGTCGCTTTCGGCTGGCTCCTGGCGGCGTCCATCGGCGCCCTACCTTACGTATTCCTCGGACTCTCTCCCACCGACGCCTTATTCGAGTCGATGTCGGGGTTCACCACCGCTGGGGCCACCATACTGACGGAGTTCGACTCCCAAGGCTACTGGATCCTGAGCGAGGCGAAAGTGAGCGGGAGCATCGCTGGCGGCTTCATCGAGGGCTTTTGCCCCCTCTCCGGCTCTGAGACCATTTTCGGGCTTCTATTCTGGAGATCTTTCACCCAGTTCCTCGGAGGTATGGGGATAATACTTCTCTTCATAGCGGTCCTACCCCACCTGGGGGTGGCGGGGAGGGAGCTCTACTCGGTGGAGGGGCTCGGCCTCACTAAAGAGGCCCTCACCCCCCACGTCAAAAATACGGCCAAGATCTTCTGGAGCATATATCTGGGCCTGGTGGGGATTCAGGCCGTCGCCCTTGCAGCTCTTGGACTTCCCATATACGACGCCGTATGCACAGCCTTCACCAGCCTCGCCACCGGAGGCTTCTCCCCCAGGGCCGACAGCATCGCCGCCTACGACAGCCCCCTGGTCGACGCCGTAGTCTGCGTATTTCTCCTGATCGGAGGGGCGAGCTTTCTCCTCCACTATCGAATCCTCCTCAAGAGAGAGTATTCAGCCCCTCTGAGAGACCCCGAGTTCAGGCTCTACATATTCATAATGGCGGCGGCCGTATCCATCCTGATGATCTGGGGCGGCATCGATGAGGATCTCTCGACCAGGTTCAGATACTCGGCCTTCCAGGCCGCCTCCATCATGACCACCACGGGCTACGTGAACAACTTCAGCTATGACTCCTGGTCTCTGGCATCGAAGTTTGCGCTGATAATCCTGATGGTGATAGGCGGGAGCACCGGATCCACGGGAGGCGGGATAAAGGTGGGGAGATTTTTGATAATCTTTAAGCACGCACGAAACGAGCTTCTCAGACTCGTCCACCCCCATGCTGTGACCTCTCTGAAGGTGGGTGAAGAGACCGTCCCGGGAGATATTCTCAGATCAGTTCAGCTCTTCATGCTCCTCTACTTCATGATCTTTCTTTTCGCCTCCTTCGCCTTCGCCGTCACCGAGGCTGGAAACTCGAGCTTCGACGCCATATCGGCCGTCTCCGCATCGGCCTGCACCATGGGGGTGATAGGTCCGGGCTATGGGGTCGTAGCCGTCGACTTCGGCCAGATCTCCCTTCTGGGTCGGGTTTTGGGAATACTCCTGATGTACCTGGGACGGCTTGAGATCATCACCGTTCTGGTGGTTATGATGCCCGGCTTTTGGAGAAGGTGAATCTGGACCGGGTCGAGGTATTCCGGTGACGCAGGTTCACCGAAGGTTGTTTATCTCCTGAAGGGCTGGGATAATATTGAGCGATGACAGATATTGAGAGCCAAAGGCCAAAAGGCAACTATCGAGAGCTGGTCGAGTTCTACCTCATCGACTACAGAACCCCTCTCGGCAAAGCCATCGACATCGCGATAATCTTCATGAACCTTTTAGTCTGCGCCATCTTCGTCCTCGACACCTACAAAATATCCCCCGAAATGAGCACCTTCCTCCGGAGGCTCGAGCTCTTCGCCGTCGCCTTCTTCATAGTCGAGTACATCGCTCGCCTCTACGGCGCGCCGAACAGAATGCGGCAGCTCGTCGACGTCTACAGCATCATCGATCTCGTGGCGATACTGCCAACGCTGTTTCAATCAGTCCTCCCCGTCTTCGGCCTCTCCCTCGACATCGCCTTCGTAAAGACGATCCGGGTCTTGAAGGTCTTGAGGATATTCAGGTTCCTCCGGTTCCTCGCCGACCCCCACTTCTTCTTTGGGAGCATCTCGCTTGAGCTTCTCAAGGTGGCAAGGCTCGTGACGACGATTTTGATCATCTTCTTCATCGGCTCGGGGCTCTTCTTTTACGTCGAATACTCAGCGAACCCCGCGGTCAAAAACTTCGGAGACGCCTTCTACTTCACGGTGGTGGCCCTGACCACCGTCGGCTTCGGAGACATCACCCCGGTCACCGACGCTGGCAAGTGGGTGACGGTTCTGATGATCCTCTCCGGCATCATTCTCATCCCATGGGAGGCGAGCCAGATCGTCAAGGAGTGGATCCTGATATCGAGGAAGACGAACGTCCTCTGCCCCCAGTGCGGCCTCGGCGAGCACGATATCGACGCAGATTACTGCAAAAGGTGCGGCCATTACCTCTACCACGAACGGATTCCGGAAAAAAAGGTGGTGGATGGGGAGGGGGACCGGTCCCCCTGACCTTTTGAGCCATCGCCCATCAGGGTGTCAGCTCGCCGGCACCCCGTCACATCCTGTGCAGGTCAGATCCTCGCAGGACAATTCGTCCGGCTCGTACCCGCTATGCTCCAGGTCCCAGTTCGGCGGCTGCCATATCCCGCAAGATACGGCACCGCACTCGCCCTCGACGACGCCTACGTCGATGACGCAGGATGCATAGACCGGCTGGACAATTGGTCCATCGACGGACCTCGGATCGACCTCGACGGTGTTCGTAAACCTGCCGTCGCCGGGGGCGATGGCCGAGAACTCGATCGTCGCCGTATCAAAGGGCCCGATCTCGACCATGTTCCAGACGACAACGCCATCCTCATAGGAGGAGAACGGAACCGAAGAGCTGACAAGCTCCATGCCTGCGGGGAGCCGATCGGTCACAGTCGCCACACGGGTGACGTTGTCGTTGTTCCTGATCTCGACGGTGTACCAGACGAGGCTCTCGTTCGCCCCGTCCAGCCGAGCCGTCTTCGTCGCCGAGACCGGCTCGTCGAGACAGCAGCTGAGCCAGTTCAGCTCGAGCGCGCTGAAGTTCGAGGCGCAGACCCAACCGTCGCCATAACCGCCGCAGACCTCGACTCTATTAACCAGCTCAGACGGGTAGTACTTCGCCACGTCAAGCTTCAGAGTGATCGTCGCCACGTCGCCTATCGCAAGGTGCGTCAGAGTCCAGTTGGCGCTCGTCTCTGTCAACTCAGTCGGTCGGAGCGACGACGGCTCATCGAAGATCGCACCCGGCGGGAAGAAGTCTTTAACGTAAATCGGGCCCAGGGCGGCGTTCCCATCGTTCTCGATTGTTATGGTGTAGGTCGCTATGTACTTCGTCTTGCTGCAGTTTCCTGCATCACAATCTTCCTTCTCCTCGGAGATGCCGTCGAGGGTCTTGGTGACGTTCAGGTGCGGCCGGTCGTACTTGGCCGTCCCGGTGAACATCACACGCCGCTCGACCGAGTAGTCTCCGGAGTAAGCCTCATCGAAGTCGACCTCGTCCTTGAGGATCGCCCGGTACCGAGCTTGCCCGGAGAAGTTCGCCAACGTGTCCATCTCGTTGAGGCCCTTGGCCACCGTCTCCTTGTCAAGCTCCGTTACCGAGGTGTACTCCTCGCCGATGAAGCTCGTCTCTGGCACCTTCGAATACATCCCCTCCTTCCACTTCATCGAGCTGTTGATCGAGACGTCGCCCGTTAGGCTCTGGTTCATCGGCGAGTTGACGACGCTTATGTCTTTGGCGATGTAGTTGGTGTAGGTCTCGATCAGCTCCTCAGAGTCGTAGCTGCCCGCACCCGACTCGTAGGACCTCTGGCTGTCGCCGACCCTCTTGTCGACGACGACCAGCCCCGAACCCGACGCGGCCTTCTCAGAAGTGACGGCCGACCCGTACTCGTCGACCTTCTCCACAACCTTGAAGCTCCCGGTGTAGTCCTCGGTCGCCTCGAAGAGGGGGGTCACCTGACGAGGCGAGGTGTTCGTCGGAAGCTTGAGGAACCCGATGTGGCCCCGGCCGTCGAACTCGCTCTCGACCTCCATAACCGACTCGTTCTCGTCGAGGAAGATCCTCGACTCACGGTCGAGCCATGCGGCGTCGTGGTAGGTCTCGGACATAGAGGCCCCTGTGACGTAGTTCTTCGCCCGAGCCTTCTTGACCCAGGCCGAGTCGTAGGAGACGGTCCGGTTGTTGTACAAAGTCAGGGTCGTGGGATTGTAGCCGGCTGAGACGTCCTCCTCCCACTCGATCGACTTGTTCTCGGTGTAGACGTCGACCTTCTCTTCGCTGTCGTAGCGGCCGCTTCCGTACTCGCGGGTCTCAAGCTCGGTGCCCATCTCAGCTCCAACCGTCACGCAGATGCAAGACGAGATGGGGTCGACGTTCCAGTCGCTGGTGGCGTAGGCGCAGTTCTTGATCAGGTACTCTTCGAAGGTGGTGCTGTAGTCGTTGGCGACGTTGACGAAACCTTCGCCGCTGACGCCCTGTTCCATCCCGAACTCGAAGTCCTGACGTTCGGGAACTTTGATCCTGATCGTTATCACGGCGCATTCGCCTGCCGGGATCGAGGCGAAGTGCCACTTGTCGTCGGGGCCGGGAGCCGGTGACATCGAGAGGATCTCGACGTACCTGTTGAAGACGTCCCAGACGGTGACGTTCTTCTCCGGCTCCAGACCGTTGTTGCAGACGGTGATGGTGTAGGTGACCTCATCGCACTCCTGGACTTCGTATTTGTCGGCCTTCTTCTCTATGGAGAGGTTGTGATCGAAGACGACCGTCACCTCAGCAGTGTCTTTGTCGGTGACGTTGTCGCCATGTTCCGGCTCACCTTCAACCTCCACCAGGTTGGTCACAACCCCGGCCCCTGAACAGTTGACCATCGCCGAGAGCGCGATGATCCTCGAATCGCTGGAGTTGAGCCTGCCCAGGTTCCAGGTGACGACGCCGCCGGATTCGCTGCCGTTGAAGGTCGAGCTGAGGTATTCGAAGCAGGTTGGCAGTGTGTCGGTGACGACCACAGGGTCCAGATCGGCAACGCCGGCGTTGGTGACGACTATGGTGAAATTGACGACGGTCCCGTTCTTGGCCACAGATCTGTCCGCGGTCTTGTTGACATCGATCGTTGCCTCCAGGGCCGTCACGTTCTCGGTATCGTTATCGGTCACATTGTTCCCGTGTTCGGGTTGGCCTTCTACCTCCACCAGGTTAGTGAGGTTGCCGGTCTTGGCGCCGTTGATGTGGGCCTCAAGGTAAACGGTCCTCACGTCGCCGACGTGAAGCCTTCCGAGGTTCCAGGTGACGACGCCTCCAGATTCGTTTCCTCCGGATGGTGAGGTCGCGTTATCGAGGCCGAAGGGAAGGGTGTCGGTGACGACCACGGGATCCAGATCGGCAGAACCGGTGTTGGTGACCACGATCGTGAAGTTCACCCTGGTGCTGGCAGATCCCACGGATATGTTCACGGTCTTCTCGACGTCGATCTTCGCCTCCAGGGCGGTGACGTTCACAGTGTCGTTGTCGGTGACATTGTCGCCGAACTCGGGGTCGCCTTCAACTTCAACATAGTTTGTGAGGTTGTCGAACTTCGAGCCGTTGATGTGAGCCTGAAGGTAAATGGTTCTCGCGTCGCCGACGTTCAGTCTGCCCAGGTTCCAGGTGACGGTGTTTCCAAAGACAGAGCCTCCATCGCTCGGGGCGGGTTCGTCGAGGCCGTCTGGCAGAGTATCGGCCACCAGGACAGGGTCAAGCGCGACCTTTCCCGTGTTGTTGACCAGGATCGTGAAGTTCACCCTGGTGCTGGCGGAGCCCACGGGGATGTCAACAGTCTTTTCGACGTCGATCTCTGCACCCAGGGCGGTGACGTTCTCTGTGTCGTTGTCGGTGACGTTGTCTCCGTGTTCAGGCTTCCCCTCCACCTCGACCAGGTTCGTCAGGTTGCCGAAGGCCGAGCCGTTGATGCGAGCTACGAGAGAGATGATCTTCATTTCACCGGGAGTCATAGTGCCCAGGTTCCAGACGACGGTGTTTCCTGACCGGGCTCCCGGTGGAGTCGAGCTGACGTATTCGAGGCCGTGAGGCAGGCTATCAGTCACGACGACCGGATCGAGGATAGCTTTCGCGGTGTTGTTGACGAAGATGGTGAAGGTCACGTTGGTGCCGACCTCCCCCACGGGTATGTCCACGACTTTGTGTACAGTTATGCGGGCATAGACGGCGGTCACGTTCACCGAGTCGTCGTCGGTGACGTTGTTGCCGTGCTCGGGCTTCCCCTCGACCCGGGCGAAGTTCGTCAGGTTTCCGAACTTCGAGCCGTTGATGTGGGCCTCAAGCCAGAGGGTCCTGGTTTCGCCGCCGCTCATCTCTCCCAGGTTCCAGGTCGCAACGTTCCCCGAGACAAAACCTCCTGAGCTTGCGACCGGCTCGTCGAGGCCGATGGGCAACGTGTCGGTGACGATCACCGGATCCAAAGTGGCGTTACCGGTGTTTGTGACCACCAATGTGAAGTTGACTCTGGTGCTCGGAGATCCCGAAGAGACGTTGGTGGTCTTATCAAGACGGATCGAGGCGTCGACGGCGGTCACGTTCACCGAGTCGTCGTCGGTGACGTTGTTGCCGTGCTCGGGCTTCCCCTCGACCCGGGCGAAGTTCGTCAGGTTTCCGAACTTCGAGCCGTTGATGTGGGCCTCTAGCCAGAGTGTCCTGGTTTCGCCGCCGCTCATCCCGCCCAGGTTCCAGGTCGCAACGTTCCCCGAGACAAAACCTCCACTGCTTGCGACCGGCTCGTCGAGGCCGATGGGCAATGTGTCGGTGACGATCACCGGATCCAAAGTGGCGTTACCGGTGTTTGTGACCACCAATGTGAAGTTGACTCTGGTGCTCAGAGATCCAGAAGAGACGTTGGAGGTCTTATCAAGACGGATCGAGGCGTCGACGGCGGTCACGTTCACCGAGTCGTCGTCGGTGACGTTGTCTCCTTTCTCGGGCTTCCCCTCGACCCGGGCGAAGTTCGTCAGGTTGCCGATCCTCGAACCGTTGATGTGGGCCTCAAGCCAGAGGGTCCTGGTTTCGCCGCCGCTCATCCCGCCAAGGTTCCAGGTCGCAACGTTCCCCGAGACAAAACCTCCACTGCTTGCGACCGGCTCGTCGAGGCCGATGGGCAATGTGTCGGTGACGACCACCGGATCCAAAGTGGCGTTACCGGTGTTTGTGACCACCAATGTGAAGTTGACTCTGGTGCTCAGAGATCCCGAAGAGACGTTGGAGGTCTTATCGAGGCGGATCGAGGCGTCGACGGCGGTCACGTTCACCGAGGCGTCGTCGGTTACGTTGTAGCCGTGCTCGGGTTTGCCCTCGACGTGAGCGGAGTTCGTGAGGTTTCCGATCCACGAGCCGTTGATGTGGGCCTCAAGCCAGAGGGTCCTGGTTTCGCCGCCGCTCATCCCGCCCAGGTTCCAGGTCGCAACGTTCCCCGAGACAAAACCTCCACTGCTTGCGACCGGCTCGTCGAGGCCGATGGGCAACGTGTCGGTGACGATCACCGGATCCAAAGTGGCGTTACCGGTGTTTGTGACCACCAATGTGAAGTTGACTCTGGTGCTCAGAGATCCAGAAGTTACGTTAGCGCTTTTCTCAATATCGATATCGGCATCGACCGCGGTCACGTTCACCGAGTCGTTGTCGGTGACGTTATTGCCGTATTCGGGCTTCCCCTCCACCTCGACCAGGTTAGTCAGGTTGTCGAAGGCAGAACCGTTGATGTGGGCCTCTAGCCAAACGGTCCTAGAGTCACCGGACTTCATCTCGCCTAGGTTCCAGGTCACGACGTTCCCAGAGACCGAGCCATCGACGCTGGCTGCCGGGTCGTCGAGGCCGAAGGGCAAAGTGTCGGTCGCCACTACGGGATCAAGAGTGGCATTGCCGGTGTTGGTGACCACGATAGTGAAGTTCACCCTGGTGCTGGTCGACCCCTCCGGAATGTCTACGGTCTTCTCCACCCCGATGGAGGCTGGAAGGAGGAGCCCGGCGTCCCATGTCGGATCGTTCTCGCCTGAGGCGAGGGTGGTATCGATCGTTCTTCCGGTCGTAACGTTGGCGTCGCTGTCCATTCCGTCATCACCGCCCTGGTCCTGGGGGCTGAAATTGTAGCCCGAAGGCAGGTCGAAGCTGACAGAGTAGTTGCCGGGGACGAGGTTGGTGAAGCTGTAGTAGCCAGTGCCGTTGGTAGTGGTCGTGCCGATCCAATCGCCCGTCGAGTTGTAGAGGTGGACAGTCACGTTCTCGACGCCCGGTTCGCCCGAGTCCTGGATGCCATCACCGTTGATGTCAAGCCAGACGAAGTCGCCAAGAGCGGCAGGTACGTAGATGCCGGCGTCCCAGGTCGGGTCGTTCTCGCCCGAGTCGAGGGTCGTGTTGACCGTTCTTCCGGTCGTAACGTCGGCGTCGCTGTCAAGACCGTCATCACCGCCCTGGTCCTGGGGGCTGAAATTGTAGCCGGACGGAAGGACGAAATCGACCGAGTAGTTGCCGGGGACGAGGTTGGTGAAGCTGTAGTAGCCCGTGGAGTTGGTCGAGGTCGTGCCTATGATCGAGCCCGTAGAGTTGTAGAGGTGGACAGTCACGTTGTCGACGCCCGGTTCGCTCGAGTCCTGGATCCCGTCAGCGTCGGTGTCAAGCCAGACGAAGTCGCCAAGAGAGGCAGGTAAGTAGATCCCAGCGTCCCAGGTCGGGTCGTTCTCGCCCGAGTCGAGGGTAGTGTCGACGGTTCTGCCGGTCGTGGTGTTGGCGTCGCTGTCGAGACCGTCGTCGGAGCCCTGGTCACGAGGGCTGAAGCTGTAGCCGGACGGAAGGACGAAATCGACCGAGTAGTTGCCGGGGACGAGGTCGGTGAAGCTATAGTAGCCCGTGGAGTTGGTAGTGGTAGTGCCTATGATCGAGCCCGTCGAGTTGTAGAGGTGGACGGTCACGTTGGCGACGCCGGGTTCGCCCGAGTCCTGGATGCCATCACCGTTGATGTCGAGCCAGACGAAGTCGCCAAGAGAGGCAGGTTCGATATCAAAGACGACTCTGCTAGTGTCATTGTAATCATTCAGCACAGTCCAGTTGCCATAGCGTTCATTTTCGTTGGGCCCAGGGGTGCTCGTCCAGGTGACTTCTGCTCCATTAAATAACGTCAAGCTCGTTATCTCGCCGGAATCTAGAGTCGCGTTGTAGGTGACAACAACCCAGTCGTCGAGGTCGAGGGTTGGAATCGACCAGATGATCGTGCGGTTGGAGGGACGGTAGGCTCCCGAACTCGAAGAGTTGACGTAGTTCAGGCCTGGTGGTATGGTGTCGTTGACGACGATGTCGTAAGCCGGCCTCTGGCTCGGGTCGGTGTTGGTCACGTTGAGCGTGAACATGATCAGGTCGCCGGCGCTGAACGGGCCGCCGGGACTGAAGGTTTTATCGATGGTCAGGACGGGTTCTTCGATCTCGACTTTACCTGACTCGTCGGTCCCCGAATGGAGGATGCTCGAGTTGTCAGTCCAGCTGTATGAAGCCGAGTTGTTGTCGAGGGTCGTTCCATTCTGGTTTAGGAGGACGTTGGCGACGATGGAATCGAAGGTTATGACAAGGTCGCGGTTGGCCGAGTTGTCGAAGGTGCCGAAGCTCCAGTTGATGAAGACGACGTCCAACCCGTTGTTGGGGGTGCTGACGGTCTCGACCGGGAATATGGCGAGGCCGTTAGTGTCTTTGACGACGAGGCTCGTCGAGTTGTAGATCAGGCCTCTAGGCAGAGTGTCGTTGACCCAGAGGTCGAGGACGGTGGCGTTGGGAAGGTCGACCTCGATGGTGTAGTTAACAAGCTCGCCGATCGTTCTGTAACGAAGCTCGTCGGGAAGCTTGATCACCGTGGTGGCGTTCTGGACGGTGACCGGAGCCGAGTCGTTGTCGAAGTAGTCGTTAGGACCGGTGCCGGTGCCGTTACGTTCGTTCGGGTTCGAGCCGGGGGTGCTGGTCCAGGTTACGGAAGCGGTGTTGACAAGGGTCGAGCTGCCGACGACGTTCTGGTCGACGGTGACGTTGTATGTCAGCTCGATCGAGGCGTCGAGGTCGAGGGTTGGAATCGACCAGGTGATCGTGCGGTTGGAGGGACGGTAGGCTCCCGAACTCGAAGAGTTGACGTAGTTCAGGCCTGGTGGTATGGTGTCGTTGACGACGATGTCGTAAGCCGGCCTCTGGCTCGGGTCGGTGTTGGTCACGTTGAGCGTGAACATGATCAGGTCGCCGGCGCTGAACGGGCCGCCGGGACTGAAGGTTTTATCGATGGTCAGGACGGGTTCTTCGATCTCGACTTTACCTGACTCGTCGGTCCCCGAATGGAGGATGCTCGAGTTGTCAGTCCAGCTGTATGAAGCCGAGTTGTTGTCGAGGGTCGTTCCATTCTGGTTTAGGAGGACGTTGGCGACGATGGTGTCGAAGGTTATGACGAGGTCGCGGTTGGCCGAGTTGTCGAAGGTGCCGAAGCTCCAGTTGATGAAGACGACGTCCAACCCGTTGTTGGGGGTGCTGACGGTCTCGACCGGGAATATGGCGAGGCCGTTAGTGTCTTTGACGACGAGGCTCGTCGAGTTGTAGATCAGGCCTCTAGGCAGAGTGTCGTTGACCCAGAGGTCGAGGACGGTGGCGTTGGGAAGGTCGACCTCGATGGTGTAGTTAACAAGCTCGCCGATCGTTCTGTAACGAAGCTCGTCGGGAAGCTTGATCACCGTGGTGGCGTTCTGGACGGTGACCGGAGCCGAGTCGTTGTCGAAGTAGTCGTTAGGACCGGTGCCGGTGCCGTTACGTTCGTTCGGGTTCGAGCCGGGGGTGCTGGTCCAGGTTACGGAAGCGGTGTTGACAAGGGTCGAGCTGCCGACGACGTTCTGGTCGACGGTGACGTTGTATGTCAGCTCGATCGAGGCGTCGAGGTCGAGGGTTGGAATCGACCAGGTGATCGTGCGGTTGGAGGGACGGTAGGCTCCCGAACTCGAAGAGTTGACGTAGTTCAGGCCTGGTGGTATGGTGTCGTTGACGACGATGTCGTAAGCCGGCCTCTGGCTCGGGTCGGTGTTGGTCACGTTGAGCGTGAACATGATCAGGTCGCCGGCGCTGAACGGGCCGCCGGGACTGAAGGTTTTATCGATGGTCAGGACGGGTTCTTCGATCTCGACTTTACCTGACTCGTCGGTCCCCGAATGGAGGATGCTCGAGTTGTCAGTCCAGCTGTATGAAGCCGAGTTGTTGTCGAGGGTCGTTCCATTCTGGTTTAGGAGGACGTTGGCGACGATGGTGTCGAAGGTTATGACGAGGTCGCGGTTGGCCGAGTTGTCGAAGGTGCCGAAGCTCCAGTTGATGAAGACGACGTCCAACCCGTTGTTGGGGGTGCTGACGGTCTCGACCGGGAATATGGCGAGGCCGTTAGTGTCTTTGACGACGAGGCTCGTCGAGTTGTAGATCAGGCCTCTAGGCAGAGTGTCGTTGACCCAGAGGTCGAGGACGGTGGCGTTGGGAAGGTCGACCTCGATGGTGTAGTTAACAAGCTCGCCGATCGTTCTGTAACGAAGCTCGTCGGGAAGCTTGATCACTGTGGTGGCGTTCTGGACGGTGACCGGAGCCGAGTCGTTGTCGAAGTAGTCGTTAGGGCCGGTGCCGGTGCCGTTACGTTCGTTCGGGTTCGAGCCAGGGGTGCTGGTCCAGGTTACGGAAGCGGTGTTGACAAGGGTCGAGCTGCCGACGACGTTCTGGTCGACGGTGACGTTGTATGTCAGCTCGATCGAGGCGTCGAGGTCGAGGGTTGGAATCGACCAGACGACCGTGCGGTTGGAGGGACGGTAGGCTCCCGAACTCGAAGAGTTGACGTAGTTCAGGCCTGGTGGTATGGTGTCGTTGACGACGATGTCGTAAGCCGGCCTCTGGCTCGGGTCGGTGTTGGTCACGTTGAGCGTGAACATGATCAGGTCGCCGGCGCTGAACGGGCCGCCGGGACTGAAGGTTTTATCGATGGTCAGGACGGGTTCTTCGATCTCGACTTTACCTGACTCGTCGGTCCCCGAATGGAGGATGCTCGAGTTGTCAGTCCAGCTGTATGAAGCCGAGTTGTTGTCGAGGGTCGTTCCATTCTGGTTTAGGAGGACGTTGGCGACGATGGTGTCGAAGGTTATGACGAGGTCGCGGTTGGCCGAGTTGTCGAAGGTGCCGAAGCTCCAGTTGATGAAGACGACGTCCAACCCGTTGTTGGGGGTGCTGACGGTCTCGACCGGGAATATGGCGAGGCCGTTAGTGTCTTTGACGACGAGGCTCGTCGAGTTGTAGATCAGGCCTCTAGGCAGAGTGTCGTTGACCCAGAGGTCGAGGACGGTGGCGTTGGGAAGGTCGACCTCGATGGTGTAGTTAACAAGCTCGCCGATCGTTCTGTAACGAAGCTCGTCGGGAAGCTTGATCACTGTGGTGGCGTTCTGGACGGTGACCGGAGCCGAGTCGTTGTCGAAGTAGTCGTTAGGACCGGTGCCGGTGCCGTTACGTTCGTTCGGGTTCGAGCCGGGGGTGCTGGTCCAGGTTACTGAAACGTTGTTGACAAGGGTCGAGCTGCCGACGACGTTCTGGTCGACGGTGACGTTGTATGTCAGCTCGATCGAGGCGTCGAGGTCGAGGGTTGGAATCGACCAGGTGATCGTCCGGTTGCCAGAGCTGTACATCCCCGAACTCGAAGAGTTGACGTAGTTCAGGCCTGGAGGTATGGTGTCGTTGACGACGATGTCGTAAGCCGGCCTCTGGCTCGGGTCGGTGTTAGTCACGTTGATCGTGAACATGATCAGGTCGCCGGCGCTGAACGGGCCGCCGGGACTGAAGGTTTTATCGATGGTCAGGACGGGTTCTTCGATCTCGACTTTACCTGACTCGTCGGTCCCTGAATGGAGGGTGCTCGAGTTGTCAGTCCAGCTGTATGAAGCCGAGTTGTTGTCGAGGGTCGTTCCATTCTGGTTTAGGAGGACGTTGGCGACGATGGTGTCGAAGGTTATGACGAGGTCGCGGTTGGCCGAGTTGTCGAAGGTGCCGAAGCTCCAGTTGATGAAGACGACGTCCAACCCGTTGTTGGGGGTGCTGACGGTCTCGACCGGGAATATGGCGAGGCCGTTAGTGTCTTTGACGACGAGGCTCGTCGAGTTGTAGATCAGGCCTCTAGGCAGAGTGTCGTTGACCCAGAGGTCGAGGACGGTGGCGTTGGGAAGGTCGACCTCGATGGTGTAGTTAACAAGCTCGCCGATCGTTCTGTAACGAAGCTCGTCGGGAAGCTTGATCACCGTGGTGGCGTTCTGGACGGTGACCGGAGCCGAGTCGTTGTCGAAGTAGTCGTTAGGACCGGTGCCGGTGCCGTTACGTTCGTTCGGGTTCGAGCCGGGGGTGCTGGTCCAGGTTACGGAAGCGGTGTTGACAAGGGTCGAGCTGCCGACGACGTTCTGGTCGACGGTGACGTTGTATGTCAGCTCGATCGAGGCGTCGAGGTCGAGGGTTGGAATCGACCAGGTGATCGTGCGGTTGGAGGGACGGTAGGCTCCCGAACTCGAAGAGTTGACGTAGTTCAGGCCTGGTGGTATGGTGTCGTTGACGACGATGTCGTAAGCCGGCCTCTGGCTCGGGTCGGTGTTGGTCACGTTGAGCGTGAACATGATCAGGTCGCCGGCGCTGAACGGGCCGCCGGGACTGAAGGTTTTATCGATAGTCAGGACGGGTTCTTCGATCTCGACTTTACCCGACTCGTCAGAGCCGGTGTGGAGGGTCCCGGTGCCGTCGAACCAGCTGTAAGAGGCCGAGTTGTTTGCGATCGTATATCCGGCCTGGTTTAAGTCGACGTTGGCCACGATCGCCTCGAACTCTATCACGATATCCTTGTTCTCGGAGTTGTTAAAGTCGCCGAAGCTCCAGTTGATCTGAACTGTGGCCGTTCCGTCGTTGGGGGTGCTGAACGACTCAGTCGGGGTGAGGGCCAGGCCGTTCCTGTCTTTGACGACGAGGCTCGTCGAGTTGTAGATCAGGCCAGCGGGAAGGGTGTCGTTAACCCAGAGGTCCAGAGCGGTGGCGTTGGGAAGGTCGACCTCGATGGTGTAGTTAACAAGCTCGCCGATCGTTCTGTAACGAAGCTCGTCGGGAAGCTTTATCGCAGTGACGTTGCTGTCGACCTTGAGGGTCGAGTCGTCACCCCGATTGTAATCGTCGAGGACCGTCCAGTTGCCGAACCTCTCGTCGGAATTTTCACCCGGAATGCTCGTCCAGGTGACAGTGGCGTTGTTGATGAAAGTGGTGTTCAAGACCACGTCGGCCCCGACAGTCACGTTGTAGGTCAGGACGACGTAGCTAGTTCCCGCAAGGTTGAGGTTCGGTAGGGTCCAGGTCAGGTTCTGTCCTGTCCTTGAAAATGATGTCGAAAGGGTTGAGGAATTCGATCCGGGAACGAAGACCAACCCATCGGGGATCGTATCGTTTATCACCAGGTCGTAAGCATCCGAGCTGCTGGCATCGGTGTGAGATACGTTTATCGTATACCTTATCTCGTCACCGGCGACGACGACTCCCGATGGAACCGAAGTGGACTTTTTGATCGAAAGGTCCGGCTCCACGATCGTCACGTTCGCCTCGTCCCCATCGTCGAAGATCGTCCCGTTCTCATCCTCGTGGAATGACTCGACCCGGTTTATCAGAACCGTCCCGTTCTGGTTTCCATAAACGTCCTCGACGATGGTGCTGAGATTGATCCGAACCTGTCGGTCACCGGTGAAGTTGCCCAGATCCCATACCAGGGGATTTCCGGATACGCTGGCATTTCCACACGAACCCCCGCTATCCTGACATTCGTAATCGTAATATTTGAGCCCGGCCGGGAGGAGATCGACGATCCTGGTGTTGTTGTACTGCTCACCGGCACCCCAGTACTCCACATAGATCGTGAAGTTCGCAAACCCCCCAATCGTCTCCACGGCGTCGGGATCCTTGGTTATGTTTATCCGGGCGGTGTAGGCGGCATCCTCATCGCTGCTGTAGACGCATCCGTTCTCGCAGGCTCCGAAGGCGTAGACGTTGTTCACCAGGCTTCCGGATCCTTTGGGCTTCGCCGTTATGGTGCGGACCCACGACCCTCCGACCCCGAGGGTGAGGTTTGACCATTCGATGATGGTGTACCCATTCACCGTAACATCGCCGTCGATGACGGCGACGTTGGAAAAGCCGTCCCCGACCACATCCCGGACCGTCACGTTGCGGGCGATCCCGTCGCCCACATTCGTGAGGGTGATCGTCCAGGAGGCCTCGCCTCCCACCGTCTGGTTGAAAGGCGTCTTCTCGACGTCCAGGACCGCCAGCTTCGGGGAGATCGATTGGGAGAAGTTCACTGAGCTGAAGTTGCCGCAGCGGTTGGTGTAGTTGAAGTAGACGAAGTTTTCGTTCGGCTTGACCGAGACGTTGCAGCACGCGGGGCAGCTCTCCACCCCGAAGGTGATGGTTATCGTCTCGTTTCGATAGACCCGATCGACGTTCGACCCGTCCCAGATGACCGTCCTGTTGACAGCGGAATAGTCGAAGGCCGGCTCGTTGACGAGACTGGTGTGGCTGGCGTTGTTGCTGCTGACGACGGCAGATCCCGCCTTGTAGACGAAACCCACCGGCAGGATCTCTTTCACCTCGGGGGTGTAGGCGGTGGAGCCGGTGTTATTTATGGTGATGGTGAAGTTTCCGCCGCAGGTGTCTAAGTAGTCGTGATCCTTGGATAAGGTGATCTCCGGCGGCGTCCGCAAGGCCACGATGTCCGTCTCCATCCCCATATCGTTGGGGCAGCAGCCCCAGAAGACGGTGGCGTTGTTCTCGGTCTCGTCTGTGCAGGTGGTGACGCTGGCGTTCAGGGTGATCGTCCGCGAGTCTCCGACGTTAAGGGTTCCAAAGTCCCACCGGAGGGGGCTGGTGCTGTTCGGAACGGGAATGGCAGAATCGTAAGCCGTATTGTTCGGCAGGATGTCGAAGAGGGTGACGTTCGTTGCGGGGTCAGCTCCGTCGCTCTCGATCCGGATCGTCCAGGTGACGATCATTCCCGGCTCGGCGACGGTCAGCTCCGGGCTCTTGGAGATGCTGACGTGGGTGTCGGTCTCCTCCACCAGGATCTCGCTTTCTATCTCGGGTCCATAGGCGCCGCAGGGGGTGGTGTAGTTAACCTTGACCACTGAGTTCCCGCCGGTGAACTCGCAGGGGTCCGAGGAGTTTATGGTGACGTTGAAGGTGATGACGACGCTTGACCCCGCCGGCCACCCCTCGGGCTGATCGAACCTCCACTCCAGGGTCCCGCCCGACAAGTTCGTCGAGGTGGTGGACGCGCCGGTTACCACAGACGACCCGGGGACGTATAATAGGCCGGATGGAAGCTCCTCGGTTATGCTGACGTTGTAGAGGGTGGGGCCAGCGCCGTTCTTCACCTCGATGATGAAAGAAGAGTTTGCGCCGCAGTCGTCGATCGGCTCGGCATCGTGTCTTGCTATCAGAAGCTCTCCATCCACCAGCTCCACGACGGAGGTGTCGCTGACGGGGGTCTGGCACTCTCTATCGCCACAGCCCCAGACCGCCTGGACGTGATTCATCCTGTTCTCACAGCCCACCAGGACGGCGTTCATCTCGATGACCCGCTGCATCTTGGGCGGCATATCCCCCAAGTTCCAGATGACGTGGTTGGAGTCGATGACGGTCGTGTTGGCGGGGTCGGATGAGCCGTCGATCTTTGAGCTGACGTAAGATAGGTCGGAGTCCAGGGTGTCGTTCACCGTCACGTTGTAGGCGGTACCCGACCCGGTATTGGTGACGTAGATCTTCCAGCTGGCGTTCTTGTCCAGAGCGAAGATCACCTCAGGATTCTTCTGGATGATGATGTTTCCGAAGAGGACGAGGGACGGGGAGTCGGAGGCGGAGCCATTCTGAAGAACACCGCAGTTGTCGGTGTAGTTGAGATCTGCAGCAATAAGCTTGTCTGGAGGACACCTCTTCTCGACGGGGAACGTTATCGTCCCGCCGCGGCTGATGTTAGCGCCCAGATACCAGACGAGATCGTTGCCCGACCGGGTCGGCTCAAAGGAGGCAACCGGCACCGAGGACGAGTTGACGTAGTTTTTGATCCCGCTGATGACGGCGGGGCCTATGTACCTGTAGTTCGTATCGTTGTAGACGATGTACATATCGTGGCCGATCCACCTGGGATCGTCGTCGGGGCTTGCCTTGTTGAGGGTGATGGTGACGTCGAAGACCTCGCAGGAGTCGAGCCTCGTCGGAACTCCGGATATTCCTATGGAGTAGTCCGCCCGGCTGACGGAGACGGGGGCGGACTCGTAGAGACAGGAGTCTCCGGAGCATCCAGAGCCGTACCCTTCGATGCAGAGGGCCGACCAGTCGGGACCCGACCAGGTCTGAGGTTGCCGGAGTGTGTAGGTGACGGCAAGGACAGCGCCGCTCCCCAGAGGACCGCAGGCTCCGTTGAGGAAGCCCAGGTTTGTGGGGCTTCCGATCGCGATCGTCTGGTCTGTGCTGCAGGAGCCGTTGACGGTGAAGGTGGCCGTTCCGCTGGCGTTTCCGTCGGGGAAGACCTGGCCGTTTCCTCCCAGCTCTGTGAAGTTCATATCAGACCAGTTGAGGGACCCGACGGAGCTGGCGAAGGTGTAGGTGGTGGTGTAGGTGACGTTCCGGCAGTTCTCCTGGGGGTTTGGAGATGCGGACTTGGACGAGGAATCGAGTATAGTCTCGTTGAAGCACTCGATGACGACATCTGCCGAGGAAGCTCCGGATATGTTGCAGCCGCAGCAGTCAACGGCATCGGAGACCTCGATCTGGTTTGTAACCGTCCTTCCACAGTCGCAGGCTGCAAGATCTGCCGTGGCCTTGAGCCTGATCGTCTTCGACCAGGTGACGTTGTCCTGGAGAAGCTGGCCGGTCCAGGTGATGGTATGGTTTGCGGAGTCGTTGACGCCCCCAGCGGCGTCGATGAGGGTGAAGTTCTCAGGGTAACGGTCGACTATCGACCTCGTTATGTTCTCGCCGCAGGACCCGGCGGTGTAGGTCACCTCCAGGGTGAAGTCCACCTCATCGTCCAGGTAAGCCACCGTCTTCGAGGCGGTCTTGGAGACGGATATGCTGGACAAAGTGCCCGATTCCATCGAGTAGGAGACGAGATCAACAGGCGGATACCATGGGTTTCCGCAGTCGTCCTTGTGGTGAGGATATATGGTGACGGTGCCAGACTTCCCCTTAGATCCGCAGCTGCCGTAGGGCATGCCGAAGTCGAAGGTGAAGTTCTTCCAGGTGTTGGGAGGGACGTCGCCGACGAAGAAGGTCTCATTTCCGGGGTAGTATACCGCCCCCAAGACGTTGCTGACGGCGTAATCGGCGGATATCCCAGAGAACTGAAGGATGAGATCGACTACGCCGCCGAGGCCAGAGTTGGTGGCGTTGACGTAAACTGTGAGGTTCCCGCAGTAAGGTACGACCATGGGGCTGACGGTGTAGGTCAGATCCGGGTCCCTGGGGATGAGCTTGACGCTGGCCTTGGCGTAGGTCTTCTGGCATGGTGTGCCGTCGCAGCCCCAGCTGACGTTGACCCTATTGTAGAGGTCGCCGCAGGCGGTGACCCTCACCGAGATGTTGACGATCTTCGTCTCGCCGGGACCGATGGCGCCGTAGGTCCAGTTCATGCTGCTGCTCGGCGAGTCGATGCTGAGGAGGGTGAGACCGGAGGAGAGGGTGTCGTTGACCCGGACGTTGTAGGCGGGTCCGAGGCCCGTGTTCTCGACGGCAATCGTCCAGTTGACGACGTCGCCAACCCCAGCTTCGACGACGGTGGGGGTCTTGGTCACCTTCAGAAAGCCCTGTTTCACCAGCATGGAGGTGGAGGACTTAGATGAAGAACCTCCGAGGTAGAAGACGTCTGCCTTGATTCTGCTTCCTGACGGCGTTCCGCAGGCGGCGGTCAGGTTGAACTCGACTTTTATCTGTCCGCCAGGGGCGAGGCTTCCGACGGCGAGGCCGCCGTTAGTTGCGCCGAGGGTAGAGCTTCTCCAGTTCCAGAGCTCGGATCCGTCAGGGACGCAGGCCCAGCTCTGACCCTCGTTATTTGATGAGTCAGGATAAGCGACGGAGTCGATCTGGACGTTCGAGCCGTCGAAGAGCCTTACCGTGTCTCCGCCTGTGTTGAGGATAGCCTGCCCTGGAACTTTTACCACCAGGTAACTTCCCGGGGCGAGGTTCAAGCTGCCGGAGATGACATTCGGCCCAATCGGCACGATGTGATTCGTCAGGTCCTTGATGTACCACTGGCTGACATTCACGGTATATGGGCCGGCGTTGTAAAGCTCGAAGCGCTCGTTGTCGGTCTCATCACCGATAGGGTTTGGAAATATCTCGTTTAAGACGACCCCGGCCCCTGTGGTCATGATCTCGGTCAGGTTCCATTCGAGATATCTTCCATTTATTGAGGGGTCTTCGTTCGAGGAGCCGTTGGGGAAGGTTATGCTGGTGGTGCCGTCGTCGTAGGAGAAGCCCGAAGGGATGGTGACGTTGAGGAGGATGTCGTTCTCGGTGGTCGCGCCGGTGTTGTTGATGTAGATCACAAAACCGGTCGAGTCGCAGATGTTGACAGAAGCCGGGGCGATCGGGTTGACGCTCAGAGCGGCGAAGGCGCCAGAGATGGATGCGAAGATGAGAAGAGAGAGGAGTAGAAGGGAGAATGATTTTACAGTTCTCAATGAGAATATGAACTTAAAAATAGAATTTATGTCTATCTCAAGGGTAGTCTTTAAACCGAGATCGAAATGAGAATCGTCGTCTGGCGCTCTTCCAGCACCGTATCCCAATATTTCTGTTGAAATGTCTGTCGTTCCTCTCCCTCCTCCAGCAGTCATCGATCCGGATACTGCGGAGGATAACTGCAAAGATGATTGTATATTCATACATAACTACTATTTAAGCTTCTGTATTAATTGATAATAGGAAATATAAAAGATCGTATTCATCTGCTCACCCGCCTAATTTGAAATGCTTAACGCTTACATTCCTTGCCCTAAGATGTTTTGTTTCACTTTACCCTGTCAGGCGATCCCTTTGATCTTCGCAAGTCCGAAAAGATCAGATCCTTTAATCGGCTTATTTTTTGTCTGAAATCTGTTGCTGGATACCGAAGAAGTTGGACGTATGACCGACGCTCCCGGCATCCAAGAGAGATCATCCCGTCATTTTTCCAGGAAAAAATTTAAGTCCAATCCGGGAACAGATCCACCGGGAGTGTGGATATGATTTCAAGCCGCAATTTAATATTGATCGTATCGATCATCACCCTGGCGGCGGGCCAGGCGGGCGCCGATTACCTTAACCCCGGAAGCGGGCCCAACTACTCCGAGTGGAGGTCTTACTTCTCCGACCCCATATTCTTCTCCGGGGGCGCGGCATCGAGGGTGGACTATAGCCAGTACTACCCTTACTTCGGCTCGGAGATCTTCAGAAAACCGGCATCTCTTGGCGGATCGGCGAAGAAGCCGGTCGCCCTGGGAATGGTGGCAAGGGCCCTCGCCGAGGAGGAGGAGGAGAACGAGAGCCTTTCGGCAGCAAACGACACCTCCACCACCTCGGCCGTCGGCCCGAGGTACAGCAGGATGATAGACCCGAAGACCCTCCCGTCCAGCAAGAACTGGACGAGGACGATGGAGTATGCCCGCAACCTATCCTCTATCAGGATCTTTGAGGGAGGGAACTGGACGGAGCCCCAGGACGTCCAGAATATGCGCTGACCTCGCCCACCGGCCGGATCCATCGATGATCGATCGACGGTCAATCGACGGTCAATCGACGATCAATCAATGGTCAATCGATCGTCAATCGATCCGAGGCATCCGGCAGAGGCCAGCTTCGCACCATCTCCCCCCAGAGCCGCCGGGCTCCGGGGGATAGTCGATTCCCTCGGAACGGGCGGACGCCGAGGGAAAAAGGCCGACTTTATCCTGAGAGCTTCCAGTGCTTGTACATAACCGATATGGCGTCGGCGCACTGCTCCGGGGTCTGGTAGACGGGGATTCCCGCGTTCTCCATCTTGATTACGTCGTCCATGGCAAACTCCTTTCCGGCGACGCAGACCATGATCGGCTTTCCCCGATAGTCGATCCCCCCCAGGGGCGCAACGTAGCTACCCAGGATCTCGGCCTGGAGGATGACAATGAAGCTTCCCACGTCGTCGCTATCGACTCCGATCTCGATCGTCCTCTTCACCGTCTCGGCGTCCATGCTGAAGGTGTAGTCGACGGGATTCGTGCCTCCGACGTACTCCGGCAGGAGGTCGAGGAGCCTCTCCTTGAGGGGAGGCTCCAGCTCCGAGAGCCTCATCCCCTCGTCGATGACGGCGTCGGCAGATATCACCCCCAGGGACCCGGCGTACGTTATGATGAAGACCCCCTCCTTTTTGGGGAAGGGCTGCTTGGATACGGCCCTCGCCAGGTTGAACATGTGCTCGTAGTCCCTCGCCCTGATCACCCCGGCCTGCTTGAAGACGGCGCTGTAGACGAGGTCGTCGCCGGCCATCGATGCGGTGTGGGAGGCGACCGCCCTCTTCCCCGCCTCGGTCCGGCCGGACTTGAGGGCGATGATCGGCTTTTTCGTCGTTATCCTCTTCGCCACGTCGATGAACCTCCTCCCGCCCTTCACCGACTCCAGGTACATGCAGATGACGTTGACGTTCTCGTCCTGGCTCACCGCCTCCAGCATGTCCGTCTCGTTGATGTCCAATTTATTTCCGATCGTCGCCACGATCCCAAAGTCCATGATGTGCCGCAGACCCCAGAGCATCCCGGCGGCGCAGACCCCGGCCTGGGATATGAGGCCGATGTTCCCGCGGGATAGGGCGTCGACGATCCCGATAGACTGGACCATGCTGCAGTGGGTGTTAATTATCCCCGAGCAGTTCGGCCCCAGGAGCCGCACGCCGTAGGAATCGGTGATCGCCTTCATCTCCTCCTCGATCCTCCGGCCCGAATCCCCCATCTCGGCGAAGCCCGCGGACTCGACGATGACGTACTTGACGCCGCAGTCGCAGCACTCCTTCACCACCTCCGGGGTCATGCTCGCCTGGACGAGGATGACGGCGACGTCGATCGGCTTTTTGACGGCGCTGATCCGCGGGTAGGCCTTGATTCCCAAAATCGACTCCGCCCTGGGGTTTATCGGATAGAGCTCGCCCTTGAAGTCGTGGTTGATCAGGTTGCAGAAGACGTTCCAGCCGAGCTTTCCCTTAGTCCCCGAGGCTCCGATGACGGCGATGCTCTTCGGGTAGAATAGGTCGTGGAGGTCCTGGACCCGTGGCTCTTTAGCCTCGACCGTCTCGGGGACATCGCCGAGGATCACCCTTGCGTCCACCACTTTGTACCCATTGGGGTAGAGGAAGACGGGGTTTAAGTCCATCTCGGAGATCTCCGGGTGCTCCACCACCAGGTCGGAGATCTGCAAAAGCAGGCGTTTCAGGGCCGGGATGTCCGCCGACCTTCCGCGGTACCCTTCCAGGAGGGCGTGCCCCTTTATCCCCGCTATCATCTCCTCGGCGTCCGACTCGGATATGGGTATCGACCTCAGGGATACGTCCTGGAGGATCTCAACGAAGATGCCGCCGAGGCCGAACATCAGGATCGGCCCGAAGGTTGGGTCCCGGGCGACCCCCACGATCGCCTCGGTCCCCGGCGAGGCCATCTTCTGGACGGCGACCCCGACGACCTTCTTCGCCCCGAAAGCCTCCACTATACCGGCGAAGGCGCGTCTCACCTCCTCGGGCCCTTTGAGGTCGAGCTTCACGCCGCCGGCGTCGGACTTGTGGACGACCTCCGGAGAGACCACCTTCAGGACCACGGGATAGCCGATCGATTCGGCTATCCGGACCGCCTCGTCCTCGAACCGGGCGACCTCGGCCCCCGTCGTCGAGATCCCGAGGCTCTCGAGGACCGCCTTGCACTCGTGCTCCATCAGGTACGTCCGATTCTCCTCCTTCGCCCGGCTCACAACTTCATCGAATAATTCTGCCATATCCTCCCACCACCAATATCCATGACTTTATCAGATTTCCCTTAATAACTCAAGATATCGCCTGAGATGCGCCATTCTGTATCATTATTCGTGCGAAATTTCCTCATCCCGCCCCTCTTTTTGGACCTATGCACCATGCAGACTTCCTTTCTGATCCGAACCACGTTAAACTTTTCTGTCGGCACTTCCGTCTCATGATGAAGATTCATATCTCGATCAGCCGGTACTTCGACGACCCGAGGCCGATCTCTTCGCCGTATCTTATCTGGACCCGGCCGTCCACCTTCGGCCATACGCCTCTGAACTTCTCCTCCCCCTCGCCAAAGTGAGACTTCAAGGCGGAGTCGACAACTCCTCTCTGGCCGTTGACGAGGTCGAGGCTTGCGGCGTCGATGGCCACGGGGTCCTTCGACGCCAGGATCCCCACGTCCGGGACGATGGGGGCGTCGCTCCAGGGGACGCAGTCGCATTCCGGGGTGACGTTGATGACGAAGTTGAAGAAACCGACCATCCCGCCCATTGCCTCAACCGCTCCGAAGGCGTACTCCGCGACCCGCTCGATGAAGATCGGCATAGCATCCCAGTCCAGGTCCAGCGCCCCCTCCTGACATAGGCCCAGGCATGCTCCACAGCCTGCGCACTTCTCGGGATCGATCCGGGCCTTGCCGTCATCCAGGATGATGGCCGATTTCGGGCAGATTCGGAGGCACCTTCCGCACCCGATGCACCTCACCTCCTCAACGGCCGGTTTCGAGGCGAAGTGCTGGTCGGCTTTGCCCGACGGCGGCGCGCACCCCATCCCCAGGTTCTTGATCGCGCCGCCGAAGCCCGCCATGCCGTGGCCTTTGAAGTGGGAGACGACGATCATCGAGTCCGCCGCCGCCACGTCCCCGGCGATCTTGACGGTCTGAATATGCTTCTTTCCGATCTCCACCTCGACGTAGTTCCCACCTCGAAGGCCGTCGGCGATGACCAGAGGCGCTCCCGCCGCCGAGTAGCCAAACCCGTGCTCGATAGCCGTCAGAATGTGGGAGACTGCGTTCTTCCTGCTCCCGCCGTATAGGGTGGCCGTATCGGTGAGAAAGGGGCTTGCTCCGCTCTTCTTCACCATCTCCACCACCTGGCGGACGAATAGAGGGCTGACGTAGGTGTCGTTTCCCCGCTCGCCGAAGTGGAGCTTAACCGCCGTGAGGTCCCCATCCCGGATCAGCCCGTCAAAGCCGGCGGCCGAAAAGAGCCGCCCCACCAGACGGATCTTGCTCTCATCGGGGTTTGAAGCCCTCAAGGGCGAGAAATATACATCCGATAACATAAAAACATCCTCTTCCGTCCTGGTAATGAAGTCTAGCTCGATTGAGAAATCGTCCCCATCAAGATAAGTCCTTTGTGATAGTTCGATGAGAATCGGCTGCGACTTCAACGGACGGAAGAGAGACCTTTCGGACGTCGTTCCATGAAATAGTGAGTCCCGGTATCGCCGATCAGAACGAAGCCCAGACGCCGATAGAGCCTGATCGCCCGGTTGAACTTCGCCACGTGAAGCCTCAGGGGAAGCCCCGATTTCCCTGCTTCACCGGCTAGCTCTTCGATCAAGGCACCTCCGATCCCCCGGTTCCGATCTTCGGGGACGAGGACGATCTCCGCGAGCCTGATCTCCTTTCGGGCCCGGATGACTATGAGGCTTCCCGCTGGCCTTTCGTCCAGGAGGATTATCATCTGCTCCGCTTTGGGGGATATGGTGGCGTAGTGATGCTGGTGCGCCTTGAAATTGAGCCTGAGGAGGGAGGCCTCGTCAGCCTTATCAGCCCCTTCCCAGCTGAAGGACTCCAGACCCTCCTCCCAAGTTATTACGTAGAGGCCGAAGAGGAAGGGCTCGTCCTCGGGACGGATGGGTCGTAGAGAGATGTGATCGATCATGGCGGTCGGGAGGGGCGATCGATTCGATGGGCTGGTCCGTTCTCCATCACGCGCCCTTTCCGGGAGGATGCCCCCGGAGCATATCTTGTCAAAAGTATCTGCATAGAAACTGCTATAGGAATTAACAATTAATAAAAGTGATCGGTGAAGTCTCCGTCGCCATCCCGGCGTTCGGGTCGGGGACATTCGGGTCTGGAGCATTCCAGTCCGGAGAATTCGGGTCCAGCGTCCAGGGTTCGGATGAAACAGCGACGGACCGGAGACCGGGCCAGCCGCAAACGCATCCGACTTCACCGTTTTTCCGATCCCCTGGCTGCCGTATTCGCGCTTTCCAGATCCGATCCATCATCGTCCGGGAAAGACTGGGGAAGAGGCCACGCTCTCTCCCGAAGGTGGCCGGAGATCTCTCCATTCAACCTCTTCTGCCCGACTTCAGCCAGGGATGTTCTTGCCGGGCTGAACCCCCGCCGATCCGGCCCGATTTATCCGCATCATCCATCTACAGACGGGGGACCCCTATCTCCATCTACAGGCAGGGGAGCCAATCAATGGTCCCGGTGGCGTCGCTCGAGTTATCGAAGAGCTTGATGTACTTCTCGATGGAGAATACTCCGGTGACGTCCTCAACGGACCTTCCAACCTCGAAGTGCCTCCCCTTGCAGTTGGTCTCTGTATCCTTTGAGAGCCAGCCGATGTGGCCTACGCCGATGACGTTGGAGTTGAAGCTCGCCTCGATCCCGCTGTTGTTAACATCGTTGAGATAGCTGTTGCCCGCCGTGCTGATCTGGGTGTTCTTCATCAGGCTCTCGGTGTGGGTGTACTGCTCGACGACCACCGCTCCTGCATCGATGAGGCCCCAGCACCTCCTGCCCAAAGCCGACATCCTCTGCCTGCAGGAGGTGAACGGCCAGGAGACGCCGGGAGAGACCCGCCGCCTGCTGTCCATGGTGGGGCTGATCGCGGGGACGACCTATGCCGCAACGTGATAGTTCGGTGTTGTCGGACAGAAACACTTAAATTAGTAGGATTGCAATAATTAGGATCATGGTCCTATTCATCGACAGGGACGAAGAGCTCTCCTTCCTCGAATCCGAATACGCTAAAAATTCATCATCGCTTGTAATAATCTATGGACGGCGGCGTGTTGGCAAAACTGAACTCGCCCTCAAATTCCGAGCAGAAAAACCATCGGTCTACTATCTATCCCAGAAATTCAACCTTGAGCAGCAGGTCGAAGACTTTCTGGAGAAGGCATCTGAAGAGCTCGGAATATACCAGCCGAAGATCACCAAATGGGATGCAGCCCTCAAATTCATCGCCCAGCAGATAAAAGGCAAGCCTGTTATTATTATAGATGAAGTTCCATACCTAATCGAGGGCAGCAATGCGGCGATCTCCTCATTTCAGGCGGCATGGGACCTCCATCTTAAAGACGCCAACGTCATGGTAATTCTTCTCGGTTCAAGCATAGGGATGATGGAAAACGAGGTTCTTGGATACAAATCTCCTCTCTATGGCAGACGAACCGGGCAGATCAAAGTGGAGCCTTTGAAGTTCGCCCACGTCGCCCAGTTCTTCCCACAAAAAAGTGCAGAAGAAGTGGTCCGGATCTATGGCTGTCTTGGGGGGGTGCCCGCATACCTCAACAAATTCGATGAGAACCTCTCCTTCATCGATAATGTGAACGAGAAGATACTGCAAAGGGCGACTTTTCTCTATGATGAAGCCGCTTTTCTATTGAAGGAAGAACTGAGAACTCGTACCAACTACGAGCTGATCCTTGAAGCGATCTCAAAGGGCAAGAACCGGATATCTGAAATCTCAGACCAAACCGGCATACCCGTCCAGAACCTCCCCAAGTATCTGCGCGTTCTCATAAATCTCGGATTCGTGACCAAAGAATGGGCCGCGGTTCTTAAAAAACCACGAGATATAAAGACGGGCTCCATCTACACCCTGGCAGACAATTTCATCAGATTCTGGTATACATATGTATATCCATCAAGGTCCATCCTCGAAATAAACAGGGATGCAGCGATCTTGCGGATGAACACCACCTACGACCAGTATCTCGGCCATATTTTTGAAGATATTGCGAAACAATACCTCATAGATCAGAATACTGCTGGCGAATTGCCCTTCGCTTTTGAAAGAATCGGGAGGCAATGGGGCACGATTCCTGGAAAGCAAAAAGGGGCGAATACCTATGAGATCGATGTTGTCGCATTGAATGAGGGCTCAAGAGAGATCATGTTTGTTGAGTGTAAATGGCAGAGTCTCACAGCTAATAGTACAAGAAGGATATGTGGCGATCTGAAAGAGAAATCAAAATATGTGAACTGGAACAGTGAGAAACGGCAGGAATATTTCGCAGTTGTAGCGAAAAAAATAGAGAGCAAAAACGAACTGAGGGATGAGAAGATGATTGTTTTTGATCTGGATGATATCTCTTATGTGAGATAAAACTTTTTTTAAAAAGATAATACATTACTAATTTTATTGATTTTTGAGCCAAAGTGGCGGAGATCTCTCCATTCACCCTCTTCTGCCCGACTTCCGCCATGGATATCCCGCCGGGCCGATTCCTCACCTCACCGATCCGGCCCGATTTATCCGCATCATCCATCTGCAGACGGGGGACCCCTATCTCCATCTACAGACAGGGGAGCCAGTCGATGGCCCCGGTGGTGGCGTCGCTCGAGTTATCGAAGAGCTGGATGTACTTCTCGATGGAGAATACTCCGGTGACGTCCTCAACGGACCTTCCCACCTCGAAGTGCCTCCCCTTGCAGTTGGTCTCCGTATCCTTTGAGAGCCAGCCGATGTGGCCGACGCCGATGACGTTGGAGTTGAAGCTCGCCTCGATCCCGCTGTTGTTCACGTCGTTGAGATAGCTGTTGCCCGCCGTGCTGATCTGGGTGTTCTTCATCAGGCTCTCGGCGTGGGTGTACTGCTCGACGACCACCGCTCCTGCATCGTAGTTTTGGACACAGAGCCGGTCCTGCCACTTCTCATCGTAGGTGCCGGTCTGGTAGCTGGTCGGGAAGTACTCGAACTCCGCCTCCTGGGTGTAGTTTATGGCGTTTTTGTGGACGTCGAGCTCGAACTCGGTCCGGTCGTAGAAGTTTCCGCTCCCCCGGATCCTCTCCACGATCTTCTGGCCGCTCTGACCCTGGCCGGTCTGACCCACCAGCTCGTGGCTTCGATAGCCCACCCCCTGGATCACCGACCGCTCGAAGACGTAGTTGGCGGCCGTCGCTGACCCCAGAAGAACCAGTATCGAGATCAGGACTGCGCCACCTAGACGATTCAAATTGAGCCTCCCCACAGAGCCGGTGAAGACGTCCTGGTTTAAAAACGTGTCGAGATATTTTGCCTATATTTATTAAATTAATCGAGTTCGAAGGTGGTCGCAATATGGTGATCGGCGAAAGGTCAGAGCTCCTCCGACGAGATGAGAAGACCGACCAGCTCCTCCACCAGATCGTCGTCGAAGGGCGGGGATGCATCCACCCTCGCCAGGGTGTTGGGAACGTCGATCCCGCCGAGGACGATCTTGGGAAGGCCCGACCTCTTGAACCCCTCGACGATGGCGTAATCCACCCCGCTATTCCTGAGATCCTCCAGGGCCGCCTCCAGGCTGCCGTCCCTCGCCACCTTGAAAACGACCCCGTCCTGGCCGACGCCCACCACCACGTCTGCCCCGGCATCGAAGTGGCGCCTGGTGTCGCCCCTGTCCTCGGCGGGGTGGCCGGGCATGTTCTTTATGGTGCCGACGCGGCCTCGCCCCTTCAGGGTTCTGACCATCGCCTCAACGAGAGATGTCTTGCCGGACTTCTTGGGACCCACCACAGATATGATCTTCAACTTCTCGCCTCCCTTTCGTCGCCTTCTCGGCCCGTCAAAAGGGATGCCAGGAACCGGGCGTACGTCGAGAGGTCCTCTGCGGTGACGTTCTCGTCGGGTCCGTGGGGGTTTGAGTCGGTCTGGCGGCCGACGCCGTAGACGCAGGAGGGAATCCCCGTCACCTCCACCACGTAGGCCTGATCGAGGCTGTACTGGGCCCCGGCGAGCCGGGGCTTTCTCCCCGACGCCCTCTCCAGGGCCCGGCTCACCTCTCCGACCCAGGGGTGGCCGGGATCGATCCTCATGGGGGGGTAGCCCATCCAGCTCTTCCACTCCACCTCGACGCCAAGATCCCCGACGACCTGCTCCATCTCGGCAGCCGCATCCTCCATCCTCTCCTCGGAGATGACCCTCCGGTCACCCCTCACCACGCAGCGGTCGGGGACGATGTTCTCCTTGATCCCGCCGGTGATTATGCTGACGTTCAGCATCGGCCTCACCCGGTCGACGCCGAAGGCCGCAAGCTCTGAGGATGCCCGCAAAGATGACCTCCTCGATTCCACCTCCTTCTTCAGGTCCAGGAGGGCGCGGATGACCGGCAATGCCTTCTCGATGGCGTTCTCCCCGAGGAAGCTTGAGCCGGAGTGGACCGCCTTTCCCCGGACGGTGGCCTGCCAGGTGATGATGCCGTTACAGCCGATGATGATATCGTCGGAGAAGCTGTCCATACAGAGCATGAAGTCGCCGTCGACGAAGCCCTCGTCGGTGAAGTAGCAGAGCCCCGAGTACCCTCCCACCTCCTCGTCGGTGGTGAGGAGGACCTCGAGGTTCCTCCGGTGCTCTCCACAGGCCTGGACGGCCCGGAGGGCGGCGATGAGGGCGGCCACCGCCCCCTTGGAGTCGGCGACCCCCCGGCCGTAGATCCGACCCTCCCGGACGGAGAGGTCGAAGGGGTCGCTGGACCAGCCGTCTCCGGCGGGGACGACGTCGAGATGGGTGTAGATGACCAGGGTCTCCTCCGCCCCGACGTCGAGGCGGGCCCTGAGGTTCGCCCGTTCGCCGACGAGCCCCGCGACGCCGCACTTCCGATCGAAGACCTCGGGAGGCATCACCACCTTCTCCGCAACAAACCCCAGCTCCTCGAATATCGGGACGAGGTAGTCTACGATCTCGGAGTAGTTCTTGCCTGGAGGGGCGGCGGTCTCAAAACGTACCAGATCCCTCAGAACCTCCAGCGTCTCGGGGGTCTTCGAATCCAGGTATCGATAAATCTCCATATATCTCAGCAGATTTATGCTGACCCGAGCCCTATTAAAGGCTTCTCCGACCTCCGCTCGGCAGCGAGATCTCGATTCCGGCGGCATCTCATCGAGAATCTCAAAGCACTTCGCCTCAAGCCTCGGGAGCAACGCCCTTTCAAGATAGTTCGCCCTTCCCGGCCCGTACCTCCCCGTTCTAAGGTTCTCGATGTGAGAGTCCAAAATCCCGCCCTGCCGGACGATCAGGTCCACCCTCCGGGGGCCGAGGTCTACTTTGTGCCGCTCCGGAAGCTCGAGGCTGATCTCAAGGAAGGTGTCGGTCTCAAAGCCCATGCCGCCGTACAAATCGATATCCTCCTAGTGCTCTGGAACAAAAGTTCTAAGCATAATTGCACGTCCTGTAATGGAATCACCATGATAAGATGTGCATCGTCTTCTGAATCCTGCAGCTAACCATCAATTGGAAACGCAAAGGGATGACGTTGAAGCAGTCTGAACAATACTTCCATCGCGTTTTCGGCATCCAAACGCATCAAGTCGTAGTCATCTTTTAAGAAACCGGCATCCACCACACGCCTATGCATAGAGGATGGATGAGTAGGGCTTTTCGGATGTACGTATGGATTACGACATTTTCTCAGTGCATGCATTTCGCTCGCTTCTAAATCCGAAATGAAATTCTCCCTCTTGCTCTCATCTACTAGCTGACCGAACCCAGCTTTGTCTGCAATTCTGTCGTCTCCCTTCAGGCGGAAAAAATGTCTAAGCAGTTCCTCGATGGAAGCTTGAGTCAGCATAATGCAGCCGACATAAATCCCATTTAAATATGACAAGCGTGCTTCTTCAAAGTAGTACCAACTCATCCCCCCCATGAGCAAGTGCTTCTCGTCGCCGAATTGCTCAATCAAATACCGTAGACGTTCTACTCGATAGGGCATGGAGAGTCTATCTTGTTCTTCCAGAAAAACCGTTTCAATATTTGCTCTCTTCTTCGGGCACATTTATTCCACCACGGGCACTTGTTCTATCTATTTTTCAGAGTCGGATCTTAACCATCAAAATTAATGTTCCAGAGCTAGATCGATCCCGGCGCCGAGACGAAGCTGACGATGGCGATTGTCAAGAGACCCACCAGGATCATCCGGACGCCCGAGACGATCATCCGCTCGTGGCTGATCCGGGCGAGAAAGAGCCCCAGGACGAAGAGGCACCCGAGGCCGAGGCCGAGGGATGCCCGGAAGGCCGCCTCCATATCGATCCTGGGTACGAAGAAGTAGGGAAGGATGAGGATGACCGCCCCAACGGCAGGGCTGATCCCGTCCACCAGGGCTACGACGACGGTGGCAAACTCCGAGGCCCTCGCAAACTGGCTCTTTTTGAGGTCGACGAGCATGGCGCTCTCCAGCTTCATCAGGTCCCTCCTCCTCTCGGCCCGTTCCGCCAGGTAAGCCCCGCTCATCCCGGATATCCCCATGGCGATGCTACCACCCACCCCGGCGGTGATGACGATATCGGGGTCTGTTAGCCCCGAGAAGTGGACTCCGATGACGACGCCCATGATGGTCAGAATCCCATCGAAGGCGTTCATCACGAAGAGCCGCCTTGCTATCTTGTAGGCCTGGCTGACCCGGAGGTAGGTTCTGAACTTCTCCCAGCTCCCTTCCATGACAGATGACCACTGGAGTTCTTCGGCTTAATCTCTGACGATCAGAGACCGTCCGGTCATCGCCGCAGGTGCGGGAAGGCCCAGGAGGTCCAGGACTGTGGGGGCGACGTCGGCGAGGATCCCGTCCTCCCGGAGCCTGGCCTTTTCGCCGTCTCTGATCAGGACGAAGGGGACGGGGTTTGTGGTGTGGGCTGTGTGGTGCTGGCCTGTCGCCTCGTTCTCCATCTGCTCGGCGTTCCCGTGGTCTGCCGTCAGGAGGACGGCTCCGCCCCGGGCAAGGACCTCTGAGACTATCCGTCCGACGCATTCGTCGACCGCCTCCACCGCCTTAACCGCCGCATCGAAGATCCCGGTGTGGCCCACCATGTCCGAGTTTGCGTAGTTGAGGACGATCAGGTCGTAGACGCCCTCTCGGATCTTCCCGACGACGGCGTCGGTCACCTCAAATGCGCTCATCTCCGGCTTTCTGTCGTAGGTGGCGACCTTCGGCGAGGGTATCAGAAGCCGGTCCTCGCCGGGGCTCGCCTCCTCCCGGCCTCCGTTGAAGAAGAAGGTGACGTGGGCGTACTTCTCCGTCTCGGCGATCCGCAGCTGCCGGAGCCCCGATCCGCTCACCACCTCGCCGAGGGTCTCTTTGAGATGATCGGCGGGAAAGGCGACCGGTGACCTGATCGACTCCTGGTACAGGGTCATGCAGACGAAGTGGACATTGATCTTATCCCTCTCGAAGTCGCAGAAGCCGGGGTCTACAAAGGCCTTCGTTATCTGGCGGGCCCGGTCGGGCCTGAAGTTGAAGAATATGAGGCTGTCGTCGTCTCTGACCAGGCCGTCGGGGTCGATCACCGTCGGCTTCAAAAACTCGTCGTCCTCGCCCCGATCGTACCCTGCCTTTACCGCCTCCTCCGGCGTCTCTGCCTTCAGCCCCTCGCCGGAGGTCATGGCCCGGTAGGCGAGCTTTGTCCTCTCCCACCTCCGGTCCCGATCCATGGAGTAGTACCTCCCGGCGACGGTGGCCACACTCCCCAGACCGATGGTCGCGACCTCGTCCCCCAGATCCCGGAAGTAGCCGAGGGCGCTTCGGGGCGGAACGTCCCTCCCGTCGAGGATGGCGTGGATTCGGAGCCTCTCAACCCCCCTCGCCTTCGCGAGCCTGAGGAGAGCGTATAGGTGGGCGTTGTGGCTGTGGACCCCGCCGTCGGATAAGAGGCCCATCAGATGTAGGGTTCTTCCCCTCTCCTTCGCGAGGTCCGCGGCCTCGACCAGGACCGGGTTTGAATAAAAAGAGCCGTCCTCGATGGCGAGGTTGATCCTGGTGTAGTCCTGATAGACGACCCTCCCGGCGCCGAGGTTCAGATGCCCCACCTCAGAGTTTCCCATCTGGCCGGGGGGGAGGCCCACGTCAAGGCCGGCGGCGCCGATGGTGGTGAACGGATACGAGCTCTTGAGGCGGTCGATGTTGGGGGTTTTTGCGGAGGCGATGGCGTTCCCCTCGATTTCGTCGCTCTCCCCAAACCCGTCCATGATTATGAGGGTGACAGGCTTCATCAAATCGAAGTCGGCTCTGACGAAGATAACCCTTTGCCAACCTTCTGTTGACCCTTTGCCAGCCTCTTGCCAGCATCCCTGCCGCTCATCCCTTCAGATCTTGAAGCCATGGTCTCCGATCAGGGGGACGAAGACGACGCCGCCGTGGTGCTCCAGCTCGAACCCCTCGTCGGTCCTGATCACAAGGACCAGCTCCTGGTAGCAGGTCCCAACGGGTACCACCAGCTTTCCCCCCACCTTCAGCTGCTCCTTGAGGGGCTCGGGGACCTTCGGTGCCGTCGCCGCCACGTTGATCCGGTCGTAGGGGGCTTGGTCGGGAAGGCCCAGGCTTCCGTCCCCCTCGACGACGGTGACGTTCTCGACCCCCGCCTCCCGGAGGTTTCTTCTGGCATAGACCACCAGCTCAGGGACCCGTTCGATGGAGTAGACGTGCCCCTCGGGCCCCACCAGCTCCGCCATCACCGCGGCGTGGTAGCCGGAGCCGGCACCCACGTCCAGAACCTTCATCCCGGCACCGAGGTCGAGGACGTCGCACATGATCGCCACCATGTGAGGGGCGGATATCGTCTGCCCCTGGCCGATGGGCAGAGGATGGTCCTCGTAGGCCATGGTGCGTATCCCCTCGGGGACGAAGAGCTCCCGAGGGGTCCTGTCCATCGCCTCGACGACCCGGTCGCTGATGTTTCCCCGGAGCATCCTCAACATATCGTCCTTCATCAGAGAGAGGCCCCCCAGACCCTGACTATATCCTTGGCGAAGGCCCTGTCAGCGGATCGGCCGTCGCGAAGCCTCATCTTCTCCACCCTGAACCTTTTCCCGTCCACAGTCCTCACCTCGCCCACCGCGAAGGCCTCGTCCCCCCTGGTGGGGATCTCGTACGAGGTGGTCGTCCCCCGCCGATGGACCGAGACCTTCACCACCACCCGGTCGATGCCCCTCGTCCAGAGGGTCTTCACCTCTCCGGCCCGAGCCCTCTCCGCCCGCCGCTCCCCCTCCAGCTCGATGGACGTGATCTCGACCATGGCGACGTCCCCGACGCCGTCGTCCACCAGAAGCTCGTCGCCCACCCCGAGGAGATCCTCGGCTGGGAGCTGGATCGACCGGCGCTCGGAGGAGTCCGTGGCGCTGACGATCACCCGGAGGGTCGAAAGCCTCTCCCGCTCAAGCTTTGTGGGATGGACCGTCCCGCAGACCTCGCACCTGACCAGGTGCTCCCGTCCGAGCTTGACGGTGACGTGTTCGGTGAAGTCGCAGCATTCGGGGCAGAAGATCTCCTCTTGCATAGCCTAATCCTCCCTCAAAAACTACTAAAAGGTGACTATCGGAGGCGAGGATGGTCCGGACGGAACGCCTTCCCGTGGCCCGGGACGACGACGTCGGCCCTCTCCAGCGCCGTCAATCGGCTCGTCCTCAGGGCCGCAAGGTCGCACGCAAGCTCGTCACCCAGCGCCAGGAGCGACTTCCGATCGGTCCTCTGGACTATGTCGTCCTTCCACCAGAAGAGATCTCCGGCCACAAGCCAGGTCTCGCCACCCGACGGGACGAGGAGAGAGGCGTGATCGGGAGAATGGCCCGGCGTCGGGAGAACCTCGACTCCGGTTCCGGGAATGAGCTTTCCGTAGGGGATCTCCTCGTCCCCCCTGTAAACGAAGTGGAGATCGCAGACCTCCGCCTCGGAAAAGAGGCAGATATTGAGGATGTGGTCCAGGTGAGGATGGGTGACGAATACTAGGTCGATCTCGTCGGGCCGAAGGCCCCGTTCGGAGAGGGCTGAGAGAAGCCCCCGCCGGTCGGCTCCCGGGTCGACCAGGACCCTCTTTCCACCGTCCTCGATCAGGACCGACGAGGGCGAGGCCCGATACCCCCCGCCCACAAGGTCGATGACGTACCCTTCCGTCAGGACCGATATCTCAGCCGTCCAAATCACCCCCGTAAATATTCTCCAGCACATTCTTCGTCATATTCCCCATCATTTCTCCATCATATTCCCCAATCATCATTTCCAATCATCGTCCATCCGGATATTATCCACACAGATATCATTCATTCATCATTCATTCAGATGTTCAGATATATCCATCCAGCTCAAATCCTCCATCCTCCTCGAATGGGTTTAAGAAGGTTGAGGATAGAGGTAAGGCGTAAGGCCCGATCCTCGGGCTTCGAGTTTGGAGGTGGGTGGTTTATGCGCGGTTTCCTGGCCCTCGGTGCCTGTCTTCTCCTGGTCCTCTCCTGGTGCGGAATGTCCGCGGGGGAGGGAGGAAAAGAGAGCAGCTCGTCGATCAAAGTCTCGGAGAGCACCTCCGTCTCCCGTCCGGTCACTAACCTTTCGGGATCTTCCTTCGGCGGTTTCACCAAGATCACGGTCATCTTCAACCCCGCCACCGGGACGGCGATGAAGGAGTCGTACCTCTACGGAGACTCCATCGATCGGGAGTCCCAGATGGGGGTCCAGATGGGGATGGACGGAAACGGGACCAAGATGGTGGTCTCATCCTCGTTTGACGGGATGGGAAGCTTCGGGGTCTATAAAATGTCAAGCCCCAACGCCACGCCCCGGGACGCCCCGGCCTTCGAGGCCTCCGAGGATTATTATGGCAGCTTCAAGATCATTGAGAGCCTCGACGATTACGGCTCTAACCTTGCCTCCGAGCGGACCGTCTCTGGTGAGGGGTTTGTGGCGGTCAACAAGAAGGTCGGAGCCGACCAGAAGACCTTCGAGTCGGGGACCGGCTCTTACGAGTCCGAAGAGAATATCGAGACATACACCAGCTACATCGCAAAGTCGTTATCCCTCGCCTCCAAGCCCACGAGCTTCGATCTTTCCGGCGACGGGTCCGCGAACATCTCCCTCAAGTGGAGGGAGGGGATAGGTTCGAGGAAGGCGGGTGAGAGCTTCATCGGCGAAGAGTACTCCGGACTGACCAGCCTCGACAAGACGACGGTAGCCCGGGGCCTCGGCGAGATGAAGACGGAGGCGAACTTCTCGGGGACGGCACGGTACAGGGTCGTCTCAAAAGACGGCATCGATATGGACGATTCGTATATGGGCGGCTACTCCCTCAACCGGAACGTCCAGCTCATCTCGGCCTCCGGCCGTGGCGAGCCCCACCTTTCGGTCTCGAAGGTGGGGGCGCTGGTTCGCGAGGATGATAGAACCCTCGCCCGCTACACCATCACCCTCGAGAACGACGGAGACGTTACCCTGGAGCCGGTTATCGTGAAAGACCTATTTCCCCCCAACTCCAGCTTCGCGGAATCGAACTTGAGGCCGGCCCTCACCTCCGGGGGCGCCAACTGGACCCTCACCCACATCTCGCCGGACCAGGTCTTCACCATCGAGCTCGTCCTCGACGTCACGAACTTCCGGGGAGACGATCTGGTGAACCGGGTCGGTGCCTGGGGCGGCTGCGACGAGGGCTGGGTATCCGCCTCAAACTTCTCGGCGATCGAGATCGATTGGCTGTCATGCTGCTCTGCAGGCGGCGTCTCAGTCTCCAAGACCGGAGAGGTCGACGAGGCCGCGGCAAACCACGTTTGGTACACCCTCGAGATGGAGAACCTCGGCGATGACACCTTCGTTGCGACGGTCACCGATCGGCTGCCCGACGGGATGGTGCTCATTGACTCGTCGCCGACCTTCGCATCCTGCGAGGACGGCGTCGTCACCTGGAACCTGATTGATCTCGGACCAGAAGAGAACGAGACGATCGTCTACGAGGTGGAGGCGCTCTGGAGCGGGAGGTTTGTGAACCTGGCGGAGGTGGAGGCCATCTCCGTCGACGGGTCGTCCCCTCAGCCAGTCTACGCGACATCGGTGGTGGAGGTCGAGGAGTTCGAGGGCGAAGAGCCCCGGCCGGGCTGGCAGCCTCCTGACTGGGGGTTTGGTGACGCCGACGAGCTCTGGCTTCAGCCGGCCTGACGATCCGCCGATGGCGACGGGAAAGGAAGGCGGCGGCAGGAAGGAGACGGAGGCTTGACCGTGTTCAGAAAGGAGATCAGAAACGAGATCAAGATCGAAGCCCCGGCGGAGGCTGTCTGGAAAGCTCTGACCGACTTTGAATCCTTCAGGGACTGGAACCCCTTCATGAGGCCGGTGGTGGGGACTGCCTCAGTTGGGGCAGAGCTTCGGGTCCAGATCAGGCCGCCGGGCGGGAGGGCCATGGCCTTCCGGCCGAAGGTGACGGTGGCCGCGGCCAACCGAGAGCTCCGGTGGAAGGGCCGGCTCTGGATCCCCGGCCTCTTCGACGGAGAGCACATCTTCGAGATCGAGCCCCTGGGGCCAGGGAGGGTGAAGCTCGTCCAGCGGGAGGTCTTCAGTGGCCTTCTCGTCCCCTTCCTGGCGAAGAGCATCGATCAGACACAGCTCGGCTTTGAGGAGATGAACCGGGCCCTCAAAGAGAGGGTCGAGGCCGGAGAGGGATAGAGCTCGCGACCGACCGCTGATCACGCTGATCAAGCGAAGGCCTCTCTTCAGGCCTTCTCCAGCGCCTGGTCCAAGTCTCTGATTATGTCCTCGGGGTCTTCGATCCCCACCGAGATTCTCACCAGGTCGTCGGTGATCCCCGTCTCCTCTCTGACATCCTGAGGGACGTCGGCGTGGGTCATGGAGGCGGGATGCTGGATCAGGGTGTCGACCGCCCCGAGGCTGACGGCCAGGGTGCAGAGGCGGACATTGTCCATCAGCCTCCTCCCAGCCTCAAGGCCCTCTCTGACCCCGAAGGAGAGCATCCCTCCAAAGCCGGACATCTGCCTCTTTGCGACGTCGTGCTGAGGGTGGCTCGGAAGGCCGGGGTACCTCACCCAAGAGACCAACGGATGCTCTTCCAGGAACCTTGCGACCTCCATCGCGTTTTTGGCGTGCCGGTCCATCCTCAGGTGGAGGGTCTTCAGCCCCCGGATGCAGAGCCACGCCTCCAAAGGTCCCATCGTCCCCCCGGTGTTGTGGACGACGGGGATCATCTCCTCGACGAACTTTTCAGTCCCCACGACGATCCCTCCAAGAAGGTCGGCGTGACCTCCGATGTACTTGGTGCAGCTGTGGAGGACGACGTCGGCTCCGAGGGCGAGGGGCCGCTGAAACCGCGGGGTAGCAAAGGTGTTGTCCACCACGGTGACGGCCCCCGCCTCTCGTCCCAGCTTCGAGATCTCCGCGATGTCGCAGACGGTCATGGTGGGGTTTGCGGGGGTCTCCAGGAATATCATCCTCGTCGTCTCTCTGACCGCCCCCTCGACGGCAGCCGGGTCCGAGGTGTCGACGAAGCTGACCTCGATCCCGAGCCTGGTGAGGATCGAGGAGAAGAGGCCATAGGTGCAGCCGTAGACCACGTCCGTGGAGATTAGATGGTCCCCCTTCTTCAATAGAGTCAGGGCGACGGCGGTTATCGCCGCCATCCCCGAGGAGAAGGTCTGGCCGCCCTCTCCCCCCTCAAGGGTGGCCACCTTCTCCACCAGGGCCGCGTGGGTCGGGGTGTTGGGGATCATCCTGGCGTAGGTGTAACCCTCTTTCCGACCCGCAAACCGGGCGGCGCCATCCTCAGCGCTATCGAATACGAAGGTCGAGGTCTGGTATATGGGGATCGTATGAGAGCCGTACGCCGGGTCCGGCTCCTCGCCGGCATGAACGCAGAGGGTATCGAACTTCACGTCCTCATTCATATTGTAACCACCACCGATTTTTCGCGAAAATTCATTTGACAGTATATCCATCATAATCCCATCATAATATATCTTCTTTATTTTGAGAACCCTTCGCTTCCCAGACGATGTAAGGGTATTCGAATAAAGCGGCCGAAATGTGATTTGCAAGCCCGGATGAGGACATCCGAGATAAAGCAGCTGAAATGTGATTTGCGAGGCCGGATAGCTGGAGCCAGATGATCTGCAACCTGCAATCTACAACCAGAAACTTTATATTTGATTGAGAGGAAAGGTAAGGCCCGTTTGGTGTATCGAATGGTCGATCATTACCAACCTGTTTGTCTCTGCTCCATCGGCGAGGAAGAGTCACTTCTTCCCGGAGAGAGAACCGCCTACGTCTGCCGACACTGCGGGGCTACTCCCTTCATGGACGGATCTCATCACGATAGAAGCTGTCCAAGATACATACCCTGAAGCTGAATTGAGCCGACTCTGAAGACGATTGCCGACGGCCAAAAGGCGTCAGGATGTGAGGACGACGGATAGAGGCCTCGTTCCGCCGCAGAATTTTTCCATTTTTCTCAGATTGCGCACCTGGACGTCGGCTTCCTCAATTCAAACATCGACGCCCGGACGCCGCCCGCGGACCTCGCGATCGGATGCGAAGCCTTTGTGGACAGATCGCGATGACGGCCTTAAAATCAGCACTGCACCAAAGATGAGGATATTTCGATGGCTCCGTCTTTGCCACCTCGTCGGAGTGGAGTATACTGAGAAAAATGTATTACGGTGCCTGAAGCGAAGGCTTCAGACCCGTTTCATCTTCGAAGCAGCGCGGAGACCCCGGTCTTTAGGCCGGGGAGGAGCGCGTGCTTGCACCTCCGAACAATATATATCATCTAACCACCTACTATATGAATGTGCTTAGGACGGTTACTTTCAAGCTTAGGATGGGCGATCAAGACCGAGTTACTCTCGCTGAAACGATGAGAGCTTATACCAAGGCTTTTTCGGAATCCGCTAAATGGGGATTTGAGAACAAGTCTTGGAACAAAGTCGATAACCATCACGCCACCTACAAGCTTGTCCGCCAAAATATTCCTGATCTTCCATCGTCGCTGGTACAAGGGGCTAGAGATTGTGCTTGCGAAGCTCTGAGAGCCTCGAAGTGCAGATCTCTTCCAGAGCGAAGACCGCTCGCTGCGATGAGGTACAACCAACGAGTTGTTACAGTGAACCTCGTTCACGGTATCGCTACGATCGCGTCCATCAAGGGACGAATCAAGGCAACGTTCTTTGTCCCTTTGAACTACCGAGACTATCTCACTTGGAAGATCAAATCGTCCACGATATCCTATGATCGAAGAGCCGACACGTTCTATCTGCATGTGTCCCTTGAACATAACGATCTTGAACCTGTAACCGAGTTCAAGGTGCTTGGTATCGATCGAGGTATCGTGAACATTGCAGTCTGCTCCGATAACACGTTTTACAACTCGAAGAAGGTCAAAAATACCAGAGCCAAGTATGCTCACCTTCGCACTGAGTTGCAGTCTAAAGGCACCAAGTCGGCAAAACGCAAGCTCAAGCGTCTCACCGGCAAGGAAAGACGGTTTATGGCTGACGTGAACCATTGCATATCGAAGCAGATCGCGAACTCGGATTTTACGGTGTTTGCTCTCGAAGATTTGAGCAAGATCCGAGTCCAGAAGCGAAGAGGTAAGCAGTTCAACCGCAGGCTCAACGACTGGTCGTTTTACCAGCTCGAGCAGTTTCTTCGGTACAAGGCTGAGACCCTTGGGAAGCACGTGCTTCTCGTAGACGCCAGGTACACCTCGCAGAAGTGTTCTAAATGCGGGCACGTATACAAGGGGAACCGTGAAGGTTCTTCGTTCCGATGTCGCAAATGTGGATTTGAACTCCATGCCGACCTCAATGCTTCGCGCAACATTGCTCAGGCGGGTATAACTTGCCTGAGTAGGCTGCCATGTCAACCAGCCGAATGTGGCACAATATCACCGTAGCCACAAGCCACGGCCTTCAGGCCGTGGTAGTTGACTCAAAGGTGAGGTTCGCCTCCCCTCTTCCGGCGTCGTGTCTTATATCCGGGGAGTCGGACCCGGACATCGACCAGATTATATCGACGGTCTGGCCCGACGCGAAGGTTTTGTCAAATTCGTCGCCGGTATCCATCTTCCTCTTGAACTCGATCACCGTCTTGCCGTCTGATTCGGAGCCGCCGGACTCCAGGATGTCGTCGGTGCCGCCTAGCTCTTCATCAGTCGGATGGGGACCATATACCCCAGTAGAGTAGAGGTCGAGAACCGTCGCCTCACCTCCGGCGACCCAGCCCATCACCATGTCCGCATCCTTCATCGCCTGGGAAGGCTCAAAACCTATCGCGACGAAACCTGCGGTAGACCCTGCGAGGCCCATGTAAAGGTCCTCATCGTCGTTCTTCCAGAATACCTCCAGCCTTCCTCCCGATAAGCTCAGGTTCCTCGAGTACTCGCCAAGAGAGATGATGCCATCGGGGCTCCAATCTGCTGAAGCGGCCTCGGAGGATGGAAGTCCGACGTAAACGACCGCCTCGGCCTCGGCCGAGTCGACCTTTCCGGCAGGCTCAGTTGTATTGGTTATGACTGTGCCTGCTGCCGGCTGATCTTGGCTCTCTATTGCAGTTGCCGTCGCCGCGCCGAGACGGAGAGCGAAGAGGGATGGGTTTTCACCAACGCCGGCAGGCCAGACGATGGTGTCATCGGCGACGGCCGGCCAGCCGTTGATCCCGGCGGGCGCCTTCTCCTCGAAGACCTCCTCGCCCGAGTCGGCCCTGAAGGCGTGGATGGTGCCGTCGTACTCTGCAGTGAAGACCAGGTCGTTTATCACCGTAGCTCCTCCCAGGGCCATGGTGTCGAAGTGCCTGATCCAGAGGATCTTGCCGGTGGCAGCATCGATGGCCACAAGCTCTCCTGTGCCGTTGTTGAAATCGATGGTTGAAGAGTCCAATGCCGTGGGGGTCCAGTCGGTGAACATGTTCACCACGGGCACGTACAGGACGCCTTCGCTGTAGGCCATGGGGGTCTCAACCCCTCCCAGGACGCCTGGATAGATCCTGGTGGTCCCGTTGGGCAGAGCGTCCAGCTGGGCCTCTTCGTTGTAATCGCCAACTATCGTCGACCAGAGGACCTCGCCGGAGCTACGGTTGAAGGCGTAGACCTTCCCCATCTTCCCGGCACCGAAGACCACCTTCTGTTCGGTCCCTTTAACAGTCAAGTCCGCCAGGATCGGAGATATCTGGAAGTCGTGATCGAAGAGGTCGTGAGGGAGGACCTGATTGAACCATATCATCTCCCCCGTCTGGTGATCGAGAGCCAGGATGCTGTCGGTGTAGAGGTTGGGACCCGGCCTGCTGGTGCCGCTGGGCCACTCCTCAGTACCTGGGAAGGGTGCCGGATTGCCCACACCCCAGAAGGTGACCCCAGCCTCTACGTCGATGGCTGGCGGATACCAAGATCCTCCGCCGCTGTTGGTCTCCGGGTGACCCCAGAGATCTCGCGAATCTACTGTAGAGAAGCTCCAGACAACCTCGCCGGTCTCAGCATCCAGGGCGCTGATGACCCCGATCCCCCCCGGAGAGTAGAAGGCGTCACCGGTCCCGGGGACGGTGGAGACGTAAACGAGGCCATCGTAGACGACGGGCTGGATGTCTATCCCAGTGGTGCTGACGTTCGAGAGCCTCACAGACCAGATCTCTTCGCCCGTCTCGGCGTCGAGGGCGGTCACGTTGTAGAGGTCTTTTGCGACGAAGACCTTCCCCCAGCCGACGGCGGGACCGTTGGGGCCTACGACCTCGGTGACGTTGTAGAACTTTGACCAGAGCAGCTCGCCCGTCTCAAAATCCAGGGCGAAGACGTTGCATTTCAGGTCCTGCAAGTAGACGGTGCCCCCGAGGATGACGGGATTGCTCGAAGCGGCTCCGTAGGCACCTATCCCAGGGATCGGGAAGGACCAGGCAACCCCCAGATCCAGGACGTTCTCTGAACTTATGGCGGAATCGACGACGGCCCTGGTGTTCTCGTAGTCCTTGTTGGGCAGTGGCCAATCATCAGCGTGATCGGACACCTCCGGTGGAATCGGCCCATCGCCTGCCGCGGGGCCGACAGCCAGTGCCGCGACGACGAGGATCAACGCCAAGGCCGAGATCTGCATCAGCCTTTCTATCGATCTTCCAACTTTTATCACGACAATCACCTATTTGATTTCTTATAGTTCTACTCGCCTCTTCATTTATTTTTCCCTGGAGCCAACGGCTTCTATTCGAATAATACCCATACTAAAAATTAAATATCATATGCCGACTTGCATGACCTAAATCAGCGATCTATTGGGCGATTCGAGCTGATAACAGAAAAACAGATTTTGCGGACTGAGACCGCAAGGCTACAAAAATGTTCTCCCCTGGTGGTGGGGGCCGAAGAGCCCCCAGCCAACCTTCAGTTCGGGGATCGAGGACCGGTCTCCATCTGGAAACTTGAGTCCTCTCGTCTCCGGGTCTATTCAGACTCGTCGGCTGAGACCGCCTCTTCCTCAACTGCTTCTTCGACCGTCATCTCGGCGACGTTGGAGGCGTCGACCCGGGTCAGGACGGCGACCTCGCCGGTCTCAAGGGAGTACTTGGCTCCGAAGATCGTCAGGTTCCCGTCCTCCACCAGCTCCCTGGTGATGGGGCTTCTTTCGAGGACGTTCTTGATGACGAGATCTATGTTCTCGTCGATGGCGAGCTCCACCATCTCGGTGCCGGTCAGGTTCGTCTCCTCGGCAATCTCGACGGCGGGCTCGATCTCGGTCATGATGCTCTCGATGTTGCCTTCAGCTCCGCCCTGGGTGGCGGCGGTGACGGCTCCGCAGCTCTGGTGGCCCAAGATTACCAGAAGGGGGGTGTGAAGGTGCTCGACTCCGTACTCGACGGACCCGAGGACGACGGGGTCCATGACGTTTCCTGCAACCCTGATCACGAATATGTCGCCGAGGCCCTGATCGAAGATCAGCTCAGGGGGGACCCGGGAGTCGGAGCAGGTTACCACGGTCACGAAGGGGTTCTGCCCTGGCAGAAGTTCAGCACGCCTCTCCGAAAAGTTCTTGGCTGAAAGATCTCCAGAGACGAAGCGAGCGTTCCCCTCGGCCAGGATATTCCAGGCGTCGTCAGCGGTGATCGTCTCTGTCGTCTCCTCCTCCGAGGCCACAGCTCCGGCGAGGCAGAATGCCACGCAGATGACCGCAGCCATGATGATTATCTTCTCTAGAATCCATTTGCTTGTCAAGTTCTTCACCATTTTTGTTCTAATTCATTCAGGCTGTTGGGCATTATACTCGCAGTATATAATCTTTGCCCTTTTTTCTCGACTGAAATGGGGGCGATCATCAGAAGATGTTTAAATCCCTGGAGGAAAAACTCGGCTTTCGTCGGGGAAGAAAAGCTTAAATCGATTCGCGGAGACGGAAGTGGTAAAAGAAGGCTAAAAGTGGGAGGTTAGTCATGAAATACTCGATATTTGTGCTGATCGCACTCCTGGCTTCGGCCCTCGTTTTTGGGCTGGCAGCTGCCCAAGAGGATGTGACCCCCGACGATATCATGGCAGAAGAAGATGTGACCATGAACATCACCGGCCTCAGCTATGCGGACGAAGACGAGTGGGTGGAGGTCGCAAACCCCGGGAATGCGAGCAGGGATTTCACCTACTGGACCCTGGAGGACGAGAATAACAACACTTTCTCCTTCACCGATGGCTTCGTCCTAGCCCCCGGAGCGGTGGTCAAGGTACACACCGGCCAGGGCAACGACACGGTGACCGACCTCTACTGGGGTCGCGACGACTTCGTTTGGGATGACGGTGAGGTGGCTACCCTCAAAGATGCCGGAGGCGAGATTGTAGCCCAGTATCCGGAAAGCTCCTGAACCCAGGGCGGGCTATTGCCCGCGCCGCCATTTTTATAGGATACCTCTCGGCCCCGCACATCTTTCACCATCTCTCCTGAGCGATTACCGCCGACATCCTTCTGTCCTCGACGCTATTCTTTTTCTATCCTCTTCATCCATTCAGAAATCAGCTCCTGGGCATATACTGCGCGACCAGCTTTTACAATTGCATATTTATAAAATTTTATATAGTTTAAAACAGGTGAAGTATTGCCTGGAAAATTATCAAAAATTGGATAGCTGAGTCTCATATAGGTGGAAAATACTAATCTGTAATTTTTCAGATAACTTTATATCTTATAAGTATAAGTTAAAAACATGGAGGTGTGATGGTATGAAATCCGTATCAATGATGGGAAGACTGATACTGATATCGGCGTTGGTACTTTCGGCAGTGGGAATCACCTTGGCCGACGATGCGAACGTCAGCATCGGCGAGGTCGACGAGGCCGCTTACGGCGTGGCGATCACGAACGCCAGCTGGGTTGACGAATGGATTGAGATAACAAACCTCGGCGAGACCGACCAGGACTTCACGGGCTGGACTCTGAGCGATGAGCAGAACCATGTCTTCGACTTCCCCGAAGGGTTCGTCCTTGAGGGGGGATGGTCGGTGGTGGTCCATACCGGAGTCGGCGACGACTCGGAGACTGACCTTTACATGAACCAGGGCAATCCCGTCTGGAACAACGACGGCGACGTCGCCACCCTGATAGACGAGGAAGGCAACATCGTCTCCCAGTACCCAGCGCCTGAAGACGGCTCGACCGAAACGTAGGATGTCGGACCGACGGGGGGCGGAGAATATCCAGCTTCCGGGTCCTTTCGGTGGACGGAGCATTTCCGTCCACCCACTCTTATTTTATATACCTCCGATCATATCCAGCGCCGGACACTCCTTTTGTAATCGAGGTACTCCTCTCCGAAGGCCCTCTCCAGGTTCTCCTCCTCCTTCGAGATGAAAAGCGCCTCCATCATGACTGCGAAGATCAACGGAAAGGCGAAGGTCGCAACTGACCCCAGAACGACCGCCTCGCCGAGGAGGATCGAGGCCATCCCCAGGTACATGGGGTGGCGGCTGATCCGGAAGGGGCCTGAGATCAGAAGCGAGGTGGGCATCTTCTGGGGCTTGACCGTGGTCTTGCTATTCTTGAATAGAGAATCCGTCCAGAGGTTCAAGACGACGCCAAAGACGATTGCCAGAAGTCCCAGGTATGCATAGGGCGGCTCTATCACCTTCGGCTCTGGAAACAGGTGATGGGTCGCCAGAGAGATGAGGAGCAGGGCAGCAAAATAGGTCGGCGGCTGGATCTCCTTATTCATAGGCTTCGGGTTCCGTCTGATCTGGGATAAATATTTCTCTGAAGCTTCCTTCCAAGATCCAGGTCCATCGGCCCCACTGACGTATCCAGGGTCGTGGTGGTTACCGACAAACCCGCCCTCCGCATGGAGGCTCTTATCTCCCCCCGCTCGAAGGCGAAATCATCTCCTCTAAATTCCGCGGGCAGCATCCAGAGCTTCATCAGCTCGGGCTTCGTCATCTCGCGGCTGAGACCCTCGTGGAGGCTCGCGAATACCCCACCAGGGTTGAGGGCGGCAGAGGCCTTCTCGATCAGCGAATCGAGATTTGGCCTGGAGGAGTAAAGAGAGGCGGAGGCGAGGATGAGGTCGTAATTCTCGCCGATGGGATCGTTGGAGAAGTCGCCATAGATCACCTCCATCCGGTCCTCCATCCCGAAATCGCGGACGAACTTCTCTGCGGCCTTCGCAACCGGTGGGAGGTCGAATATGACCCCCTTCATCGTCGGGTGGGACGCGACCACAGCCATCCCGATGAGCCCGGGGCCGCCGCCCAAGTCCAGCATCTTCCGGAAGGTGGAAAACTCCGGAAGCTCGCTGATCCGTTCTGCCACCGTCGTGGCGATCCCGGCTCGCTCGTACTCGGCGACGGCCTCGGCCCACCGGGCCAGGTCGTCCTGGGATTCGTCCAGGGATCTTTGTGTTGATCTCGATTTTGATTTTGATCTCGATTTCAGCTCGTGATCGGAGCGGTCTAATCCCCTCTCTTCAGGAGGGCCGTCGACGATGAGGGTCATCAGATCGTCCAAAACCGTTTCGATATACCGCTTCTGCTCGGTTAGGTAATCCCCCAGGAAGGTGGGGCTATCGCCGACCAGAAAGGCCGAAGCGATTGCGGAGTTTTCGTAAAGCCCTTCCTTCTTCTCGATGAGGTCGAAGGCTGCAAGGCCGTCGAGGAGGACCCTGGTGTTCTCGGGGTGGGTTTCGAGGATCTCTGAAACTGCTCTTGCAGATCTCGGCTCATCGAGGAGGTCGAAGACCGAGAGCTCGATGGCGGCGAAGAGAAGCCTCGTCTTGATCGGCGCGATGACAAGGCTGTGAAGCTCGATGAAGCTGAGATCGACCCGCGGCAGTCTGCCGGGTTTGGGACTGTTATGAGTCATCTCCCCACCCTCGAAAAGACCGTCCTCCCATCGTACCTGATCCGGAGGATCCGGTGGTAGGGGATCATCGTCTCGCCGAAGGTGAAAAAAGACCTGCCGAGGGAGATATCGCTCCCCTTGACTGTGATTTTGTCGCCGGGCGCGCCCCGGTGGAGGACGTCGATCTCGCACTCCTCCATATCGAGGCCGCGCCATTTGATCTCGTTTAATATCGGTTTTGGGTGTCTTCCCAACAGCTCAAACTCCGCCAACGATATGCCTCCTCCTCTCGGCCACCCCAGCCACCCCATATACCCTCCGCCGCGCCTTATGCTCACTACAACCTCTTCTGATCCTCCTATTTCTCAAATTCCCCTGAGAAAGCCTTTTAGGGAATCGGGCCGTTCGTCCCCTCATTCCCTTTACATCGGACTTGATCGAAATGTTCCCCGAGGACGCTTACAATCTGGACTTCTTCAAGGAGGAGGGCTTTTTCCGCAAGACCTGCGAGAGGTGCGGCGGCCGATTCTGGACGAGAGACCCCTCCAGGACCACCTGCGGTGACCCTCCATGCGACCCCTATACCTTCATAGGATCGCCTGTATTCAAGCGAGAGATAGAGCTGGACGCGATGCGGGAGCACTACCTCTCCTTCTTCGAGGAGAAGGGCCACACCCGGATCAAGAGGTACCCGGTGATCGCCCGGTGGAGAGACGACATCTACCTCACCATAGCCTCCATCGCCGACTTCCAGCCTTTCATCACCTCGGGGCTCGTCCCGCCGCCCGCCAACCCCCTCACCGTATCCCAGCCCTGCATCAGGCTCGACGACCTCGACTCCGTGGGAAGGAGCGGAAGACACCTCACCACCTTCGAGATGATGGCCCATCACGTCTTCAACACCCCCGAGCGGGAGATCTACTGGAAGGACACCACCGTCGCCCTCTGCGACGAGCTTCTTCTCGGCCTGGGGGCAGACCCCCTGGCAGTCACCTACAAGGAGTCGCCCTGGGCTGGCGGAGGAAACGCCGGCCCCAGCGTCGAGGTGATGATGGGCGGCCTGGAGCTTGCAACCCTCGTATTCATGGACATGAAGGTCTCGGCCAAAGGCGAGTACGAGATCAAGGGCGAGCGGTACTCGAAGATGGATATCTACATCGTCGATACCGGCTACGGCCTTGAGAGGTTCGTCTGGGCGAGCAAGGGCTCGCCCACCATCTACGACGCCATCTTCCCCGAGGTCGTCGACCACATATCGGAGCTGGCGGGCCTCGAGTCCTCGGTCTCCGACGACGAGCGGGCCCGGATCCTTGCAGCGAACGCCCGCCTCGCCGGGATGGTGGACCTGGAGGATGCAAGCCTCAGAGATCTCCGGGGCAGAATCGCAAAAGACATCGGGATCTCGGCGGAGAAGCTCGACGAGATCATCACGCCTCTTGAGCGGATCTACGCCGTCGCTGACCACACGAGGTGTCTCGCCTACATGCTCGGCGACGGGATCATACCCTCCAACGTCAAGGCCGGCTACCTCGCAAGGCTCGTCATCCGGAGGACCCTGCGGCAGATGAAAGACCTGGGGATCGAGGTCCCTCTTTCAGACCTCGTCTCGGCGCAGCTAGCAAAGCTCGACTATTCGGACCTAGAAGAGAGGCTCGGGACGATCGTCGAGATCCTCGACCAGGAGGAGGAGAGGTACGCCGAGACCCTGGACAAGGGCCGAAGGCTTGTGAAGAGGATCGCCGAGGGGTACGGAAAGAAGAAAGAGAGGATACCCCTCTCGGAGATGATCTCCCTCTACGACTCTCACGGCATCCCGCCGGAGATCGCCCAGGAGGCGGCACAGGAGTCCGGCGTCGAGGTCGACCTTCCCGACAACTTCTACTCGCGGGTGGCGAGCACCCACATCAAGTCGGAGAAGGAGGAGAAGGAAGAGGTGACGATCGACCTTCCCGAGACCCGCCGGATGTTCTACGAGCGCCCCTTCGAGAGGAGGTTCCGGGCGAAGGTCCTGGACGTCGTCGACGGGAACGTCATCTTGGACCAGACCCTCTTCTACCCAGAGGGCGGCGGCCAGCCCGCAGACCACGGCCTGATCCGGAAGGGTGAGAAAGCCTTCAGGGTCGTCGACGTCCAGTCGGCGGGAAAAGTAGTCCTACACAGGATCAATGATGCGGAGGCCACGGTGGCGGCCGTCGCCGTCGAGATCAAGCCCGGCGACCCGGTCGAGGGCGAGGTCGAGATGAGACGGAGGCTGGCCCACGCAAGACACCACACCGCAGCTCACATCATCCACGACTCGGCGAAGAAGGTTCTGGGAAGCCACATCTGGCAGGCCGGAGCCCAGAAGTCGGAGGATAGGGCGAGGCTCGACATCTCCCACTACAAGCGGATCAGCCGGGACGAGCTGAAGGAGATCGAACTTCTCGCCAACAGGACGGTGATGGAGAATATTCCCATAACCACCGGCTGGCTGGACCGGTCCGAGGCGGAGAAGAGGTTCGGCTTTGAGCTCTACCAGGGGGGCGTCCCGCCGGGGAAGTCGATCAGGGTCGTCCAGGTCGGGACCGACGTCGAGGCCTGCGCCGGGACCCACTGCACCAACACCGGGATGGTCGGACCGATCAAGGTTCTGAGGACCGAGAGGGTCCAGGACGGGGTGGAGAGGATCGAGTTTTCGGCTGGCGAGGCCGCCGTCCTGAGGGGGCAGGAGAGAGACGACCTCCTCTTCGGCTCCGCTGACGCCCTGAGCGTCCCAGCAGAGCAGCTCCCCAAGACCGCCACGCGGTTCTTCGAGGAGTGGAAGGACCTCAAAAAGGAGGCGGCCCGGCTGAAGGAGGACCTGGCGCGGGCCCAGATGGAGGGGCTGACCGGCAAGGCCGTCGATGTGGGCGGCCTCAAGGTAGTCGTCGCGACCCTGGAGAACGCCGACGTCGAGGAGCTGATCAAGGCGGCGTCGATGATCTCGGGGAAGGACTACGTTGCGATCCTGGGAAGCGAGAAGGATGGGGCGAAGATCGTCGCAGCCGTCGGGAAGACGGGCCTGGCGAAGGGTCTTGCGGCTGGCGAGATCGTCAAGGCAGCGACGAAGGTCGTCGGCGGCGGAGGCGGCGGAAAGCCCGAGATCGCCCAGGGCGGCGGCCCCTCGGCGGAGAGGCTCCCCGAGGCGCTGGAGGCGGGTCTGGCAATGGTCAGGTCCGCCTCCGGGGCCTGAAATTCTATTTTCTTCAAGCCGCCTTATTTCGGATCGGTGGCGGCTGGGACCATTATATTATGCTGGAATGTGAATTCAACTAGGCGATCTATGCTCTTGGAAGATGGAGAATAAGATCTACGGCCACTGGGCTTGAGCGGGATCTGATAGTCCAGAAAAGCCAAATCCATAATCGGATGGAAAAAATCGTCATATGGCGCTTTCCATGCCGTCTAACGGGATATCGTTCGGACAAAATTCATGCTGAATGTATCAGACCGCATAGCTCCTGAGAATAAATAGAGCATCGCAATGCTGTCCTATCCAGGATTTCCGGCACCCGGGATGAATTGGAGCGAGACCTTTAGCGGGACCAACTACGATCTAGCGAATCCGTCCAGCAGACAAGTTGCGGCGGTTACGCCGTCGTAGGCTAAACCTATTCGTTTGGTTCAGGCGGCATAGATGTCCGGTTGGTAAAAAACCGACTCATCTTAGAATGAGACACGGAAATGGGCATTCGACTTTTGTGATAATTGTTCTAGTATAAATTATATAAATTTAATTAGTTCATAGTTCTGGAAACTTCATGAATAAAGATTATATACTTAGAAGTGAGTTATATATTAGAAAATTTGGAGGGCACATATGTCTGAAGAAAGCGAAATGCCGATGTTAGAGAAAGTTCTAGTAGACAAAAAATGGTTTGAAGAGATAGTAAAGATTTGCGAACCCAACTTCTGCACCCCTAGATTGCCACAGATATGTACTCCATCCCATGGGATAGATTTTTCTCGACCGCCTATTAACGTCATACCATTCGAACAATATAGATTCGACAAGGACATGATAGAGCTCAAAGACGCAATCGCAGGACTCAAGGCTGATATAGTTGAAATGAGGAAGGTAATCGAACTGAAGAATACTCGATAAGGAGGGATAATCTTTTTCGATCATTTTTTCTTTCTAAATGAAGATAGTGTGCTTATAAATGGGATTAAGAACTCTATAATTGTAAATTTTAAGATAGGTGAAATATATAGAGCGAACAAATTTGCTAAGCGAATTATTGAACTTGGAGAAGCTGGTCATAGAGTTTCAGAGGTCTCAGAATTATTGGGGGTAGAAATAGCATATACGAAGAATTTTATTAAGGAACTTTCTGATCAGAATTTAGTTCGAATCTCCTCTGAACCTAAACCAGATAGAATAATGATAAACAATCCACAGCATTTGGACTTTTTATGGATTGAGGTAACGTCCAAATGCAATCTCCACTGTTCACATTGCTATGCTGATGTAGAATCAAAACAGGTTGTGGACCCATCAGCTGATGATATCAAGAATTGGCTCAACGAAGCAGCAGAGCTGGGCTGCATAAAAGTTCAATTCACAGGCGGTGAATGCACAATTAGAAGCGATCTAAGAGATCTTATTGACCATGCAAAGAAACGGGGATTTAAGACTATCGAAGTTTTTACTAACGGCACACTGCTTACTGAGCCCCTCATCCAATACTTCTCAGAAAATGGCATTCAGGTTGCTATATCTCTGTATTCTTATAGATCAGAAACACACGATTCCATCACGGGAATTAGAGGCAGCTTTAAAAAGACTTTGGGTAGCCTTAAGCTTCTATTGGCCTACAACGTGCCCATACGATGTTCAGTAATCGCCATGAAACAGAATGAGGACGAACTAGATGGAACTTGCTACTTCCTCAATGAGATGGGCATTCTTTGCAATACACCGGATCCTATTAGGCCAACCGGACGGGGAATCGATAGGGAAAACTGGCCAAAAGAGTACGGGTTGAGTTCAATCCAAAGTAAGCCCGATTTTTTTGTGAACCGAGAACTTTATGAAAAAAGTATTTCATCGAATAACTGCTGGTTTGGCAAGATAGCAATAACGAGTGAAGGGAATATCCTGCCGTGTGTATTTGCTAGAGAGCAAATTGCTGGAAATATAAAGGAGAGAGGTCTATTCAATGTAATTAATGAAGAAATGGTCAAATTCTGGGGTTTGAATAAAGATCAAGTGGGAGTATGCAAAGATTGTGAATATCGCTACTTATGCCATGATTGTAGACCTTGGGCATACGGTTTCACCGGGAATTTGTATGCTAAATCACCAAAATGTACGTACGATCCGTATACCGGCAAATGGGGTAATGCAGATACTGCATTGTCTCTGGAGAATGCAGTCACACCAGTAACTCCTACCTGCGAGCTGAAACGCCGGTGAAGGGGTCCCGGTTGTGCCAGGACCGCGCCATGTAGATGAGGTTCTTCTGCATCTCCGAGTCGTCCACACCGAGCCTCCTCATGAGGGTTCGAATATCCCGGCGGCTGTAGCTGCTGCTGCACAAAAACTCGGCGACTATCTCCATCAGATCCCGAAAAGTCGGCTTCGCCTCTTCGGCAAAGACCTCAACGAGGAGAGAGAGGACCGGCGGGCTCAGGGAGTCGCAGGTGATCCTGATCCCCGCCCCCTTGCTCACCAGATTCTCCAGGCTTCTCAAATCCTTAACTTCAAAACTGCCCTGCTGCACCTTCATGCACCCCCGAAATCCGCCATTTCGGGTCGTGGGGTGCGGGCTCTCGCATCCGATAGACCCGCCCAAAGCATCACCTAAGGCGCAAGGTTATTTATAACTTTCTAATATAAATTGTTCTTAGCTTATAATATCTATAATGATTAATTGTTGGGAATTATTGTAGACCCTAGCCGCTCGACGAAAATCGGCGGGAGGAGAGAGGGAGGGAGGGAGGTGGTCCGGAAGATGGCGGGAGGATGGTTGGAAGAGGGGGCGAGAGAGATGGTCCCGCCTCAGACGTAGCCGACGTTGTAGTCGATGGGGGTCGATCCCTTCGCGCACGCATCCCCAGAGGATAGGCCGTCCTCCACCATCTTCTTCAACAGGGATGGATAGGCGGCCCCCACCATCTCCAGAACCGGCCTTCCGCCGCAGAAGAACTTGAAGGTCGGTGTGGCCATGACCCTGTACCTCTCGGGGGTGAAGGAGTTCTCCACGACGTTGATCCTCACAAACTTCACTTTGCCCTTGAACTTATTCGCGTACTCCTCGAAGCTTGGCATCATCATTTTGCAGTGGGGGCAGGTGGGGGAGTGGAACATGGCAAGGGTGGGCTTATCCGACCTCTCGACCTCCTCCTCCCAGCTTCTGTCTGTCGCGTCGACGACGTCGCTCATGCTATCACCAATAGATCGAAACCGAACGCCTCGCTTGAACCTCGGTTAGAAAAAATTGATCTGCCTCTTAGAGGACGAACCGTCTAAGAGGATGAATCTGTATGATATTTTATTTCATCGAGAGGGTGAGGGGGCTTTAGTCAACCTCCCCCTCGATCTTGAAGGAGATCCTCACCTTGGCCCTGTAGGCGACGATCTTTCCTCCTTCGAGCTTCACGTCCAGCTCCCTCACCTCGGCGACCCTCAGGTCCCTCAGGCTCTTTGCGGCCTTCTCGACGGCCGCCTTCGTCGCATCCTCCCAGCTGGTCGGAGAGGACCCCACCAGCTCCACGATTTTATAGACGCTGTCCGGCATCTTTCATTCCTCCATATAAGTGCAACATGTTATTATCAAGTTCAAAGTTTATATAATTTACCTATGTTCCGTAGTCTCTCGAATCGGAGGATAGATGAATTTAATCCAAAAAATAAGGTTGATAAAAATAAGTTTAGATATATTCGATATCTAATAAGCGATTTTAATGTATAACAGCACGAGAGTTTAAATTACTAATTTTATCTTGATGAGTTCATACCTCCTCAATTCGGCGGCCAAAAAATAGATCTGATAAACGAAGGATTTCGTCAGAATACCCTATAAGAAATCCTCAGGTACAGATCCTCCGGCCACGAATACAGGACTTCTGTATATCAAACGGCGAAAGAGTCTAAAGAGATCAGATCCGATTGAAGGAACGATGACGGACGCGGAGAACCCGGAGTTCGGAGAGGAGCTGGCCATCCTCTCCAGAATCTCGGAGAGGGCAGCAGAGGAGATTCGCCGGAAAAAGGAGGTGGTGGTGGCATCTCACATCGACGCCGACGGCCTCACCTCAGCCGGGATAATGTCCATGGCCCTGGATCGGGCGAACGTCGAAAGGACGAACCTATTCTTCAGACAGCTGGACCTCCCAGCCCTGGAGACGATCGCCGACCTCGGGGAGGACCTCGTCATATTCACCGACCTTGGGAGCGGGATGCAGTCCGAGATCCTGGAGATGAAACTCTCGGCGGTGGTGGCCGACCACCACCGGCCCCAGGGCACTGGGGTGGAGCTTCACATAAACCCCCACCTCGTCGGCCTCGACGGCGCAACGCACCTCTCCGGGAGCGGGTCCACCTTCATCCTCGCGCGAGCCCTGGCGAAGGCCTGCGGCCGCGTGGGCGGAAACGACGACCTCTCGGGCCTCGCCATCGTCGGAGCCGTCGGCGACCTCCAGGACATGGCGAACGGCAGGCTCGTCGGCCTCAACCGGCAGATACTCGAGATCGGCGCCGAGGCGAGAGTCCTCTCCTTCGGCCGCGACCTCAAGCTCTTCGGAAAACAGACGAGGCCGGTCTTCAAGATGCTGGAGTTCTCCTCAGACCCCTACATCCCGGGCCTCTCGGGCGACGAAGACGCCTGCATCTTCTTTCTCAAAGAACAGGGTATCAGGCTGAAGGGCGAGAGGTGGCGGCGCTGGATCGACATGAACCCCGATGAGAAGGGAAGGATCGCCTCGGCCCTGGTAAGAAGGGGCCTGCGGGCCGGGCTATCAAACCACCAGCTCGAACGGCTCGTCGGCGAGGTCTACACCCTCCTCGCAGAACAGGAGGGAACGGAGCTTCGGGACGCGAGCGAGTACTCGACCCTTCTGAACGCCACCGCCCGGTACGGCCACTCCGGCGTCGGCCTTTCGGTCTGCCTCGGCGACCGGGGATCCGGCCTGGAGGAGGCGAGGCTTCTCTTGAACGAGCACCGGCAGAACCTGGTCAACGGCCTGAAGCTTGTGAAGGACGAGGGAATCGTGCCGCTCGCGCACCTCCAATACTTCGATGCCGGCGACCGGATCCTTGACACCATCGTGGGGATCGTGGCGGGGATGAGCTTTCAGACCGCCGACCGGAGAAAGCCGATCCTGGCCTTCGCCCGGTCTGATGACGGCAAACTGAAGGTCTCAGCCCGGGGGACTCAGGACCTGGTGAGGTCGGGGCTGAACCTGGCGGAGGCGATATCCCAGGCCGCAGAGAAGGTGGGCGGGGTCGGCGGTGGCCACAACGTCGCCGCCGGGGCGACGATCCCCCCGGAGGCGAAAGGAGAGTTTCTGGAGCTGATGGACGGCCTGGTGGGCCGGCAGCTCCGATCTTGAGCAGGATCCCGATCCCGCTCCTGCCATCATATAGGCCAGGTGTTGTTCATATCGTTCTTCACCACAAGGATCTTCTCGTCTATGCTGAAGTTGCCGATGAACTCGTGGCTGACGTCCACCATCACGTCCCTTATGTCCATCGTATCCTGGTCCAGGACCAGGTACCCCATCCTGCCGGTGCCGTGGCTGAAGTTCGCCTGGAGGGCTATATCGACCCAGTTGGGGTTGCTCTCGATGGTGATATCCGAGGAGAGCTTTTCGCACCCGTCGAAATCCTTGTAGGCGGACATTCCAAGGTCGTAGTTCTTGAGGGTGGTGGTATCGCTGAACTTCTGGTCGTAGGAGAAGAGGGAGGCCTCCGGATCGCTCTTGCTTCCCAGCCTCATCGGCTCTGGCCCCTCGAAGGCGAGGCTCGAGATTGCCAATAGCAGAATCATCCCCAGGACCATGAGCAGCTTCATCATGATAGACACCTCAACCCTGTTCCCTTATCTATTCCCCTATATTACTTGCGAGATATCCCAGTGGAACTCGTCGCATAGCTCGCCGGTGAAGACGGTGGATGCCGGCCCTTCCATATAGGCCCTCTCCCCATCGAAGCTTATCAAGAGCGGTCCGCCCCTCGTCTCCACGAACACCTCGTCGCTCGCCATCCCCATCCTCCGGGCCACGGCGGCGCTGGCCACCGATCCCGTTCCGCAGGATAGGGTCTCTCCCTCGACCCCCCTCTCGAAGGTCCTGACCTGGAAGGCGTCGCCGATCAGAACGAAGTTGACGTTAGTCCCCTCGGGAAAGAGGGAGCTATGCCTGATGTGAGGAGCCGCCTCATCGATGGGCAGGTCCAGGAGGTCGTCGACGAAGATCACGACGTGAGGAACTCCGGTGTTCACCGCGGAGACCTCAAAACCCTCCAGAGGCTCCATCAGAAACTCACCCTCGCCCAGGGCCGGAATCCCCCTCCGGTCGAAGCAGGGGACTCCCATATCCACCCTCGCCCAGAAGTCGCCCCCGATCTCCCTCACCTTCAGGGATATTATCCCTGCCAGAGTCTCCACCTCGAAGCACTGCCCCACCATCCCGGCGTCCCAGGCGTACTTTGCCAGGCACCGGACGCCGTTTCCGCACATCTCGGCCTCGGAGCCGTCGGGCTGAAATAGGCGCATCCTCAGATCGGCATGATCCGACGGCGATAGGAACAGGACACCGTCGCCCCCGATCCCGAAGTTACGATGGCAACACTGGACGGCAAAAGAGCTCTTCAGGGGATCGGCCACCTTCACCCGGTGGTACTCGTCTATCAGGATGAAGTCGTTTCCGTTCCCATGGAGCTTGGTGAAGGCGAGCCCCCCAGTGCCGGACGGCCTCCCTTCCACCCTTATATCAGTCATATCCTTCAGCTTCATTTTATATACCATGGTTTGTTCTCTAACAACTCGGCTTTATGGTGGTGATCTTATTAAACCCATTCTACAGGTTGCCCTGGATCTGCTGGAGCTGGACAGAGCCGTCCAGATAGCTCTTGAGGCGGCCGACGGCGGTGCTGACTGGATCGAGGCCGGAACGCCCCTCATCAAGAGCGAGGGGATGGACGCCGTGCGCGAGCTGAAGAAGGCCCTGCCGACGAAGAAGATCGTGGCTGACATGAAGACCGTGGACACCGGCGCCATGGAGGTGGAGATGGCGGCGAAGGCTGGGGCGAATATCGTCGCCATCCTCGCCGCCTCCGACGACTCCACCATTGCCGACGCCCTCAGGGCGGCGAGAAAATATGGGGTCGATATCATGGTGGACCTCCTCGGCGCCCCCGACCCGGTGGCGAGATCGAAAGAGCTTGAGGCCCTCGGCGTAGATTACATCTGCGTTCACGTGGGGATCGACCAGCAGATGATGGGAAGGAGGGCGATCGACTTTCTCGACCAGATCCTCGGCCATGTAAAGATCCCGGTGGCCGTCGCCGGCGGGATCGACGCGAGCTCGGCGGCCGAGGCGGTCGCCTCGGGAGCGGCCATCGTCATCGTTGGCGGAAGCGTAACTCGAAGCCCCGACGTCACCGGCTCCGGCCAGAAGATCAGAGAAGCCATGGACAGCGCCCTCGACAAGTATGATAGAACGGCAAAAAAGAGCATGGACGAGGAGATGATCGAGATCTTCATGGGGGTGTCGACGCCCAACATCTCCGACGCCATGCACCGGAAAGGGGCGATGAGGGATATCCACCCCATAAACCCGAATAAGAAGATCGTGGGGACGGCGATAACCGTCCAGACCTTCGAGGGCGACTGGGCGAAATCGGTGGAAGCGATCGATCTCGCTGGCCCCGAGAACGTCATCGTGATCTACAACGGCAGCAGGTACATCTCCTGCTGGGGCGGCCTTGCCACCCAGAGCTGCAAGATGAAGGGGGTCGCTGGGGTCGTCATCGACGGTGCCGTCAGGGACCTCGACGAGATCAAAGAGATGGATTACCCGATCTTTGCAAGCTCCATAACTCCATGCGCCGGCGAGCCTAAAGGGATGGGAGAGATCAACGCCGAGATCACCTGCGGCGGCCAACCGGTCAGGCCCGGCGACATCATCGTCGGCGACGAGAGCGGAGTCGTCGTCATCCCTAGGGAGAGGGGCTACGAGATAGCCCGGAGGGCGAAAGAGGTCGAGAAGACCGAGAGCAGGCTGCGCGAGGAGATCAAGCGGGGCAAGACCCTCTCTGAGGTCGCAAACCTCAAGAAGTGGGAGAAGAAATAGCCGCCCCAGAAAGTCTCTAATTGATTCTAATTATGAAGATAAGGGACGAAACGACCGCCCGCAGATTATGAAGAAAAGGCGACAAACGACAACCCGTAAATACGTTGAATTCGGTCAGTGCGATAAGAGGATACTTGTATGGATCCAGAGACCTTCATCTCTAAATACGAGCCCAAGAAGATGGTAGCGCTCTCCCTCGCAGTTCTGGCGGTAGCGCTCTCCATTCTGGGCTTCACCTACTTAAAGACGGGATCGCCCGTGAACCTGGGGGTCGAGTTCACGGGAGGCACCATCGTTACAGTTCCCGTCGGCGAATCGGAGAGCGAGATAGCATCAAAGCTTGCAGCCTACCCGGTGCTGGACATAAGAGACGTGGGCCACCGGTACATGATCCAGCTGGGGCCCATGGACGATGCCGAATACAAGGAGCTTTCGGCGATGATCGACTCCGAATACCAGGACCCTGAGATCAAGTACATGGGTCCGGTCTACAGCACGAGGCTCCAGGAGCAGGCGAAAAAGTACATCCCGCTATCCTTCCTCTTCATGGCTGTGGTCGTCTTCCTGATATTCAGGACGCCCTTTGTCGCCCTCATGGTAATTCTGGCAGCCTTCTCCGACATCATGATCACTGCGGCCTGCATGAACATCTCGGGGGTGAAGCTCTCCCTGGGGACCGTGGCGGCCCTACTGATGCTGATAGGCTACTCCGTGGACAGCAACATCCTCCTCAACAACAGGGTTTTGAAGCGGAAGGGGAAGACCGAGGAGAAGGTCTCGGGAGCCTTCAGGACCGGGATCGCCATGACCAGCACCACCTTCTGCGCCATATTCGCGCTATTCCTGGTCTCTGCCTTCTCCTATCTGGTCTCCTCCTCCTTCACCCAGATCAACATCCTCTTCGACATATCGACGGTCCTCCTCTTCGGCCTTCTCGCAGGCCTCATAAACTGCTGGGTGATGAACTCAAACGCCCTTCGATGGTACCTGGCCCGTCCCAAAAAGTCGGGATCAAGGAGGCAGAGACGATGACCGAGATCACAAAAGATCCGAGGGTTCTGATATTCTTCGTGGCTGTAGCTGCGGCGCTGATAATCCTGGCCCCGATCCCGACCGAGAGCGGAATCCATTCTAGGCTCAAGTACGGCCTAGACCTGGAGGGTGGCTCCTGGCTCCAGCTGAAGCTTCAGGGCGCCATAGTGCAGCCCCAGGTCGACCCAATTAACATCCTGGAGAAGCAGTTCAGCGACGCCCTCGACGTGCCGGTGGAGGTACAGTGGCGTCCCGAGAGCACCAACTACCAGATCACCGCAGAGGGGAGGGTGCCCAGTACCCTGGTCGAGGATCTGGGGTATCCCCAGGCCATCGTCACTCCCAGAGGTAACGAGACAAAGATCGTCATCGAGGCCTCGCCGATCGGGGTGATCATGACATATCTCGAGACCTCCCTCGACTCGGACGTCAAGTATCTGGAGTCTGACCCCATATCCTTCGAGATCCGATCCAACGTAACCAGAGAATCTTTAGAGGCGATCCTCGCCGAGGTGGGCGGAACCCTCGCCCCTGGGGATGCGGGCTTCTCCGAGGGGGTCACCGAGGAGACGGTGGACGAGACGAAGCAGGTTCTGGACAGAAAGCTGAACCGCCTCGGACTTCAGGACATCAAAGTCCGGGTCGTTGACAACAAGTTCATCCTCATAGATCTGGCCGGTGTGAGCGTCACCGACGCCCAGGAGATCGTGGGCAAGCCCGGAGTCTTCGAGATCAGGATCCAGACCGAAGGGAACGAGTCGATGCACGTCCTCTATGGGGACCAGATCGTGGACGTCTCCCTACCCCAGGGAGATCAGAGCGGGAACTGGGGCGTGCCCTTCACCCTCTCAGAGGAAGGTGCCATCGTCTTCCAGAAGGCTGCGATCGACGCCGGGGCTGTAAGAAACAGGGTGGACCACGAAGTCTCGATGTACCTGGACAATGACCAGATATTCTCTGCGCCCCTGGCCCAGGATCTGGCAGCAAGCCTCGAGGTCGCGCCCCTGAGAAGCATGGTGGCTCAGGTGGGCGGCGACAGCCAGAGGGCCCATGAGCTCTACATCCACCTGAGGGAAGGGGCTCTTCCCGTCAACGTCGAGATCATCGGATCCGGCCAGGTGACGGCGGCCCTCGGCGACCAGTTCAAAAAGCAGGTCCTGATCGCCGGGATCATGGCTATCCTGGCGGTGGGGCTTGTGATATACTACAGGTACCGGGAGACCAAGATCGTAGTCCCCATGGTGGCGACCTCCTTCAGCGAGGTTCTGATGTTGCTGGCCCTGGCGGCCTTGCTCAAGTGGCAGCTGGACCTGCCCGCCATCGCCGGGATCATCGCCGTAATCGGTACCGGCGTCGACCACCTGGTGATCATCACCGACGAGCTCCTCTACGAGGGGAAGATGCCCAGCGGCAAGATCTATCTTGCAAGGCTCTCCAGCGCCTTCGGCATCATCATGGCCGCGGCGGCCACCACCATCGCCGCCATGCTCCCCCTCTTCGCCATGGGCTTTGGAGCCTTCAAGAGCTTCGCCCTGATCACCATCGCAGGGGTAATCATCGGCGTCTTCATAGCAAGGCCCGCCTACGGCAGGATCATAGGCAGGATCATGCAGGCTGGCGAGTGAAGAGCAGGAAAATAGGTCCTTTTGGACTGGAGTTGGGTGGGGGTGAAGGGCACAGGGCCCTTTGCCCTCCACCCCTCTGACCAATTTTTCGACTTCGGAATCGGTTTTCCAAGACTGTTCTTCTTGACCCGTCACCGAGAGAGTTTTCGATCCCTTCCCGTCAGATCGAATCGTTATCTTTTAGCCAGCTCGCTATCTCGGCGGCTGCGCCGATCGTCTCCGGGCAGATCTGGGGGATGAAGTCCTCGGGAAGCTCCTGGTGCAGGGGTATCGTCTCGCTGGCGGCTAGGGCTTTTGAGCCGTCGAAGTTGACGTAGGCGACCCGCGCCGCAAGCTCGTAAGAGGGGCGGCCGAAGGCCGAGCCCGGAAGGATGGCAACACCCCTCTCCGCAAGGAGCCGCTCGCAGAGGGTAGCGCCGTCTCTTATCCCCCGTTTGAAGAGGGTGTCCGCCATCGGCGAGAAGTCGAGGAAGAGGTAGAAACCGCCCTCGGGGGGGTGGACCCTGACGCCGGCTTCGGCGAGGGTCCGCTGAAACTCACAGCCCAGGGTTGAGAGGATCCTCCTGGCGTGCCACAGATACCTCTCCATGGCTATCCCGCCCCGGAAGGCCTGGACCGCTGCGAACTGGATCGGGGCGGAGACGGCGGTGTAGGTCTCGCTGGCGACGGTGGCCATCGCCTCCAGGAGCCAGTCCAGGTCCGGCGGGAAGGTGAAGGTGCCGAGCCTCCAGCCCCCGGCGCCGCACCATTTGGATAGCCCCGAGCTTATGATCGTTCCCTCAGGGTAGAACCGGGCTACAGAGACGTGTTCGCCCCGGTGGTGGAGCTGGCCGTAGATCTCGTCGGAGAGGAGGATCACCTCGTACTCTCGCGCGACATCGGCGATCTCTCTCAGCTCGTCGGTGGTGTAGGTGAGACCGTCGGGGTTTCCCGGGTAGTTCAAAACCAGGATTCGAGGGCGGTAGATGTCCTGCTCGCTCTCCAGGAACCGGGCCAGCCTCTCGGCGGTTATGTGCCACTTATCTTCGAAGGTGGTGTGAAGGAGGCGGACCTTCTTTCCAAGGATCTGGGCCTGGGGGACGTAGGAGACCCAGGCGGGGGTGGGCACGATTATCTCGCCGTAGTAGACGAGCTGGAGGATGAACATCAGCTCCTTTGAACCGGGGCCGACGATGACGTTCTCGCCGCTGGCGCTGACGTTGTCCTTCCGGCGGTGGAAGTCGGCCACCGCCTCCTTCAGGGCCGGAAGACCTCTCACCGGGAGGTAGTCCTTCTCGGAGGCGTAGAGCCGCAGAGCGTTAACCACCGGGGTCGGAACAGGGAAGGGCGACTGGCCGAGGCCCAGATTCGCGACCCGCTCTCCCTGGCTTTCGAGGAGCTTACACCTCTCGTTGATGGCGAGGGTCGCGGAGGGCTCGACCCCCCGGACGTTGATGTTGAGGCTGACGTGTTTTCTGAGGGTCATCTCTCTAGACTCCATATTTCTAGCTCGATCTTATCCGGTTCCTGCTGGAGAAAAGTTCTGTCGAGCCTCTGATATAACATTTATTAGAGATGCGGATCTATCCGGGTCCTGTCAAATGGAAGTGAGGTTTCGATGACGGGATTGTTGGTGGGTTTGAATCTGGGCTCGGAAGATGGCAGGAAGCGGGGTCTGAAGCGTGATATGAAGCGTGATATGAAGCGGGTTTCCGTGCTGGGAGCGCTCATTGTCCCGGCGCTGGTGCTGCTATTGGCTGGAGCCCAGGCCGCCGAGGAGAACGTGACCCTTGGCGGCTACACGGTCTCCTTCGACCTGGGGGACTATACGGGCTACGAGCTCGAGTTCGAGGAGGTGCCTTACGCCACCGTCGACGGGGAAGAGCATCCGTCTCATGTCTGCTGGGTCCGCGGGAATGGAAGCATGATGATCGCCCTCACCGATTATGGCATCCCGGTTCTGGCGACGAGCACCCTCACCCGGAGGGCCGTGACCAGCTACCTTGAAGACGCCAACTGCACCACCGTCCACACCTATGAGGAACGGATCGACGGATTGCCCGCGATCCTGGGGCTCGGCGAATGGCCCAGCGGTGAGATCCTCGTCTGCGCCGTCTACTGGCCCGACATGCGCGAGGTGAACGGTACCATCTACGCCCAGGTCGACTGCACCATCGCCTCTGACGCGCCGGTGGAGCCGACCGAGAGCCTCCTCAATACGATCCACGTCGAGATACCCGGCGGTGAGGAAGAGGTGGTCGGAGGAGGGGAAGCGAAAGGAGAGGAGTCTGCGGGAGATGAGGAAGGGGTCGATGGGTGAGAGAGTCTCGAAGGCCACCCACCTCCCCAGCCCCGAGATGCGAGGATCGGGCGAAGCGGTCGGGTCGGTCCACCACGTCGGCGACGACCTCCGGGAAATATGCGCATAACCTGCAGGGAGATCTCAGATCCGGTTGGTCGATCCTCAAACCTCTCGAAGGAGTATTATATTCCCGCCTAACAAAGGGAATTATATGTACGAAGATATCGGCACCCTGATAAGGAGGGGATTTGAGACCTGGAAACGGAACCTGAACCTGGCCGTCCCCTTCGTCCTGACGATCGCGGCGATCGTCCTCCTGGCCATCATCATGGCGTTTTTGATTCTGTACCCGCTCTTCACCACTTCGCCCGAAATCCTCTCCGCGGCAGAAGGAGTTGAAGACCCGGAGGAGCTGATCGACCTGCTCCTGGATGCGACCAACATCGGACTTCTGGCGGCGGTCGTCCTCCTGGGCCTCCTGATCATGGGGCTTACGACGTCGTTTTTCACCGCCGGGGCGATCGGGATGGCAAAAGAGGCGACCCTCGCCGGCAGGACCACTCTGAAGGATATGACAGCCTCGGGGAGGCGGCACTTTCTCAGCCTCTTTCTGGAGGAAGTCCTGACGACGATCATCGTCTTCGCCGGAGGAGTCCTCCTATCGCTTCCGTTCCTCTCAGATATTGCTGCCGTCTTAGAGGAGAACGATCCCGAATTCGGCCCCTTCGTTATGTGGATTATCCTGATCATAATCTTCGGCCTTCTCGTATCCCTCCTCCTGGCGATGATCCCTTACGCCCTGGTGGTCGAGGGGCTGGGGCCGATCGGAGCGATAAAGGCGGGGGTAGGTTTCTTCCTTTCGAACAAGATGGACGTCTTTCTGATCTGGCTCGTGGTGATGGCGGTCTCGGTGGCGATCCAGGTTATTGGAGCGCCCTTTTCGGGATCGGAGACCGCAAGCGGCATCTTCTCCATGGTGAACGGGGTCGTGAGCGTTCTCGTGATATCGCCCCTCACCACCGTCTGGTGGACGAGGCTCTACATGACCAGAGCCGGCAAGATATCGGAGGTCGAGGCAGTCGTTCCGGACGAAGAGGTGAAGTACCTGTAGCTCCTCAGAACCAGCATGAGCATCCTTGCGAACTTCAAGAGGAGGAGCGTAGCCAGCCAGGCCCTGGTGGCTGGTCTCTTCTTCTTTCTCGTCTACACCCTCTACCTCGACTACCTCGGAAACCCCTCCCTCGGCGAGTCGTTCTTCGCCGCGGCGATCTTCGCCACCAGCTACTTCGTCACCTCGACGATCGTCCTTCGCAAAAAGGTCCAGAAAAGAAGATAGCACCGATGGACCGACCCGCATTGACGGACCGGCTCGCATTGATGGACCCGCCCAGATCGACTGACATACTTTTGGCTGGCCGAGAAGAGCGCCGAAGCCGATCGGCATAGAATCGGCAGAGAGGAGACGGAACGGAGCGACAGGGACCCGGTGCCGGCTTCGTCGTCGTTGCGGTCCGATCAGGGCCGAACGCCGCTCATCTTCAATAGAAGTTCTTCGCCGCTCTTGCTCCCCCGGGCGAAGATCAGGTCTCCTGCCCCCAGGGTCACCCTGGGTTTGGGGTAGTAGGTCCATCTCCCACCCCGCTTTACTGCCATGACGTACATCCCGGTCTCCGTCTCCAGGTCCAGATCGCCGAGGGTCTTTCCGTCCATCTCCGCTCCGGGGGCGATCTCGACTCTTGTTATGACCTCGTCAGACTCCCTCATGGCCATGGCGAGGATCGGGTGGGGCTCGATGTCGTGGAGGACGACGTTTGCTATCTTGAGGGCCGCATCGCTGATGATCTCCGTCGAGACGGCGAGGTGGAGGAGGCCCCGGAGGTTCTCGATGTCGTCGACGAGCTTTGCCGCCCGGAGGACCCACCGCTGGAGGTCGTACTTCATCTCGTCCATCTCCTGCTCGATCACCTCGACCTCGACGGCCACCTCTTCGCTGTCGAAGAGGACGGCGGTGTAGGCGAGGCCCACCGCCAGCTCCGACCTGTTCTTCATCTCGACGATGACGTCGAGGGCCCTCTCGAGCTGGTCGATACCGCTCTCCTGGTAGACCTTCGGGACCTGGGGTTTGCCCGTCGCCATCTCGAGGAAGAGGGGAACCCCCTCGTCGTGACCCCGTGCAAATAGTATGTCCCCGGCCTTGATCCCGGCATCCATCTCCGGATCGTAGATCCAGCTATCGCCCCGCCTTATGGCGATGACGCTCATCCCAGCCTCCGTCTCGAAGGAGATCTCGTCGAGGGTTTTGCCCGCCACCTTCGAATCCGCCCCCACCACGGCCCGAGCCACCGTCTCGTCGGCCAGTCTAAGCTCCTTCTTCAGCTCAGAGGGCATCCCCATCTTCAGAAGAACGATGCTGGCTATGTCCCCTGCGGCGTTTGAGATGATCTCCGCCGCCGAGGCGATCTGGAGGACGCCGGAGAGGGCCTCGGCATCCTCGACGGTCCTGGCGGCTAGCATCGCCGCCATCTGGACGTGGTAGTCGTAGACGTCCATCTTCTCCTCGAGCCTGATCACCTCCATCGCCAGGTCGTAGTCGTCGTAGAGGACCGCGGAATATCCCAGATCCACCATCAGCTCACTGGTGTCTTTCATCTCCACCAGAAGCTTCTTCATGCTTAGGGGGCAGTATTCGATCTTTCTCATGCCGCTCTCCGTCCATTCTCTTTCCATCGATGATTAAATAAAAGTGTCGTTTACCGACCCCGCCTCAGCCGGAGGGGCGATATTCGACGGTTCTGACGGAAAAAGGTCGAGATCCGGGAAGGATACCCTGCTCCGAAACCCGGGCTTCCGAGCCATAAATATAAGTCGTCTCGATCCCCTATTTTTGCCAGGAGGATTCGAAGATGGAGTTTGAGACGATAAGGCTGAAGATCCCAGAGAACTCTAACCTCATTTTAGGCATGAGCCACTTCATCAAGACCGCAGAAGACCTCTACGAGGCTATTGCAGGAACCGCCCCCAAATCGCGGTTCGGGATCGCCTTCTCCGAGGCGAGCGGACCGTGTCTCGTCCGGTGCGAGGGAAACGACCCCGACCTGATCGCTGCTGCGAGGGAGTGCTCCCTCGCCCTCGGTTGCGGCCACACCTTCGTCATACTGCTCCAGGACGCATTCCCGATAAACGTCCTCAACTCCATAAAGGCGGTCCAGGAGGTCTGCGGCATCTTCTGCGCCACCGCAAACCCCGTGGAGGTGGTGTTGGCGAGGACCGAGCAGGGCGGCGGGATCATGGGCGTCGTCGACGGTTCAGCCCCGAAAGGGGCGGAGACGGCTGATGACGTGGCCGATCGGAGAGGGATGCTGAGAAAGTTCGGATACAAACTATGACCCGGATGGACCGGGTCGTCAAAAACGGGCGGGTTTACCTCGACGGCCGCCTCCAGAACGTCGACCTCTGGATACGGGACGGGAAGATCGCCGACTTCGGCGGCGGCCATCAGGCCGAGGAGACGATCGACGGGCGGGGGATGATCATCCTTCCCGGCGCCATCGACATCCACGTCCACTTCCGGGACCCCGGCTTCACCTTCAAGGAGGACTGGGAGACGGGCTCGACCTCTGCTGTCGCCGGGGGGGTGACCACCGTCGTCGACCAGCCCAACACCAACCCCCCCACCGTGGACGGCCGGTCCTACAGGACTAAGCTGGAGATCGCCGAGAGGCGCTCGGTCGTCGACTTCTGCCTCAACGGAGGCCCAGGCCAGGTGAAGACGCTCGCCAGTCTTGGAGCCTCAGCCATCGGCGAGATATTCACCTACGATCACGAGAACGAAGATCTCCAGAAGATTCTGAACGAGACGGCGAAGGC
>JAXGJB010000009.1:0-73807 GCA_040770465.1 Methanothrix sp. | reverse complement strand
AAGAGATCGCGGCGGTTCTCGATAGTGGAATCCTCGCCCAGGGAGATGTGGTGGCCAGGTTCGAAGAGAAGTTCGCCGGGTACGTGGACGCGCCCTACGGAATCGCGACGAACAACGGGACCTCGGCCCTCCACACCGCCCTGGCAGCCCTGGGCGTAGGCGAGGGCGACGAGGTTATCACCACACCTTTCACCTTCATCGCGACCGCAACGAGCATCCTGATGCAGAGGGCGAGGCCGGTCTTCTGCGACGTAGATCCAGAGACCTACAATATCGATCCCGATCTCATCGCGGAGGCGGTGACGAAAAAGACAAAGGCCATCATCGCGGTCCACCTCTATGGCCTTCCCTGCGATATGAGGCCGATCATGGAGACGGCCCAGGACTATGGCCTGAAGGTGGTGGAGGACGCATGTCAGGCCCACGGCGCAGAATACCGCGGCCGGAAGGTCGGGACGATAGGAGATGCGGGAGTCTTCAGCTTCTACCCCACCAAGAACATGACCACCGGCGAGGGCGGGATGATCACCACATCCGATCCTGAGGTAGCCGAGAGGGCGAGGATGATAAGAAACCACGGCCAGAGCCAGAGGTACGTCCACGTGATGATGGGCTACAACTACCGGATGACAAATATCGCTGCGGCCATAGGCCTGGCCCAGCTGGGGATGCTGGACCGATTCAACGCCAAGAGAAGGGAGAACGCCGAATATTACGACAGAAACCTGAAGGTCAAAACTCCTATCGTTCCCGAGGGGATGAAGCACGTCTACCACCAGTACACCATTGAGGTGGAGGAGCGAGATGAGTTCCTGAAGCACCTCGAAAGCCACAGTGTGGGTTACGGAGTCTATTATCCCATCCCGGTCCATAAACAGCCCCTCTTCAAAGATTACAACCACATCGCTCTCCCATGCGCAGAAGAGGCCGGCGAGAGGGTGGTATCAATTCCGGTCCATCCAGGCCTCACCGAAGATGAGAGATATATGGTGGTTCAGACGGTGAACGGCTATGAGTGAGCCCATCTTCCTCGGAGAGGTCCGACTGGGAACGGGATGCGTCGTCCAGAAGGGCGTGATCATCGGAGCTGAAGACGGGGTTGCCGTCATCGGCGACCATGCTACGATAAGGAGCGGAACCGTGATATACCCCTCCACCAGGATCGGAGACGGGTTCCGGACCGGCCACAACGTCCTGATCCGGGAAAATACGGAGATTGGAGACGACGTCCTCATCGGCACCAACTCTGTGGTGGACGGAAACTGCAAGATTGGCGACAGGGTCAGCGTCCAGACGAACGTCTACATCACCACCAACACCACCATCGAAGACGAGGTCTTCATGGGGCCCTGCTCGGTCACCTCCAACGACAAGTACATGGTCAGAGGGGCGGAGCTGATCGGACCATTGATAAAGAGGGGAGCCAGGATAGGGGCGAACGCCACCCTGCTGCCGGGCGTGGTCGTGGGCGAGGGCGCGGTTGTAGGCGCGGGATCGGTGGTCAGCCGGGATGTAGGAGATGGGGAGACGGTGGTGGGAAATCCGGCGAGAAGGCTCGATTCAAAAAGTCAGGGCAGGCCAAAACAGTTCTGAACTTTCGCTTAAATATTCCTCGTATGATGACCTTGCATTTTTGGCACCTGGATCACCCGGCGGAGAAGATTTGTTTGCTGACTTCATTAAAATGATTGGTGGACGGCATGAGAATTGGGGTAATTGGAACCGGAAACATGGGAAGAAACCATGTGCGCATATATTCCGAATTGAGGGATGTTGAGAGGGTTTATGTCTACGACCCCGACGAGAGGGCTGCAAACAAGATGAGCGAAACCTCGGGCGCCCTCCCCTGCAGTTCGATCGGGTCTTTGCTGGAGAAGGTCGATCTAGTGAGCATATGCGTCCCGACAAGATACCATTTCGACGTCGCAGAGGAGGCCATCGAGACCAAAGTAAGCTGCCTGATCGAGAAGCCCATAACCTCCAATTCAAAAGAGGGTGAGAAGCTCCTCAAGATCATTCCAGACGACCTGGTGGTGGGCGTAGGCCACATCGAGAGGTTCAACCCGATAGTCGAAGAGATCAAGAAACTCATAAAAAATCCGAGATACGTGGACATAAGAAGGCATAATCCCGCCTCATCGAGGATAACCGACGCGGGCGTGGTGGTGGATCTGATGATCCACGATATCGACCTCATCTGGAACTACTTTTTCAAGGGTAAGGAAAGCTCTGACCTGTGTTCCCTCGGAGACGACGATCTTCGTAAGATGATCACCAGATTCGACGACTGCGTCGTATCGCTGTCCTCGAGCAGGCTCGCCTGCCGGAAGATAAGAAAGATTCACGTCGAAGAGGCGGAGATCACCATCGATGGCGACTTCATGAACCAGGAGCTGTACATCTACAGAAAGCCGGATAAATACGAGGTGGAGAACACTCGATATGCCCAGGAGAACATCATCGAGAAGGTTCAGGTCAACAAGGTCGAACCCCTGAAAGAGGAGCTGAAGACCTTCATCGATTGCGTCAAAGCGAGAAGACAGTTTCCCGTCGCCCCGGATCAGGCTGTTCTCAACCTGAAGATCGCGGAACGGAATGGATAGTATGATTTCAGGATTCTGATGAAAATATTCTGAAAAGTATGGAGGAAAAAATGAAGATCGCGGTCGTTGGGTTGGGCAAAGCCGGCCTGCCTCTGGCCTCAGTGATAGCTGAAAGCGGCCTTGAGGTGGTGGGGATCGACGTCGACGAAAGAAGGTGCGAGATGATCAATGACGGGATAAATCCTGTCCCGGAGGAGACGGGGCTGGACGAGCTGATTAAAAAACACGGAGGCAAGAGGCTATTCGCATCTCCGAGATACGAAGACGCCGGCGATTGCAACAAATTCATAATAATCGTCCCCCTGTTCATCGATGAACGTCACCATCCGGACTTCGGGATCCTCGAAAGTGCTTTTCGGTCCGTTGGCAAGATCCTCAAACGGGGAGACCTGGCAGTGTTGGAGACGACGGTTCCGCCGAGAACGACTGAAACCATGGTCCGAAGCTGGCTGGAAGACGAGAGCGGGCTCCAGCTTGGTGATTTCCACCTGGCCCATTCTCCGGAGAGGATAATGACCGGCTATAGCATATCCCGCCTGAGGGAGTTTCCCAAGATAGTGGGAGGCGCAGATGACGAGAGCGGACGGTGCGCCTTCGATCTCTACCGAAAATTCATCCCAAACCTTCAGATGGTCTCCAGCTCCAGGGTTGCGGAGTTCGTCAAGATAATCGAGGGCAGCTACAGAGACGTTAACATCGCATTGGCCAACGAGATCCTGAAGATATCAGATGAGTTGGATATCGACTTTCATGAGGCGAGGGAGTATGCAAACCACGATTACTGTCACATTCATCTCCCGTCGACGGGCGTAGGTGGGCACTGCATCCCCGTATATCCCTGGTTTTTGATCAACGAGATGGAGAAGAGGGAGAAGTTCGGGTTTGCCGAGCTGCAGAGGAACTCGCGGAAGATCAACGACGAGATGGTCGGCCATTGGGCGGAGAAGATAATCCTCGAAGGTCTGAAGATTGATAAGCCGTTGAGCCAGATCAGGATCTGCCTCAAGGGGATCACATATCGAAAGGGAGTGAAAGGGCTATACCACAGCAGAAACCTCGCCCTGGCCAAGCTCTTGGCTCAGAAGGGTCTCCAGATCGGAGTCTACGACGAACTGTTCTCTGAAGAAGAGATCGAGAACCTCAGCTTGAGGTTCATGGACCCAAAGGATGCTGATGTGGTCTTCGACTGCTTTGAGCTGAGGTTCTCCAGAAGTCCGTTCACTCCACAGTAACGCTCTTAGCCAGGTTGCGCGGCTTGTCTATCGGCAGCCCTCGAGCATCGGCGGTGTAGTAGGCGAGGAGCTGGAGCGCCACTGTGCAGAGGATCGAAGAGAATACGGGCCGCGCCTCCGGGACCTCCACCACGGTGGTGGCGATCTTGGATATGTCGGGATCTCCTTCCGAGGCGAAAGCGATGACATCGGCTCCCCTCGCCCTCACCTCCTTGATGTTGGCCTGGACCTTCTTTCCGTGAGTTGCAAGAGCCACCACGGGCGTTCCATCGGTGATCAGAGCCAGGGGACCGTGCTTCAGCTCTCCGGCAGGATAGCCCTCTGCGGAGATGTAAGAGATCTCCTTCATCTTGAGGGCTCCTTCAAGGGCGATGGGGTAGAGGATATCCCGACCGATGAAGAAGTACCGGTTACTTTCGGCGTACTGCTCTGCAATCTCTCGTATGGAGTCCCGCTCGTCCAGAATATACTGGATCTGGCCCGGGAGCCTCGTCAGTTCCACCAGCATCTTTCTTGCCATCTCATAGCTCAGATAATTCCTGGCCCTGCCGAGCTTTATGGCCAGAAGTATCATAGCCACCAGCTGGCCTGTGAAGGTCTTGGTGGCTGCGACTCCGATCTCTGGGCCGCATCGGGTGTAGATGGTGCCGTCAACCATATTCGTAACCGTGCTGCCCACCACATTGGTTATGGCAAGCCGCTTTACACCGAAGGTGCTGGCCTTCTTAAGGGCGCCGAGGGTGTCGGCGGTCTCGCCGGACTGGGTGACGCTCAAGAGGAGGGTTCCGGGCTTCAGAAGGAGATGCTGGAACTCCGAGGCGACCTCGACGTCCACGGGAAGGCCTGCGGCCCTGGGAAGTAGATACTTGGCCATGAGGCCCGCGTGGTAAGAGGTGCCACAGGCGATGATCGAGACCCGGTCGAGGGCCCTCATCTCTGAATCTGTGAGCCCTATCTCCATCCGAACTTCTCCATCGATCTCCGAAGTCCTGGATGCGAAGGTCTCCTGAATAGCCCTGGGCTGCTCGTGAATCTCTTTGAGCATGAAATGTGGATATCCCGCCTTCTCGGCGGCGTCGACGTCCCAATCTACCCTCTCCACATCCAGTGGCAGATTTCTTCCGGCAACGTCCCTCAGAGTTACGGTCTCGGCGTCGATTACGGCGATCTCACCATCCTTCATCCTGACGACATCTCGGGTATAAGGAAGGAGGGCGGAGACGTCGGAAGCCACGTAGTTCGCACCTTCGCCTACGCCTATAACCAGGGGGCTGTCCTTCCTGGCGCAGACTAGCCGCGGCGAGCCTTTGGCCAGGACCGCAATCGCGAAGGACCCCTCCACAAGAGATATGGCCGAAGCAACCGCCTCTGCCAGGTCCCCTCTATAACAGGATCCGATCAGATGAGCCAGAACCTCGGTATCCGTCTCGGACTGAAACTCGAATCCCTGCCCCATAAGCTGTTCTTTCAATGTCAGATAGTTCTCGATTATGCCGTTGTGGACGACGGCAACGTCATTGGAGATGTGAGGATGGGCGTTGACCACTGTGGGAGGGCCGTGGGTGGCCCATCGAGTATGACCGATGCCCATGTTATCTCCGGGAGATCCGACCTCAAAATAAATCTTCTCAAGATCTGCTATCCTGCCTGAGGATTTGATAACCTGAACCTCGCCATTGGATATTACCGCTACCCCGGCAGAATCGTATCCACGGTACTCCAACCTTTTAAGAGTGTTGAGGAGGATGGGTCCAGCCTTATCGTGGCCTGCATATCCGACTATGCCGCACATCTCATATCACCCTGCTGCCTCTTTCGATCCATCCGCGGATCTCAGTCCCCGATCCTATCTTCGATCCGGTCCCAACCATCGTCCCCGGATGCATCAGCACCCTCCCACCTACGATCACGTTGTCGGCTACCACCGCACCAAACTCCGCACGATGAAACTCGTCTTCTATCGGCACCACCGCTTCGCCCGATTCCACCGTCAGATGATCGCCGAATCTGGTGCTGGCGCCGAAGATCGAGTTTGTTATGATGGCCCCAGCTCCTATCCTTGCCCCATTCATAATTATGCTGTTTCTGATCTCGGTGTGAGAGCCCACCTTCACCGAGTCGCCTACGGATGTCGTGGGAAGGATTGTGACGTTCGGCCCAAGCTCGCAGTTTTTGCCTATGGAGACGGGACCTACTATGTAAGATCCCGACATCACGACGCTCCCCTCACCGATCTCCACCTGGCCTCGGAGCCGGACTCCCGCCTCAATCTCGCCCTTCACCCTGGGCTCACCAATATCGAGAATGCTGCTGTTCGCCTCCAGGAGGTCCCACGAGAATACGGCGTCCGCCCACAGACCGTCGGTTATCCTGGCCCTCACATCGCGCCCCTCCTCGATCATGTGAGCAATGGTCTGGGTCAGCTCGTAAGATCCTCTCTCAGATATGGGCGTTTTGGGGATCTCTTCAAAGATCTCCGGCCCGAACCTGTAGACCCCGGTATTGAGGATGCCTGCACATGGGCGACCCGGCTTCTCTAGTATTTTGGTCACCTTCCCACCCACCACGGTCAGGACACCGTAATCTCCAGCATGCTCTCGGAGAGCGGCGAGTATGACGTTCTCGCCTTCTGCCATCAGTACGTCGTCTATTGCGCGTTTGTCCACCAGATTGTCGCCGTTGACCACCAGGATGGAACCATCGACGTGGGGTCTCGCCTTGCTCAGGGCGTCGGCTGTGCCCAGCTGCTCTTCCTGGACCACGTATTCGATCTTGACGCCGTAGTGGACGCCGTCGCCGAAGTAGTTCATGATCCGCTCTTTCTGGTAGCCGACGACGACCACCAGGTCACGCACCCCTTTCGCTGCCAGCGCCTGGATGACGTGCTCCATGATGGGCCTGTTCCTCACGGAGAGCATGACCTTGGACCGAGTCTGGGTCAGAGGCCTGCATCTCCTGCCCTCTCCCGCCGCCAATATAACCGCTTTCAACAAATACCACAGCCAGTGCAATCCGTTAAAGGCTAAATTTTCTGTATTCGGCTTTATACTTTTCCGGAAGATTTTAGTGTCGGGCCTTCACAGGGCCGGGAGGCGCCTCTCATCGATGCTGCTCCCGCTCACCAGCGCTGACCCAACCTCGGATCAGCTCGCCGGGATCGCCTCGATAACCCGAATCTATAACCGTTCCGGGGTATATGGTCGAATTTATGCCCGTTTTGACATCGTCCCCCATTATGACCCCGAGCTTATGTCTTTCGGAGTTAACCTCCACCCCCTTGATGTAGGACCGGATGTCTCCGCGATCGTGCCTGAGGTTTGCAACTATCGTCCCTGCCCCGAAGTTGCAGCTCGACCCTATGACGCTATCTCCGACGTAGCTGAGGTGGGCGATATTCGTATCGTCCATAATAGTGCTGTTTTTGATCTCTACAGCGTTCCCCACACGTACGTTATCACCTATGAACGAATAAGGCCTGATGAAACAATTCGGACCGATATCGCAGTCTTCCCCTATGACCACCGGCCCCTGGATGTATGATCCCGACCTTATCCTCGTCCCGATGCCGACCGATACCCTGCCGGATAAGCTGGCGTTAGTCTCCACCTCTCCCGATACTGAATAATCCTCGAAGAGGGCGAGCTGTTCACTTGCGCTCAAGAGGTCCCATGGTCTACCGATCTCGATCCATTCGTCGATCTCAGCCATCCGGACCTCCCTTCCCTCAGATACCAGGGCGTTTAACCCGTCGGTCAGCTCGTACTCGCCCCGCTCAGAGATGGAGATATCCCTCAACAGGTCGAAGATCTCCCCACCCATAAGATAGATGCCGGCGTTGGCCAGATCTGATGGAGGCGAAGGGCTCTTCTCCGTCACCGACTTGAGCCGCCCCGCTTCGGCCTCGAAGACCCCGTACCTTGAGGGATCGGCTACTCGTTTCGAGGCGACGGCGAGCCCCCCCCCATCCACCATCCTCTTTAGAGATGGAGTGTCGGTCAACACGTCGCCGTTCAGGACCAAAAACTCATCTTCCGCCATCTCTTCTGCGGCCATGAGGGCGTCGCCGGTGCCTCGTCTATCTCTCTGGATCGCGTACTTTATGGAGACCCCCATATCTCTTCCGTCTTTGAACTTCTGGATGACGGATTCGGATCGGTAGCCCACGACGAAGACGAATTCTGTTATTCCGGCCCTTTTGGATCTTTCGATCACGTGTTCGAGAAAAGGCCTTCCGCAAACAGGAAGCATCACCTTCGGCCGTGAAGAGGTGAGAGGCCGCATTCGTGATCCCTCTCCCGCCGCTAAAACTATAGCCTGCATAGATTGATCGGCACCTCAGATCTTAATTTTGAATAGGTTCTATGCACTCGTCCCTATCTTGCCATCGGTTCTCTGATGGAAAGTGCAATTTCATCCCCGGATATTTCATCCCCGGATTCTCCCATATTCAGCCCCTGATATTCGCGTCCGGCTCCCAGAAGACCGTCGCCTTCTTCGAGAGGAGCCGTCCCATACCCCGGAGGAGGAACTGCTCCGTCTCCAGGAGGGTCCCGCCCCGGACTCCCAGCTTCATCATCAGCAGGAGGAGGGGCGAAAGGAGGATGGGCAGAACAACTATCGTTGAGAAGTTGAACGGAAAGACCACCAGGCCATAAAGGCCGTACTTCGGGTTGAGGAAGAGGGTCTTGTTCCTCCACATCAGCCTGACGAGGCCTGAAGCCCGTCTCGCCTTCTGCTCCTCCCTCCCCTCCTCGGAGGTCTTCTCGTAGAAGATCACCTCTGGATTGAGGATCGACCTGTACCCCTGCTTTCTAATCTTCAGGGAGAGTTCACTGTCGTCGGCCAGGGAGTCGTCGTCGATCTTCTTGAGAAGCCGCCTCCTGAAAGCTGTAAAGGGACCATGGGCGATGATGGTCGAATCGATCCTCGACTCCAGAAGCTGGATTCTGGCGTTCAGGTCCCTGTAGCTCTCCTCGGACTTTGAGCCTATTGGTACTGCCCTGCCGGTGACACAGCCGATTCGATCGTCCTCGAAGGAGGAGAGGGCGTGCTTGAGGGCGTCCTCATCCAGCATGGCGTCGCAGTCGGTCTTCACGATTATCTCGCCCGTCGCTATGGAGTAGCCCTTGTTCAGGCCGTAGGGAAGCCCTCTTCTCTCGTCCTCGTGGTCTAGGACCAGCTCGACCCCTTCACCGTGACCTCTGAAGTAATCCTCGATGAGCTCGGGAGTCTTGTCATCGGAACAGTCCACGATCACAATTTCCAAATCATTTTTTGGATGATTTAATTCTAAAGTATTTTCCAGCTTCTTGATTATGGTCTTTTCTTCGTTATAAGTCGGAATGACTATTGAAACTTTCAACTCTTCAAGCCTCCACCATCTCGAAATTGCACCAGATCCTGGCGAGGATCTTCATATCGCCTCGCAGACAGCAGCATCTCTTCCAAACTCGAAGCTCCTTTTGCATCCTTTGAGACACTCAACATATATGATGATCGATGGTCTCCGCCGGGAGGGGCATCATCATCCCGATCCCCCCACCGTCGCCTCCTCGACGAGGAGGTGGGGCGAGCCGTCGCTTACGGGGACGAGCTGGCCCGACTTTCCGCATCTGCCGCTGTTGAACGAGAGATCGTCTCCGACGACCTTCACCCTCTCCAGGATCTCCAGGATGTGGCCTGAGAGGGATACGTCCCGGAGAAGCGACGTCATCTCGCCCCCCTCCACCAGGTAGCCTCGCTTGGCGTTGAACTGGAATACCCCCTCGGCAGTGCTCACCTGGCCGCCTCTGCTCCCCAGAAGGTAGACCCCGTCTTTCATCTCTTCCAGGATCTCGGGAAGCTTCCAGCCCTCTTTTCCAGGGGCGATGTAGGTGTTGCTCATCCTAACCACCGGCCTTGCGCTCCCCTGGGCCCGGGCGTTTCGAGGGTTTCCGCCGAGCCGTCCGGCCGTCTCTCGGGAGTGGAGGTAGGATCGGAGGATGCCGTTCTCGACCAGGATCGTCTCGCCGGAGGCGCTCCCCTCGTCGTCGAAGGGGTAGTGGCCGTAGAGGGGGAGGCTCGGGTCGTCTTTGACCGTCACCAGCTCTGAGCCGATCACATCGCCGATCTTCCCCTCCAGGATCGAGCCGCCCTCAAGGACGATGTCCGCCTCGACGGCGTGGCCCACCGCCTCGTGGACGAAGACGCCGCCGAGCTCCTGATCGACGACGACGGGATAGCTCCCCCCCTTCGGGGCCTTCGCCTCCAGCAGTGCCACAGCGGTCTCTCCAGCCCGCCGGGCGAGGGCCGGTGCATCGACGTCGTCGAAGAGCTCAAGGCCGCAGGTCCCGGCTCTGCTCTCCATCCCAGCCTGGTAGACGCCGGAGCGGCTGGCGACGGCGGTGACGTAGAACCCGACCCTCGTCGTCTCGCCCTCGATATCCCTGCCGTCGGAGCTGGTATAATTGGTCTTCACCACGACTTCGTTGTAGACCGCCTGGGTGCTGGAGACCCCTTTCACCTTGGCGGCGTCCTCTATCTCCCGGAGAAGGCCAACCTTCTCCTCCAAAGAGAGGTCGCCCGGGTCCTTCTTCACGGGAACCTTCGCGCTCTTGCCGGGAAGAGACTGAGCCAGATCCAGCCGCTCGGCTCCGGCGATCCTCCTCGCGGCCCGTTTTGCCGTCTTTAGATCTTTCGCCAGGTCGTCGAGGCTCTCGGTCTGGACGAATCCCCAGGACCCTCCCGAAAGGGCCCTGACGGCAGCTCCCAGAAAGAAACTCTCCGAGATCTCGTCCAGCTCCCCGTTGTCCAGGACCACCCTCGTGCTCTTGCCCCTTATAATTCGCTGATCGTGAAATTCGTCCATCTGATCCGCCTCTACAGACTTCTCCGACGAGAGGAGGGTGCTGGTATGACTTAACCCTGTCTGTCAGCAGAGATCAAAACATGTCTGTCAGCAGAGATCAAAACATGTCTGTCAGCAGAGATCAAAACATGTCTGTCAGAGCCGACGGCACGATAAATGTGCAAAACTCAAAAAGAACGGCTGCGAGGGGAGCGGCCGCGGTATTTCGGCCGCGACTCGGATGATGTGAGAGACCTGCTCCGCAAAAAGGTGCTTTTTCCGCTATCTCTCCCTCGTTCCACCAACTACAGACTTTTGCTCGGAGTCGGGATCGTCTCGGGGAGGACGATCCCAAGCTTCTTCTCCGCGGCGAACTTCTTCAATTTCTCCAGAAGCTTCGGCTTCTGGCCCGAGAAGCTGTACTCGAAGACCTCGCTGATCGAAGTGACCGGTATGATCTTGATCCTGTCCCTGAAGGTCTCATCGATCAGGACGTCCCCCTCGTTGGACTTGGGGATGAGGACGGTGGTGATCCCGGCCTGGGCCGCGGCCTCGATCTTCTGGGTGACGCCTCCGACGGGGAGGACGTCGCCCCTCACCGATAGGGACCCCGTCATGGCTATGTTCTGCTTGATGGGTACGCTTTCGAGGGCGGAGATCACCGCTGTCGCTATCGATATCGATGCGCTGTCACCTTCGACCCCCTCGTAGGTTCCTATGAACTGGATGTGTACGTCTTTGTTGGTGATGTCCTCTCCGAGGAACTTCTTGATCAGGGCCGAGACGTTCTGGACCGCCTCTTTTGCGATCTCCTGGAGCCGGCCTGTGGCGATCACCTTCCCCTCCTCCTTGGACTGGGCAGGGGTGACCTCGGCCATTATGGGGAGGACTATCCCCGAGTCTCCGACGACGGCGAGGCCGTTGACCCTCCCGATCTCGGCTCCGGCGTTCTTGAACATGCTGTAGTCCTTCCTCCGCTCCAGGTACATGTCGGCGAGCTGCTGCTCGACGGACCGGGCCATCTTCTTGGCTTCGAGGACGTGCCTGGCGTCGGTGAGGGCTGCTCCTTCGGACCGGGCGACGTCGCCTGCCACCCTGATCAGGCCGCCCAGATCCCGCAGGAGGAGGGTCAAGTGGCCCTTCCTCCCGGCCCGCCTCTTCGCCTCTCTCACGATCTCGGCGACGGCGTCCCTGGTGAAGTGGGGGATCTTCCCGTCCCTCGTCACCTCCTGGGCGACGAACCGGACCAGCTTCTCCCGGTTCTCTACGGTGTCGTCCATGGTGTCTCTCATGTAGACCTCGTAGCCGTAACCCTTGATCCTGGACCGCAAGGCGGGATGCATCCCCCCCATGGCGTCGAGGTTTCCAGCGGCGATCATGACGAAGTCGCAGGGTACGGGGTCGGTCCTGACCAGGGCTCCGGAGGAGCGCTCGGACTGGCCGGTTATGGGGTACTCTCCTTCCTGGAGGGAGGTGAGGAGGCTCTGCTGGGACTCGAGCCGGAGGGTGTTCACCTCGTCGATGAAGAGGACGCCCTTGTGGGCCCTGTGGATGGCGCCGCACTCGACCCGATCGTGGCTCGGGGTCTCAAGGCCGCCGGACTGGAAGGGGTCGTGGCGGACGTCTCCAAGGAGGGCTCCGGCGTGGGCTCCCGTGGCGTCGACGTAAGGCGCCTTCTTCTGTTTGCTGTTGTCCACCAATAGCTTCGGCACCAGAGAGTCGTCCTTGGGGATGAGGTAGCGCATGGAGAGGAATATCAGGGCCGCGGCTATGATCCCGAAGAGGAGCTGGCCCGTATAGTAGGCGTAGACGAGCAGGCCCATCATGATCAGCATGAAGAACATGTTCCTGGTCTGGGTCTTCTTCCGCGCCTCCATCTTGTGGGCGTCGACTATCTGCCTTCCCCTTCCCGCCGGGACTACCCTGACCTTGGGGTTGTTGTTATCCTCGGGGTTGTTGTAGACCAGAACGTCCTGGAGATCCTCTACGGGGAGAAGCTCGCTCATGGCCCTTCCCAGCATCGATTTGCCCGTGCCGGGGGAGCCTATCAACATCACGTGGCGGCGCTGGTGGGCCGCCTTCTTTATGACCTCCACCGCCTCGTCCTGGCCGATCACCTGGTCGATCAGACTCTCAGGCACCTTGACGCTGCTGGTGTCCTCGAACTCGGTGATCCCCAACAGATCCTTCTTCTCGTCGTCCAACAAAATATCGGCCCTCTCGACCATAGGTGAACCTTCTAGCCTAAATAACTGATGCTGAATCGTCAATTTGCTCTCACACCTCGAACTCCTTCATAAGCCTCGCGTAATCCCCCACCATCTCCGGCGTCAGGTGAGGCTTGACCCTCTCAAAGGCCTCCCGGAAGTGGCGACCTTCGACCTGGATATCGTCTGGTATCAGCTCCTCTCTTCTCATACCCGGGACGATCTTCTCCCTGAGGGCGATCATCCCAGCTTCGCGGCAGAGGGTCTCGATGTCAGCTCCGGTCCAGCCGTCGGTCATCTCCGCCAGGTCGGAGATGGAGACGCCCTCGGCGAGGGGCATTTCTGAGAGGTGGATCTCGAATATCTTCTCCCTCGCTTCTCCGTCGGGCATCGGTATTCTTATCAATCGGTCCAGCCGCCCCGGCCGGAGGAGGGAGGGGTCGAGGAGGTCGGGCCTGTTGGTGGCGGCGAGGACGACGACGTCCTTCAGCTCGACGACCCCGTCCATCTCCGTCAGAAACTGGCTCACCACCCTCTCGGTGGCGTGAGAGTCGAGCCCCGACCCCCGGGCAGGGATCATCGAGTCCACCTCGTCGAAGAAGATGAGGGATGGAGCCGCCTGCCTCGCCTTCCGGAAGACCTCTCTCACCGCCCGTTCCGACTCGCCGACCCACTTGGAGAGGAGCTCCGGCCCCTTCACCGAGATGAAGTTGACCCCGCTCTCGGTGGCCACGGCCTTGGCGAGGAGGGTCTTTCCCGTGCCGGGCGGGCCGAGGAGGAGGACGCCCCGGGGAGGCCTGATCCCGATCGACTCGAAGGCGTCCGGATACTTGAGGGGCCACTCGACCGCCTCCACCAGATCCTGCTTCGCCCGGTCGAGGCCGCCGACCTCGTCCCAGTGGACTTCGGCGACCTCCACGAAGACCTCTCTCATGGCGGAGGGCTCGATCATCTTGAGAGCGAACCGAAAGTCGTCCTCCGTCACCATCAGATCTTCGAGGACCCCGCCGGGGATCTCCTCCTCGGAGTCGAGGTCCGGGATCAGCCTGTTCAACGTGTGCATCGCCGCCTCCTTGCAGAGGGAGGCGAGGTCCGCCCCGACGAAGCCGTGGGTCATCTCGGCGATCGACTCCAGGTCAACGCCCTCGGAGATGGGCATACCCCTCGTGTGGACGTAGAGGATCTCGAGCCTCCCGTTCTTGTCGGGGATTCCGATCTCGATCTCCCGGTCGAACCTGCCGCCCCGTCGGATGGCGGGGTCGAGGGTGTTCGGCCTGTTGGTGGCGGCGATGACGATCACCTCCCCCCGGGAGGCGAGGCCGTCCATGAGGGAGAGGAGCTGGGCCACCACCCTCCGTTCCAGGTCGCCTGCCACCTCCTCCCTCTTCGGGGCTATCGAGTCGATCTCGTCGATGAAGACGATCGAGGGAGCGGACCTCTCCGCCTCCTCGAAGATCTCCCGGAGCCTCTTTTCTGACTCGCCGTAGAACTTGGAGGTGATCTCGGGGCCGCTGATGCTGATGAAGTTCGCCTCGGTCTCGCCGGCCACGGCCCGGGCGATGAGGGTCTTTCCGGTCCCCGGCGGGCCGAAAAGGAGGAGGCCCTGTGGGGGTTTTATCCCCAACTTTTGGAAGATCTCGGGGTGGCGGAGGGGAAGCTCGATCATCTCCCTGACCATCCTGATCTCCATCGAGAGGCCCCCTATGTCCTCATAAGAGATCTCCCTCACCGCCATCTCCTCGAGGGTCTCCTTCAGGATCTTGATCTCGGTCTCGGCGGCGACCACCACCGGTCCCTTCGGGAAGGTGCTCACCACCACAAAGCCGAGGGACGACGATATCATCTCGATTCTCAGCTGCTCGCCCTTGACGATGGGCCGGCCCAGGAGGGTCCGGTGGAGGTACTGAGGTCCACCGATGAGCCTCGTCCTGGTCGTGGGGGCGACGACGACCCTCTTCGCGGGCCTTGCCTCGCTCTTTCTGACGACCACCCTGTCGTCTATCCCGATCCCCAGGTTGCCTCTGAGGTTTCCGTCTATCCTGATGACGTCCGTCGAGTCCTTGGAAGATATCTGCCAGGCTACGGCGTAGGCGGTGGTCTTCTTGCTCTGGATCTCCACGACGCCGCCCGCCTCAAGCCCCATCTCGCCGATGAGATCCTGGCCGAGCCTTGCGATGCCCCTGCCGACGTCCCTGTGGTAGGCTTCCGCCACCTTGAGAGTGATGGTCTTATTCATGCTGATCGAGGTCCGATATCCTTGGTCCACCTGGTCCGAATTCGCTCATATCGTCCAACCATCGTCCCGCTTTTGAACCTTCCCCTGGTCCAAAAGGACCTTCAGCCTCTCTTCCACCACGGCCTGGGGGATCCCGAGCCTCCGGGCCAGGGATTCGGTCCCCGACTCGCCGGATACTAGGGCGGTGAGGATATCCGCCTCCAGCTGGTCTGTGGCGCACTCCTCTATGAGCCCGAAGGCCAGCCTCCTGATCAAGATCTCCTCAGAGTATATCTCTTCCATCAGCCTTCTCAGCCGGAGCCTCTCCTCTTCCAGCTCCCGGAGCCGCGAGCAGATTCCATCCATCTCCCCGGAGCGGCCCTGATCCCGGGCCGGCGAATCGGACCTCGGCGAATCGGATCTCGATCTTTTTGGCATGGCCTGACCCGCCAACCCTTCGCCCCTGGCAGCCGTGGCCGCGGACCTCTGGAGTTCCTCGGGCCGATAGGTTCTGATCCCATAAGAGTGGGGTGAGAAGGCCACCTCTAAGACGACGTTATCGGCTATCCTGAAGTACTTCCGCCTCCGGTCGTCCCGGTAGCACTCGATGAGCCCCGCCCGCTCCAGCATCTCCAGGTGGTCTATCACCGCCTTGGGGCCGAGGTCGAGCCTCTTTGCCATCTCGTTGAAGTAGAAGGGGCGGAATGATAGGAGCTGGAGGATCCTTCTGCGGTTCTCGTTCCCCAGTATGTCCAGAATCTCTACGGGATCCAAAACGATCACTCAAAAGGTAATTTATAGTTAGTAACCGCTGGTGATTATATAAAGGTTTCGTCGATGGTCGAACTACGAAGATGAATCGGGATTGTACGACTCGATCTCGCGTCGCCATATGATGATCGTCGCCAGCCCAAACGTCCTCCCTCGATCAAGTGCCGATTATTTGCATCATGGCATCTCTTTAAGCTACCTTCTCCCCGTCATGGGGCCTCTTTAAGATCCACGCTTCTCATCAGGGGATCTCTTCAAGGGCGCGACCAGGAGCTTGTCCACCCGGTTGTAGTCCATGTCCACCACCTCGAAGCGAAGATCACCCCAGTCGAAGTGGTCGCCTGAAGATGGTATCCGCTCAAAGTATATTATCACAAAGCCGCCCAGGGTCTGATAGAGGCCCCCGTCCTCCTCCGGCAGCTCATCTACCCCGAAGGCCTCCTTGAACTCGTCGATCTGCATCATGCCGTCTATCAGCCAGGAGCCGTCCTCCCTTCGTATCATCTGAGGCTCTGTCAGCTCGTCGATGTGAGGGATATCCCCCACTATCGCCTCCAGGATGTCTGTGAGAGCCACCACCCCCTGGACTGCGCCGTACTCGTCCACGACGATGGCCAGATGGATCCCCGTCTCCTTGAACCGCTCCAGGACCTTCAAGCCCCTCATGCTCTCGGGAACGAATAGAGGGGGGAGGACGGCCCCCGAGAGGTCGAACTCATCACCCTCGTCGGCATGCGAGAGGAGGTCTTTTGCCTGGACCACCCCGACGACTTTGTCAAGATCGTCCTTGCATACGGGAAATAGGGAGTAAGACCTGCCGGATGTCTTCTCCCGGATCGTCTCCGGCGTATCATCGACGTCGAGCCATACGATCTTCGACCTCGGGGTCATAAAGGTTGCAACTCTCCTGTCCCCGAGGCGGAAGACCCTCTCCACCATTTCCTTCTCCGCCTCCTCGAAGACCCCCGCCCCCGTCCCCAGGTCTATCAGGATCTTGATCTCCTCCTCTGTGACCGGAGGTTCATCGTTCGGCTTTATGCCAAGGATCCTGATTACCAGGTTAGTTGAGGCGGTCAGCACAAAGACCAGGGGTGCGGCGATCCTGGAGAGGAGGCTCATGGGCGAGGCGACGAAGGATGCGATCTTCTCGGGGTTGCTCAACGCCACCCTCTTGGGAACCAGCTCTCCGAGGACCAGGGTCAGATATGTGATCCCCGCCACCACGATCCCGATGCTGAAGAGCTGGCTGTGAGATGCCAGAGCCGGTGTACCTTCCATCACCAGGGCCAGCTCCTCGGCGATGGTGGCGCCTCCAAAGGCCCCCGCCAGAGTCCCTATGAGGGTTATCCCGATCTGTATCGTCGAGAGGAAGGGCGTGGGCTCATTTGCGAGATCGAGAGCGGTTTTGGCGCCCGAGTTCCCCTCCTCTTTCATCTGCTGTAGTTTGGCCTTCCGGGATGAGACGACGGCTATCTCGGAGAGAGCGAAGATGCTGTTGGCGATTATCAGCAAAAATATGATTATTATCTCAGGGGTCATCGAGGATTTCTCTCTTCGTCACGTTTCAATTATTTTACATCACCATCGGATTTCCATATTCCACGATCTCAAAATACGAAATGGCCTCTGCCCTAACGACGCCGGGATGGGTTAAGGATCTCCGCCCTCACAACGTCGAGCAGAGATCAATAGAGAGCTCTATTGCATCGCAGAGAGCCGCGCGATCCTCTCTTCGGTGCTCGGATGAGTTGAGAAGAGGGAGGCGAGCTTCTTGCCCTTGAGGGGGTTGACTATGAAGATGTGGGCGGTCGAGGGGTTGACGTCGACAGGAGCCCTTCCAGATGCCATATCCAGCTTCGAGAGGGCGCTGGCCAGAGCCATGGGATGGCCAGAGAGTTCGGCCCCGCCGGCGTCGGCCCCAAACTCCCGGGAACGGGATATCGCCATCTGGATTATGAGAGCCGCGATGGGTGCGAGGATCGCCATGGCCAGGATGCTGACGATGTTGCCCCCATCATCGTCGTTCCCGCCCCCGAAGATGAGAGCCCACTGGGCCATGTTGGCTATGAAGGTTATGACGCCGGCGATGGTGGCGGCGACGGAGCTGATCAGAGTATCTCTATTCCTTACGTGAGATAGCTCGTGAGCCACGACCGCCTCCAGCTCATTTCTGTCCAGAATTCTCATTATGCCGGTGGTGACGGCCACGGCAGCGTGCGAAGGGTTCCTGCCGGTGGCAAAGGCGTTGGCCATGGGGGTGTCGACGATGTAGACCTTCGGCATCGGCATCTTCGCCCGGTCGACGAGCCCCCGGACGATCCCGTAGAGCTCCGGCGACCCGGCAGGAGTCACCTCCTTCGCGTGGTACATCTTCAGTACAATTTTATCGCTGTACCAGTACGTTCCCATGTTCATCACCAGGGAGAAGAGGAGGGCTATCATCATGCCGCCTCTGCCACCCAGGGCTCCCCCGATCAGAAGCATCAGCCCTGTAAGGCTTGCCAAAAGTAGGGTAGTCCTGATTCCGTTCATCATAGTAACGGCCCACTTTCGGCCTATGCCTGAAATACTTTGCGCGTTATTTGCGCTGAACTCGCCTCGACGTGGCAGATAGCGCGATCCTCTCGGATCGGCCTTCACCCCTCCTGCGATCTAAGGGAAGAACGCCGTCCATTTGCCGGCCTTCCTGGACCCCATCTCGGATCAGCCATCAGCCATCACCCCTCCTGCAATCTCCGGAGGACCGACGCCCTGTTCGCCTTGGCGTCGACGAAGCCGGGTTTTATCTCAAGCGCCCTATTGTAGCATTCGAGGGCCTCCTCGTAACGTCCGAGGCTATAGAGGGCTGCCCCCTTGTTGTTCCAGGCGTTGGCGTGACCCGGATCGAGCTCGATGGTTCTGTTGTAGCAGGCCAGAGCCTCTTCGTACCTCCCCAGGGCCGAGAGGACGACGCCCTTGTTGTTCCAGGCATCCACCTGGGAGGAGTTCGCCTCCAGGGCCCGGTCCAGGGAGTCGAGGGCCTCATCGTCTCTGCCGAGGGTGTGGAGGAGCCATCCTCTGTTGTTCCAGGCTTCGGCATGTTGTGGGTCGAGGAGGGTGGCCTGAGAAAAGAGGTCAAACGCCTCCTCGACCTCGCCGGAGCCGTAGGCGAGAATGCCTTTCCTGTACCAGGCGGGCTCATACTCCGGATCGATCGCTATCGCCCGGTCGAAAGCCTCGCCAGCCTCCGCCTTTCTGTTCATGCCGGCGAGGGCGATCCCCTTGTCAAGCCAGGTCTCGGCCCTCTCGGGATCTATATCGAGGGCCTGGTCGTAGCACCAGACCGCCTCGCCGGGGCGGCCCATTCGATAGATGGCGTGGCCTTTGCTGTGCCAGGCGTCGGCGCTCGACGGGTCGATCCTGATCACCTCGTCGTAGCACTTGATCGCCTCGAAGAACTCGCCCTGCTGGTAGAGAGCGGACCCCCTGTTGTACCAGGCGATATCGTAGTCCGGATTTATCGCGATGGCCCCGTCGTAGCTTGCGAGCCCCTCGTCGATCTTCCCCAGGTCGACGAGGGCAACGCCTCGATTGTTCCAGGCGAGGTAGAATGATTGATCGGCCTCCAAGGTCGAGTTGTAAGCTTCGATCGCCTCTTCGAGCCTTCCCAGGTCGTACAGAGCCCTACCCCGATTGTACAGGGCGAGGACGAAAGAGGGGTCGATCTCGACGGCCCGGTCGTAACATTCCAGGGCCTCTTCGATACTCCCGAGATCGTGGAGGGCGAGCCCCTTGTTGTTCCAGGCGAGGGAGTAGTTCGGATCGATGGCGATCGCCGAATCGAAGCTCTCGACCGCCTCCTCGTACCTCCCCAGGACGCCGAGGAGGAGACCCCTCTCGTTCCAGGCGGCCTTGTCTTCGGGGTCGACCAGAAGAGCCCCGTCGAGGCGCTCGACCGCCTCATCGGTCCTTCCCAGAGACCGGAGGGCGTCGGCAGCCCCCTTCCAGGACCCTGATAGGTTTGAGTCAATCTCCAGAGCGGAATCGAAGCAATCGAGGGCCTCTTCGTTCTTTCCCAGCGCTCGGAGGGCGCTCCCCTTATTCTGCCAGGCCTCAGCGAGGTTTGGGTTAGAATTGAGGGCTCGGCCAAAACAGTCTATTGCCTCCTCGTACCTGCCTAAAACCCCCAGGATCAGGCCCTTGTTGTTCCATGCCCTCTCGTTATTGGGATCTATCGCCAGAGACTGGTTGTAAGCCTGAAGGGCCTCATCGATGCTGCCGAGAAAGGATAGGGCGTTTCCCAGATCGTACCAGGCTTTTGCGTTCTTTGGATCGATCTCGAGGGCCCGATCGAAGGACTCTGCCGCAAGCTCTCGATCGCTCAGGTTGTAGAGGGCTATCTCCCCCCGGAAGATCCACGCTTCGGCCTGGTCCGGATCGATCTCGATAGATCTGTTCAGGGACTGAAGGGCCAGGTCGATTTTTCCCTCCTGATAAGAGCGGTTCGCCTCTTCGAGATGGTCGAGGGCCGACGGCTCATCGCACTTTGCGGGAGCTGCCAGGGCGAGGACGAAGGTCAGCAGGAGAAGAGCCCCGATTCTCATGGGCGCCTGATGCCTCTCGTCTTCGATATATCTTTTGGTGGCCCCTCTGCAAGGCCCGCCGGACCCAAGGTAGATCGCGGGCCGAGCTTCTTTCTTCTACTACGAGCTGAGCTCGATGAACCTGTCGTAGGACTCGACGGCCTCCTTGTGCCGGCCCAGCTTGTAGAGGTCGTCTCCCTTCCGGTTCCAGATCTTCGCGTCGTCGGGATCGAGGGCCAAGGCTCGGTCGTAGCTTTCTACAGCCTCCTCGTATAGGCCGAGGCCGTCGAGGGCCGTTCCCCTGGTGTACCAGACCTCGGCGGAGTCTGGACTGATCTCCGTCGACCGGTTGTAGCTCTCCACAGACTCCTGGAGCCTGCCGAGGTTCTGAAGGGTCTGGCCCCTCTCGAACCAGATCGTAGCATTGGACGGGTCGATCTCCACCGATCGGTTGTAAGATTCCAGGGCTTCAGCATACCGACTCATGCCCAAGAGTATGTGCCCTCTCCTCGCCCGGGCCTCGGCAGAGGTCGGATCGATATCTGCCGCCCTCTCGTAGCAGGCGAGAGCCTCTGCGCTCTTCTCCATACCCTCCAGGACCGAGCCCTTCCGGAGCCAGGAGGCCGAGTCCGAGGGGTTCGCCTGGAGAGCGCCGTCATAGCAGGCGAGGGCATCCTCACCCCGCCCCAAACCCTCGAGGACGGTCCCTTTGCCGTGCCAGGCATCCGCTCGGGACGGATCTATAGAGATCGCCTCGTCGTAGGAGGCGATGGCCTCCTCGAACCTTCCGGCACTCGTGAGGGCGAGGCCCCTCTCATACCATGCCCGGGCATCCAGGGGATCGAGGGAGATGGCCCGGTCGTATGACTCGATCGCATCGGTGGTCCTCCCGGCCTTTGCCAGGACGCCGCCTCTGCCGATCCAGAAATCCTTCTCCGAGGAGTTCATCACGATGGCCTGATCGTAACACCCTATCGCCTCGTCGAACCTCTCGAGGCCGGTGAGGGCGAGGGCCTTGCCGCTCCAGGCCTTCGGGTCCTCAGGGTCGATCTTCAGGATATCATCGTAGCAGGCGAGGGCCTCCTCGAACCTCTCCAGGTGGCGGAGGGAGTCGCCCTTCCCCTTCATGGCCTCAAGGTCCGTTGGATCGTCCTTCAGGACCGCATCGTAAGAGACGAGGGCACCATCGTAATCTCCCAGCATGAAGAGGACGCGACCCCGGCTCCGCCAGACCCCTTCATAAGAGGGGTCGATCTCGATGACCTCGTCGTAACATTCGGAGGCGTTGACGAAATCGCCGAGCATCTGGTGGGCCAACCCCTTCTGGTACCAGGCCTTCGCCGCGAAGGGGCTCACCTCTATCACCTTATCATAGCAGTCTATGGCCTCGTCGTACCTGCCCAGACTGTAGAGGGCGTCCCCTTTATCGTAACGATCGATCTCGATTAGCCTGTCATAGCAGTATATGGCATCCTCGTATCTGCCAAGGCTTGAGAGGACAACCCCCTTGTTGTACCAGAGGGAGACGTCCGAGGGGCTGATCAACAGAGCCTGGTCGTAACATTCGATCGACTCCTCAAACCGCCCCAGGTCGTAGAGGGCGAGCCCCTTCAACCGCCATACCTCGGGATAAGAGTCGTCGATCTCGATGACCCGATCGAAGCTGTCGACGGCCTCCTCCAGCCTGCTGGCGTTGTAGAGGAGAAGCCCCCTGTTGTACCAGACGTCCGGGTCGTCGGGATCGAGGGCGATGGCCCCGTCGTAGGATTCTACCGCTTCGTCGTACATCGAAAGGCCAGAAAATGCGTCGGCTCTGCCGCGCCAGGCGTCGACCCGGGAGGAGTTTATGGATATCGACTCGTCGTAACAGGTGACCGCCTCCTGGTACCTCCCCAGCCGATAGAGGGCGACCCCCTTGTTGTACCAGGCGTTCTCGTAGCCGGGATCGACCCCGATGACCTGGTCGTAACAGCTCACCGACTCGTTGTACCGGGCGAGGCCGTAGAGGGTGTTGCACTTGTTGTTCAAAACGTCCGTCCGGCGGGGGTCCGACTCCAGGGCCTTATCGTAGCATCCCAGGGCCTCCTCGTACCTGCCCAGGCGACTCAAGGCGAGCCCCTGATTGTACCAGGCGTCGCCGTTGGCGGGGTCGGTCTCAAAAACCCTGTCGAAGGAGACGATCGCCTCCTCAAACCTCCCGAGGCCGAAGAGGGCGAGCCCCCTGTTGTACCAGACGTCCCTGTAGCCGGGATCTATCTCGATCAAACGGTCGTAAGCCTCCACCGCCTCCTCACCCAGTCCCAGCCGCTGAAGGACTATCCCCTGGTTGTACCAGGCGTTGGAGTAGCTCGGATCGATCTCTACAGCCCTCCGATAGCAGACCAGGGCTTCATCGAATCTGCCCAGGCTGAAGAGGGCGTTCCCCTTGTTGTTCCATACGGCGACGAGGGACGGGTCGATCGCTATCGCCCGGTCGTAGCACGCGATCGACTCGTTGTACATGCCGAGGCCGAAGAGAGAGAGACCCTTGTTGTACCAGGCCGGATAGTATTGGGGATCGATCTCGACGGCGGCGTCGTAGCATCGATCCGCCTCCTCTCCCCTTCCCAGGCTTGCTAGGACGATCCCCTTGTTGTACCAGACGTCGGTGCTGGATGGGTCGATCGCTATCGCCCGGTCGTAGCAATCCAGGGCCTCCTCGGACCTCCCCAGGCTGTAAAGGGCAAAGCCCTTGGCGTGCCAGGATGCAGCGTCCGATCCGTCGATGGTGATGGCGAAGTCGTAACATTCGATCGCCTCGTCGTACCTCTCCATGCTGCTGAGGGCGAGCCCCTTCTGGTACCAGATGTCGCCCTGGGCGGGATAGATCACCAGCGCCTCGTCGTAGGAAGAAACCGCCTCCTCGTACCGTCCGAGGCTGTAGAGGGCAAGCCCCCGCGCCCGCCAGAAGTCCGGGTCGGTGGAGTTGAGATCGATGGCGCGGTCGTAAGATTCCAGGGCCCGATCGTACATCCCCAGGGCCTGTTGGACGAAGCCCTCGCTGTACCAGATGCGGGGGTCCGAGGGGTCGATCGCCAGAGACCGATTGAAACACCCCTCAGCCTCATCAAACCTCCCGAGATCGCTGAGGATGTACCCTTTAAGGTTCAGGGCGTCCGGATAGGCTGGATCGATGTCCAGAGACTTGTTCACATAAAGAAGAGCCAGATCGTAAGATTCGTTGGTGTAGAAGCCTATGGCCTTCCCGAGCCATCCTCCAGACGGGTCATCTCCGGCGGCCGCAGATGCAAAGGTCATGGCGATGATGAGAATTGACAGGGCCAAGAGCTTCATGGCCGATTAAATCGTTCTATTTATCGATATATTTTGTGGTTTGAAAGAAGGGTGCCGGCGTTCAGCATCTTCTTCATCAGAATGGCGGCCTTCCCGGGGCCGTAGTACCCGTCGAGGAGGGCGACCTTCTCGTAGCCCAACTTCCCGTAGAGGGAGACGGCTTCCCGGTTCTCCACCGAGACCTCAAGGATGATGGCCCTGGCGCCAAAAGATGCGAACTCCACTTCCAGGGCCTCCATCAGCCTCCTGCCGACGCCCTCTCCGCGACGTTCAGAAAGGACGTTCAAAGTCACCACCTTCCCCCACCCGCCGCTGACGAAGCCTCCGACGAAGCCGAAAAGGGCGCCGTCCTCGGCCACCAGGGTCGTCGCCTCCGCGACGAGGAAGGAGACGGTCTCGGGAGGGAAGGCGAGGTCCGGGGAGAAACAGGCCCTCTCCGCGGCGAGGATCGAGGGGAGGTCCCCGGCCTCCGCCCTCCGGATCCTCATCTACTGATCCTCATCTCCAGAGCCTCATCTCCAGAGCCTCATCTCCAGAGCCTCATCTCCAGAGCCTCATCTCTTCCCCGATACCTCTTTGACGACCTCGGTGTAAGCGCCGAAGACGGCGGGGATGTCGATGGTCCCGACGACGTCCACTACCCCCATCGCCGCGATCACTTTTCCATCCCGGTCCATTATGGGGGCGACGGATACGGGAACGCCTCCGTAAACCCCGCTTTTGGGCACCGTCCTCGTGGCCTTTCCCGAGGCCATCACCTCTTCGAGGATCGGCCCCGAATACTCCTCGTCGAGAACCTTCCCCTTCTCCACCCTCACACCGGGGGCGTCGAGGCTCCTCATGGTGACGGGAAGCCCCAGGATCTGGTTCGCGGCCAGCGCGATGGGGGCGAGGTCTTTTGACCCCGACTTCTCCGAAATTACCAGCTCAGCCATGGTTGAGTTTCAGGCTCTAATTGCTGATATAGTCTGCCCCTCAGCGCCTTCGCAACCTCAGAGCTTTGCGATCTCACCGCTTCGCGAGGAACCGGGCCTGAAAGCCGTGGTACTTGGCAAACCCCTCAGCGTCCCTCTGGCTCAGGGTCTGGCTGTCGAAGGAGACCATCTCCTGGTCGTAAATGGCGTCCGGCGACCTCCTTCCGACGGAGAAAGCCCTTCCAGAAGACAGTTTCATCTTGACCGTGCCGTTCACCCTCTTCGAGCTTGCATCGACGAAGGCGGAGAGGTCGGCGTAGAGGGGATCGTTCACCAGGCCCATGTAGGCGAGCTCCGACCAGGCCTCGTCCACCATCGCCTTGAACCGCAGCTCCGCCCGGGAGAGGACCAGCCGTTCCAGGTCCTGATGGGCGTTGAGAAGGACCGTCGCCGCCGGGTGCTCATAGTTCTCCCTCGCCTTCAGCCCCAGGACCCGGTCCTCGACCATGTCGGTCCTGCCGACTCCGTGCTCTCCCGCGATCCTGTTAAGCTCTGAGATCAGCTCGACGCCGTTCATCTTCACGCCGTCGAGGGCGACCGGCACCCCGCGAGAGAACTCTATCTCCACCTTCCGGGGGGGGAGCCCTCCCTCAGGCGACCTGGTCCAGGCGTAGATCTCCTCAGGTGGCTCGAAGAAGGGGTCCTCGAGAAGGCCGCCCTCGATGCTCCTGGACCAGAGGTTCTCGTCGATGGACCAGGGCTTCTCCCGGGTGACGGGGACGTCTATCCCGTGGTCTCGAGCGTAATCGATCTCCCACTCGCGGCTCAGGTCCATCTCGCGCATCGGGGCCACCACCCTCATATCCGTCGCCCTGAATATCGCCTCAAACCTCAGCTGGTCGTTTCCCCTCCCGGTGCAGCCGTGGCCGAGGGCGTCGGAGCCGAGCTTTTTTGCGATCTCCACCGTCTTTCTCGCTATCAGGGGCCGGGCGATGGCGGTGCCCAGGACGTACCCCTCGTAAGAGCCGTTGGCCTTGATGGCTGGGAAGATGTAGTCGTTGACGAACTCATCCTTCGCGTCGATGACGAAATGCTCGTCGCTCAGCTTCTCAGCCCTCTTGTTTCCCCTCTCGATATCCTCCTTCGGCTGGCCCACGTCCGTCAGGACCGTTATCACCTTGTCAAAGCCGTAATGCTCCCGGAGGAGGGGGATGCAGACCGACGTATCGAGGCCTCCAGAATAGGCGAGGACTATAACTTCAGACAATTCAATATCACCCGGGGCCTACTCGGCGATCAGTTATTTTAACTCTATGGCTCGGACGATCGATAACTCTATAACTTCTCGGCCGAGATTGGCCTTTTGATGACCCCTCTACTGAAGACCACCGCCCTGACGGTGGACTACGACCAGGATCGGAGAATGCTCCTGGCCCGAGGAGCGATCTCGGTGCTGGTCCAGCCGGCTCTGAACAGGATCAACCAGAGACTGGCCGAGGAGAAGCCCGCCCTGGTGAGGGAGAACGACGTAGTCGCATCCACCTGGCTTCCACCCATCCCCAGCGGCCCCTTCAAGAGGCTCGTTCTCAGCGAGGCAAAGATCGCCATCGGCAGGTTCGTCCCCCAGACCGTGAGCATCGAGGTCACCAGGAACTGCGGCTGTAATTGCGATCACTGCCTGATCAAAGAGGGCGAGGGTGAGCTTTCGGCCGACGAGATCAAAAGGATCGTCGACGAAGCCCTGGACCTCGGAGCCTCCATCATCACCTTCACCGAGGGCGACCCCCTCCTCCGGGACGACGTCTTCGAGCTGATCCGCCACGTCGACCCGGAGCGAGCGGTGGTCAACCTCTTCACCCCTGGCCTCGAGATGACCCCCGAGACGGCACGAAAGCTGAAGGATGCCGGCCTGTACAACATCCTCATCGGGGTCTACAGCACCGATCCTGCGGTCCACGACCGGATCCGTGGCGTCCCAGGAGCTCACGAGAAGGCGATCGGTGCCATAAAGATGGCTCTGGACGCTGGCCTCCTCGTCACCATGTCGACCCACGTGAAGGGCGACGATGTGCCGGATATCTTCGACCTCTACGACCTGGCAACAGAGCTTGGGGTCCACGAGTTCTCGATCTGGGAGGGAATCCCGAAATCCCCCGAGGAGCGGCTCACCACCATAGACCGGGAGACGATACTCCGGTTCTACAGGAAGGTCAACCGCACCCCCGGTGGCCCCCGAGTCTTTTCCTCCACCTACTTCGAGGGTCAGATGCTGGGATGCATGGCGGGACGCCGCTGGCTTCATGTGGGCGTTGACGGCAACGTTAGGGCCTGCCCCTACATAGGCGACGTCGTCGGAGACGTTCGAGAGCGATCTCTCGAAGATATATGGAAGGATATCAGAAGTTCGGGCGAGTTTGATGCTTTTCGGTCTGACTGTCCGGCCCAGACCCAGAACCTCCCCTGAGGGGCCAGCGGCAGACGGACCCTGGTGAGGATCCCCCAGAAAGGAGCAACGGGCCATCCCTTTCTAGCCGCCCTCTCCTGAGCCGGGACCGTTCTATTTCGCCCCATTCCCGCGTCGGCCATCTCAGTCCCTCGGCGTTCCGGTCCATGCCCTCATATCGAGGACCGATCTGGCTGGTTACATCTCATCTCAAAAGTCAAGACCATTGGCTTCTGTGTCGATCTTCCGGGGCGAAAACCTGACCAAAAGATCAGAAGCCATCGAAATTCCGAGAAACCGCCGGAATTCATTTTGGATCGATGACTATAAAAAAAGCGGTGGAAAATTATTAGTACATACATGATCATCTTTCATCAAGAGGATTGGGCATGAGCGTCATCAGAAGTCTAAAGATGAACTTTGCCGTCTGGATAAAAGGGATCTTCGGCAAAAAGAGGGCTCGAATTGGCATATACGGTCCGCCCAACGCCGGAAAGACCACCCTCGCAAACAGGATCGTCAAGGACTGGAGCGGGATGGATATCGGCGGAGTCTCCAACATCCCTCACGAGACGAGGAGGGCCATGAGGACGGACGGCGTGATGATCAACGCCAACGGATCGAGCGTCGAGCTGGACATAGTCGACACGCCGGGGATGGCCACGAAGATCGATTTCAGGGAGTTCATGGCTTTTGGGCTGGAGGAGGAGGAGGCCAAGAGGAGAGCCAAGGAGGCGACTGAGGGGGTCATCGAGGCCATAAAATGGCTGGAGGACCTGGACGGCATCCTTCTGGTGATGGACTCCACAGAGGACCCCTACACTCAGGTGAACGTAACGGTGGTGGGAAATATGGAGGCGAGGAAACTCCCTCTCTTGATCGTGGCCAACAAGATGGATCTGCCCAAGGCCTCTCCTTCCAGGATCAAGTCGGCCTTTCCCCAACACCCCCTTGTACCCATCTCCGCCCTGGAAGGATCGAACATCGATGAGCTGTATGCGGCCATAGCGAGGCACTTCGGGTGAGATGATGCGGGAAGTACAGATGGATCTGATCTCGGCCGAGAGGCTGGAGTCCATGTCCTCCATGGAGAAGATCCGGCTCATACTGAGCAAGGTCAAGAGGGGAAACATCGTGGTGCTGGAGCTGGGCCTGACCCCGGAGGAGGAGGTCAAGCTGATCGAGATGACGATGACCGAGATCCGCCTCGACGAGTTCTCCGGGATAGAGATCGAGAGCTACCCCGTCAAGAACGAATCAACATTTATAAACAAGATCCTCGGCAAGCCCGGGTTGAAGACGAGGATGACCGTCATCGGGCCCGCAAACCAGCTCCGGACCGTTGAGAAGGACAAGTACCAGATCAGCACCAAGGTCTCGGTCGGTGACTGACCAGCATGCCCCACATGTGCACCCGATGCAGGAGCGTCTTCGAGGACGGCATGGACGTCCTGGAGGGATGTCCCGTCTGCGGCTGGAAGAAGTTCCTCTTCGTCAAGTCCAGAGATAAGATAGGAGAGGGTCAGGGTGCGCTGCAGGCTTCCCAGATCGGTGGTACCGATAAGCTCCGGCCGGAGGCCGCCGATTCGATTCGCGAGAAGGATAAAAAAGCTCCGAGCCGGGATAAGAAGGCTGGTCGTCCCGAAGGAGGACGGAAAGAAGGGGCGGTCCGGAAAGGGAAGCCGAGAAAAAAGGGGAAGGGAACCCTTGGATTCTTCGATCTGGATCCGAGAACGGAGAGATCAAAAAACCCGCCCGAGCAGGGATCTCAAAAACGGAGTATCGATGAAGACAAATCGCTGGAGAGCATCAGGATGCCGGAGCCGGGCACCTACGAGCTGAACCTCCCGTCCCTCTTCGAGCGAGAAGAGCTGGTGATGGCCATAAAAGAGGGAACCTACCTCATAGACCTCTCATCGGCCTTCAAAAAGTCCAAAAAGAGCTGAAGCCGATCATCCCGTCTGTTCGTCCCGCTCCACCTCTACGACCATCCTCTTCCATTGGGGATCCACTCCCCGCAGGGACTCGGCAACACCCGATACGACCTTCTCCATGATCTCCTGGGTGAAGTGGTTCATGGGGATCGCGGTCCCGTCCACCACCAGCCTGACTGTCAAAATTGCTCCACTCCCATCTCAGAAGCCGATCCGCTCAAACTGGAGTCCTTCGATCTCGTGAAGGCCCGGTTTGGGGCCTTCACGCTCCTCCGAAGATCGAGAATTCCGGAGTCCAAGTCGTCACCTGAGAAAGGGTCCTGTTGCTCTTGGATATAGAGAAGGGCGGCGTATAAACCGTTACCATCGATAGGGTCCTGTTGCTCTTGGATATCGAGAAGCCGGGCGTGACGGTTATGGGGTTTGAGGCGCCGATCTCCAGGGGCTCCATGCTGGAGCCTGCAAAGGTTCCGAAGCTTCTGCCCAGGGTCCTCACGTCAACGGCGTTCATGGTGGTCTTCGGCACGTCTGGGGTGTATGATATGACCATGGGGGTCATGCTGGACTTTATCTCCGCCTTATCGTCTAAGGTGCTCAGATCAATAGGAGTTTTGGCTACTGCGCCCATCCCCACCAGGAGCGTGGCGATGATCAGTGCCGTCAAAATTATTTTCATGGATAACCTAACCTCCCTGTTCTTATGAGGCGGGTCTTTGAATTATTACCATTTATTCCTTTTGATGAGGGGCGACAGGCTATTTTGCAGGCCGTCCCCCCATCCCTGAAGGGGGAGACGTTTGAGAAGACCCAGGGACCTGGACGGATAATCGGGCTTATCAGAAGGTGTAGCCGAAGCGCCTGACGGAAAATCGGGCTCACCAGAAAGTGTAGCCGAAGTACCTGGCCGCAAATACCACCCCCGTCACTATGATCAGGACTCCGAAACCTCCCGTGATCCACTTTCCAAAGGCGATGTACCTCTCGCCGATGGCTCCGCAGAAGGAGCGGGAGAAGGTGGATATGGGTATTATGGGAACGCCGTGGCCCACACCAAAGACGAAGAGCAATAGACCGCCAGTGATCGGGGATACGTTCTGAGCCAAGAGCCAGATGAGGACGGGAAAGACGAGAGATATGGCGCATGGGGCCCATCCCAGGGCGAAGAAGACCCCCAGGGTGAAGGCCCCGACGAAGGCGGAGTACTTGAAGAGGCCGACGGAGATGTTTATGAACTGCTCCATGATGCTCTTCTTCATCCTCACCTCTTCCTCGACGCCCTTTCGGCGCCGGAGACGAACCGTTAGCGGCTCCAGGATCTCGCCGAGGGGTTTGAAGCTGGATATCCCCAGGATTATCATCAGCACCCCGGCAGCCAGATCGAAGAACCGGGAGCTTCTCACGAAGATCCCCAGGTTTGATATGAACAGGCCGATGAAGAAGAAGACCACCGCCATCCCCAGGGTGAAAGCCACCCCTATCAGAAACCCCTCTCTTGGCGAGGAGTTCCCCCCGTCGGGGGCCAGTATCCTGCTTCGATGAGACGTCATCAGGTAGCTGAAGACGGCGATCAAGAGGGCGATGGAGCAGGGTGCAAGGGACGTTACGATCCCAAGGCCGAACATCCCGACGAAGGTCACCTCGCGGGGGGGCGTCGAGGGGCCCGCCTGCCCCGGGACCATCCTCAACGTCTGCGGCCCTATCGCAGGCGCTTTTGAGGGATTCGGCGGTCTTGACGCCGTCCACCATCCCTTCTCCCATGAGATAGACTTGATATACCTCCGAGATCCGGCCGTCATCATCGACGATGATTAATGTGGGGTTGGCAAATCCGCCATGCCGGCTCCAGTAATCGATGTACTTTCCGGCTGCGGGATAAGGATCGAAGTCCTCGATCCAGGACCAGGGGATCTCGACCCCCCACCAGGATTCGGCGAGGGTTCTCCCATCCTTGGAGTAAGGGTTCTTCCTCAAGTTTATGGTTACAATCTCAGCGTCCGGATTCGCCCTCGCCAGCCTCGATAGCTCTTCGACCTGGCCCCTTATAGCCTCCTCACATTCGATGCAGATGGGGACCTCTATGTTTGTTATGTGGAGGATGAGGGGTTGACCCCGGAGTTCCGAAAGCTTGACGAAATTCCCGTCAATGTCCAACGCCTCGAAGTCCGGCGCGAAGCCTTCGTCCCCGGGCGCGTCCGACGCCGCGAACGAGGGTGGAATAAGGCAGAATATCAGGAGGCAGAATACAAGGCAGGGGAGGACCAGAAACAACGCCATGCCCTGGATCGGGGCCTTCGTTCCCGCTAGGTTCACAGATCTCGCCGTCCTCAGCCCTCGGAGTTCTCTTCGTAGAGGACGATGGCGTCGTTGAGATACGATCTTATCCGCTCCTCTCCTCGCGAGCCGAGGTAGCTGTGCCAGGCTACCTCGAGATCGCCGTCGTCTCCGGGTGCGAGGGTCAACAGGACGGTCACAGGAACATTTCCGGGATCGCCTGTCGGATCGTAGATCTCCAGTGCAGTCCAGGTCTTATCAATATCATCATCGTAGAGTACGTCCAGATAGGAAACATCGTCGCCTAGATCCCTCAGAACCTCTTGTATGTCCTCCTCCTGCTTGATGCAGGCAGAACAGCCCGAGCTGTGGATCAGCATGATCAGCGGCTTCTCCTCCAGCGGATCGAGGGCCCAGGTGGGGTGGTCCACCGCGGACCCGGCGTTCGGATGCTGATCGGGGTACTCTATCCACCAGTCCTCAGGACCTGATCCGATTGTGTGGGCCAGGACAGATTCACCCATGGCGGGCCCGCCGAGATGGGCCGCCAGGATGACGGCCAATGCGAGATTGATCGCGTCGATAGACGACAAAGTTCCAGCTCCAGTCGCTCGGAATGCCATCCGGAGATTTAACTTCTTTTCTCAGGCCTCTCCATCCCAATCGACCCCCACCCTCTGCCCTCCTTCACCGGGGGGGCATTCGGCAGAAGATCGCGATCTATACTTGCTCAGCTCCTCCTGGACTTTGAGGCTCTGCGAAGGACGACAACGTTGATTCGACCTCCCACTTCCGATCCGCGGCGCTGGAAGGAGGGGCGGACGCGCCATGAGGGCGGTATTCACCAGGGCATTTATGGAGTCCGACCGAATCAATGATAAATATGGAGATCGAAGGAGGATCGTTCTTGAGATGGGCCCCCGATAAGGGGGAGCTATTGAGGGATTGGGGCGAAGAGAACTGCTATATGCCAAAACAGGAGCAGAGGATGCGAAATCCGACTTCAAGGCCGAAGGCCGGGAAGGAGAGGATCGCGATCATCGGAAGATTATAACCTGAGGGCTGAACGTTCTTTCTCTCGAGCTTCTGCTTCGAAGGGCTTTCATTTAAACGGAGTTATGATCTGGATCATCTTGTGGAGGAGATCGGTATGCAAAATGAAGTAAGGCTTTTATCAAAGATTATGGCGGTAATGATGCTCGCAGCCGCCCTGGTGGGCGGAGCTTCTGCATGCGCCAGCTGCGGCGCCGGAAGTGCCTCAGGCTGGGCGGGAGCAGATTCTATGGGCATCTCCTGGGCAGATGAGCTCTCGAAAACGACCACCTCAGAAGAGACGGTCTCGGAAGGCGAAGGGGGGGAGGTTGGGGCATTATCGAACGAGCCTTTGCCGTCCATCGCCCCTTCGGCGCTATATGCCGATCAGATCGGTGAAAAAAGGATGGTAATGGCCTACGCCGGAGTCCCCGGGGAGGCCTCTTTCATCGAGGGATCGATTCTCCTGCCCCTCGATCAGGTCTTCGCCGATAATGGAACCCTGAAGTCGCCCGACGAGATCGCGCTCCTCCTCGGGGCAGCCGGGATCAGCGAAGTCGATCCCCTGGTCATCTACGGGGACAATTTCGTATACCAGACCTTCGCCTTCTGGGTCATGAAATACCTGGGCCACCAGGACGTCGTCCTTCTTGAGGGGACGAGGGCCGACCACGTGGCTGCGGGGCTCGAGTTCGTCGCGACCCCCACACCCAGGGCTGGCGCCGTATACAACCCGGAGCCGAACCTCGGCCTCCTCACCGACGCTCTCCCCGCTGATGGGCAGCTAGTGGACGCCAGGAGCCCCACGGAGTACGCCGCCGACCACCTGGACGGGGCGATCAACATCGACAGCTCGGCGATCCTGGATGCGGATGGCCTTCTTGCCGACGACGAGGCTCTCGCCTCTGCCTTCAGCGGCCTCAACCAGGAGAGACCGGTGGTGGTCTACTCCAGCGGAAAGGGAGGCGTTGCCTCGATAGTCTGGTACGCTCTGTACACCCATGGGTACGACGCGAGCCTCGCCACCATGGAGAGCCTGAGCTGAAGGCCAGATGAGGAGAAGGAGGACGATCTTTCAGGGAAGAGGACGGCCCGGATATCTGGGATCTGGGCCGCGGCCTCTGCCCATTTGCGAAGCTCCAAATTTTCGCCCAGCACGATCTGGGCCCATTTTTTGAGCCATTCCTTGCGAGAAAATGAGGCAACCTGAAGCGTGATCATCCCAGTCCAGCCTCTTTGAAGAGATCTCCGGTCGGAATCAGTTATTTATTTTTTATCCAGAATCTTTATTATATGATATCCAAAATCGGTCTTCACAGGGCCGACCATCTTTCCCTTCTCCCCATCGAAGGCTGCCTTCTCGAACTCGGGGACCATCTTACCCTTGCCGAACCAGCCGAGGTCGCCCTTGTTCTTCGCCGAGGGGCAGTCGGAGTACTTCCGGGCCATCTCCGCGAAGCTTTCGCCCTTGTTGATCCTCTCGATGATCTCCTTCGCTTTCTTATCTGTTTTTACAAGTATGTGGGCTGCGTGGACCTGTTTCGTCATGGACGGTTTGAGAGGTCGGTCTGGATAAAAAGGTTGTGATGATAAACCGCCCAAAAGGTGGCGGTTACCCCTGCAAGGATGTTCAGCTTTTTGTTTGCTGGAGAGGCTCCCGGAACCTTCGGGTCTCGTTTAAGTCCTGGATGACGCCGATCACCCTGGTGGGGCGGCCGTTCCCATCTTTCGATACCACTTTCCCTCGGCCGTGTATCCAGACCCAGCGCCCGTCCTTGGACATCATCCGGAGCTCCGTCTCACAGTATGGGGTCAGCCCCGCCAGGTGGTCGTTGAGGGCTCTTTTCGCCTCTGCCCGGTCGTCGGGATGGATGAGCCGGCCCCAGATCCCGAGAGTTTTCTCCAGATCCTGGCGGGAGTAGCCGAGAATATCGGCCCATTTCTCGTTGAACGTCTCCTCTCCCGTCACCAGATTCCAGTCCCAGATCCCCAGTTTTCCTCCCTCGACGGCCATCTTCAGCCGCTCCTCGCTCTCTTTAAGGGCCACTTCAGCGACCTTTAAATTGGTTACATCCTCTCCGGACGACTGGAACTCGACGATCGTTCCGCAGTCGTCCAGGATCGCCCGGTCCGTCCACTGAAGCCAGCGCACATCGCCTTCGGGCAGGATCGCCTTATGAACAGACGTCGTTGTAGGTCGATCTTTGGTGAGGGTGGTCATCTTCTCTATAATCCTCTCTCGGACCTCTTCGGGCACCAGGCAGAAGATGCTCTGCCCGACGAACTCCGTTCGGCTCTTTCTAAAGTAGCGGCAGTAAGCTTCGTTGACGAAGGTGATCGTCCCGTCGGGGAAGAAGCGACAGATCAGGTCGGTCTGCCCCTCCACCAGGGCTCTGTAGTTCTCCTCGCTCTTCCTGAGCTCCTGCTCTGCCTGTAGGCGGAAGATGGCGTTTTCGGTGATGGCGGCGATCGTCTCGAGGGCGCTGCGTCCCGAGAGAGGGACCTCGTCAGAGGTGTGAGTTCCGACGCTGTAATAACCTATCACCCCTCCCTCGTGATGAATGGGGACCACGGCCATGGCACGGAGCCCCTCCTGCTCGCGGGCCTTCTGGAGGGGGAGGCTCTTGTCCTGATACCCGATGTAGATCGGCTCTACAGCCTTCGATATCAGGGATGTGCTGGGGTTTCGCCTTCGTTTTGATATCGCCTCGAGGTATTCAGGGGAGAATCCCGTTGAGTGGATGAGGACGTAGGTACCGGTGGCTCTGTCCAGAAGGTACATGGTCCCGCAGTCTGTCTCGGAGACCTCAATAGCCGCATTCACGCAGAGCTTTAGAGCCACTGATAGAGATGTCGCCCCTGAGAGCTTCAGGGCCAGATCCCGCTGCACCAGATCCGCCTTCCTCGCCTTCTCCCGGCCCGCAGCCTGCCTGATCTGATGGGAGAGCTCTGTGAAGAGGACCTTCGGGTTTCCGTCCTTTTGAATGTAATAGTCGGCGCCCGAGTTCAGGGCCTCGATCACCACCTCTTCGCGGCTCTTTCCGGTGAAGAGGATGAAGGGGATGTGAGGGTCCCGGCTTCGTACCGCCTTGAGAAAGGCGATCCCGTCCATCTCGGGCATGGCGTAATCGGAGATTACCACATCGTAGGGCCTCGTCTCGTCTAAAAGCCGCCGGAGGGCGTCGGCCGCCGACTCCGCCACATCGACCTTGATATCCCCGGCCCTCTCGAGGAATATGGCGGATACCTCCAGAATTGAGGGGTCGTCGTCCACCATCAGAACCCGGATCATGAAAACCTCAAGGATTGATATGCCATCTCGGAATCGCCCCTGCAGCCTCTTACGCATCTCTCCGACTTTTCCAATCTAGATTACTCCACAATCATCGAAGGCGCCTAAACCCCACCGCTCCCAATGACTTGTCAAGATCTCCGGTCTGTTTTTCAATCTACTTTTCGTTTTCCCTCCATCAAGCTAATAACCGGTGAACAAAATTTTTAGATTCTGGATTGTATGTTGGAAAATGTCTAAAGACCGCCCATCGGGCAGGGCGATTGACCGTCCCGCCCGTACGCGCCACACTCCAAGAGGGAAGAGACGTTTGCGGCTCCTTTCTCGGGCGATATCGGAGCCGCGACCTCCGGCCTCGATGAAAGGTCGCCTTTGGGGATGGCGACAGGGAGGGGCGAGATGGAAAGCGACGTGGGAAGGTTGCAGGACTTTTCCGCCCCTCTTCTTCTCCGACCCTCTCTTCTCACTCGCCCTTGTCCTGGATCGCGGTGGCCATCTTCGGGCTCAGGTGGGCGTCGGGGGAGGCGTCGTAGACCTCGCCCTTCAGGAACTTCTCCACCAGGTCTCGGGCCACGAAATCGGGATACTGGATCGGAGGATGTTTCATGGTGTAGGCGGATATCTCGATCAGGGGGCCTCCGATATTCCTGTCGATGGCCAGTTTACAGACCCTGATGGCGTCTATGGTGGACCCGCCGCTGTTGGGGGAGTCCTCCACCGAGAGCCTCAGCTCAAGATTTATGGGGACGTCGCCGAATATCCTCCCCTCCATCCTCAGAAAACAGATCTTGTTGTCCTTCTGCCACGGGACGTAGTCGGAGGGGCCGATGTGGATGTCGTCGGCCATGAGGGGGACGTCCAGGACCGACTGGACCGCCTCGGTCTTGGAGATCCTCTTGGACTTGAGACGGTCCTGGCTGAGCATGTTCAAAAAGTCGGTGTTGCCGCCAGTGTTCAGCTGGTAGGTCCGATCGAGCTTGCATCCCCGGTCGTTGAAGAGCTTGGCGAGGGTTCTGTGGACGATGGTGGCTCCGATCTGGCTTTTGACGTCATCTCCGACTATGGGGACGTTCGCATCTTTGAACTTCTTCGCCCACGCCGGATCGGAGGCTATGAAGACCGGCATGCAGTTCACGTAGCCTACGCCGGCGTCCAGGGCGGCCTTTGCGTAGAAACGGCTGGCCTCCTCGGAGCCGACGGGCATGTAGTTTATCAGGACCTCGGCGCCGCTCTCCTCCAGCTCCCTGACGACGTCGCAGGGCTCCAGGTCCGAGACGATGAAGGTCTTTTCGTCGTCGTATGTGTGCATGTGAGGGGCAACTCCGTCCAGGACCGGCCCCTTTTTCACCTTCACGCCCATGAAGGGGACTTCGGAATAGAATGTCTTTGTGCAGTTTGGCGGGGAGAAGATCGCCTCGCTGACGTCCTTTCCCACCTTCCTCTCGTCTATGTCGAAGGCTGCTACCACCTCTATGTCTCCCGGCCTGTAGCCGCCAACGGTCTGATGCATCAGCCCTATCCAATTATCATCATCTGAATTTTTGTAGTATTCAATTCCTTGGATGAGAGAGCTGGCGCAATTGCCCAAACCGGCAATTGCTAATTTTATCTTTCCCAATCTCGTCGCCTCCCAAATTCACCTGAAGTAGTAAAGCTTGACGTGCTACCGAGTATGCTACATTTCTATTAGATAAACCTATAGGCCATCCCCGAAGTCGTAATTCATCCTTTCAGAGGGCGCGGTGGTCGCTTTTTTCTGCCTTTTTTTCTGCCTTTAAGGCTGGCGGTTTCAGCTCGGAGATCTTCGGGTCGAATGAGGACCTGAACCGTCGAGAGGATCTCCCGCTCCACCGCAAGCCCCCTTCTCATCCGTCTCCACTTTCCGTCAGCCTCTCGACAATAAGCCCGTTCAGGACAGAGAAGATCAACAGGTAGAGGGTGAAGATGAGGGTGAAGTTCCAGCCGAAGTAGTAGATGAGAAGGGGGATCATCGGCACCTTGATCGCCCGGGCGTATAGAAAGGCCGCAACGAGGGAGGCTCTCATCCCCCCTTCTCTGAGATCTGCGATGAGAGGGTACCAGACGTATATGGGGCCTGAAGAGAGGACGCCCCCCACCAGGGCGAAGGTCCACCCCTTCAGCCCCGACCCTTCTCCGAGCATCCTCTTCGCCATTCCGGGCTGGATCGCCAGGTTCAGAAGGGACATGATCACGAGGACGAGGGCCAGGATCGGAAGGACGCTTGATAGGAGGCTGGCGAAGACCGAGACCGCCCTCAAAAAGAGGTCGAAATCGGCGGCGGCAACCCCGATGTAGAGGGCTGCCAAAAGAATAAGAAAGTGCTTTGCTGATGGGGTTCTGATTGTCAAGGCCAGATCAGCCCCAGGGTGACGGAGGTGAGGATGGCCACCAGCACCGCCGATAGGAAGGCGGCTCCGTTTCTGATCAGGGCGAACCTCTTTCCCAATATTGTCGCCTCGGCGGGCAGCTGCAGCACGCCGACGGTCACCCAGGCGGCTATGAAGGCCGTCACCGCCAGAAGGCTCACGCCCTGGTCTATCAGCTCTCCGCCGACGATGTAGCTGGTTATGGGGTTTCCGGCGGCGATGCTCCCTATAGCGGCTCCGATCAGGGGATCGAAGATCTCGTTCCCGGAAAAGACCTTCCCATAGAGGGACGACGGGACGAGGACCAGAATAAGAGAGATGAGGAGCATCACCCCGATGAGGACCGGAAAGACGCGGGCGAAGCTTGCGGCGGTCTTCTTCAGGGATGCTGCGATATTTTGAGATTTCGCACGTTGGGTTTTCCTCTCTTCTCTCTTTCGCCCTTTCCCATCCTTCGGCATCTCATCCCCCAGCCTCTCCTGCTCCATCTCACCTCATCTCTCCGAGTTATCGCTCAGGTCCGTCCGGGGGTAGGACCCCAGAACCTTGGTCATGGCCGCCCTCTCCCTTATACGAGCCAGGGCCTCCTCGACGAGGGGGTCGGAGACGTGCCCCTCAAGATCGATGAAGAAGTAGTAGTCTCCAAGTCCCCGCTTGCTGGGCCGCGACTCGATCTTGGTGAGGTTGATCTTCCTCTTGGCAAACTCTCCCAGAACCTCCCAGAGGGCGCCGGGCTCGGCCCGCTCCAGGTATACCGCCAGGGACGTTTTGTCTCTTCCGCTCGGCCCCGCTGCCTCCCGGCCCACCACCGCAAACCGGGTGACGTTCTGGTCTGAGTCCTGGACGTTCCGCCCGATCACCGAAAGGCCGTACCGTTCTGCGGTCTCGGCGTCGGCGATCGCCGCCATCTCAGAGAACTCGCCGGCGAGGCGGGCGGCGTGGCTGGTGGAGCCGGTGGTCCTGAGCTCGGCCTCGGGGAAGTTACGTTTGATGTAGCTTCTGCACTGGGCGAGAGCCTGGGGGTGAGATAGGATCACCTTCACCTCCTCAGCCCGCCCCATCCCCAGAAGGCAGTGTCTCACCGCGAGGTTGATCTCGCCGACGATCTTGACGTCGCGGCGGAGGAGGGAGTCGAGGGTCATCCCCACCGACCCCTCCAGGCTGTTTTCCAGGGGGACGACCCCCCGGTCCACCTCGCCTCCCTCGACGGCGGCGATCACCTCCTCGAAGTCCCGGAAGTAGCGGAGGCTTGCTTGTGGGTCGAACCGTTTCGCCGCCTTCTCCGAAAAGGTTCCTTCCGGCCCCAAAACCCCGATCAAAAGGCTCATCTCATCTCACGAAGCAGCTCTTTTGCCCGATCCGCGTTGATCATCTTCTCGGCCGCCATCTTCGCCGCCACCGCCTCGATCTCGTCGCCTTTTGCCCCCGCCTCGACGGCGACGTTCCGAGCGTGTAGCGACATGTGACCCCTCTGGATCCCCTCGGTGGCGAGAGCCCGGAGGGCTGCGAAGTTCTGGGCGAGGCCCACCGATGCCAGGATCCTTCCGAGGTCGTCGGCGGACTTCAGCCCCAGGATCTTCATGTTGGCCCGAGCGACGGGATGGACCCGGGTCGCGCCTCCGACGGTCCCGACGGCGACGGGAAGCTCGATGGTGCCAACGAGGTCGCCGTCCCTGTTCTTCTCGTAGACCGAGAGGGATCGATAGGTTCCGCCTCGGGCGGCGTAAGAGTGGGCTCCGGCCTCGATGGCCCGAGTATCGTTTCCGCTGGCCATGGTCACGGCCGTCACCCCGTTCATTATCCCCTTGTTGTGGGTTGCCGCCCGATAGGGGTCGCTCTCGGCGAGGGCGCTGGTGAGGACTATGGCGTCGACGACCTCGGCCCCCCCGATCTCGTCGGCCTTGAAGAGGGCCCTTGCCCGGGCGAGCCTCAGGTCGGCGAGGTTCGATATGATCCTCAGGTATACCTTGCCGCCGGTGATCTCCTCGATGAAGGGGGCGAGGGCCTCGGCCATGGTGTTGACGGCGTTGGCGCCCATGGCGTCCCTGCAGTCGACGAGGAGGTGAACAACAACCATCGGCCCTTTCCTGGTGTTGACCACGTTAGCCTCGACGCCGACGACGCCTCCGCCGTATCTGACCAGCATCGGGTCCTTCTCGTTCGCCCGAGCCGCTATTTCATCGGTTCGTGCCAGGATGGCGAGCCTCGCTCCGTTGGGGTCGTCTGTCCCCGTCACCTGGATGAGGGCTCTCATCACGGGCCTTGTGCTGCTGGTGACAAAGCCTCCGCCGGCGATGGCCATCCTCGCCCCGTTGCTGGCGGCGGCGATCACCGAGGGCTCCTCCGTCGCCATGGGTATGAGAACCTCCCGCCCGTCGATGACGAAGTTGGTGGCGATCCCCAGGGGGATCGCAAAGAGGCCGACGACGTTCTCGACCATCTTGTCGGCCTGGCCGAGGGATAAGCCCGACCCGCCGATCGCCTCGACATCCTCGTCCCCCAATCCCACATTCTCCGCCACGATCCTCAGCCGATCGGCGGCTGGAAGCTTATAAAACCCCGTAATTCTCGACGTATTCAATATAGCAACCTCCACAAAGCCCGGATAGAGGAGAAGGCTCGTCATCAGAGGGGAAAAACTTTATGCAAGCCGGCACTTCTTTTTTCTTGTGCAAAGATCGTCGCCCCGCAAGATCGAAGAGGAGATCGGAAGTCTCGAGGAGGCGGTGGGCAGGCTCAGCCCCGTCCAGAAGATGCTCCTGGGGACCGACGGCTCCGTGACGACCCTCTTGGAGGTCGTCACCGGAAGCCCCGTCGAGATCGAGACCCTCGTCCAGAAGGTGGTGGCGGCAGACGAAAAGACGGCTCGCGAGCTGGAGATCGCGCCCGGTGACGAGGTGAACTACAGGGTCGTCAAGCTCAAAAACTCCGTATCGGGAGAGACCCTGATCCACGCCGCATCCTTCACCCCTCTGAAACGGCTCGAGGACCGGTTTCGAAGCGACCTGATGCGGGCGGATGTCCCCATCGGAACGATCCTCAAGAAGCACCAGATCGAGTCGAGGCGCGACCTTCTGAGGGTCAGAGCCATAAAAGAGGCGGGGGAGATGAAAGGCGTCTTCAACCTCTTCTCCAAAGAGCCGATGCTCTCCCGGGACTACAAGATCATCAGGCACGGCACGCCTCTTATGGCCATCACCGAGACCTTCCCCTACAACAACTTTCAGGACAGAAGGAGGGTGATCGTCCAGACCCCCTCTCGGATTCACATGACCCTCACCGACCTAGCCGGTGACCTGGGGCGCGTCGACGGCGGCGTGGGGGTGGCCCTGGACGAGCCCTCCATCGTGGTGGAGGCGGAGAGGGAGGAGGAACTCACCATCCGAGGCGAGAACGCCGACCGGGCGAGGGCCGCAGCACAGGCCGCGATCGACCGGTTCGACCTCGGGGGCGCAAAGATCACTGTGTGGTCCAGCTACAAGCAGCACGTCGGCCTCGGCGGAGGAACCCAGCTGGCGATGGCTGTAGGGAAGGCGCTTTGCGAGCTGTACGGCCGGCCCGCATCGGCCCGAGAGATCGCCGCCGCCGTCGGCAGGGGCGGGACGAGCGGCATCGGGGTCGCCGCCTTCGAGGGAGGCGGGTTCATCGTCGACGGCGGCCACTCCTTCGGACCGGGAAAGGAGAAGACGGACTTCCGCCCCTCCTCCGCATCATTGGGGGTCGCCCCTCCGCCGGTGATCATGAGGACCGAAATTCCGAGGGACTGGAGTTTCGTCCTGGCGATGCCGAATCTGCCGAAAGGCGCTCACGGCAGGAAGGAGGTGGACGTCTTCGGCACCTTCTGTCCAGTGCCGAAGGGCGAGGTGGCGGAGCTTTGCCGGCTGATAATGGTGGGGATGATGCCCTCGGTGATGGCGGGGGACCTGGACGGCTTTGGTGCAGCCATAAACAGAGTCCAGGAGCTGGGGTTCAAGAAGGTGGAGGTGGGGCTCCAGCACCCGCTCGTGCGAAGCCTCATGGAGGAGATGAGGGCGGCAGGAGCCGCCGGTGCCGGCCTCAGCTCCTTCGGCCCCACGGTCTACGCCGTCGCCGACTCCGGGACGAGGGATATCGAGTCGGCGGCGATGGAGGCGATGAGGGACGTGGGGGGAGAGGTAGTCGTCACCCGGTCCCGGAACTCGGGGGCGAGGATGAGGTCCGCCTGAACTTCAACTTGAATTTAATTTACATTTATAAAAACGAGATGATCAATGATGAGCGAGATTCAAAGGCTTCTTGAACGGCTGAGCAACGCCCACGGGATATCCGGCCGAGAGGGGTCGATCCAGGAGATACTCCGCGAGGAGATCGGCCCTCTCGTCGATGAGATGAGAGTCGACAAACTAGGAAACCTCGTCGCCACCAAGAAAGGCGACCGACCATCGGTGATGATCGCAGCCCACATCGATGAGATCGGCCTCATGACCAAGTACGTCGACGAGAATGGGTTCATACGCTTTGTCACCATCGGGGGCTGGTTTGATCAGACCCTATTGAACCAGAGGGTGGTCATCCACTCCGATTCGGGGCCGATCTGCGGCGTCGTCGGATCAAAGCCCCCTCACGTCATGAAGCCCGACGACCGGAAGAAACCGGTCGAGATCAAGGACATGTTCGTGGACGCCGGATGCGCGGACCAGGACGAGGCTAAGGCTCTGGGGATCAAGCCCGGAACCCCCATGAGCATCGATCGGAGCTTCGCAAAGCTTGCGGGGGACAGAGTGACGGGCAAAGCCTTCGACAACCGGGCCGGGGTCGCCATCATGATCGAGGCCCTGAAGCGGACGAAGGCGAAATCCACGATCTACGCCGTGGGGACGGTCCAGGAGGAGGTGGGGCTGAAGGGGGCGAGGACGAGCGCCTTCGACCTCCGGCCCGACGTCGCCCTCGCAACCGACGTCACCATCCCCGGCGACCATCCGGGGATCGAGAAGAAGGACTCGAATCTAGAGATCGGGAAGGGGCCTGTGATCACCATCGCCGACGCCTCGGGCCGGGGTCTCATCGCATCGGAGAAGGTAGTGAATTGGCTCGCCGAGACCGCCGCGAAGTTCGACATCGCCGTCCAGATGGACGTCTCCGGCGGCGGGACCACCGACGCCACCGCCATCCAGCTGACGAGGGAGGGAATTCACACGGGGCTCATCAGCGTCGCCACCAGGTACATCCACTCTCCAGTCGAGGTTCTGAGCACGAAAGACCTCGAGGCCTGCGCCGAGCTGATCGCCCGAGCCCTGGAGACGGCTCCGGAATACTTCAAAGCTGAGTGATCGGGAAGCAGAAGTCGGCCTAGACCTTTCGGTCTGCCGACCGCTATTTTTCAAGATATCCGAAGCGTCTCGAAACGAGCCACGATCAAAAAGAGAGACGAAAACGTCCTCCCTCCGGGGAGGACGTTGATCTGTCGAATTAGCTGCCGCCTATCAGGCTGATTACCGTGTAGGCGAGGAGCGTGCCGACGATGAAAGTCACCGCAAAGGCGGGATATGCGATCCCTGAGGAAATCATCTCGACTGCCATCTTAAATCATCTCACTACGAGGACGGGGCAGGTAGCCCAATACAGAACCTTCTGGACGACGCTTCCGATGAGGAGCTTCGTTACGCCGCTCTCACCGTGGCTCCCCATGACGATCAGATCGACTCCTTCAGTCCTGGCGAGGTCGACGATCATGTTGGCGGGTGCCCCGGACTTGACCATCGTCTCGACGGCGACGCCAGCGTCATCGGCCATCTTCTTGATCTCGGCGACGGCCTTCTCGCCGCCGGCCTGGAGCTTGGCTTCGATCTCTTTCTTGTCGGCGCCCAGCTGCCTCACGGCGCTGGCCACGACGACCTCGTTCACAACGTAAACTCCGAGCACCTTCGCGCCGGTCGCCTTGGCCAGGTCCACGCCGTGCTGTACCGCGACCTTAGACTTTGCGGAGCCGTCTGTAGCAACTAAAATCCGATCGTACATTTTATCACACCTCTCAAATCTCCCTACAACCTTCTGCACCTTTTGAGTTTATCCATTACGCCTTTGATATAAATAGGTATCTTTCCGATACCGACATCAAGAAGCCTTATATATGGCATATATAGGGCTCAGAGGCGCCTCGTCACCTCACTATCATCACCGGCGTATCGGACCAGTTCAGGACCTTCTGCGCCACGCTCCCGATCAGCTTCGAGGTGATCCCTCCTTCGCCATGGCTGCCCATGACGATCAGGTCGACCTCCTCGATCCCGGCCGCGTCGAGGATCCTGGACGCCGGGTCCCCCTCCCTGATGAGAGGTTCAACCCGGACCCCCGAGGCCTCGCCCATCTTGCATACCTCCGCCACGATCTTCTCGGCGGAGCCCTTGAGGGCCGCTCTCAGATCCTCCTGGGAGAAACCCCTGCCTACGAGGGCGGCTATGGCCTTGGAGACGGCCATCTCGTTTATGACGTAGATGACCAGGACGTCGGAGCCGAGGGACTTCGCGAGCTTTACGCCGTGCCTGCTGGAGCGTATCGAGATCTCGGAGCCGTCGGTGGCGATCAGGATCTTCCTGTACATCAAATCCCGCCTTTGGATACCAGCTCTTCCGTATAAAAGCTATCGATTCACCAGCAGCATCCTCAACGCCAGGTGGGCCGCATTCTCCCCGGAGTCGATCCCCACGCAGGCGACGGGGACTCCGGGCGGCATCTGGGAGATGGCGAGGAGGGCGTCCAAGCCCCCAAGCTTCGCGCTGACGGGAACCCCTATCACGGGCCGGTCGGTCCGAGAGGCGATGAAGCCGGGGAGGGCGGCGGAGAGGCCCGCCACGGCTATGAAGATCTTAGCGTCGGTCTCCTTTATGTACCGATCCAGCTCATCGGGGTTTCTGTGGGCCGATAAAACCCTCTCCTCGGTGTCGATCCCCTTCTCCGAGAGGACCCGAAGGACCTTGTCCACCACGGGCTTGTCCGATTTGGACCCGGATATGACGGCGATTTCGGTCATGGATTTCAATCTCCAAAAGGCGAGTTCCATCGAAGCGCCTGGTTCGATCAAGCGAATGAATTATTCAGCAGGCTAGGGGAGGTTGTCCTCCCCCAGAAGCTCGTGCTGCTTTTCCAGGCACATCCTGATCAGGGTCGCGAAGACCTCCTTTATCGCGCCGGCGTCGAGGCCGAGCTCCGTGGCATTGTCCAGGGCCCTCTTCATCACCAGCTTCTCCTGGTTTTTGTCCTCGATTCCGACGCCAAGATCCCGTTTGGCCTCGAAGATCTCTTCTGCTAGCCTCACCCGCTCGTCTATCAGTCGTATTATCTCCTGGTCCACTTTTTGAACGTCTGCGCGAAGATCTTCCAGGCTCATGATGGTCACCTCGATCCGATGAACGAGCCCCTGTTGTTAACCTTCGTCCTTATCACCCTTCCGCCCAGATCGAGCATCGCCGACTCGACATCGTCGATATTTTCGTCCTCCACGAGGGCGGCGTAGGCTGGACCCGTCCCCGAGAGGCTGGCGCCCCTCGCGCCGGAGGCGAGGGCCGCGAATATGGGGTCGCTTGATAGCTTCAGGGCGGAGCAGTAGACGAGGCCGTTGAGGGTCATCGCCCGTGGGTAGTCGCCGGCGAGGGCGAGCTCGAAGATCAGGTCCGCGATGGGCGCTATTAGCCGCGACCTCCGGACGTCGGTGTCTTTTGAGAATATCTTCTCCTCGGGGACGAGGAGGAGGACCTCTGAATCCACCTCCACTCTTTTGAGAAGCTTCATCTCCCGGTTGTCTGTGACGACGACCCCCCCCAGCATCGATGCCGCGGCGTCGTCGAAGGCTCCGGTGATGGTGACCCCGGCGTCCCGTGCCGCCGCGACCCCGATCTTCGTCGCCTCTATGGAGTCCAGCTCCTCGCCCAGGGCGTCGAGGGTCGCGAGGACCGCGGCGTTGGCGGCGGCGCTGCTGCTCTTGAGCCCCCGAGCGAGGGGGATCTCGCTCTCTGTCCTGACGACGCCCCCGGAGGCGACGCCGAACCTCTCCAGGACCCGCTCAACGGATCGGACGATCAGCCGGTCGTCGATGCCGTGAACGTCTCCTCTGACCCGGGGCGAGTCGTCCAGGACCACCTCGGCGGAGGTCTTCAGGTCCACGCCGAAGGCGGAGCCCTTCCAGTTGGCGACGGCGTTGAGGATCGTGGCGGCGCCGAGGGCTGTCGCCCTTCCCCTTCGGGTCAAGGTAACCCCGTCTCGATGATCGTCTTCAGCTTCTCAAAGTCTCCGGCCACATCGGGGTTTCCGCCCCGGTTGTACTTCTCGATCAACTTCTCGATCAGCTCCAGCTCCGTTACTGCTGAGCTGAAGGTGGGCTCGTAGCTTCCGAGCATAAAGAGGGGGATGACGACCGCCCCGCCCCGGGCGGTCTCTTCGGTCAATCCGTTCACAACCACGAGGAAGGTGTAGGCCCGATAGCCGAGGCCTGCGGCGATGTTCTTGGCGAAGCTTCCTATCTGCTGGATCCGCCTGGTGGTGAGGTTCTTGTAGGCGGCGACCGAGTCCTTGTACTCTATGAACATGAGAGCTTCATCGGTCCAGAGGATGGCGTCGTACTCGACGATGGCGACGGAGTTCTTCAGCGCCACCACGTTGAAGAGGACGCCACGACACCAGGAGAGGTTCAGGTTGATCCTGAAGTCAAGCTCCGTCTCCTGGACGGTTCTGGACTTCAGGACGTAAGGGTCACTCCTCAGCTCTATCATGGAGGTGAGAATCGCCTCAGCAGATAAAGGATTTTCCTTTCCACCTTTTTCCCACCCCACCTCGTTTCCCTCACCACTTCATCCCACCCTCCCTTTCCCAAGCGGCGGAAAGGATAAGACAGACCTCCTTCCAACGGACCTCCTGGTGAAAATGATTTGACGGAGAAGAAGCGTACTCAGCAGCTCGGAGTGAGGATACCCGAGAGCCTGGAGCCGGTCTACGCAAATCTGATCAAGATAAGCCACGCCGATGACGAGGTCACCCTGACCTTCCTCCACAAGATCCCCGAAACGAACCTCGCCCAGGGGCGCGCCATCGTGACCATAACCCCCCAGCACGCCAAGAGGCTCCTTCGGGCCCTCGGCGCGAACCTGAAGAGGTACGAGGCGACCTACGGCGAGATCAAGCTCCCCGAGGACGGCGGGGCGAGAGAGGAGAGCAGCAACGTCGAGGTGGCTTAATCCGAGAGCGATCTCAGGCTCCTGAGCCGCAAGCCATTATCTTATCAGCCCTCGGCGAAGCTCCGGACGAGGGCGGGGATCGTCCGGGGCCGCGCCTTGGCCATGGCGATCCCCGCCGAGAGGCCTTTTCTGAAGAACGAGCCTGAGAGGTCGAGGTCACTTTTCGCGAAGCCCTCGGCCAGCCGGTCTATCTCTTCGTCCTTCAGCCTGCCGAGGGTCACGAGAGACGCCCGGCCCATCCGGTACTCCAGGCCGAACTCGCGGCGCCACCGGCTGGCGTATGCCGAAAGCCTCCTTTTCGAGACGTCCCCCGACGCAGCGGCCCCGGCGGCGACCTCGCCCACGATCGTCCCCGCCCGGATGGCGTAGGCCATCCCGCTCATCCCCGCCGCCGCCCCCGTCGCCATCAGCGAATCGGAGACGATCTCGCCCGGAAGCGTCGCAATCGCGTCCCCGCCCCGGTTGATGGAGACTATCTTCATCTCTGCGACGTCGTAGTCGGCGGACTTGTATTTCTTAAACATCTCAACGAAACGCTCCAGAAACGGGCGGACGTCCCGGCCGTGCCCCCGGACGAAGACGCCCAGGGTTGCCATATCGCCGCCGCCGGGGGAGAAGGTCGCCTTCCAGCCCGGCGAGATCGAGCCGACGAAGTACTCGAAGTATTTCTCCTCCCCAAGGCCCGGAAGCTCGACGACCGCCTCGGCGGCCCAGGCGACGTCCTCCGGATGCTTCAGCGGCGCGAGCCCCTCTTTTCTCGCGATCAGACCATCGACCCCGGAGGCGTCGATCACCACCCGGGCCCCGATCTCGCCGGAATCGGTCTCGACCCTTCGGCTGGCGCTCGCCAGGGGGGCGCTCTTCGCCTCGCCCCGGAGAAGCTTGGCCCCGGCCATCTCGGCCCTTTCGAGATGAAGATCATCGAACCTCGATCGGTCGATGAACCTCCCCGGCGCCGGGATCTCGATGACGCACCCGCCGGGCGAGATGATGTGCATCCCGTCCAGGTCGTGGAGGACGTAATCCCGCTCGACCGCGAGACCCGCCCGGGAGAACATCCCGTCGAAGAAGGTGTTGGCCGGGTGGTCGAACTCGCCGCCCATATCTTTGTCGAGGAGGATCACCTCGGCTCCGCCCTCGGCGGCCGATGTGGCGGCGGCGATCCCCGAGGGGGAGGCTCCCACCACCAGAACGTCGCAGTTCACGACTATTTGGTGGGGAAAGGGTGGTGATGAAGGTTTCTTATGAGGGAGAATGAGAACACCAAAGATATAGTTGGGATCAAACCGCATTAGGCGGTTGCGGTTTGATTCCACTTGAATGTAACAACAGACTGCTTCTGGAGCTCGTAGCTGAAATGCTGATCACGCCACTGGACATCGAAGGACTTAGGATTGGTATCATCGTTGTTCAAGACTAGCAGCACAATCGAATCATCAGGGTTCAGGAAAGCTACATTATCCACAGAAGCGTTCGAGGTCGAATTAATCCTTCTTGCTCCTGGATCTACGAACTTGCTAAGATGGCCGAGGACGTAATATTCGGTTGTATTGTTGAAGGTTTCATTGAGGGGATCTATAGTTACAATCCCACGCATTCTGCACTCATCATCTTCAATTAGACGTGGTCCTCCATTTGGATCTAATGCTAGGTTCCAGTATAGAACGGTCTTGGCGTAATTGCGAGTTGCTCCAATGGAAACGTTTTCGATGCCCCAAATCAAATCACCGGCAAAGCATGTATCAGCTTTTTGTTTTGTAGGATCGTAGTGGCCGCTGGCTTCTGTGAAGTAAATGCCTTTATCAGGATGCGACTTATAAACTAGTCCCAGATTCTCAGGGTGTGGGTCGTCGCTATAACTATGCCAAGCGGAACCGACAACAGATGCATTCGCATCTGTATCATTTTGGATATCATTCAGAACGTTAGTCGGATATGATGGATTATCCCAATTGTGATCCCAGACAAGAATCTTTGTGCTAAAATCCGGATCATCTCTTGCGGCATTTTTAAATGCTGGAACAAGATAGTTAATTATAAAATCGGATTGATCGTACCATTCCATTTTCATACTTGGATATTCCGGTGTCGGGTTTTGTGGTTCATTTTGAACTGTAACTAAGCTAATTGGAATCCCTTCATCTTGATAGGCTTGGGTGAAATTTACAAAGTAATTCGCATATGCTTTCCTGTATTCTGGATTGAGGCTACCGTTATTAAGTTCTTTGTTCAATTTCATCCAAGCTGGTGCGCTCCACGGACTTGCCATAAACTTGATTTGTGGGTTTATCGCGATTGCATCTTTAAGGACGGAAATTATGTAATCCTTATCGCGATCAATTGAAAAATTTGCGAGATTCGGATCGACCTGACCGGATGGCATCTCATCATAGGTGTAGTTATATCGCGCGAAATCTGAAGCGCCCATGGGCAGACGGATATAACTTATGCCGATCCCCTCAGTTTTGTTGAATAATACCTTCATGACTTCCCAATATTTAGTGCTATTATTAGCCTTTAGTTCGTTAAGCAGCCAGGCAGAGGAATCTGTCATTGCAGCTCCGAAACCTTCCATAGTCTGATACTTAATATTTTCCTTTATTAAAATAAACGGATGATTAATCTCTTCTTCTGATGTAAAACTTTTGTCATTTTGTTGCTTTAATTTATTTGCCTCGTCTCCGGTTGTCAGCCAAACCTCTACTGTCTCGCTAGAGTCATCATGTTGGGCGCATAGGCTGATCGACAAAGCCGAACCCAAAACCAGCAGAACTAAAATCGATTTACTTAAGACACTCCATTTTATCATAGCTCCTCACCTTGTTATACGGATTAACATAGTTAAAATTTAATGCTATTTATATGTTATCACATTAGTGGAATCTCTAAACTCGGATATTTATATGGGTTGATTAATCCATTTCTACCTAAAGGACGGACCACTCTTCTTGGATTCTATGTATATTCCGACTGCTAGCAAATGCAGAAATGTGGCGCATGGTCCGCTAGCGGTGCGTTGCCTCAGGACGAGGTCATGATTATCGGAGGAATCTCACCCGCAGGATTGCCTCGGCCCACGACTTCGCAGAAGATGTGGCGGCCGCGATCCCCGAGTGGGAGGCTCCCACCACCAGAACGTCGCAGTTCACGCTTTCCAGGTGGGTGATGAAGGGTTCTGTTTCGGACAACGAGGGTCAAAGCCCCAGGAGCCCGGAGGCTCCGTGAACGTCGCGCAGGTCAGGCAGAGGCGAAGAGATCGAGCCGCGAAAACAAGATGAATCAACGCCCTCGGCAGGAACTAGCCCGACTCAAGAACGGATGCTCACAGATACCTGGCAAAATCGAACTTGTTATAGAGAATCTTGACCGCCGCCTCGCCAAAGACCGTCCTAAGCTTTGACAACGGGAACCACCTCAAAGGTGGTTATGAAAGGTCGTTTCTTTTCTTCCAGAGGAAACTCTTCCAGGTAAAGCTCGGTCGCCTCTTTCAGGTTGTCCACGGCCTCTTCTGGCGTCTCACCCTGGCTGACCGTCCCAACCTCGGGGCATTGGGCCACGTACATCTCCTCTTCCCTATAGACCACAGCCGTAAACGTCCACACGTCCAATCACCTGGTCGAATATATGCGACCAATCAGTTAAACCATTCTCCTCAAAATGCGCCTCCACACGGCCGCCTCGTCCCCCTTTCTCTGGGGCTTTGCGCCCAACCGTGGACATCCGCCCCATCCGGCGCCGACCTGAGATCCGCTCGGATGAAAATATATATTCCGAGCATACCACCAGAATCACTGAGGAGATCTTATGGGCATTCCCGAGCGCTGGGCTGGACATCGGCCCCTTCCTGAGGAGATAAGAAGCTCTCTCGAAAAGCTGACCAGCCTCTTTGAGGAGGAGGACGTGATCCTCGCCTACCTCTTCGGCTCGCTTGCAAGAGATGAAACCGATCGAGAGCCCCACGACGTTGATCTCGCCGTTCTGACCGCGACGCCGGAAGAGCCCGCCTGGAGGCTGAGGGATAAGATCGTCGACGCCCTGGGGACCGAGCGGCTCGACCTGGTCGACCTTCGAAGGGCGTCGCCAGTCTTGCGCTTTGAGATCGTCAGGTCGGGGAGACCCATCTACGTCTCCGATGAAGCCGCAAGAGAGCGCTTCGTTCTGGATACTCTGCACCTCTACCGCGATACGGCGCCGATGCGCAGGCGGCAGATGGATGCTCTCAAGAAGAGGATGATCTGATGTTCAGAAGAGAGTCAGTAGACGAACGGTTGAAAGAGCTGGACATAATACGTCGGGAACTCTCCAGATACGGAGACATCACCCTCGATTCGCTGAGAAGCGATCTGAGCGAGAGATGGATCATCGAGAGAGGCCTGATCGCCGGAGCTTCGGTGATCTTCGACATAGCAGACCACATTCTCTCAGAAGAATTTGGAGTCTATCCAGAAAGCTACGAGGAGAGCCTGAAGGGCCTCTTTGACAACGAGGTGATCTCAGAGGAACTCTACTTGCTGATAAAAGGGCTGGGGGGCTTTCGCAACGTTCTGATTCATCGTTATACAGGGATTGAACCAGACCTGGTATTCGAGAACTTCCTCAAAGCCTTGACCGTATTCTCCCGTTTCGCAAAGGAGATAATCAACTGGTTGGATTCGACTTAGAAAGAAGCTAGAAAGCTAAAAAGAAGACATGGGTCATTTGGAGATTCTACGTCTTCCTGGCTTAATGAGCCACGTGTTTTTTTTATTTGAGTCGAACCACAAGCCCTTTATCGCCTTGGGCCGAAAATACCCCTTGATGGCCAGGGATCAAAAGGACTACTTCTACCGGAAGGCCAAAGCCGAGGGGTACCGGGCCCGGTCGGCCTTCAAGCTCCAGCAGATCAATAAGAGGTTCCGGCTGATCAGGCGGGGCGACGCCGTCCTGGACCTGGGGGCAGCCCCCGGCGGCTGGCTCCAGGTGGCAAAGGAGATCTCCGGCGGCCGGGTCGTCGGGGTCGACCTCCTCGCCATCGAGCCGATCGATGGGGTGACGACGATCAAGGCAGACATCACCACCCCCGAGACCCTGGAGCTGATCGTCGAGGCCCTAGGCGGGAAAGCGGACGTCGTGATCTGCGATGCGGCGCCGAACCTCTCGGGAAACTGGACCCTCGACCACGCAAGGTCCATCGACCTCTCCCGATCGGCCCTCCAGGTCGCCGAATCGGCACTCAAGCCCGGCGGAAACTTCCTGGTGAAGGTCTTCCAGGGGGACACCTTCCTCGACTACCTCTCGGAGGTGAAGGAGAGGTTCAGAAGAGCCCAGTCCCACTCCCCAGCCGCCTCCAGAAAGGAGAGCGCCGAGATGTACGTCGTCGGCCAGGGGTTCTTTTTACCGCCGGTGAAGGTGGGGGAGGTTCTTGAAGTCGAGATCTTCGGCGTTGGCAAGTCGGGAGACGGTGTCGCCGACGTCGAGGGGTTCAAGGTCTTCGTCCCCGGCGCAGCCGTCGGCGACCGGGTGCGTGTGAGGATCGGATCTATCAGGTCGGGCCACGCCGTAGGGTCCCTTGAAAGGTGACGGCAAGCCCGACGGTTTTTCGAAAACTATTTCAGATATTCTGGCGACCTCTCTACCGTGACAGTCTTCAGAGCTTATGACGTGCGAGGCGTCTACGGGACGGAGCTGACCGAGGGTATCGCGCGGAAGGTGGGAAAAGCCCTGGGGTCCTACCTCCCCGACGGCAGGATAACTCTCGGGAGGGATACGAGGGTGAGCGGCCCCTCGGTGGAGCGGGCCTTCCTGGAAGGGGTCTTATCCACCGGCTGCAACGTCGACAGCTACGGCGTCCTTCCGATATCGATTATCAGCTTTGAGACCTGGAAAAAAGGCTACGACGCTGCCGCCTACATCTCGGCCTCCCACAACCCCCCCGAGTACAACGGCATCAGGTTCAGGACCGCCGAAGGGTACGGGATGCTCTACCACAAGACCGGGATTATGGAGATCTACGAGAAGGGCGCCTTTCGAGAGGGCGAGGGGAAAAAGACCAATCGCGCCCCTGAAGATGTTATAAAGAGGTACGCCGACTACGTCGAAGGGAAGCTCTCCATCGAGCGGCCCCTCCGGATCGTCCTGGACATGGGGAACGGCTCCGCCTGCGGAATGTCCATGCTCTACCAGAGGCTCGACTTCGACGGGAGGATGATCAACGGCGAGCCCGACGGGTTGTTCCCCGGCCGGGGCCCCGCCCCCACGGAAGAATCCCTCCGGGATGCTGCAAAGCTGGTCGTCGAGACGGGGGCGGATTACGGCGTCGGCTTCGACCCCGACGCCGACCGGGGCCTGGTGGTAGACGATCGGGGGCGGATCGTCACCCCCGAGAAGGTGGCGGTGATCCTGGCGAAAGAACGGTACGGCCCCGGCGACAAGGTGGTGGCGGGCTTCGACTGCTCCATGATCGTCGAACGGGAGCTGGAACCATTGGGGATCGAGGTGATCCGGGAGAGGGTGGGAGACGTCTACGTCGCGAACCGGGTGAAGAACGAGGGCGCCGTCCTCGGCGTCGAGCGGAGCGCCCACTTCTTCCTCTCGGAGTTCCAGCTCTCCGACGACCCCTTCGCCATGAGCTTGGCCTTGGGCGAGATCGTCTCCCGGGGCGAGAAGCTCTCAGATCTCGCCGACGCCATCCCCGACTACCCCTACGTCCAGAAGAGCATCCGGATAGAGGGGTCGGCGGCTGAGGTGATGAGACGGCTGGAAAGCGACCTCGCATCCCTGGAGCCCGATACCACCGACGGCCTCAAGATCTGCGGCGAGGATTATACCGTCCTCATCAGGCCTTCCAACACCCAGCCCCTCATCAGGCTCTACGTCGAGACCGCGGGGGCGGATGCGGCAGATCTTGTGAAGAGGTTTGAGGGGTTCATAAAAGGGGCCCTGAGGTGACACGGCCGGAGAAGGGAGCCCCATCCGAGGATCGACCACTGGAAAAAGGGAGAAGAGCTGATCAGCGTTGACCGACCATCAAGTCTGCATTCTGATCCCCACCTTGAACGAGGAGGACGCCATCGCCGAGGTGATCGGCGAGTTCAGGGGGATGGGCTTCGACGACATCCTAGTCATCGACGGCCACAGCTGCGACCGGACCTGCGAGCTGGCGAAGGCTGCCGGAGCCCGGGTCGTCGTCCAGAGCGGGAAGGGGAAGGGCCAGGCCCTCAAAGAGGCCTTCGACCTCATCGAGGCCGAGTACATCGTGATGATCGACGGTGACGGGACCTACCTTCCGTCCGAGGTCGGCCTCCTCCTCGACCCGGTCCTCGCGGGAAAAGCCGACCACGTCATGGGAAATCGGTTCGGAAACCTCCAGAAAGGGGCCCTGACCCGTCTGAACTCGGCAGGGAATCGATTGATCAACTTCTTCTTCAGAATAACCTACAATGTGCCCCTTAACGACATCCTCACCGGTTATCGGGCCTTCAACCGCGACTCCGTCCGACGGCTCGACCTCACCATGGAGGGCTTCGAGATCGAGACGGAGATGACAGTCGAGAGCGTCAAGAAGGGTTTATCGATCGCCGAGGTCCCCATAACCTACCGGGCGAGGACGACCGGAACGAAGACGAAGCTCAACCCCCTCATGGACGGCGCGAGGATCATCGCCACCATCTACCGGATGGCCAAGACCCACAACCCTCTATTCTACTTCGGTCTGATGGGCTCGTTCTTCGGAGCCGCCGGCTTCCTCCTCGGCCTCTACGTCGCGAGCGAGTGGCTGGCCACCCGGACCGAGCACATACCCCTGACGATCCTGACGGCCGTTCTGATCATCGTAGGGTTCCAGCTCTTCTTCATGGGGATCCTCGGCGACGCCGTCGTCTCGATGCACCGGGAGGTTCTGAGGGAGATCTACAGGAACCGAAAAGATTGATGAAGGCTCATTATAATGCCAGATCCCCACGACCGGCCGTCATCGACGTGGAGGTAATTTGTTCGGGTGGGACCCCGATGAGCTTCAAGCCCTGACTGAGCCTCAAAAATGACTAATAGACAGAAATGTAAATACTATCTCCATGAGGATCGAAGAGGACCGATATCGCCACATGTTGAGCCGAAATCCCGATAGATCGCAGGTCTTGGAGGGGCTTTGATGACGAAGATTGCGATGGTGCTCTTGATTCAACTCGTCATCGCTTGCCAGAGCGGCTTATGTGAGATCCCGGTGACCCTCTATCTCGACGATGGAGCTGCGGAAAACGGCTTTATGATGGGGGGCGGAAGGGGCCACACCGTCATCTTTGAAGCGCCTCCCGGAAATTGGACCCTGTCGGAAGCTGCCGTCTACGGAAAGCTGGAGCCGAACAGCACCTCCGAGATCTTCGTCTTGGAGATCTGGGACGAAGACTACAACCTCATATCGAAGGTGACGGACAGGGCCGACTCGTTCTTCGGCGACGAGTTCGGCTGGGCCGTCGTGGACGTCCCCGACGTCCTTGTATCTGGGTTCTTCCTCATCTCCCTCTACGAGTACGGCGGGATCTACGTTGGAACAGACATCGGTCCCGCGACGAACATGTCCCAATTCTCCGCTCGAAATCCCAACCGTCTACTTGTCTGGGACCTGGATCCGTACCGGCAGAACGAGACCGAATGGATGATCCGGGCAGTGGGCTTTTCTCCAGCTCCGGAGGTATCAGACCTCAGACTCACAAACGATATCGCGAGCAAAAATCGCCCCGCAAGGATCGAAGTAGAGGTGAAAGACCCGGACCAGAACCTCAAGACTGCGACCCTGTACCTGGCAGATAACGATTCACGAGAGGTGGTCTGGTCGGAGGTTCGGGATATCGATGGCGGGGAGGCGACGGTCCAGTTCTCCTGGCCCGGGACGTTCTATCAGGTCTCAGGACCCGACGGCGCCGTATCTCCCGTCCTCGCGTCCGAGGTGGCCGGAGTATCAGACCAGTTCCGACCCCTCCTTGCCCATTCTATACCCTGCATCCTCCTTCTGGATCGCGGGGAGTCTCAGATCGCAGCCTATGCCTACTTTGGGGATGATGGAATCCTCAACGGCCTGATCGACCTATCAGGGCAGGTCCACTACATATCTCGGGAGGCTCTGAACGCCACGTCTCCCGGCGTCAATTACATGGGTTACATGGCGGAGAACGTGACCGCAGCCCAGGACGAAAGCGCCATCGTATTCTACAACGTGACCGCATCATCCGATAACAGGACCATATCGGCCGGCTATCATCTGCCGCTGGTCCTCTCCAGGTCACCCCTCTTCAATTACAGGGTCAGCCTCACCGAGGTCGATGCCGAGGCCGGCGATTACGTTCCCATAGTCGTGGTGGAGGATGATGCCTACAACTCGGTTCTGTTCGCGGGGAGGGCTGTGGTGAAGGTTGCTTGATATAACTATGTTATATAATTATTTTTTATAACTAAAATCGGAATTTTTATATAGATTCTCAATCAGTAGTGAGCAAAAGGAATTGATTGAGGAGGGAGATCTCTGTCCGGACTGCATAGATTGACAGTATCGATTACTTGCCTTCTTGTCCTTCAAGGGGCTTACGCCATCGATATGTATTTCTCGGCTAGCGATGGCGGCGGAGAGAGCGTGAGCATCTGGGACTCCTACAACGTCGACGACAGCGTCGAGGTGAGCGGCGAGTCTGCGGCGAGCTTCGGCGGTGGCCTAGCGATCGATGATAAGAGAACGATTGCTGGACCCGGCGACGTATACGCCGTCCAGGGATACTCGGGGAGCGGCTGCTACTCCGGGGCGAACTACATATACGCACGGGACGCCTCCCGGACCCTGGCCTGCGGCTCCGCCCATCTCACTCCCAATACCCTCAACGTGGTCCAGGACGTCTCCATCGACGGGGCTGACGAGAGCGCCGTCGTCTCCACCGCATATCAGGGAGTCAGGGGCACTATGCAGCACGCATTTGTATTCGACGGATCCCTCGACTCGAAGCAGACGATAAAGGTCGATGACGGGATCGCGACATCTCAGGACACTCAGATGGTCGGGTTCCTCCCAACAGCCTTCGGGACTGCTGGCTTCATGTGTGTCGATGTGGGCCCCGGAACCTTGAATGTATTGGGCGAAGGGGCGGCTGTTGCCGTATCCTCCCTGGACCTGGCCGGACCTGCTGAGGTCGACTGCAAGCTGGCCACGGGAACCGGAAACAGCGCCTGGGCTTATGGCGAGATCAGATCGGCAGAAAGCGATCTTGGGGCCGTGGGTGCTGGAGCCGGTGCCGGCAACGTCGACCTCAACATCGACGCGAACGGCAACCTCCGCATAAATGGCGGGGCTGAGGCAGCAGGAGCCGGGATTGCCGCGGTCGGCGTTGACAACGAGATCAGCGGAACCCTGGCCGCCCGCACTGGTTGCTCTGGAACCGGAGCCTTCGGTGAGAATATCGAGGCTTCAAACAAGGACGGGTTCGTCGGGGCAGGAGCTGCCGCAGGAAGCGTCGGCCTTGACGTCAATCTGCAGAACGGGTACATCGGTGGCGGCGCCAATGCTGCCGGGGTCGGCGTCGTTGCAGACGGCAAAAAGAATGAGATCAGTAGCGGAACACTGGCAGCCTGCACCAGTTGCTTTGGAACAGGAGCCTTCGGTGAGGATATCGAGGCCTCTAACAAGAAGGGATTCGTAGGGGCCGGCGCAGCCGTAGGGAGCCTGGGTGCCGACGTCGATCTGCAGAACGGATACATCGGAGGCGGCGTCGATGCCGCCGGGGCGGGTGTCGTCGCAGAGGGCAAAAAGAACGCGATCAGTAGCGGAACACTGGCCGCCTGCACCGGTAGCTCTGGAACCGAGGCCTTCGGTGAGGAGATCGAGGCCACCAACAAGAAGGGATCAGTAGGGGCAATCACAGCCGCAGGAAGAGGAACGGTGTCTCTCGATATGCAGACCGGATTCATCACCGGAGGAGCCGGTGTTGCCGGGGCGGGTGTGGTCGCTGACGGAAAGAAGAACGAGATCAAGAGCGACGCCCTAGGCGCGAGCACCGGATGCTCTGGATTCGAAGCCTACGGCGAGGGTATAGAGGGATCCAACAAGAAGGGATCCATCGGGGCCGCCGCGGTCACAGGGGGCGCACAAGTCAATCTGTGGTCCGGATACATCGGTGGCTGGGCTGAGGGTGCCGGGGTCGGCGTTGTTGCGGACGGCAAAAAGAACCAGATCAAGAGCGACACCCTGACCGCCGAAACAACCGTCTTTGGAACCGGAGCCTCAGGCAAAGGGATCGAGGCCTCCAACAAGGAAGGCTTCGTCGGAACAGCGGCGGGCGCTGGCAACCTGATTGGATCAATCGACTTCAATAACTTGCTCATCTACGCCGACGGAGAAGGCGCCATCTTCGGCGCCGGGGCCGCAGGCAAAAAGAACTATGTCGGCGTCGGAAGCGTCGAGGCCAGCACAGGAAACAGCGCCGAAGTGACTGCGAGATCTGTAGAAGCCTCCAGCCGTGAAGGCGCTGCAGGAACAGGCGCAGCTGCCGGAAACACCCAGCTCAACCTGATCGGAGGGTCCAGCACCTTGACGGCTGAAGGGTCGGCCGTGGGCGCCGGGGGTGTCGGCGACTTTGCCGCTGCCAGCGCCGACTGCCTGAAGGCTGAGTCCGGAGACAGCACCTCCGCAGAAGGAAAGAATATGTGGCTCACGGTCATAGAGGGCAGTGGAGGCATTGGTGCCATAAGTGGGACCTACGACTCCAGCGGACCTGACCGGGTCGCCAGCGTTTCCGGGGATGTAACGGCCGGTTCCGCCATGATCTGGGGCGACTTCAGCGCCGATACGAGCTCGAGCGCTTCGGCATCGGCCGAGAACGTGGGCGCAGTCGGGACAAACATTCACCTCGGCTCCCACGCCGACGATGGGACAGCTCGCTCCGACGTGGATTCCACATTGGTAGCCGGAGGATTGAACTATGGAGAGATGGGGGCGTACGCGGGTGACGACTCCACCCGGGCCACACAGAAGTACCCAGTGGTGGGCATGTTCGGGATCGTCGCCGAAGCTTGGAATCCACCGTATCCTCTGGCTTTTAGTCCCAAAGGAGGCTTCGGGGCACATAGTGTCACCGGGGAGGCCCGGACCGACAACACTGGAGCTTATGCCGAAACGAGCGTGGTCTGAATGAGGACGGAATTCGCATATCTACTGCTGCTGGCGGGGCTGATATCGGGAGCCTCCGCCGCCTCGTACACCTTCGGGGTGGACAACATCACCGACGGCTCTTCGTTCTGGATCACAAGGCAGTCCGCCAACATCAGCTTCGAGATGGAGAGCTCAGTGGAGGGGGACATCGCCCCCATAGCCGTGACCCCTTCTGGACGGGTTCTATCTCCCTACTACTCCGGAAGCTCCGACCTCGCCACAAACGACGTCCGACTCCGGGAGAGGACGGCGGCTCTGGAAGGGACATACAGCTCCCAGGAGGTGATCGACCTTTTGGCCAAGACCAGTGGCGGGGTCAACCGGACATACTTCAAGCCCGCGGGAAGCGAGATCTGGACGATCACCCTGACGGAGAGCTGGCCTGTGAGGCTGAACGCCAGCAAGACTACAGACTACCTCGGCAAGATGATCAACGACCGGGACTCGGCCGGAAATAACGGAGACGTCGTCGGATCAAGCTTCCTCTACAACCCAGAGCTATCCCGGGAGAGGAACGTCGCCATGAGGCTCGACAGGCTCAACGCCACTGTCATCGCCACAAACGACACCATCATCAGCACCGACGTCTATCCCACCAGGTCCACAGTCTACGACACCGCCTCCCACTCCACCGGGATCGCAGACCTCAGGTACCGACAGGTCGGCGAGGGCGGGAGATTGATCAATTTAGGCGAGGAGAGGTACGAAGGAACCTTCGACATAACGAGACGGGTCGAGATGGAGTTCGTCTACACCAACAAGACGAACAAGACCGACTGGCTCTCATGCTGTGTCGGCGGGTGCTCGGACCTCGATCCGTGCAGCTTCCCCAGGGATAGTGCAGGGATCTTCAGCTGTGTTTGCAGCTAGATGAGGGGGGCTGTTCCCCTCATACGTTCATTTTATTCTGTATTTTTGTTCTCTATTCATGTTTCTCCTGGCTGCCATTTCTTGCTGGATTTTTAGGATAGGCGAAAGCTATAAATCTAATTCAAATCCAAGAAAAAGCCAGGATCAGGAGGGATTTTCATTGGCTCGCTTATTAAGGTTGATCGTCCCGATTGCATGCTTTTTGATTTTTCAGGGAGCTTATGCCATCGATTTCCATTTCTCGGCCAGCAACGGAGGTGAGTCTGTTGGAATGACAGACTCTTACGACGTCGACGACAACGTCGGTGTCTGGAGCAAGTCGTCTGCCAGCTTCGACGGCGTCAGCATGACCGACAGAAAGAGCCTATCGGGCTCTGGCGACGCGAATATAAATCAGGTGATGTGCGGAAGAGGCGGGGGCTCAGACTACGTCATAAACTACGCCCTGGAGACCCTGGGAGCCTCGTGCATAGACGGCTCGGGAAGCTCGACTCTGACGCCGGGGGCGGGGGTGGCGTCGAGGTCCGTATCCACCACCGGAAGCGCATGGACGACCTCCGAGCTCTCAGGCACCCAGGGCGGAGATTTTGCAGGCGTTGGATCTCGCACCTACCTGGCCGACATATCCGCATCCCAGTCCGTCGCCACGGGCGGAAGCGTCGCAGCCACTCAGAAGGTCGAAGCTCAGGGAGTTTACGCGGCGGCTTACGGCCAAGGGAGGGACTCCAAGGGGAGCTACGCCGAGGACTACGCCATCGTCTCTGACGGATCCCTTGATGCTTACCAGCAGGTCAAAGCTGCCACGGGTGGATGCGTCGCAGCCACTCAGAAGGTCGAAGCCCAGGGATATTCCTCGACGGCTTACGGTATAGGGATGGACTCCAAGGGGAGCTACGTCGTGGACTACGCCAACGTCTATGACGGATCCCTTGATGTTTCCCAGCAGGTCAAAGCTGGAAACAGCGCCACAGCTCGCCAGTCGGCGGTGATCGATGGAAGCGGGGCCTACGCCTACTGCGAAGCCCGCAACCCAGACAAGAACTACGTCGCCTACGTCGACAACTGGATCAGCGGGAACGCGTACTTCGAGTTCGAGGGCGAGGCCAGCGTGGACGACAGCGAGGCGAGAGCCCATCAACGATCCTACGCCGAAGGGAATGTCATATGGCCCTGGGCGTATTCGACAGGAAAATTAGAAGAAAGGTTTTGGTCCGGCACCAAATCATTCGAGTCCTGGGCCTGGACCAGCGATACCGGCGACGATGCGATTATTGTGGAGCTGTAAAGATGAACAGATATCGCGCTCTAACGACGGCGCTCCTCCTGGCGGGGCTGATATCGGGAGCCTCCGCCGCCTCGTACACCTTCGGGGTGGACAACATCACCGATGGCTCTTCGTTCTGGATCACAAGGCAGTCCGCCAACATCAGCTTCGAGATGGAGAGCTCAGTGGAGGGGGACATCGCCCCCATAGCCGTGACCCCTTCTGGACGGGTTCTATCTCCCTACTACTCCGGAAGCTCCGACCTCGCCACAAACGACGTCCGACTCCGGGAGAGGACGGCGGCTCTGGAAGGGACATACAGCTCCCAGGAGGTGATCGACCTTTTGGCCAAGACCAGTGGCGGGGTCAACCGGACATACTTCAAGCCCGCGGGAAGCGAGATCTGGACGATCACCCTGACGGAGAGCTGGCCTGTGAGGCTGAACGCCAGCAAGACTACAGACTACCTCGGCAAGATGATCAACGACCGGGACTCGGCCGGAAATAACGGAGACGTCGTCGGATCAAGCTTCCTCTACAACCCAGAGCTATCCCGGGAGAGGAACGTCGCCATGAGGCTCGACAGGCTCAACGCCACTGTCATCGCCACAAACGACACCATCATCAGCACCGACGTCTATCCCACCAGGTCCACAGTCTACGACACCGCCTCCCACTCCACCGGGATCGCAGACCTCAGGTACCGACAGGTCGGCGAGGGCGGGAGATTGATCAATTTAGGCGAGGAGAGGTACGAAGGAACCTTCGACATAACGAGACGGGTCGAGATGGAGTTCGTCTACACCAACAAGACGAACAAGACCGACTGGCTCTCATGCTGTGTCGGCGGGTGCTCGGACCTCGATCCGTGCAGCTTCCCCAGGGATAGTGCAGGGATCTTCAGCTGTGTTTGCAGCTAGAGGGGACCGCCGCCGTCCCCTCGTCATTTTTATCCTTGAACTTCATTGAACTTCAAGCCGCTTTAAAACACTTCGTTGGACCTCAGACCGTCTGGTGAACATACATCGGTATCCTTCCCGCTGGGGTTTATGAGGGCGATCAGAACCTCGCCGGACCTGGGCACGAAACGACTCTCCTCGGCGGTGAAGATGCGGAGGTCTCCGTCCTCCCCGACGAGAAACATCGGGACCGCAGACTTGCCGTAGCAGCCCTTGAACTCATCGTAACCGTAATCTCCTTTTAGCCTGAACGACTCGATCTCGGCTCCGGCCTCAAACCTCTGGGCAAGATAGGATAGAGTCACCTCTCTTCCGAAGAGGAACCTGCCCCGGAGATGGGCGGGCTGGACGAACTCTTTGCCGCGGTAGGCCTCCGCCACCGGAGGGAGCTGGTAGACGTTCGCCCTCCCGAATATCCCCGAAAGGTGGAAGCATATCAGCGAGTTTGCCTTATCGTTGGAGGTGAGGGCCAAGAGGTGGCCCATCCCCTCCAGGTCGATCTCCTCCAGTACGTGATCCGCCATGATGTTCCCGTGATATGTGGAAAGCCCAGCCTCGTAGGCCCGGGATATCTGGCTGTAGTTGGAGTCGACGACGAGAACTCGCGCTCCAGCATCCTGGAGGGCCTCGGCGACCCTCTGGGCCCAGACGTTGGCCCCGACTATCAGGACGCCCTGAGGGTTTGCCTGAGCCAGGCCCAGCAAGCAGGCCAGGGGCGCGGCTCCGATCCCGTACACCGCCACCGTCCCGATGATCACAAAGAAGGTGAGAGGAGCAAGCATCTCCGCCTGAGCAAAACCCTCACCCGCGAGCGTCAGGGCGAAGACGGAAGATACCGAGGCCGCCACAATCCCCCGGGGAGCCATCCAGGAGAGAAATACCAGCTCCTGCCACCTCAGCTTCGCACCCCAGGTGGAGACGATGACGGCCGCAGGCCGGACCACCAGCATCAGTATCCCGAGAAATAGCAGACTGAACCCGTCTATGTACTCCAGGTCCTCTATGGAGAGCCTTCCAGCCAGGACTATGAAGAGGCCGGCGATCAATAGCACCCTCAGGTTCTCCTTGAACTCGATTATGTGCTGGACCGAGACGGCCTTCTGGTTTGCCAGAGCCACCCCCATCACCGTCACCGCGAAGAGCCCCGACTCCATCTGGAACTGCTCCGATACGGTGAATACGGTCACCACCATCATCAGTGCCGCCGGGTTTTGAAGGTAGTCGGGGATCCAGTAACGTTTCAAGAATTGGACGAGAAGGATCTCGCCGATGACCCCGGTCAGGACCCCTATGAAGACCGTCTTCATCGTCCCGAGGAGGATGGCGGCGAGGGTCCCCTCAGCTCCGCCCATCAGAATCGCCTGGAAGACCAGAAGCGCCAGCATCGCCCCTATGGGATCGTTCATGATCCCCTCCCACTTCGCTATGTCTCCGACCTTTCCGCTGGGACGGATGTGTAGCAACATCGGCAAAATGACCGTCGGCCCCGTTACCACCAGGATCGAGCCGAATAGGATCGCGATGTAAAGATCGAGGCCCAGGATTATGGTGGCGGCTGCGGAGGACAAGACCCACGTGGTCAATACCCCCAGTGTTATGAGGTTGCGGACGACGCCGCCGATCTCTTTCAGCTCGTCGATCTTGAGGTTAAGACCCCCTTCAAAGAGGATCACCGCGACCGATAAGGATACCATGGGAACGAGGAGAGGCCCGAAGATCCGGTCCGGGTCCAATAGACCTGTTATTGGGCCTGCCAGAATTCCGAATATGAGCAGGACCAGAATCGACGGGAGACCCATCCTCCAGGCCAACCACTGGGCGCCTATTCCCAGCACCAGGATGGCCGACAGATAGACGAGGATCTCTTCGGTCAAGGTCGAACACCGGCAGATAAAGTGAACTATGAAGACGCCCTTAAAGGTTTCCGACGCGTGGATAAAAGGGAGGTGGGGGCAAAAGTCGATATAAGGGATTCAGGAGGGAGGGACGCTTTTGCCATCAGACTTTTGCCTGATGTTACCACGTCATCTGACGAATATAAACCTTTCTGTTGACCCGCAAATTTGCCGGATCCCGCCAAAATAAACCGATGATATACTGCAATGAAGGGAGGGGCAAAAGTCGGGTGTAGGGATTTTTAGGGAGGGAGGAAAACGTGCGGTCGACTTTTGCCTATCATACATACGGCATTTGTCGAATATAAGCCTTCCGGTCGGCCGGCGTATCCAGACCGTCGGCTCCGAGGAGAGAAACGAATTTCTGGTGGCGGCTCGATACGGAGAAGAGTTGATCGTCCATGGCTTCAGAGATCGTCCTGATTGGCAGGTCCAACGTCGGAAAATCCACCCTCTTTCGCCGGCTGACGGGCAAGAAGGTGAGGGTGGGAAGAAGGCCCGGAGTTACCGTCGGCCCCGCCAGGGTCCGGGTGGGGAACGTAACCTACGTCGACATGCCGGGATACGGCTACATGAAGGGCGCCGATAAGAAGGTCCAGGAGGGAACAAAGGACTTCATCGTCCGGTACTTCGAGGATAACGATGAAGATATCCTCCTCGTCATACAGGTGATAGACGCCGCCAGCTTCGTCGAGATAGCCGACCGGTGGGAAGAGAGGGGAGAGGTTCCCCTAGAGGTGGAGCTCTTCGAGTTTCTGACCGATCTGGACCTCGCCGTCGTTGTGGCCGCCAACAAGATGGACAAGGTCAGAGATCCCGACGCCACTTTAGACGCCATCGGCGAACGGCTGGGGATGCTCCCACCCTGGAGCCAGTGGCGAGATAAAATCGCACCCGTCTCAGCCAAAGGCGGAAAGATCGAAGACCTGTTGGAGATCATCAGGTCCAGGCTCTGAGGTCATGAGGCCTTCCCCCCCAAAGGCACCTCATCAGGCTGATGGAAACCTTGAGCCAATGGATCCTGATATTCAGGGCTCTGCGATGGTACGATCGGATTCTGGATGAGGAGGTTTCTGTAGGGGTAGGGTATCTCTATCCCGGCCTCGTCGAACCTCTTCTTTATCGCCTCCCTGAGGTCGCAGGCGGTGGTGTAGGCCACATCCCTGTTGGGAACGTCCACAGCCAGCCTCATGTTTACGGCGAAATCGCCAAGCTCGGTAACCCTCACCGATATCTCGTGGTTTTTCAGGACCAGAGGATGTCTCTTCGCCACCTCGAGCATGATCTCTCTCGCCCTGTCGATGTCTGCGCCGTAGCCTATCCCGACGTCTATTCTCCAGGTTATGACGGGGTCGGTTATCGACCAGTTGATTATCGGCTGGTTGCCCATGATGCTGTTGGGGACGAAGATTCTCCGGCCGTCCCAGGTCCTTATGGTGGTGTGCCTCAGGGTCAGATCCTCGATCTGGCCATACTCGCCTTCGAAGTCTATGAAGTCACCGACGCGAAATGGTTGAAAGACCGCAAGGAAGATCCCGGATATGAGGTTGGACAGCGAGTCCTGAGCAGCAAAGCCTATGGCGATGCCTGCAACACCTGCACCAGCCAGCAGAGTTACAGCGAGACTGTTGAGAGTCGGTATCCTGGAGATCACCAGGAGAAAACCGGCGATGTAGATGACAGCTACGAGAAGCTTGCTGATCAGAGTCCTGAGGGTCAGCTCGGTCTCTGCATCAACGCCCGTCTTTCCGGTAGAGACGACCCTGGGCAGGTGAACTGTGATCGCACGCCTCACCATCCTGGCGGCCAGATAGGTCACGAGGACGATGACGACTATCTCGATGAAGATCTGTAATGCTTCAAAGAGCTGTTCACCCAGAGCTTGGTGTAGGTGATCGATGAACGAGGTCAAGGTGGCCTTGGGGCCGTCCCCGGTGAGCTCTGCGGGCAACTCCGAAGCGAGCTCCCTCGGAAGGTCCGGAGTAAGGTTAGATATGTTGGAGCCTGGATCGAAACCGTCTGGCCCGATATCAGAAGGGACGGTATACTCATAGAAGATATCCTCTTCCACCGAAATATTATCGTCCACTTCCACAATGGGACAGAAAACCCAGAAATACTTAAGATTTTCGGCTTAAATCGGCTGAGTTTTGCGATGGACGCATAAAAAAGCTTTTAATGCATAGAATGCCTATTCTCGACCGGAAGTGGAGATGTCCCATGCTAAGACGCGGCGTCTACAAAAGGGGTTTTGCAGTCTCGGCCTTCGTCCTGATCTTATGGCTTGGACCGACCATTGCTGCCACATACGTAGTCGGTCCTGACTCCGAAGAGAATCCCATCCAGGCCACCATCGACCGGGCCAGAGAAGGTGATAGGATAATCATCAAGAGCGGTCATTATCTCGAAAATATAAATATTACCAAGAAGCTGGCCTTAATCGGCCTGGACACGGGCGAAGGAAGGCCCGTGGTGGACGCTGATGAAATGGGAAGCGCCGTCATCATCTCCGCCGATGGAGTCGTCTTCGAGGGATTTGAGGTCACCAAATCGGGGAGGTTGTGGAAGGATGCCGGCATAAAGGTCATATCAAAAAATTGCATAATAAGAGACAACGATATCAGTAGAAACTACTACGGCATCGTCCTTGACGGCTCCGGCGGTGACAGTATTCTGAAAAATTCCGTCTGCAGCAACGACGTGGGTATTTCAATATACACTTCCCAGAGATGCACCATTGCGGAGAACAACGCCTGCAACAACACCTTCGGCGGGATACTCCTCAGCAAAGCGAGCAACAACAGCATAAGAAACAACAACGCCAGCCTGAATCAGTGGGCGGGGATAATCCTGGGCGAGAGCAGCAACAACTCCATCACCAACAACATCGCCCGATACAACGAGAATGAGGGGATCTGGCTCCTCCGATCGACCTGCAACACCATCCGAGGAAACAAGGTGAGATACAATTACATCTTCGGGATCAGGCTCCTGTACTCCACAAGGAACGCCGTCTCCAGCAATACGGCGAGAGACAACCTGGACGGCATCAGCCTTGAGAGCTCCAACGGGAACATCATAGCAGGAAATAACCTCAGCTACAACGACTTCGGCTTATACGCCGACAACTCCTTCAACAACAGAATTTACATGAACAACATCATCAACAACGGTAAAAATGCCTATTCCTGGAACTCCACAAACTACTGGAACTCAACGGACCGGCTCATTTACGTCTACAGAGGAGTCCCGTACAGGAGGCATCTCGGCAACCATTGGAGCGGCTACTTCGGATGTGACGACTTCGGCGACGGCCTCGGCGATAGTCCGCAAACGATCTCCGAAAGGGATAAGGATTACAGCCCCCTGAAGAACCCCTCGGAGAAGTACGCCATCCAGGGCTGATTGGGAGCTCAAATATCCTCCCCCAGCAGACGGATCTGATCTAAACGGAGCCCGACCAAACCCCACAGATGGAGCCAGTGAGAGATATTCGGCTCTGATGAATTCAGCTCTGATGAGCTTCGGGATGGAACTTATATATAGAGAGACAAAGATGATTAAAATAGAAATATAATGAAGAGATATATCAAATATACGAAGTGGATCTCAGGGGAAGAGGATCGCCGAGGTTTCGGCGATCAAACCCAAATCCCCCCCAACCTTAAGAGAACATCCTCATGGACTCGTCGACCCGGGGGAGCATCTCCTCGCCGAGGACCTTGTCCACGGCTCTCTTGAAGTCATCCGACGTGACCGAGCTTCCGCGGCGCCTTATGGCCATCATCCCCGCCTCGACGGCGATGGACTTGAGGTCGGCACCGCTGGCGCCTTCCGTCTCCTTCGCGATGGCCCGAAGGTCCACTTCGGAGTCCATCTTCATGTTCTTGGTGTGGATCGCAAGGATGGAAAGGCGGGCGTCGAAGTTGGGCATGGGGATCTCGATGATCCGGTCGAACCTGCCCGGCCTGAGGAGGGCGGGGTCGAGGATGTCGATCCTGTTGGTGGCGGCGATGACCTTGACGTCGCCCCTGGCCCTGAAGCCGTCCAGCTCGGCCAACAGCTGCATCATCGTCCTGTTCACCTCGGCGCTCCCAGTGGTCCCGTCGTGGGTCCTGATGGACCCGACGGAGTCTATCTCGTCGATGAAGACGATGGCCGGGGCCTTGTCCCTCGCCATCTGGAATATGTCTCTTACGAGCTGCGCTCCCTCGCCGATGAACTTGTGGACTAGCTCGCTTCCCGACATGTGGATGAAGGTGGCTCGAGAGTGGTGGGCCACCGCTTTGGCGATGAGGGTCTTGCCGGTACCCGGAGGTCCGAAGAGGAGGACGCCCTTGGGCGGCTCCACACCGATCTCGGCGAATAGCTCGGGCTGGGTGAGGGGTAGCTCGACGGTCTCGCTCACCTCTCTTATCTGGTCTTCAAGCCCGCCCACCTGGTCGTAAGAGACGGTGGGGGCCTCTATCAGCTCCATCGTCTTGGCCCTGACGTCGACGGACTTGTCCATAACCCTCACTATTGTGAGGGAGTTATTAATGGCGACTCGAGTGTTCGGCTCCAGCTTCTCCATCATCTCCGGGGAGGTGGTGGTTATGAACTCCTGGTTGTTCCCGTGCTGCCGGAGAAGGACGTAGTCCTCCCCCATCTCCACCACCGTCGCCAGAAAGAGGGGCATCCTCCGGAGAAGGGCGTTCTCCTTCTTCAGCCTCTCCTCTTCCCGCATGTACTTCTTGTTGGATATGAGGGTCTCAACGAGCTTGGCTCTGGTATCCTCCTTCTCCATCCTGAGGGTCTCTATCTCCTCGCTCAGGTGTTTGTTCTCGTTCTCCAGAGCTGTGATCCTCTTTATGTGTAATTCCTGAATCGACTCCTGATCTGGCGTAATTGTTGACTCAGTCATGTGCTCAATCGAATGCTCTTTCATGAATATAAATTACACCCTCAGTGATAGGATGATTATTATAAATTTTCCATGCTCATCGACGGACGAGTTCGTTGACAAATTTACATTTGTCAAATCGGAGTATTGTCCTAATTCTAAGATGAGATTGATCGACGTTTGGACCAGCGGCCTTCGACAATCGGCGTACTTCTCGGGGGCGATTTCATCAGAACCGATCAAAATATTAATTCGGAGATTCAGTAATATATTCGGGTGTTTTGATGATCGATTTTGTCAAGTACAGTCTTCTGCCCTTCGAGGTGGTGGAGCGGAAGGGGCTGGGCCATCCGGACACGCTGGCGGATGGGATATCCGAGGCGATCTCGCGAGAGCTGTCGCGGTTCTACCTGGAGGAGTTCGGAGAGATCCTCCACCACAACGTCGACAAGGTTCTGATAACCGCCGGGAGGACGGAGGTCAAATTCGGCGGCGGCCAGGTGCTGGAGCCGCCGACGGTGATCGTCGGTGGCAGGGCGACGGCCCCGGAGGGGGAGGGTCTGGACGCTCTGATCGCGAGGGTCGCCTCAGACCATCTCGAACGGTCCCTCGCGAACCTGGTGGAGTACAGAATCGACGCGAGGGTGAGGGAGGGGTCGCCGGAGCTTCGGAGCCTGATGAAGAGGGGGGCGAACGACACGTCGATCGGGGTCGGGTTTGCGCCCCTCAACTCCACAGAAGCTTTGGTCCTGGATCTTGAGGGAAGGATCAGGGGAGTCAGGGGCGTCGGTGAGGACACCAAGGTTATGGCGGTGAGGATCGGCGATGAGCTGAACCTGGTGGCTGCGGCGGCGATCGTCTCCAGGTTCGTCTCCTCCATGGAGGACTACCTGGAGGTGAAGGCGAAGGTTCGCGAGACGATCCTCGGAGCCGTCGACGCACGGGTCGCGGTCAACGCCGCCGACGGCGAGGAGAACATCTTCCTCACCCTGACCGGGTCCTCGATCGAGATGGGGGACGACGGCGCCACCGGCCGGGGGAACCGGGGGAGCGGGCTCATCACCCCCATGCGGCCGATGTCCATCGAGGCGATCGCGGGAAAGAATCCCGTAAATCACGTGGGGAAGATCTACAACGTGGTGGCCCAGCGGGCGGCCGAGGAGATCGCCGAGCTCGACGGGGTGGAAGAGGCGTACGTCACCCTGGTGAGCAGGATCGGAGCCCCGCTGACCGAGCCCCTCCTCAAGGCGGTGGAGGTGAGGGGCGAGAACCCCCCCGACGGCAGCGCCGAGAGGAGGATCGTGGCCATCGTCGACCGGCACCTGGAGAGGGTCGGGGACCTGGTGGAGGAGTTCGTGGCGGGGAGGCTACGGGTCTGCTAGATCCTGCTAGAGAGGCTTGAGGCTGACGAAAGAGAGACTCCCAGGCGGGATCCCGACATGAAGAACGGATGCCCGATGGAGGTGGGACCGAGCAGCGGCTGCTGGTCGAAGGCCGGAATGAGAAAGCAGAATGAGAAGGCGGAATGCCTGGGCAGAAGGAAACGGGTGAGAAGGCAACGGGTGAGAAGGCAGAACGAGACGGGCAGAAAAGCAGGATGCGAAGGGCGAAAAAGACCCGGCTCAGCCCTTGCTCACTTCTTTCTTCGCCTGCTGGAGCCTCTGCTTTGCGGTGTAGCCGGTGGCCTTCTCCAGGAAGTTTCTGAATCTCTTGTTGGTGTCGAGGATCAGATCGTCGCCGACCTCGTCGGAGGACTCGGTATTGACGATGAGCTTCTTTCCCTCGATCGAGACCTCGATGGACTTGAGGGCGCCGTAGCTGAGAAGAAGCCTCCCACCCTCCACCCGGATCTCGGTGGGAAACTCCTCCTCCAGTGTTGATTTGATCCTATCAAGCTCGGGCTTAAAGCCCCTCTTGAACGAGTATTCCATGCTCCGGCCCTTGGAGCCTTTCGATTATAGACCTTTCGAGCCGCACCTTCCAGCCGCGACGCTGCCGTCTCAGATCCGGGCGTAGCTCGCGGCGGACCCGAGCTCCTCCTCGATCCGCAGGAGCTGGTTGTACTTGGCGTTCCTCTCGCTCCGAGCGGGGGCGCCGGTCTTGAGCATCTCGGCTCCCAGGGCGACGGTCACGTCGGCGAGGGCGGAGTCCTCGGTCTCGGCGGACCTGTGGCTTGCCATCACCTTGAAGCCGTTTCTGAAAGCCATCCGGGCGGCGTCGAAGGCCTCGGAGACGGAGCCAATCTGGTTGAGCTTGAGGAGGAGGGCATTTGTCGCCTTCATCTCGATCCCCTTCGCGAGCCTCTGGACGTTGGTGACGTAGATGTCGTCGCCGACGATGATGGTTCCCGGGAGCCGGGCCGTCAGGGCGGCGAAGTCGTCGTACCCCTCCTCATCGAAGGGGTCCTCGATGGCGATGATGGGATAGGTTGCCACGAGGTCCGCGTAGAAGTCGACCATCTCGCCGCTGGATAGCTTCTTGCCGTCGATGGCGTAGGTCCCGTTCTTGTAGAAGCTGGAGGCGGCAGCGTCCATCCCGATCCCGATCTCTTTATCGTAGCCGGTGACGTCGAGGGCGGACATCAGGGAGTCGAGGGCGTCGGTTGTCTTGTTCAGGGGCGGGGCGTAGCCTCCCTCGTAGCCGACGTTGGTCGCTCCCGCGCCGTACCTCCCCTGGAGGATCTTGCCGAGGGCGTGGTAGGTCTCCGCCGCCATCCGGAGGCCCTCCGAGAAGCAGCTTGCGCCCTTCGGGAGGATCATGAACTCCTGGATCGCGAGGTCGTTTCCGGCGTGCTGGCCGCCGTTGAGGACGTTCAAGGAAGGCACCGGCAGGGTCGTGGTGTTGACGCCGCCGAGGTACTGGTAGAGTGGTATACCCAGCTCGTCGGCAGCGGCCTTAGCGACACCGAGGGAGACCCCCAAAATCGCGTTCGCGCCGAGGTTCGACTTGAGGGGTGTCCCGTCCAGGGCCAGCATGAAGTTGTCGACGGCCCGCTGCTCCAGCGCGGCGATGCCGGACTCGATCAGCTTCGGCCCGATGATCTCGTTGACGTTCTTGACCGCCCGGAGGACGCCCTTGCCGCCGTATCGGTCATCGCCGTCCCGCAGCTCAAGAGCCTCGTGGGTCCCCGTCGACGCGCCCGAGGGGACGGCAGCCCGGCCGAAGCCGCAGCAGGTCCAGACGTCTACCTCAACGGTGGGGTTTCCTCGCGAGTCGAGGATCTCGCGAGCGTGAATGTTCTCGATCTCAAATGACATCATATATCGCCGGTTGAGCCTTCGTGGCGGATTTATTTAACCTCTTTGGGAGGTCGGGAGGGAAAGCCGTCGCGAATCATCTGCTTCGGCGATGAATGGAACGTCGGCATAGCGGCCATCCAAGCAGGCGAGTCCATAGAGATAATCCAAGAATCGGGGGGGGGCGCCAGGAATGTGTACCTGGGAAGCGTGAATATACTCTTCGAAGAGGAGGCGCTGGCGAAGCCTCGGATGATGAAGGCGTTGAGTCTGGATCTGCCATATTATTATATTGATTTATAAAAAGGATGATTTAGGTGGAGAGGTGGAACACCTAGCCACCCGAACTGAGGACTTCTCGCAGTTGAGACAACATAGATCAGGTTTTCTGTGCCTGCTCTAATACCGTGCTATTCGTCGCGGGAGTCTCGAAGGTCGTATTATCAGCTTGTTCCACTGGCTCGATCAGCTCATAGAGGGCGGTCATTGGTGATGACCTGGTTTCTGGTATCAATATCGTGTAAGGATCGTTGTACAGCAACATCTCATCTTCAGAGATTGATGTCACTGCTTCGATTGTTATAGTGTGCGGGTCACTTATATACCTCGCATTGAACCTATGGACCCCAGGTCCAAGTTTTCCAGTTATATCGACCGGAGCTACACTTACGCCCCTTAAATAATCAGATTTACAGGCTTCTGGAACACAGGAAATCCCACTGGGAGCGTTTTTGAACATGTTACAGGTTCGTAAATCACAGCCAGAAACTTCGCTATTGTCTATCCAATAGTGTTGTCCGCCTTGTACAATCTCATCATTTACGTTTGTCTGAGCAAAATCAGAACCCGATACTGATAAGATTGCGCCTTGCACAGTACAGTTAGGGATATATAAGTTTAGATCAAAACTGCTATCGAAATCATATTCTATGACTCGATACAAGTATGGATCGTCGACATAGTAGACTAGAGGCGCATCAGAAGTACTACCTCCCGAAGCTATGACCAGGTTTTTGGCTCTGACAAGGTCGGCATTCAGCACATCCTTTACATCCAGACTAAATGCAGATGTACTCGCAATAACCACTGTACCATCATCTTTCAAAATGCCCCAGCTTCCTGTGTCTTTGTACTTGTATACAATGCCTTTTTCATCGTGGTCGACTATGTCGTATACCATATGAAGTGTTTCAGCTTGCGAATAGACTGATTCAAAGTTGGCAGTTATTCCCGTTGTCGATACAGCCGACCTAAATTCTGGATACTCTACCGCACTCGCTCCGAGTGTCATACATAATATACACACA
>JAXGJB010000008.1:0-79274 GCA_040770465.1 Methanothrix sp. | reverse complement strand
CGGCAAGGCCCGCTACCTTCAGGTCGTCTTCCCGAACCTGGCGAGCTACAGGGTGAGGGGGGAGGTGTTGATGCTCGATCGGCCCCGATTCGACCAGCATCTATTGAAGCTGGCAGAGCGGGCGGGGGCCGAACTCGCCCTCGGGAGCAAGGTAGAGGAGATCGACCTCGAATCCGGCGTCCTCCATCTCCGGGGGGGCGAGACGATCAGGGCCGAGGCGATCGTCGGGGCCGACGGCCCGGCGTCGAGGGTCGGAAGGGCGATGGGCACAAGAAACCGGCTCGTCCCCGCGGCCCAGGTGGAGATGACCTGGCCCGAGGACGACGCCATATACGCATACATCGACCGCGACCTTCCCTCCGAGCCCTACTCATGCTGGATCTTTCCAAAGAACGAGGCTGGCACCGCCAACGTCGGCTGCTTCGGGACGGTCCCGACCCTGAAGAGGTTCATATCGAAGTACAAAATCGAGGGCGAGATCGTGGAGAAGAACGGGGGCGCCATACCCCTGGGCGTGGCCGAGAGGCTCCAGGGAGGACGGGCCGTCCTGATCGGGGACGCCGGGGGGCTCACCAACCCCTTCACCGGCGGCGGCCTCTACCCGGCGGCCCGGTCCGCCCGGATCGCCGCCGACGCCATCGACCGTTTCCTCCGGGGCGAGACGAGGAGGATAGAGTACGAGGCGAGGATGAGGAGGGACTTCGTCGCCTCCGACCTTCACCTGAAGGCGAGAGACGTTCTGGCGAACCTATCGAACGACGAGCTGTCGAGGCTCGGCACGGCCATGGACGGCCTGGTCTTCCCCGGCCTCAAGTTCACCGCGAGCCCATGGCTGATCTGGCGAGGCCTGCGGCATCCGGGGATCGCGAAGCCGAAGTACGCGCCTCTTCTGAAGCTTCTTGTCAGGTACTGCCTGGCGGGGAAAGTTTGGTAAGAGCGAGCTAAGGAGCAAAGGAAAGTGTAATCGAGAACATTGTCGAATTAAGGAGATTATTCATCGCGAGATGATCGATGTCAATGACGGAAAAATGAAAGCTATAAAGTTTTTTGAAAAAAATGCAAAATATATTTTGTAGATGGAATTGTTGGAACTTAATTTTTTAAAAAAAAGATAAGTTTATATACATGAACAAATAATATGTGAACAGTATTGTTGGAGGAGGTTAAAATGAGCGAAGATGACTCAGACTCATTTTCGATAAAGATGACTTCTCTAGAACATGCCCCGAGGAGTTTTTCCAAATTTCAGGGCAACCTTTTAGCAGAGCAGGTTCAAGCAGCCATGCGAATTATGAAAAGGCCAGGCATTGATGTCGAGAAGGACTATCAGTCCTGCCTTAAGCCGCTGCGTAAAAGAGCTGCGGAAGTGGTTGGCATCATAGAGGCTGAATTCAAGGATTCAAATGAAACAGCCTACCTGAGACGTAGGTCGCTTGTTCAGCTCCTGGGTGACCTGAAACATCCAGCATCCCTGCCGATTCTGGATGAGATCCTTTCCAGTGAGATTCCACCTGAAAGAGCAAAGTCCGATGATGGAAATTCGGGGGTGGAATACAGCACGGTGCATAAGGAAATTGTCATCCGACTAACCGCAATCCAAGCGCTGGGCCGCCTAAGCGGCATGGGGAAGAGAGAAGCCCAGCAAATGCTGCTAAAACATACCACACATAAAAATTTTTCCGTTAAATTGGCATGCGTTCACACTCTAATTGAACAAGGAGGAGCAAAAGCACGAAACACATTGCTACGGACGCTGCCTGTAAATGAGCGATACCTGCTAGATATTCATCCGTTCGATGTGCGCATTTTGCCGCCGATCATCGGAGGTACAGGTCCTACGGAACCGGAAAGCTTTCTGGCACCAGGTATTCACGTTCCATTTGTCGATCGTCGACTATTCAACCGATCTTCGACCGAAGATAGTCCAACAGTTCAGATAGAACGCAAATAGGAGATTTTGACAATGACTTCCTGTGGTCCCCCCCCTCACGATGATCCAGAGATTTCGGGTGACAATTATTATTCAGAGAGAATCTGTGCCAAGTGGATCGACTGGATACCCTTGGGTGTGCCGCCCTGCGGCGGGATTAAGGGCGATCCAGGTGTCCGTTCCCGACGCCCTGATACTACCCACGTATTTGTCCGCGGTACCGATAATCGCCTGTGGCATAAGGCCTGGGATCGTGACCATTGGACGGACTGGCAATATGAGGGCGAGTTCATCCTTGGCTCTTCGCCAGGTGTCGACTCTATGAACTCTGAGCATCTGCATGTCTTTGCTCGAGGTCAAGATGGACAGCTACACATTAGATCTTGGCAACTAAGCACAGGTTGGCTTCCCTGGAAACCCTTGGGTGTGCCGCCCTGCGGCGGGATTAAGGGCGATCCAGATGTTCGTTCCCGACGCCCTGATACTACCCACGTATTTGTCCGTGGTACCGATAATCGCCTATGGCATAAGGCCTGGGATCGTGACCATTGGACGGACTGGCAATATGAGGGCGAGTTCATGCTCGGCTCTTCGCCAGGCGTCGACTCTATGAACCCCGATCATCTGCATATCTTTGCCCGGGGTCAAGATGGACAGCTGCACATTAGATCCTGGGTCGGAAAAAAGCCCCAAGAATATGTTGAATACTTCTGGAAAACCTACCATCTAGTGGAAAAATACTGGGGTCATGGATTTGGTTATGAAGATTGTCTCAACAACAATCTTCCTCTGGCCCGCATGTTCAATGGTTTGTATGCGTTGACTTATTCAGCCGATGATTATAGGAATGACAACTGGAATGCACCACAAAGTGTGCTGCAATGGGGTCGACGGTATGTTCGCGAAAATATTGATGATTTGCGCGCCATGTGCGAACCCAGAGATGGGCCGAAAGATGTAAATGCCAAGGCCTTTTGGGGTGCAGGTAGTGATGATAGAGTGGAGACATACAAGAACTTTTTCTATAATGAAAATCCCCCGGCACGGGCAGCAACTCTGATTCACGAAGCACACCATATGAATCGCGAGGATGATACAAAACACAAAGTGGTCAATGGAAAGAAAATGGACCAACGTTGGGATGGTAACAGCTGTTATGCAATTCAGGCTTGCTACCTGTGGTGGTTCTGGCATTCGGGAGTGCGCACGACTCAGGCCATGAAAGACCAGGCCCTTAATGACGCCACGGCCATAATCAATGAGCGTTTTATCGAGCATCCGTTTTATCTGGCTGGCGTAAACACTCAGGACAATTGGCGGTGGTGTAACAAGTGCCAAGGGCTATTTTTCGCAGGGAACAACCTGGGGAGTTGCCCGGCAGGTGGAACTCACAGTCACCCAAACAACAGCGGCAGCTGGAACTACCAGCTAATTCATAATCACGCAATTGCACATGGCCAGGACAATTGGCGGTGGTGTAACAAGTGCCAAGGGCTGTTTTTCGCAGGGAACAACAACCTGGGGAGATGCCCAGCAGGTGGAACTCACAGCAACAGCGGCAGCTGGAACTACAGTGTAGCGTTTAAATCACCAATCGTTGCAGGGCAGGACGGCTGGCGGTGGTGTAACAAGTGCCAAGGGCTGTTTTTCGCAGGGAACAACAGCCTGGGGAGATGCCCGGCAGGTGGAACTCACAATGAAAGCGGCAGCGGTGAGTACAGACTGATCGTCTAAGCTGATGAGCGCTGAAAAGACTATATTCTTGGGAACAAGGTCATCAAGTAGGAGGGCCGACACGGAGCACCGGCGGCATTGATTACTTCGGGAGCGCAGAGGGGATCACGAATATCCCAACCTTGGATTGGGGATGAAGTGGACCCTCGCCCGTTTTTCATGCTCCTTTAAAGGGGGACGGGGTCGTCCTCTTCGGCGGGCACGATGGGGCCCAGAGCCTCGCCACAGCCCGCATCCTCTCGTCCAGGTCCTCGCGAAAGGCGGAGCGTCCCAGTGCTGGCCGGTCCGAATGATGTTCACTAGGAGGGTAAGTCCCGTCCCCTCCAGGATAGAGGGGCGTCCGAGGTCAATGGTATTTAATGTAGGTTTGTTGTTAAGCCGCGCCTTTTCGCCATTAAAGCCACAAATTATATCGCCTTTACAACCTTTAAGAAATCACCATGGCTGTAACAAATCGCTTGCACGTACCCGAGGACGTAAGGTCAGAGCTATCCGATCTCAAGAGCTCGGAAGAGACCTTCAGCCAGCTCCTCGAAGAGATGACGGAAAGTGAAAAGCAGTCTGAGTTTATTTGCAATCTGAAAAAGATAGCAGATGAAGGCGATTTTGTGGAGCTGCCCCTTTAAGCCGCAAATTGTCGATCGAGAGCAAAGCATCCAAATATCAAGCAGATACCCAGCTGACCCTCTTCCTCGAAGCCATCCTCCTGTGATATTTTGACCTCAACACCAAGAATACCCTTTTACGCAATCAAGTCGCCTCTACCAGAAAGAGGACCCACCACCATGATCACAAAGTCGATCCTCCTGGCAGCCTTGATCCTGGCCCTCGCCGCCGGCCCCTGCCAGGCGAACCTGACCGTCTCAAATCAGGTCTCTCCTGACCAGATCTGGCCGGCGACCTCGGCGAGGGAACCGAACTTCGGGACGGTGACCCTGACGGTGGCCGGGGAGGGGGCGAACAGGACGATGCCCATCGACGTGATCCTGGCCATCGACAGCTCCGGCAGCATGACGGAGACCGACCCATCGGGGATGAGGCTCGATGCCGCGAGGAGCTTCGTCGTCAAGATGGACCCCGCCCGGGACAGGGTCGGTCTCGTCAGCTTCGACGACGATGTCGACATCTTAATCCCCCCGACAGGAGAGTTCGCCCGCGTTCTGGAGGAGATCGGGAGGGTGGACGGTGACGGAGGAACGAACCTGGACCGGGGCCTGAAAGATGCGATCGACCTATTGGCCGCCAACTCGACCGCCGGCCCCGATGAGCGGGCGAGGTTTGTGATCATCCTCTCCGACGGCGACGGGGATTACACCAGGAGCGGGAGGGCCGGCTCCGAGGCCGATAGGGCGAAGGACGAGGGGATCGTCATCTACACCATAGGGCTCCTGGTCGCAGGCTCCTCCGCTGAGCGGAGCCTGACGGAGATGGCCGAGACGACCGGCGGCAGATACTTCGGCGCCTGCAACGCCTCGGCCCTCGAGTCGATCTACCAGGCCATCGGCGAGGAGGTGACGAACCTCCTTGGTAGAGACGTCATGGTCACCTACCGCCTTCCTCCGGAGATCGAGGCCGCCGGCTACTCGATCCCGCCGAGTTCCGAGACCGTGGAGGACGGGGGGAGGGTCATCACCTGGGAGGCGGGGGATATTTCGGCCGGTGAGAGCTGGTCGACCTCGTTTGCCGTCTCCTCCCAGACTCCGGGCGTCTTCGAGCTGGGAGGGGGCGGGGCCGGATCCGAGGTCGCCTTCAAGAGGAGGAGCGGATTCGTCGACTCCATCCCCATCGAGGGGGCGCGCCTGGACGTCGCAGAGCTCCGGTCCGGCGCCTCGATGAAACTGGATATCCCCTTCAACTTCAGCGCCGCAAAGGAGAAGATAATCCCCGTCCACCAGGTGGAGATTGAGAACGACTCGGTCATCGTCTGGAGGTTCTCTGATTATAGCTGCAACTGCGCCAGGGACTGGGCCTTCCTATCCGACGACGGCACCATCGTCGTCGCCAGCCTCCACCCCTTCAGCCTCTCGACCAAAGACGCTCTCGTCGAAGACCTCGCGAGGGTGATGGACATAATTGAGGCCGCCGGGGCGAACGTCTCCCTCTACAACAGGTCGGAGGCCATCAACGCCGCCCTCTACTACGCCACCGACCCCGGGATATACCACGCCATAAGCTACTCCTTCGGAGCCGACTTCGACCTGACGCTGGCGGTCCCCAACTGCGCCGTCCAGGAGGCGCGCCTCTCAGTCTTGGGGTGCGAGCTGGACTATTTCGGAGGGGTCGCCGACCAGGAGTACCTCATCGACGGAGAATACGTCACCGGTTGCGAGTTTCACGATTTTCCGTGGAATGGAAACTGCACCGCTGAGGATGCCGACATCACGGCTGCGGCGGCCCCAGGGGACCACAGGATATCAGGGCGGAAGATCACCGATCCCCACACCATGATCATCGAGGCGATCACCGCCGAAAAGCCGGAAAAAGAGTTCTTCCTCTACAGCGACGACTACACATCCGTCTGGATCCCGGCGACCACCAACGCCCTCCGCTCTCCAGCCGAGATGATCTCGATCACTTCAGGGACCCTGATCTGAGGATGGCTGAAAATGGTGGGGATGAATGGTGGAGAGAGGCCAGGTAACACCATTCCGTCTTCCTTTTCCCACCATCGTCTTCCTCCCATCCCCCCTCCCTCAGCTCTCCCGGTTCACGACCTCGAAGCCGAAGGACTCCTTGAGGACCTCGGGGTTGAGCCTTCCGGCCACCAGGGTCCGCCTCGACTTGAGGTCGTTCATGACGACCTTGGCGGGGGCGAAGACGTTGTGGTCCACCTTGAAGAAGTCAAAGCCGCACTCCTTGAAGGTCTTGTAGAAGGGCGCGCCGTAGTCTCTGGACGTATCGGAGGGGGTCGCCTTGAGGTAGCCGAGGAGCTCGTCGAAGGGCTCGTAGTCGACGGTGTAGTAGGTCTCGCCGCCGTAGATGATGGCGTCGTTGGAGGCTCCCATGCACTTTGTGGCCTTGCCGACGACCGGGGCGATGGGGGCTCGGCCCCAGCCTGTCTTGATCGTCCTGATGTCAAAGCCCATGGTGAAGAGCTTGTGAAGGCCGGTCTCGACGACCCGGGCCGAGACCTGGACCAGCCCCGCCACCGAGTCGGTGGGAGCGACGGCGAGGCGGAGGTCGGCGGGATCGATCCCACAGGCTTCGGCGATCTTGCCCGCGGCCTCCTCGTCGGGGAGGGTGTCCGACTCCAGGAAGAGGACCCCGACGTCGGCGTACTCCTCAAACCCCAGGGCGTCGTAGAGCTCCTTCGTCTTCCGAGCCAGGGCTCGGGCGGGGCCGGAGCCCATGCCGAAGTACTTGCCGGCCTTCACCTGCCACATGGCGCACTGCGAGGCCATGCAGGAGATGGCGGGGTGGTCGGTCGCCACCTGGACCCCGGGGATGGTCGTCCCGTCGATCTCGATGGGAGTCGGCTGGATGTCGGCGAGGTCGGCCATACAGAGCCTGGAAAGGTAGATACCGGCCCCAAGCCCTCCCTGAGCCTCCACCCCGGCGTCGGCGACCACAGTCCCGTTATCCAGCTCCACCACCCCCACCTGGAGCTCGTCGGCGTAGTCCAGCATCTCCTCGAATACCTCTAACCCAAGCTCGTTCAACGACTGCAGTGTTCTCACCAGATCTGCCAAGACGCTGGAGCCGATATAAATTTGGCGATGACAAAAAATGGCGGAGGCTGGAGACGGAAGGCGGAAGGCGCAAAGATGTACGAGGAAGGCAGGATGGGACAGATGGGATGATGGTGAGGAGGAGGAGGAGGAAGAGGAGGTGGGTGGTCGATCCTGAGGCTGGGTGATGCCAAACCTTTTCATCAGGCACCGATCTAGTCCGTTCATGTTCGAACCTGAAGAGGAGTCGGCAGTCCTGGGGATCGTCTGCGGCTTTCTGGGAATATCGGAAGATGAGATGATAAAGATCGGCGAAGTGATCAAGAAGAGCGTCTTTGATCCGGGCGTCGAAAGCGAGGAGGAGGCCGTCGGTCGGCTCAGGGATGCCCTGAAAGACATGTCGAAAGAGGAGGCTCTGCTCGCGGGGGTCTTCATCTCAGGGCTTCTGCGGTGCAACCTGGCCCGGCAGTACATGCAGGCGATGGCCGAGGCCGAAGGATCTGAAGGATCCGAGTGAAGGACGACAACTCAAAAAATACCTTGAAACTGTCAATTAGAGATCTCGAATTAGAGATCTCGATCGAGGATAAAAGATGCCTGCCCGATGAAAAGGAGAAATGGGCGAAAGCTAGCTCGCTATCCTCGCCCTGGGGGCGAAGGACCAGGGGAGCTTCTTTCGGTCGGGCCGAGGTGATCTGTCTCTGGTTCTGTCTCGATCCCCGACGGGGTCGGCGACTACAGGGGCACCAAGCCAAAAGTCTGCAGGTCCGGCCGTCGGTCCCTGGGCCGGTGCCGGTCCGGCTGCGGGTACGGATTCCGGCGCAATTGTCATTGCCGGAGTCATCTCGGCGCCGCAGCCGCCACCACAGCCTCCACCGCATCCGCCGCCGCAGCCACCGTCACCGTCACCGTCACCACAGCCGTCGCCGCCACAACCGCAGCCGTCGTCATCTTCATCGGGGCCTGCGCCGCCTGCATAATCATAGCTCCCCTCGCCGCTGCCGTATACCGCCTCGGAAGGGTCTTTTTCCAGGTCCATCTTGACGGGGACGTCCCCGGCGTAGACCGGCCTTCTCAGCTCTGCCAGCATCAGCTCCAAGGTTACCAATCCCAATCTTGCCATTTTGTTATACATCTCCTGGATCGTTTTCGACGATCGCTGAAATTGTACACAGCAAGTAACGTGGCATTACTATATATAGGTTACTAAGATCAGATTAGATGGACGGATGTGTACAGATGAGCTATTGTGAGCATCAATGACCTTTCGGTTCGGTCCTGAAAACGAAGATATCTGCATCAATGGCCAACATCGGATGGGTAAAATTGAAGCGCTTCCCAGAATCCTGAGCCACGAATTTTGAATCCTTCAACCAGAACTCAGCTCAACCGGCTCTCAGGGTCCCACATGGTGCAGTTTTTGCTGTGGGCATTCCCCGTCCAAGTCGGAGATCGCCACGTAGCAGATCCCGGACTCGACCACGCCCTACTGCTGGGACAGCGACCCGCTCGGGCGGCGCCGCAATCCGCGGGCAGCCAGAAAGAAGGTGAGGCAATAATTTGATATAGTTCATATGCTTAAAATGGCTAAAGAAAAGGTTGAAGATGAGGGAGAAAGCAAAATGGATAAATCGATATATAGAATAGGATTCTGGACGGCGCTGGTCGCCTTCGTCGCCGCTGCCGGCTACTCCGTCTTCCAGATCCTCCAGATCGTCGGCCTTCTCGGCCGCCCATGGGATGAGATTCTCATCTACGGATCTTCGCTTCTGATAGCGACGCCCTTCATGCTGGCGCTCCTCGCCCTCCACCAGGTGACGCCAGACGACAGGAGGTTCTGGAGCTCCGCCGCCGTCATCTTTGCCGTGATCTACGTCGTATACGTCACCCTGAACTACGCCGTTCAGCTGACGGCCGTCCTCCCCTACGAAGATCCCGACCCGGTCCTGATCCAGACGCCTCACTCTCTATTCTGGACAGTGGACGCCCTCGGATACATAGCCCTCGGTTTTGCGACCCTGTTTGCGATCCCCCTCTTCGAGAGGAAAGGGCTGGAGAGGTGGGTTCGGCGGTTCTTCCTCGCCAACGGCCTGATCATCCCTCTTTTTGTTATAGTATATTTTTATCCGCATTTCTCAACCCGGCTCCTCCTCCTGGGCCTGCCGTGGGTCGTCACAGCGCCGGGGTCGATGCTGATGTTGGCACTCTATTTCAGGAGAGGGGGAGGGCCAGAAAGGTGATCGGAGTAGTCACGAGGCAACGCAGGATAATGCGAATTAAATAATAGTTCATCGGAACTCGACAGATTACCGAAGAGCTCTGTGAGAGGCTCGGGGAGAATCATGCCGGAAAGCACGACCAAACCCGCAAGGCTGTATTTCGCCGATAACATCCGATGGTTCGTGATAGTCCAGGTGGTCGTCCTCCACGCCGCCGTGACCTACTCGAACCTGGGGAAGTGGTACTACATCGAGCCTGCGGAGCTCGGCCCCCTCACGGGCCTCGCCTTTGGGATCATCCTCTCCTTCACCCAGGCCTACTCCATGGGCCTCCTCTTCCTCATTGCAGGATACTTCGTCCCCGCCTCCTTCGACCGGAAGGGCGCCCGGAAGTTCCTGAGGGACCGGGCCGTCCGGCTCGGCATCCCCGCCCTGATCTACATGCTCTTCATCAACCCGGCCCTCGTATATTACGTGATGGCCCTGGAGGCGGAGGCCCCTCTGCCGGCTCCTGGAGGGTTTTACCTCAGATACGTCCTCGGCCTCAACTTCATCGGCGGCTCGGGGCCGATGTGGTTTGCTCTGGCACTCCTGATCTTCTCCGCCGCTTACGCCGCGGCGAGGCTTCTTCTCCCCGACCCAAAAGAGGGCGAAGGGCGCGGAGAAGGGGACGGAGAGCTCCCCGGCCACCGTGAAATCATCAAACTCGGCCTCGTCATCGCAGCCGCAGCCTTCACCATCCGCCTGGTCCAGCCCATTGGGACCGCCGTCCTGAACATGCAGCTCTCCTTCTTCGCCTCCTACATCGCCCTCTTCGCCGTGGGGATCGGCGCCCGCCGGAGGCGCTGGCTCCTCCGCATCCCCTATTCCTTCGGGATGGCGTGGCTCAAGGCCGCCCTGGTCGGCGGGACCGCCTTCTGGCTCGCCCTCTTCATCGTCGGGATCGGGCCGGGTGGCGACATCTCGAAGGTCTACGGCGGCCTGTACTGGCAGAGCGCGGCTTACGCCCTCTGGGAGTCCTTCTTCGGCCTGGGGGCGATTCTCGGCATCGTCGTCATATTCCGGGAGCGGTTCGACTTTGGCGGCGGGTTCGCACGGTTCATGTCCGATAACAGCTTCTCAGTCTACGTCTTCCACCCGCCGATCCTGGTCCTGGTCACCGCGGCCCTGCGGGGGTTCGCGTGGCATCCCCTCGTCAAGTTCGTCGTGGCGGCGGCGGTGGCGGTGCCGCTGTGCTTTGTGGCGAGCGAGCTGGTGCTGAGGCGGATTCCCTTGCTGAAGAGAGTTTTCTAATTCATTGTCTACTCTAAGGCTTCATTTAACCCACATTCCGCACCTTGAGTTCTGAAATTGGTATTTTTACTGCTATCGATATGTGATATTAAATTCAATAATTATAATTTATTAAGTTATTTTAATTTGTTTATGTTGACATTATGTTGATTATCCTTGCGACGTGACATGTTGAGATATTCGCTCAATATGGAGTCGGCAATAAGCGGACATAATATTAATGTAGATGAATATCTGAATTTATAATTATATTAGCGGAATCGCTAGCTAGCAAAATACTCGATTTAGGACGTTAAGGTGCGGAATGTGGGATTTAATTTAAGGATGAGTCTGCAGAGCATTGACGGTTCCAAAGAACATACAAGTGACCGGATGATCACAAAACAATGCCTAAAATCCTGGATATCTCCCTTGATTTACAAGTTCCCTTATCTTATCACCCCATCCCCCATCATAGATGCCAAAGACGAGCTTTTCCATCAGACTATTTTCTTCACAATATTGAAGGATGGCTTCAATTGCCTGAGACTTAATAGCCCCCGGAGATATAATAAGTTCAATATTTATTCCTAAGTATCTATACACCAAAATCTTGAGATCCTGCAAGTTAAGGTAATTCATCAGGAATGGTGCAACAGCGTCATAGTTGACGGTTTCTGGAGATAATGCTCTTTTAATCACCCTCTCAATGAAGCTCTTTAGTGTTCGAATATTGACGCCTGAATGCATCTCATTCAAGGGAAGCATTACGCCAAGGCTGGGAAGGTATTGATCGTACTCTGTTAAGATACTGCCTTTATAAAAATCTACATAGCTACGAAGCCAGCTTGCCGCTCCGGCACTATCTCCGGCACTATCAGGGTCGTAATCAGTTCGCTGGTCCAGATAGCTAAGCCCACCACCATAGCCAGCCTGAAAAATTACATAGCTATATGCATTTCTTATCAAACCACTATCATCTCGGTACTCGAATAGGGTCCACGCAGCACTATCTCCCCAGAAGCGATCACTGATCAGCTTCGGTATCTTCCGCACGATGCTATTTCGTTCTTCCACTAGAATGCATCCCCTAGGGATGCCGTTGTCTCCACCTAGCAGCCCGGCATATTCTCTGGGCATGGAAGCCCATACCCCACTGATATCAACATAACGATGGGCAGGTATATTGGAAAGGTTTTCAAATGCATCACCCCTAACCAGAACAGGTATACCCCTCCAATAAGTTCCTGATGATGTAGCACAGAGCAATGCGTCACTGGAGCTGGGTAGTAGACGCAAATTGCCCACGCCTCCTAGGACTTGATAGCTCTTTCCCAAGGGATTGAATATGACAGGCTCCACATCATTTCTATTAAAGTCTACCGAAGATTCAGCAAAGACGTTCGATAGCAGGTTGGAACTATCATTCCAATAGCCAGAGGGTCTGAATGTGGCTGGACCATCTATATGATACGCCCTTCTTAAAAACTCATTTTCTGAGGCCCCTCGGATCCTTCTCGACTCCTCCTTCCAGAAAAGACCTGGAACCCTTGGAAGCCATGACGAAATCCTAAACATACGCAGATTCACGCTATCTCCACAGCATATTTTTGGAGTCCTTACTGAAATATCATCAGGAATTAGATCTCGCCAGAAGTCCCCTTCATGTTGATACTCCCAACTTCTCCTGCCATTATTAGGGGCTGTCACAGCATAGTACCCAGGAGTCCTAGCATACTCCTCCGAGACTTGGAGCGCCATCAAACCCCTTGCCAAAGCCTCAACAGACATATTATTCACCAACTGAAATCTGGATATCTCTCACGAATTGATTTTATAAGATAGCTTAAATAGCCCCTATTGCCCAGATATTCTATCAGGTCGAGGATTTGAGTATCTAGACGCGCACTATTTCCGCTCACTATCTCCAAACTAAGCTTTAATTGTTTTCCATCTTTTTTAAGATTTCCCTCAACCATCTTGCAGATTATATTAATTTCCTGCCTATCAAAAGCATTCGTCATGGAATTTAGAAGTGCAATTTTGTCGATAGAATTAACGAGCGCCGATGGATAAGATGTATCAGAGCATGGCCCAGTCTTAAAAACAACCATTTGGTCGCTAGGAGACGGCAAGCCATTTTCGTCCCTGAAGTTAGGCCCGTAATCAGAGGGGTTTATAACCAGGGTTATTTTTGTATCATGTGGCAAAATTCTATCAGCAGCCCTTTTCAATATGAATGTATTAGGTTCCGGTTGGTGAACGATCTCAGCGATCTTAAAAATTGGACTAGTTATGCTGTGTCCATTCTGCATCGGCCGGGAAAAAGTGATCTCCACGGAATCAAGATCGCAGGGAACACCGATAGACTCATTCTCCGGCAATGTTCTGATCACTTTCGGCAACTCAGCCTCTATATCCGGCCACGCTTTGATTATGGCCTCATTGGGAATAAAGGCTGCCACCTTAAGGCGCTCATCTCTCTCGGAGGCTACAACGATCCCCACAACCTCCTTGAGCGTCTCATCCCAAACTGGCGTTCCGCTGAATCCGGGCTTCACCCAATAGGTTGGATCAGTAGTACCGTCCATTTGAATTCGGCCATCTGCGAGCCTTCCGCTAAGCAAACCCTTTACATTCATCCCCATATCCTCCTGGCCCGGTGGGAATCCAAGAACGGAGAAGGGATGGCCTTTGAGGTTCTTCAGATTTACAAGGACCACGGTCTTGGCAGATTCTGGGGGATCTTCCTTAAGCTCCAGCCCGGCGATATCTTCTGCCTTCTCCCATATCTTAATCCTGGAGCTGATTTTTCGCGAAAGTGCTACCATGGGAAAATCCAGGCATATTTCTTTATCTTTGATTTCTTCAAGATTTGGGATCTCGTCTCCTGATATTCCACAGGCCGCCTGCACAACATGGGCACATGTCACTACCCAACGCGGACCAATATAAGCGCCAGAGCCAACAACTTTTCTATATTTATCAAATATTCTAACAACGGCCTTCTCAGGATCTAATGCCATTTCCACTCACCTTTCACCAGACCGATATCAACGATTAGGCTTTCCTCCAAGATAAGCTAACGTTTAGGCTCGCATTGCTTTCTCCTGATATAAAGAACTTAAGAGCCCCTTCTGTATTCAGTCTAAGGCCTAGGCCAAACTGAACCGTAATTTCTTGAGGCGATGCGGTACCCTCTTGAATCTTTTTCCAAACAGCAGATACAGCTGGATTAATAGTCTCCAGCGCATTCTCTAGGGTGTTAGTGGCCGCCAATATATTTCCTGCAGCGGATGATTTTTGCATACCACCCGGCTGAATCTCAGCCTCGACCAGGACAGATCCCCCGCTTTCCATGGGCAATTCCACAAGCTGCTTCATAAGTTCTAATTATCGTATTAGTATATGTGGTTTGCGAAATGATATTCAACATATAGCAAATGTGGATTCTACTGCGATTAGGATGATTTCATTACCAGCATTCTTGTTTAAAAAACTTTGCAACATGCTGCGATTGCACTGCCGCAATAGGATGACTGGATTTTTACTGAGTATCTAAAATTGAATTTTGGAGAATGATGTTTCATCGACACCCTATTATATCTCCCCGACGGAATTCCTCCTCCGATTCCGCCCGCCGCTTTGGCGCATAATTCTCCTGAAAATGAGGTCTTCCATGGATCTGATCGATAAGCTCCGAGAGATCGTCGGCGATAGGGTCTCGGCCGCCCCCTCGGAGAGGCTCTGCTACTCCTCCGACGCCTCCCAGGTGAGGGGCACCCCGGACTACGTAGTCCGCCCCCTGAAGACCGCGGAGGTCTCGAAGGTCGTGGCCCTGGCAGCCGAGCTTGGCGTGCCGGTCACCGCCCGGGGCGCGGGGACGGGCCTAGCGGGCGGGGCGGTCCCGGTCCGGGGTGGGATCGTCCTCGACCTCTCGGGGATGAACCGGATCGTCGAGATGGATTTGGCGAATCTGGCCGTCGTCGTCGAGCCGGGGGTCGTCCAGGCCCGGCTGAACGCGGCCCTCAAGCCCTCCGGCTTCTTCTTCCCGCCCGACCCCGGAAGCTCAGCCTTCTGTACCATCGGCGGCCTCATCGCCAACAACGGCTCCGGGATGCGCTGCGTCAAGTACGGGACTACCCGAAACTACGTCCTGGACCTGGAGGTAGTGCTGGCCGACGGCTCCGTCGTCAGAACCGGCTCCCGGACCCTCAAGTCCGCGGCGGGCTACGACCTGACCCGCCTCTTCATCGGCTCGGAGGGAACCCTGGGGATCATCACCAAAGCCGTCCTCCGGGTGGCGCCCCTGCCCAAGGCCCGCCGGCTCGTCATCGCCTCCTTCAACGACGCCGAGGCTACCGGGAGGGCGGTAACAAAGACCTTCGCCGCCGGGATCGTCCCTTCGGCCTGCGAGATCCTCGATCGGACGACGGTTGCGGTCTTAAGGCGGTGCGACCCCGCTCTCGCCCTGCCTCCTGACGGCGACGTCATCTTATTCGAGGTGGACGGGACCGATCATTCGACCGCCGAGCTGGCCGGGGAGATCGCCTCAGTCTGCTCGCCGACGGCCCGGCGGGTGGAGATCGCGTCGGGCGAGGACGAGATGGAGGAGATCTGGGCGGCCCGCCGCCTCGTCGGAGCGGCCGTCTCCCGCCTCGACCCGACCAAGAGCCGGATCTACGTCGGCGAGGACGTCGGCGTCCCCATGAAGGAGATCCCGGCCCTGATCCGGGAGATATGCTCGATCACCGAGAGGTTCCGTCTCCCGGCGATGAAGTACGGCCACATCGGCGACGGAAACCTCCACGTCGCCCTCTTCATCGACGTTCTGGACTCGGAGGAGTGGACGAGGCTCCTCGCCGCCGCCGACGCCATCCACCGGGCGGCGATCCGGCTCGGGGGGACGGTCAGCTCCGAGCACGGCATCGGGGCGGCCCGGGCGGCGTACATGAACGAACAGCTCGGCTGCGGGGCGCTGTCGGTGATGAGGGCGATAAAGGATGCCCTCGATCCGAAGGGGATCCTCAACCCCGGAAAGCTCGGCCTCGAAATCCCAACACCAGGAGGCGAGAGGGGATGACCGGGTCGGAGGATTTGAAGAAGGAGACGAAGACCGAGAGAAAGGCCGAGACGACGACGACCGATTCGGCCGAGATCTCCATCGACCCGAGAGCCATCGAGCTCTGCGTTCGGTGCGGGACCTGCCGGTCGGTCTGCCCCGCCTTCGAGATCCTGGGCTGGGAGTCTCGGAACTCCAGGGGCCGGGTGATGGTCGTCAAGGCCCTCGGCCAAGGGCTCGCCCCCGACTCCAACGTCCTCGACAGCCTCAACACCTGCACCACCTGCGGGATCTGCGCCGCCAAATGCCCCGCCGGGGCAAACCCCCCCGAGATCGTCCAGAAGGCACGAACGAGGCTCGTCTCCCAGGGCGTCATGACCGAGGCCCAGGCCGGGCTGAAGAGGAAGGTGAACGCCAGCGGCAACACCTTCGGCGAGCCGGGGGACCGGCTCGGCTGGCTCCCGGACCCCGGCGCCGTCAAAGAGAGGGCCGAGAGCGTTTACTTCGTCGGCTGCCTCGACTCTTACCGCTACCCCGATGTGGCAAAAAAGACCTTCGAGATCCTCCGCCGGTTCGGGGTCACCCTCCTTCCCGATGAAGAGTGTTGCGGCTCCCCCCTCATCAGGACGGGATCGGACGCGAGAAAGCTCGTCGACAGAAACCTCGACCAGATAAGGAGGATCGGGGCGAAGACCGTAATCACGGGATGCGCCGGCTGCTACTCCACCCTCAAAAAATACTACCCGCCGGATCTCGAAGTCTTGAGCGTCCCCGAGTTTCTCGCCGAGCGCCTCTCGGAGCTGGATCTGAAACGGCTCGATCTGACCGTCACCTACCACGACCCCTGCCACATGGGACGGCACTGCGGGATCTACGACCCCCCCAGGGAGGTCATAAAGGCGATCTGCCGGCTCGTCGAGATGAAGAACAGCCGGGAGGACGCCCGGTGCTGCGGCGGCGGGGGCGGGGTCCGGGCCGGATACCCGGACCTATCCCTCGAGATCGCAAGACGGAGGCTCTCAGACGTCCCGCCGGGGGTAGATGCCATCGTATCCTGCTGCCCCCTCTGCATCAGAAACCTGAGGGATGCGGATAGCGAGGTCGAGGTGATCGACCTGATGGACCTGGTCGGAAGAGCGTTGGAGCAGGACCCAGACCCGGATCCGTCTTCCCGATACGAGAGCCCGACGGATAAGAGCCAGACGGATGAGAGACCGACGGATTAAGGACTGCTGCTCGGCGCGAGATCAAGCCGTCAAGAAAGCCCCGCCATGGCGGAGTAGATGTTCCAGGCGCCGACGGCGACGAAGTTGACGGCGATGGCTCCGAGCAAGAGGCCCATGATCCTGGTCATCACCAGGATGCCGGTCACTCCCAGGATCCGTCCGACGTACTCCGAAGACCTGAGGATCAGGTAGGTGGCGACGAAGGTCGCCGTCAAAGCTACGAGGACTGCCCCTTTCTCGACGGCTCCCGCCGCCGACCCCATCAGGACGATGACGGTGGTGATGGCGCCGGGGCCGGTCAGGAGGGGCGTCGCCAGGGGGAAGACCGAGACGTCCTCCCGGTCGCTGGCGTCCGCCAGCTCGGCCGCCGTCACCTTCCTTCGGGGCTTCGCCTTCAGCATCTCGATCGCCATGATGAAGAGGAGGATGCCTCCGGCGACCCGGAGGGAGTCTACGGTCGCCCCGAAGAACCGGAGGACCATGTCGCCGCTGAGGGCGAAGAGGAGGGCGACGACGTAGGCGACAGCAGCCGCCCGAAAGGAGATCCTGGCCCGCTCCCTGGCGGTGGCGTCCGGGGTGAGGGAGACGAAGACCATCGTCGCCTCCACCGGGTTCACGATGATGAAGACCGAGGCGAAGGCATAGAAGAAGTAAGCGACTAGACCTGCGACCTCCACCATCGACTATCCCTCACAAACTTTTCCATATTCGATTAACGAAACTGAGCCGGGACGATAACCGCCTGAGAGGGGGAAGTGGCCCAGCCCCGACGCCGCACGTTGCCTGTCGCCCGTCACCCGTCGCCTTCAGGAGAGGCGGGGCGCTTTGACCTCGTTCTCAGAATCGTCCTCACCGATCGTCTTTCCCATCTTCCCCAGAAGGAGCATGAAGGCGGTCATCGACCATCCGGCGAGGAGGGCGTTCTTGCCGTTGCCGTCCCGCTGCTTTCTCGCTATCAGCCCCGTCGCCAGCCCCGCCAGGGCCGAGACGAGGTACTCGGGGGCGTCGCTGAGGAGGTGGCCCAGGGGGTCGGACTCGGCGTCGACGATGTCCCGATGGAGGACCCATCGGTCGGGGAACTCGTGGACGTGGGACCCGTTGGGCCCCCGGAGCTGGCGGACCGAGCCGGGGACCGACTCGCCGAGGATCGTCTCCTTGAAGCAGCCTGGAAGCTCCGGATGCTCCTCCTTTTTGAGGACGAACTTCTTGTGATGGGGCAGCGTCTCTATCCAGCGACAGAATCCGCGGCAAGGCTCGCTGCATTTCATGGTCATATATTCGACGTCTCAGCTTAAATAGCTGGCTGAAGGCCAGAAAAGAGAAGTAGAAGTCATCTGGTGTAGAATACCACGATCAGCATGATCAGCAAGAACAGGCTGAAGACGACGATGCAGGGATACTGGCGGAGGGTCTCTTTTATGTCCATGACAACACCTTCCCTATATCTTGACTTAGGTTTGATTTATAGCTTTTCAAGCGAGTGTTTCTCACCAGTACCGCTCCAGCTTCGATTTGACGTCCTCGATGGCCCGATCGACCTCCTGCGATCCGATGATCCCGGCGGGCAGCGCCTCCAGGATCGCTCCGATGTAACCCCTCTTCGCCACCATCAGCCCGGTGACGTCGGCCCCGGCCAATTCAGCCAGGAGCCGATCCGCCGCCTCCCGCGACCGGGCGATGGATCCTCCCAGCCCCTCCTTCGCATCTTCGGGATCGACGGCCTCGGCGGGCGGATCCTCCCGGATCGCATGGATCAGTCCAGCGAGGTCGTAGACCGATTCGATGAGCTGGCCGAAGGCGCTGGTCTCGGCGTCGCACCTCCCGCCGTGGGTCTCGGCGTAGCCGCAACCCTGGCAGCGGTTCCCGCCGGAATGCTGGACGCAGAAGGGGCAGGTCTCGGGTCTCAGGGGGAGAGAGGCGAGAAGGTACATCGAGAGGGCCCTGGCGAACCGGCCCGCGTCCGGGGCCGTCCGGACGTTTGCGAGGCCCCGTTCGAGCCGGTCGAGCCGTTTGAGAAACAATTGGCAGCTGGCGGCGATCGCTCTCCTGGCCTCATCCAGGGACTCGGGGTCGATGGTGGCGGCTGCCCTCGCTCGATCTTCGGGGCGGGTCATCAGAGGCTCCTTGATCCAAGACATAAAGCCGTTTCTCCATCAGCTCAAAATAACATCACGATGGGCTGCAGAGGGCGCAGGGCCTGTACCCCAGGGACTTTGCATCCTCGACACTGGAAAACCAGACCCTGTTTTTCGGCGAAATCCTCTTGGCCAGGCCGCAATCCGGCCGATGATATTTGTCAGAGCCATTGGAGCCGACGAAATTATCTTTGTCTTCTTCTTCTCTTTCATTTTCATCTTCGGGAAACGCTTCCATCTCCACGGTTTTAGCTTCGACCCTGATCTTGGTCTCTTCAGCCGAGGTCGCTTCGGCCCCCTCATTCCCGGCATCCTCGCCGCCGACCTCTGCCAGAGCCTTCCTGGCCATCAAGATCAGGCCGAGGGCTATCATCGCCTTCTTCAGGTCGAGGCTCTTCAGCCTTTCCTTAAATTCGTCCAGGCTTGAGCTTTTGGAGCTATCGATCAGCCCTTCCAGATCCATCCCCTTTAACAGCGATATCGTCTCTCTCAGATCACCCTCCCCAAGACTCTGCTTCAGCCTCTCCCAGTCCTCCTGCTCTTCAGACGAATATATCAGAGCATTCCAGTCCATCTCCTTTGCTATCCGCACCAGCTCGTCCAAATCCGAATCCTTCAGATTTTGGAGGAGCCTTTCAAGATCAAGTACTGATACCATCCACACATCCTCACCATCATTTGTAGCCGAATATATTTACTTCCCAGATTAAATTTTTGTCCACGCTCGATCTTCTATAAAAGGCCTTGTGGCCCGGATCCGTACCTTCCATCGGACGCTCGCCCTCGGGGCGGCAATTCGGATGGAATTTATTTGGTAAGGGAAAGCTTAAATAATCTTGGATCAGAATATAATTCCGGTGAGAAAAAATGCCCTATGAAAGCCCGGACGAGCTTCCCCAGAGCGTCAGAGATAACCTGCCCAACCACGCCCAGGAGATCTACATGAAGGCCTTCAACAACGCCTGGGACGAGTACGCCGATCCCGAAGATCGCCGAGGGGAAGCCTCCCGGGAGGAGACCGCCCACAAGGTCGCCTGGGCCGCGGTGAAGAAGGTTTACGAGAAGGATGAGGACAGCGGCAGATGGAAGAAGAAGTAGTAATGAACAAAGTCGCAATCCCCGAAAATTCGTGAAAATGAGCGGAGGTGGAGGAGATGAAAGAAGGCAAGAAAGGACGGCTGGAGGGCAGGACGGCGATAGTCACCGGCTCGACTTATGGCATAGGCGAGGCGATCGCAAAGGTCCTGGCCGACGAGGGCGCGATCTCGATCATCACCGGAAGGACCGAGGACGAGGGGGAAAGGGTCGCCGAGGAGATCAAATCCGCCGGGGGATCTGCAGAGTACCACCAGCTGGACGTGACCGACGAGAAGAGGGTCGAAGAGGTGGTGCGAGCAGTCTACGAGAAGTTCGGCAGGATGGACATCCTGGTGAACAACGCCGGGATCTCCGGCCCCAACAAGCCCATCCACGAATATTCGAAAGCGGAGTGGGAGAAGGTATTCGACGTCAACGTCACCGGAGCCTTCCTCTGCACCAAGTACGTCGTCCCCTACATGAAGAAGAGCGGGGGAGGGAACATCGTCTACATATCCTCGATATACGGAATCGTCGGAGCCCAGGACGTCCCCGCCTACCACGCCACCAAGGCAGCCAACAGGATCATGGCCAAGACGGGGGCTCTCTTCTACGCTAAAGACAACATCAGGGTGAACTCAGTCCATCCCGGCTTCATCTGGACCCCCATGGTGGAAGACTTCCTCAACGATCAGTCCAAGAAGCTGAACGTCCCCGCTGAGGATCTCAGAAGAGAGCTGGACAGAATCCACCCCATTGGCCACATCGGCGAGCCGGACGACATCGCCTACGGCGTCCTCTACCTGGTCTCGGACCAGGCTAAGTTCGTGACCGGATCGGAGCTGATCATAGACGGCGGTTACACCACCAGGTGAGCTTTCCGCTCAAAAGTAAGAGGTAAATTAATGAGATACATCACCATCAACCTCGACGATGAAGAGTTCGAGCAGCTCTCAATGGCCAAAGGAGACCGAACCTGGCGAGAGTACATCATGAAGGACATCATGAACCATCGACGGAGGAGAAAGCTGCAGAAGATCACGAATGATAGAGAGTAATGGACAGAAAGAATCCGGACAAACGATCCCTCCATCATCAAGCGCCTTTGCCCAATCGGATGAGATTCTTGGAGAGAAGCGGTGAGGGACGGAATAACCAGATTGATTGGGCGTCCCTTTTTGAAAATTAATTTTTTCAACTGATCTCGATCGAGGGATAAATTTATTAATTATGCAGCTCTAAATAAATATCTGTTTAATCAAAGGAGCGATTCTGATGCCCATGATAGAGCACGCCTCCGGAAGAGAAGCTGAGAAAGGACCCGAGAAAGAGAGAAAGCCCGAGGCCGAGGAGAAGGCCGATGGGAGCAGTTTCGAGGAGGAATACCCCCTCAGCCTCGCCGAGACCTCGGCCTTCCTCCGGGAGCTGGCGGATACCCTGGAGAAGGGAGGGACGGTGGAGATGGGCCTCTCTCAGCAGAAGATCCAACTCCACCCCGAGGAGCCGATCACCCTGGAGATCAGCTACAAGGAAGACCAGAAAAAGAAGAAGCTGGAGGTGGAGCTGGAGATAGAAGAGCACTTCGGCGCCGCGGGAAAAGAGGGCGGAAGGCCGACGGTGAGATGAGACCCGAGGTGGTAGCGGCTTTGAACCAGGATGGATCCGGGGTGAGATGAAGCTTGACCTCATCTAGCCGGGGAGAGGTGGTCTCGGTCCGGGGAAGCGTCGTGGACGCGCGGTTCGCTGAGTCGCTCCCGGAGATCAACAGCATCCTGTTGGCCGGAGACGGGGGTGAGGTGGTGATCGAGGTATTGATCCATCTCGACTCCGAGACGGTGAGGGGGATCGCCCTCACCCCCACCTCGGGGCTGGCCCGGGGCTCTCCGGTGGAGGACACCGGCCGACCCCTGACCGTCCCGGTGGGGGAGAACCTTCTGGGCCGGGTCTTCAACGTCTTCGGCTCGGCGACGGATCGAAAGGACGACCCCGAGCCGGAGGAGCTCCGATCCATTCACCAGAGACCTCCGCCCATAGCTCAGCGGACCACCACCTCGGAGATCTTCGAGACCGGGATCAAGGCGATCGACGTCCTCTCCCCCCTGGAGAGGGGGGGCAAAGCAGGCCTCTTCGGAGGAGCCGGCGTAGGTAAGACCGTCCTGATCATGGAGCTGATCAACAACATCGCCGGCCGATACGAGGGGATCAGCATCTTCTGCGGCATCGGAGAGCGATCCCGGGAGGGCGAGGAGCTCTACCGGGAGATCCAGGACGTCAAGGTCCTGGACAAGACCATCCTCGTCTTCGGCCAGATGAACGAGCCGCCGGGGGCGAGGTTCCGGGTAGGCCACGCCGCCCTCACCATGGCCGAGTACTTCCGAGACGACCTCAAGCAGGACGTGCTGCTGCTGATCGACAACATATTCCGTTTCGTTCAGGCCGGCTCCGAGGTCTCGGGGCTGATGGGCCAGCTGCCCTCAAGGGTCGGATATCAGCCGACCCTGGCGACGGAGCTGGCGGAGTTCGAGGAGAGAATCTGCAGCACTCGATCCGGCGCCATCACCTCGGTCCAGGCGGTGTACGTCCCCGCCGACGACTTCACCGACCCCGCCGTAGCCCACGCCTTCGGCCACCTCTCCGCCTCCATCGTTCTGTCCAGGAAGATGGCGAGCCAGGGGCTCTATCCGGCGATAGACCCCCTCCAATCCCGGTCCAGAATGCTGAGCCCAACCATCGTCGGATCGAGGCACTACAACATCGCCCAGAGGATCCGAAAAACGCTGGCTGAGTACGAGGAGCTGAAGGACGTCATCGCCATGCTAGGGCTTGAGGAACTCTCGGAGGACGACCAGAAGACGGTCAATCGGGCCCGACGGCTGGAGCGGTTCATGACCCAGCCCTTCGCCACCACGGAGCACTTCACCGGACAGGAGGGGAAGATGGTGGGGCTTGAAGACGCCCTAGACGGCTGCCAGCGGATCCTGAACGACGAGTTCAGAGACCGTCCGGAGAAGTCCCTATACATGATAGGAAAGATCGAGGAGGCGGAAGGATGAGGCTTCTGGTCCTTCTCCCCACGGCGGTCCTCATCGACCAGGAGGTGACTAAAGTCATAGCAGAGGCCGAGAACGGCTCCTTCTGCATCCTTCCAAGGCACATCGATTTCGTAGCCGCCCTGGTGCCCGGGATTTTCTCCTTCGTTTCCGATGAGGAGGAGTTTCTCGCCGTCGACGAGGGGATTTTAGTCAAATGCGGCTCAACGGTCACGGTCTCGACGAGGAAGGCGATACGGAGCATGGACCTGGGGATGCTGAAGAGGGCCGTACGAGAGGAGTTTCGGTCCCTGGACGAGAGGGAGAAGAAGACCCGGACCATCCTCGCAAAGCTCGAGGCGGACTTCGCCCGGAGCGTCTTTGAGAAGATGTAGTCCGGGAAAAGTGACGAGATACAAGGAAGAGACGAGAGACAAGGAAGAGACGATGGATAGAGGTCGAGAGGATTTTGAAGAGGAGATCGGCGCAAAAGAGGAGCGGAAGATCAAGGCTCGGAGGGAGCGGGCCAGAGGCGTATGGTTTGGCCTGGGGATGATGGGCGTTGTCGGCTGGTCGGTGGCGGTTCCCACCCTCATCGGGGTGGCTATCGGCGTCTGGATCGACAGACGATACCCCGGCCCCATCTCCTGGACCCTCGTCTTCCTCTCCGCCGGCCTGATCGTGGGATGCGCCAACGCCTGGTATTGGGTCAGAAAGGAGCAGTCTGAGATCGAGGGTAGAAAGCCGGTGATCGAGGAGAGAAAAACAGAAATCGAGGAGAGAGAGCCGATGATCGAGGGGGAGAAAGCCGGATGAATGAGCATCTTCTGCCTATCTTCAGCTTCACCTTTGGGATTGGCCTTGGAGTCTTCTTCTTCGGAGGCCTCTGGCTGACCATGAACCGGCTCCAGCGCTCTCAGAGGCCAGAGCTTCTGACCCTGGGAAGCTTCCTCTTCCGATCTTTGATCTGCATCCTCGGCTTCTATCTACTGGTCGAGATTGGCCTTGAAGCGCTCGCCTTCGCCCTTGTGGGCTTCATCATCACTAAGATGGTCATGGTCGGCCGGCTCGGCCGCCACCCTGAGAGGAGGGAGGTCTAGAGATGGTGGAGCTGAGCCCCGACCAGGCGGTCCTCTGGAGGTGGGGGGTCGTCACCATCAACGAGACGATCGTCTTCACCTGGGTTGTGATCGGAATCCTGGTCATTCTTGCCTGGGTATCGACCTGGGGGCTCTCGGCGACCCCCCCCTTCACCAGGAGGCAGGTCGCCCTGGAGACGGTAATCAGCTACATGAGAAAGGAGATCCGGGAGATAGCCCGCAGAGAATCCGACCCCTTCCTCCCCTTCTCCGGCACCCTCTTCCTATTCCTCTCCCTCTCCAGCATCCTGGGGATTGTGCCCGGCTACAGGTCGCCGACCAGCTCCCTCTCCACCACGACGGCTTTGGCCGCCTGCGTCTTCTTTGCGGTCCCGGTCTTTGGGATCCTGCAGCAGGGCGCATCCGGCTACTTCAGGCGGTACGTCCAGCCGACGCCGCTGATGCTCCCCTTCAACGTCATAGGGGAGATCTCTCGGACGGTGGCTCTGGCCCTGAGGCTCTTTGGGAACATGATGAGCCAGACCCTCCTGGTGGCCGTCCTGATCGCCCTAGCCCCCCTATTTCTGCCAGTGATAATGGACCTCTTCGGGCTCTTGATCGGCCAGGTCCAGGCCTACATCTTCGCAGTTCTGGCCACGGTATACATAGTATCGGCCAGCTCAAACGATAAGGCGGTCGAAGAGGAGACTGAAAAAGAAGAGGAAACTGAAGGAGAAAACGAAGCGAGAACTGAAGGAGAAAACTGACATGGCTGCGATAGATACCATAGGCACCGCTTCCATAATCATAGCCGGCCTGACCATCGCCATAGGCTCGATTGGCCCCGCAGTGGGTGAGAGCTGGGCCCTATCCCGCGCCCTCAGCGCCATCGCCCAGCAGCCCGACGAGGCGAACACCATCACGCGGACCCTCTTTGTGGGCCTCGCGATGATCGAGTCCACCGCCATCTACTGTTTCGTGATATCGATAATCCTGATCTTCTCCAATCCGTTCTGGGACTACGTGATCGGAATGGGTGGATAGCGTTGCAGATCGACTACTTCACCACCCTGGCCCAGATGGTGAACTTTCTGATCCTGGTGCTCCTCCTGAAGCACCTCCTCTACGCACCGGTCCTGAAGCTGATGGACGAGCGGGAGCGGGTGATCGCCTCCCGGCTGGAGGAGGTTGAAGAGAAGAAGAGGGCAGCCGAGGAGGAGCGGGAGACCTATCGGAAAAAGAAGCAGGAGATCTCGGCGGAGCACGAGGAGATGCTGATAAAGGCGAAGGAGGACGCCAAGAACTTCAGGGCCGACCTCGAAAAGAAGGCGGAGGCCGATGTCGAGAGGAGCAAGGCCGAGTGGTACGGGGCAGTGGAGAGCTCGAAGAAGGCCTTCCTCGACGATCTCAAAGAGAGGACCGGAAGGCAGGTCTACGCCATATCCCGCCGCGTCCTCCGGGACCTGGCCGACGAGGAGCTGGAACGGCAGATGATCAGGACCTTCATCGATCGGCTGGAGGGAATGGACGATTCGGAGAAGGAGGCATTCAAGGAGTTTTATAAATATCCTGAGCAGCTGATCGTTGTCCGAAGCGCCTTTGAGATCCCCGAAAACGTCCAGGAGAAGATCAAGGAGGTCTTGCGGGAACAGACCGGGGCCGAGGTGAGGGTCCATTTCGAGATCGACGAGGATCTGATCTCCGGGATTGAGATCTACGCAAGAAACGCGGAGATCTCCTGGAGCATCGCCGGATACCTCGACTCCCTGGAGGCCGACTTCTCCCGGGTCATCGAAGAGAGAACTCCAAAAGAGAAGCGAGCAAGATGATGGAGAGGAAGAAGAAGGGGGACGAGGCGGTCGGCGATGCCCTGAACTACGCCTTCAGCGCCGTAAGCCATACTCTGGAGAGAAAAAAGCTCCAGCTGAAGTTCGAGGAGATCGGGGTCGTATCCTTCGTGGGAAAGGGGATCGCCCGGATCAGGGGGCTGCCTCACGTTCGGTCTGAGGAGGTGGTCGTCTTTCCCGGCGATCGGCTGGGGATCGCCTTCAACCTCGACCCCGAGGAGGTGGCGGTCATCCTCCTCGACAAGAGCGAGAAGGTCAGGGCCGGGCAGGTGGTCCACCGGACCGGAAAGGTGATGGAGGTGCCGGTGGGAGATGAGCTCCTGGGCAGGGTGGTGAATGTTCTGGGCGATCCCTTGGACGAGGGCGAGCCGATCTCGACCTCGGAGAGAAGGTCCGTCGAGCGAGAGGCCCCGGCGATCATGGATCGGGCTCCGGTGAACGTCCCCCTGGAGACGGGGGTGATGGCGGTGGACGCCATGGTCCCCATCGGCCGGGGCCAGAGGGAGCTGATCCTCGGCGACCGACAGACCGGGAAGACCGCCTTCGCCGTCGACGCCATCATCAACCAGAGGGACAAGGACGTAGTTTGCGTCTACTCCTCCATCGGCCAGGAGAAGTCGGAGGTGGCGAAGACGATCGCAGATCTCCGCAAGAACGGGGCCATGGAGAACTCAGTCGCCGTAGTGGCCACCGGCGACGATCCGCCCGGGATCAACTACATAGCCCCCTACTCCGCCACCACCATCGCCGAGCACTTCGTGGAGGGGGGGCGGGACGTATTGATCGTATACGACGATCTGACCCGCCACGCCCGATCCTACCGGGAGCTCTCCCTCCTCCTCCGCCGCCCGCCGGGGAGGGAGGCTTTTCCGGGGGACATCTTCTACATCCATTCCAGGCTCCTGGAGAGGGCCACAAACCTCAAAGAGGGAGGCTCCCTCACCGCCCTTCCCATCATCGAGACCCAGGCCCAAGACATCTCCGCCTACATCCCCACAAACCTCATCTCCATCACCGACGGCCAGATCTACCTCTCCCCCGAGCTTTACGGGAAGGGGGTCCTTCCGGCGGTCGACGTGGGCATGTCCGTCTCTCGGGTGGGAGGAAAAAGCCAGCTTCCGGCGTACTCCAAAGTGGCAGGCGACCTCCGCCTCACCTACTCGCAGTTCGAGGACCTGGAGGCCTATACCCGGTTTGGGACCAGGCTGGACGAGGATACGAGAAAGACCCTGGAGCGGGGGCAACGGATCCGGGAGGTTCTGAAGCAGCCCCAGTTCGAGCCGATCCCCGCCCCCGAGCAGATCGCGGTCCTCCTGGCGGTGACTTCGGGGCTTCTGGACAAAGTTCCCCTGGGAGAGGTCGCCTCGGCCAAGGAGGCGATAAGAAAGGCCCTTCGGGAAAGGCAGCCGGAGATCATTCAGAGGATCGGGTCGGGCGAGGAGCTGACCAGTGAAGATCGCGATCTCCTTTTGAAGATCTTCAAAGAGGCACTTCAGGGTTGAGGGAGGACGGGTCGTGGAAGATCTGGAGCGGGTTAAAAGGAAGATCAAGAACGCCCGGGGGCTGCAGTCGGTGGTCAGGATAATGAAGGCCATCAGCTCGACGAACATTCGCGAGTATGAGAGGGCGGTCCAGTCCCTGGGCGAGTACGCGAGGAGCATCGAGATGGGGCTTACGGTGGTGATGAAGAGCGGAAAGATCGTTCTGGCTCCGTTTCCATCGGAGAAGCCAGAGCTTTTGGGGACGGTGATCTTCGGCTCCGAGCAGGGGCTCTGCGGAAAGTTCAACCCACAGATCGCAAGCTACGCCCTGGGCGAGATCGCCGAGATGAAACCCGAGGAGACGAGGGCCGTGGCCGTCGGCGATCGGGTCCTCGGCCACCTGGAAGATGGAGGCCTTGAGGTCGAAGGAAGGTTCTCCTTCTCCGGCGACTTTCTGGGCATAGCCGAGGTGATGGGGGAGGTGCTGGTCAAGATCGAGGAGTGGCGGAGGGAGGGCGGCCTGGACCGGATCGTCCTCTTCTACAACCGGCCGGTGCCGGGACCTCTGGCGGCCTTCCGCCCATCCATGGCCCGGCTCCTTCCCCTCGACCCCGCATGGCTGGCCGATCTCGCCGAAAGAAAATGGCCCTCCCGATCTCTGCCCACCTTCTCCATGGAGCCGGAGCGGCTCTTCTCCTCCCTGGTCCGGGAGCATATCTTCACCTCCCTTTACCGGGCCTTCGTGGAGTCTCTGGCAAGCGAGAACGCCAGCAGGCTCTCGTCGATGCAGGCGGCGGAGAGGAACATTGAGGAGCACCTGAGCGAGCTATCCAGCCAGTACCGGAAAAGGCGTCAGGAGGCGATATCCTCGGAGATGCAGGACGTTCTGGTGGGGTTTGAGGCTCTGATGGGAGAAAAGAGAGGATAAAAGAGCACAGGACTTAATTATCTGGACTGAAATAGGAAAGCGGCGAGGTCGGCGGAGATGACAGTTCCAGATTACCAGAGCCTGATGCTCCCGCTCTTGAAGGTATTGAGAGATGGAGAAGAGCACAGCCTTCACCAGGTCATAGAGACTTTGGCGGATCAATTTGAGCTTAACGACGACGAGAGGCGTGAGCTACTTCCCAGCGGCAGGCAGGCCAAGCTCGACAACAGAGTTGCATGGGCTAGGACGTACATGAAAAAGGCCGGACTATTGGAGAGCACGGGAAGAGGAAAGTTCCGGATAAACGATCGAGGTCTGGCAGTCCTGAGAGAGAATCCGCCGGAGATCAACGTCAAGTTTCTGGAACAATTCCCAGAATTTCTGGAGTTTCGAGATGGGGCGTCCAAAGATGTCAACACCGATACTGAAAATGACACCGCCGACAAGACAAAAACCCCTGAAGAGGTCTTGGAGACCAGCTATCAGAACCTGAGAAAAGACCTGGCTCAGGATCTCCTCGACCGGATAATGGGGTGCTCTCCCGAGTTCTTCGAGAGACTTGTGGTGGACCTGCTTGTGGCGATGGGATATGGAGGCTCCCGAAAGGACGCTGGTGAAGCCGTCGGCAGGAGCGGCGACGGTGGCATTGACGGCATTATAAAAGAGGATAAGCTCGGCCTCGACGCCGTCTACATCCAGGCCAAGAGATGGGAGGGAACGGTGGGGAGGCCGACGGTCCAGGCCTTCGCCGGCAGCCTGATGGGAAACAGGGCCGGAAAAGGCGTTATGATCACAACCTCACAATTCTCCAAAGACGCGAAAGATTACGTCAGATCCATCCAGCAGCCAAAGATCGTCCTGATCGATGGGGAGCAGCTCGCCCAGTTCATGATAGACCACGACATCGGCGTCGCCGACGTCGCCACCTACAGAGTCAAGAGGGTCGATCTGGACTACTTTGGGGAGGAGTAAGACGAGATCGAGATCGCAGAATGATCCGATGCTCGAACTCTCGAAGGCGAAGTATACCACTTCACAGAAGCATGAGAACCAAGACCCTTCCATCATAATGGAGACAACGAGATGCTGAAGAAAAAGATGAACGAGGACGACAGCTTCAGCAACGCCATCGACGTGCTGGAGGAGCGGGAAAAGCCCAACCTCGCAGACTACTTCGGCGCCATCAAGGACGAAGATCTCCTGAGAGGGCTTGAAGAGGACTCCAGGAAAATCAGAGGATCAAGTCTCCAGAAACCGAGATTTTGAGAAGAATACCAGGATCGCCTATCGATCCCGCTCGGAAATTTACCTGTTCGCCGCAGCTTTTGCGGCGATGAACTCCCTGATCAGTTTCGCGCCCAGGGACGCTGTCTGGCCCCCGTCGAACTGAGGCGCGATCTCGTTGACGTCCAGGCCGATGGCTTTTGGTGCCACCTTCTCGACGATGTACCGAACGTCCCAGGACGATAGGCCGAAGGGCTCGGGGGTCCCGACCCCCGGAGCGTAGGCGGGGTCGAGGGCGTCGAAGTCGATGGAGAGATAGATCTTCTCGCACCCCACCTCTTTCAGGGCGTCCTTCAGGACCGCCTCAATCCCCCTCTCTCTCACCTCGTCGCTCGAATGGTAATGGACGCCGTTCTCCTCGGCCCAGATGTACTCCTCCAGGTCGCCTGACCTGATCCCTATCGAGGCGTAACCTGCGACCCCGTCGGTCTCGAGGATGGTGCGGCTGGCGCAGGCGTGGCTCAGCTTCGTCCCGCCGTACTCCTTCCGCAAGTCCAGGTGTGCGTCCAGGACGAGGACTCCGATGCCGCTCTTGCCGCTGCTGCCGTTGCTGCCGTTGCTAACGTTGCTAACGTTGCTAACGCCACCACCGCTGCCGGCGCCGACTCCGTTTCCGGCCCCGATGTTTCCGTGCCGCCGGGCCACCTCGGCGACTATCGGCGGGGTGATGGAATGCTCGCCTCCGATGAATATCGGGATCGCCACCTCCGGGATGAAAGCAAAGCTCTCCCGGATCGTCTGCCGGGCGTAGGCTGGGTCGGCCCCCAGATCGAGGTCTCCGAGATCGGCGACGGTGATATCCCTGAAATCTATGCCGTGCCGGTGAACGTAGGTCTCGAAGTTGTAAGACGCCCGCCGCACGGCTCCCGGCCCCTCTCGGGTCCCGGACCGAAAGCAGGTCGTGGCATCGAAGGGAGCACCCACGATGACAAACTCCGCCTCCTCAGGGTCGGCGTCGGCGTCCGCAAAATTGGATCTGTTGAACATCGAGGTTAACGTATATCCATCTTTGTCCTGCCCATGACGAGCAGATAGGGGACTTCCTTCCCCTCTTCCAGCTTTGGCCGGTCATCCTCGGTGATGGGAACGTCGATGGTGCTGTAGTCGCCAAGATCCATCAGCTGTGCCGAGGTATCGCCGATCGTCAGAACCTGGCCTGACTTCCTCTCCACAATCGGAACGTAGACTTTGGCCGTCACCGGCTGGACGATGGACCTCTTCTGGCCGTCGAAGATCCCGACGGCGTCAACCCTCGCCTTGGCGGCGCCGTGCTTACCCGGCTTTGACTTGGCTATGCTCTTGATGACGCACGGCTCTTCGTCGATGATCACGTACCTTCCCTCTTTAAGCTCTCTCGTCTCCACCTGCTCTTTCATCTCGTCACCTTCCCGACGAATGCAGCAGCTCCTATTTAAAGAATTTCTCTCATCCGCGCGAGAGCCGTTTTTATATCCCCCATGGAGGCGGCGTAAGATATCCTTATGTGATCTTTTGCCGCCGATCCGAAGGCGGACCCCGGAACCGTCACCACCCCGCCCTTGATCAGCCGGGCGGCAACGTCGTTTCCATCCCCCACTTTTGGGAATGCGTAGAACGCTCCTGGCGGCTCTTCGATCTCCAGCCCCATCGACCGGAGCCCCGAAACCAAAACGTCCCTTCTCCTCAGAAACTCGGCCTTCATCTCGCCGACGCATTCCTGAGGACCGCTGACGGCGGCCAGGGCCGCCCTCTGGCTGATGGACGAAGCGCAGGCCTGGATGTACTGGTGGACCTTCAGCATGTTCTCCAGGGCCTCGCCCCGAGCCGCCAGGTAGCCGAGCCTCCAGCCGGTCATGGCGTAGGTCTTGGATACGGCGTTGATGGTGATGACGTTATCGGAGTAGAGGGCGGGGCTCACATGCTCTCCCTCGTAGATGAAGTGCTCGTAGACCTCGTCGGAAATGAGGGCGAAGCCATGATCCTCGGCAAGCTCTGCCAGGGCCCGCAGCTCCTCATTCGTCTGGACCGAGCCGGTGGGGTTGTTGGGGGAGTTGACGACGAGGGCCCGAGTCCTCGACGTTATCTTCTCGGCGACGGCCTCGGGGGTGAGGCGGAACCTCTCGTCCATGGGGACGGCGACGGGCCTTCCCTGAGCGACCCGGGTGAGGGCAGCGTAGGATACGAAACCCGGGTCGCCCAAAAGAACCTCGTCCTCCTTCTCGACGACGGCGGCGATGGCGAGAAATAGGGCTTCGCTTGCGCCGCTCGTGACCATGATCTCGCCCGGCGCGTAATCGAGGCCGTTATCCCGCCTGAACTTCTCGGAGAGGGCCTCCCTCAGCTCGGCGGTGCCCAGGTTCATGGTGTACCCCGTGAACCCCTCCTCGATCGCCTCAATCGCCGCTCGCTTGATGTGATCGGGAGTGTCGAAGTCGGGCTGGCCGAGGCCCAGGTTTATCGCTCCCGGACCCGCCCCCTCGAAGCTCTTTCTTATCCCTGATATGTCGATCCCCTCGACGTGGCTTGCAAACTTCATCATCAGGACCTCCTTTTCCGCCCCCTTTGGAGGAGGGAGATAAAATAGTTAAGCCCGAGGCTGATGCCCGGTGGAAGCTGGAATGCGGGAAATTCCCTTCATATGCTAAAACCCGCACATTTTGGGAAAGCAAAAAAAAGGCTCCTCGCTGTTTTATGTGGGTAGATTGAACTTGAGTTTTCCTAATCTAAGATATATAGTTATAACAAAATTCTTTGTCGTCCTGAATCCTCTTGCGTCGTCTTTTGCTGATTGAATGAGGCTATTTATTCCCTCTAAGATTCCGTTATCTATTCTGGTGTTAATATAGTTTATAATTCCTTTCCAATGCCCCTTGATCGCTTTTGCGGTATCAATAACTGGTTTTAATCTGCTGTGTGTCGCCCAAAAGTACCAACGTTTTAGATAATCTTCCGCCAATAGCTGGTCTTTGAAGTTCCAGAAATCGCGTAGGCTCAATTTGATGTTGTAAGCTCTCATTGTTTTTAATCTCATATCTCTGAGAGATCCCAATTCATATCTCTGTTTTTTCGTAAGTTTCTCGGGATTTTTTAGCCAAATATATCTTGTATACTTCAGGTTGCTGTTATGAAATTGCTCTTCACGTCTCACTTGATCTACTGCTTGGTTCATCAGCTTCATAACATGGAACTTATCGAATGTTATTGAAGTTTCTGGGAAGTTCCTAGTGACTCCAGATATGAATGCGGGGGACATATCACAGCAGAAATTACGTACATTTTTAAAAGATCCTTTATGATCCTCAAGGTCATCTCTAAACGACTCAATTGCTGAAGCATCTTTTCCTTCACATACATATAACACCTTGGATTTATCTAAATCTATGAAAACTGATACGTATTTGTGACCTTTTGCTCTGGATGTCTCGTCAACTCCTACTGATTCAACCTCTGAGAAGTCCTCTTCCGATCTTGCTTCTAATACGTAGTATTCCAGGACTCGCCATATCCGAGTATCATGTTCTCCGATCAAGTCCGCTACAGATTTTACGGGCATGTGCTGAGCCATTAAGATTATCAAGGAATCCATTAGGAGGGAAAAACCGCTACCTTTTCTTGCCCAAGGCACCTTGACAAGTTTGACTCCGCAAGTTTCGCATTTCGTTCTGGGAACGCGACAATGAAGGTAGGTCTTGAATTGGAAGAAGTTAAGATGACGCCAAGTCCTATCGATTGTATCATGAACATCGCATTCAGAGTTGCCGCATCTAGGACATGGAAATTTACCACCACGTTCGAAATCTATGTGGATGTCGAGTCGCTTCCCTTCCACGTCGAAGTCGATTGAGTCGATTAACCAGGGCGGCTGCAAGTTCAGTGCCTGCTTGAAAAGATCCTCTTGTGAGATTGACATGCTTTTTATTCGGTAGCATGATTATGATAAATGGCTATCTGTTACCCACACGGAATAGTGAAGAGCCAATAAAATTAACGTTTAAGCAGGATGACACTCTATCTTCTAATCGAGCTGGAGAAGCTTGAATCCATTCGAGCCTATGATGCTGCCAAAGCATCCTGCGAAGAGGCGATCTCTTTCGAGGAGGCCATCGCCGAGATCGAAAAGGATATAGCTCTATAGTATTCTCGTTCTTCCCCCAACTGCTTTTTGTCCTTCAAATTTGGTGCCACCAGTGCTAGACCCCTAATCCTCCCCTTCGAGAATAAAAGGTATAGGTAGCCATCCGCGCCCATTCCCGGCGGCCGCAAGAAAACGTTTTCAACCTCAGACGCCAACCCTCTTCCATGAAACTCAAGGTGACTCTCGAAGAGGCCGAGGAAGGGGGGTACATCGTCAGTTGTCCGGCGCTGCCGGGCTGCCATTCTCAGGGGGATACCGCCGAGGAGGCTCTGGAGAACATCAACGAGGCGATAGAGGGCTGCCTCGAATCTCTTTCTGAAGAGACGTTGTATAATCGGAATAAGCAAGACTAAGACGAGACGTTATCAGTAGGCTCAAATTATGTCCCCCACCACCAAACCCCGCGTCCTCTTCGTCTGCACCAACAACTCGGCCCGCTCCCAGATGGCCGAGGGGCTGCTGCGCCACCTGCACGGCGATCGCTACGAGGTGTTCAGCGCCGGAACCTTCCCGACCGAGGTCCACCCCCTCGCCATCAGGGCGATGGCGGAGCGGGGCGTCGACATCTCGGGCCACCGGTCCAAGAGCCTGGATGAGTTTCGGGGCGCCGAGTTCGACCTGGTGGTGACGGTCTGCGATCGGGCGAGGGAGGCCTGCCCCTTCTTCCCCGGCGGCGGGAAGCGGGTCCACCAGAGCTTCCCCGACCCCGCTGCCGCCGCCGGGACCGAGGAGGAGCGGCTCTGTGCCTTCCGGGACGTGAGGGACGCGATCGAGGCATGGATCGAGGAGACGCTGGGCTGAGTAAGCGGGGCTCGGCGATCAACTTTGAATATTTGAGCGCTTAGAGCAGGTCATCCAGATCTTCTCTGCTGATGCCTGCCTGTTTTAGAATGGCGAGGGCGGTTCCCCTTGGAAGATCTTTTTTGTGGAAAGGAACCACAACTCTGCACTTCGCCTCGGGATTGTAATAAATGCGGTGGCTTCCGCTTGTCCTGTCGAGGACGAAACCTTTCTTCTCCAGCACCTTCGCTATCTTCTGAGGTGTGAGGGCTGGCACTTTAGGCATGGGCCTCTACCGATAGGATTCGCTCCAGAGTCTCCTCTTCGGTCGGAATCTCTTCACCGTGCTCTCTGAGGCTCTCAAGATAGAGCTCAATCGCCTCTCTTGCCATCTCCACCGCCTCCTCGATGGCGTCACCATAGGTGACGCACCCTGGAAGGGATGGGACGGTGACGGTGTAGCCGCCTTCCGACTCCTTTTTGAGAAGGATCCTGTAGGTCAGTGTTCCCATGAAGATTACTGCTCGTTTATAGTATTAGAAGCCCACCAGGCATCACGAACAGAAATGCGAGATGGAGGGGGAGGAAGGCGAGGTGGGGCCAAGGGGAAAACGCCCGCTACTCCGGCCTCACGTAGCGGACCCCCTCCGGCGCCGCCTCGTTGACGAGGACGACGATAGTCTCCGAGAGCCGGTTGAAGAGCCTCTGCCCCGACCCCGGAACCGCAATCCAGCCGATGAGGCAGTCCAGGGGCAGGAGGAAGACCTTCCCGAAGCTCTCGATGGCGGCCCGCGGGATGTCGATCTCGTCTCCCTTTCTGTCGGTGACCTTCAGCCCCAGAGCCATCTTCCCGATGGACTGGCCCCGATACCCCTCCATCAGCGTCCAGTAGACGAAGAGGACGAGGGCGTCGTCAGACCCGATGTTCACGAACCAGTGGTGGAAGAAGGGGCCGTGCATGGGCCAAAAGCCGAAGACGTGAAATGCTCCGGCGATGCCGGCTACGCCCGCCAGAACGTCCCACAGAATTCCCACCAGGATTATGTCGATCAGCCAGGCCCCCAGCCTCCGCCGCCAGGAGGCGATCCGAATCTCCCTGATCTCGCCTTCTTTTTCCTTCACATCATCACCAGCCATAGTCAGCGTTCTCGCTGCAGCGCCACATCTTCACGATCTCGCCCTGAGCTTTATCTCGATCTCAATCTCATCGTCCTCCAGTTCCACTTCAAGCTTTATGGGGGACTCAGGATCGACGGAAATGGACGCGCCGTGGTGAGAGATCTCCACTTCGCCTCCCGCTTCCATCTCCTTGGCGAGATCCCTGAGAAAAGCTGCCGCCTCAGAGTTGGTCAGGGTGAACTTCTGTTTAAACTCTTTGAAGCCCTTCTCCGGGCTGAATTTCATGGAGGTCTTTCCAGCCTCGCCTTGTAGTTTCGCCATGCTGATCAGTCTATATATTTTAGCTTCGCAGATTATAGAGCTTTGGGCCGTTTTCCACCTTTGCGGTTCAGCGAAGAAGAACAAGTTGGAGCATCCGATCTCATCAGAATTAGATGGACGGAGATGGACGGGTCGAAGACTGCTAAATCGTAGTGCATCTTGTCGCAGTTGGCAGATTTGGCGGCGGGTGGTGTGAGGCCGAAGGGCGCCGGACTCGGCCCCGCCGCCCGTGGCCCTCACCTCATCCCGCCCCCCGACCGGGCGGGATTTTTCCCGCTGCCTCTACTTCTCTACTTCAATAGACCCGCTCGTTGTGCATCCTGGTACTGTAGAGCCGGAAGTTGTCGGTGTTCTTGTCCTGGAAGTAGATGTAGTTGTACCGGGAGTCGGTCTTGTGGGCCTCGTACTCCTCCCTCGCCTCCTCGCGACACCGCTTGCAGGCGAATAGGGGAACAAAGACCCCAAACCCGCTATCTGACGACCCGTAACCCCTGACGGCGTCGGTGTCGATGGTCATGTAGCCGGGACAGCTCTTGTCGGGGCACATCTTCACCGACTCGGTCTGCTTCTCCCGGATCCCGTCGGTGTCGTAGAAGATGTTCTTCCGCCTCCGGAAGAAGGGCCCCGCCCTCTCGACGGCCGTCGCAGTCAATTCTTCTCTTGCATCCCAGATCCCCTGGAGGTACTCGACCGTCCCCGTGATATTCGCCTCCATGGTCCTCGACATCGAAAACCTTCCGGGGACGTAGTCGGGCTCCCTCACGTTCGAGTAGTCGAGACCGGCCATGGCCAGGATTATCCCGCAGTTGACGTAGGGGAGGGCCGACTCGATGGCGTACCCCCCCTCCAGGACGGCGATGTCGGGGGCGAGCATCTCGTTCAGCTTCGCGTACCCCTGGGCTGAAAACCGCATGTTGGCCAGGGGGTCGGTGTAGTGGTTGTCCTGGCCTGCGGAGTTGACGACCAGCTGGGGCCGAAACTCCTTCAGGATCGGTAGGACAAGCTCCTCCAGGACGTAGTGGATCCCCTCGTCGGGGGTCTCGGGGGGGAGGGGTATGTTGATCGTCCTTCCGATCGCCTTGGGGCCGCCCTGCTCGTCGACGAACCCCGACCCCGGATAGAGGGTCCTTCCGTCCTGGTGGAAGGATATGAAGAGGACGTCGGGGTCGTGGTAGAAGATCTCCTGGGTCCCGTCGCCGTGGTGGACGTCGGTGTCGATGATCGCCACCCGCCTGATCCCGTACTTTCGGCGGATGTACTCGACCATTATCGCCTCGTTGTTGACGTTGCAGAACCCGCGGTTCCCGTGGGCGACCCTCATGGAGTGATGGCCCGGCGGCCTCACCAGGGCGAAGGCGTTGGTGATCTCTTTTTTCATGTAGGCGTCGGCGAGGACGAGGGTCGACCCCGCGGCGATGAGGTGAGCCTCGGTGACCAGAGACTCGACGGAGGGTATGCAGAAGTGGACCCGAGCGATGTCCTTCAGCTCCGCGAGGCGGGGCTTGAACTCCTCGACCTCCGGGAGGTCCATCAGCCCCTCCTCGAAGATCTGGTCTCTTGTGTAGAGGAGCCTCTCCTCCCTCTCCGGGTGGGTCGGGGTTATCGCCCAGTCGAAGGCTGGGAAGAATATCAGCCCCATCTTCCGCGCCCGATCCCTATTTTCCTCTCTCAAAGTCGTCATCAACGTCCACCTCCCGTCCACTCGGGGATGAGCCCCGCCGGAATCTGCATGCCCACGTCCAGGATCCGGCCGCTGGTTGACCAGCCCCGGACCATGTTGAAGACCTCGCTGGCGGTCACCTCTGCCTCCGAGGCGTACTCACCGATCCCCATCTTTTCGGCCCGCTCGATTATCAGCTTCTTTGCCAGAGCCTCCGCCTCCTTCTGGCCGAACTTCCGGTCCTTGACCTCTCCGGTCGTCCCGTCCTCGGCGACGGTGTAAAAGCCCCGTTCGGTATCGGCCCTGAAGGTGAGGGTGAGGGTGGGCCTTGCCACGGCGGCTCCGATGGCGTTGGCGACGGTGGCGTTCTCGGGGATGATCCCTCTGGCGCCGAGCTTCTCTGCCACCAGGGGGACGAGCCCCAGGGACCCGCCGCCGACCCCGACGACGTTCTGGGGCCTGATCTTCTCCTTCTGGAGGATCTCCCAGACCCGGTAGGCGGGCTCCTCCTCCCAGGCGAGGAACATGCCGTTGATCTCGCTGAGGAGCATATCGACGGCCTCGTCCACCACCTTCTGGGCCGCCTCGCCGGCGGAGCAGCCGAGGTCTCTGCCAAGGTTCGTCATCGCCTCTTCAGCCAGAGACCGCTCGCCTATGGAGATCAGGTTCAAGAGCCTCATGGCGTCGGTGGGGGTGGGCTCAGGCCCGCCGAGGCAGCGGGCGGGACCCGCCCTCTCCGGCCCGAGGGTGACCTCGCCATCTGCGGCTCTCACTCTGCTATCGCCGCCCAGGGCGACGGACTTGACCGCAAAAGCCCTGATGTGGGTGAGGTAGCTGTTCACCTTCGCCCCCTCCGAGGACATCAACGGAACCCCGTCCAGGATCAGGGCGAGGTCGGTCGTCGTCCCGCCGATGTCGACGACGACGGAGGTCTGGCCGGGGGGCGTGAGGGCGAGAACTCCCATGGTGCTGGCCGCAGGCCCCGAGAATATAGTCTCCACGGGGTACTCGACGGACGTCTCCAGAGGAAGCGTCCCCCCGTCGGCCTTGAGGATGTAGATCGGAGCCTCGATCTTCCTGCTGGTGATGGCCTTGGCTATCTGGTCGGCAAACTCCCGATATCTATCCTGGGCTGCGACCTTCAGCATCGTCGTCGCCGCCCTTCTTGGAAAGTTCAGCCGTCCTGAGGCCTGGTGGCCCATCTCCACCGTAGAGCCGGGGCTCGCCTCCAGGACGATCTCTCGCATCCTCTCCTCGTGGGCGTGGTTTCTCTGCCCGAACTTGCTCGCCACCGCCACCTTCCTGTACCCCCGCTCGGAGATCTTGGCCGCCGCGTCTTTGACCTGGCCTTCGTCCAGGGGCTGGATCTCTCGTCCCCGGTAGTCGATGGCCCCCCGGACGATCTGAACCTCGCCCTCCAGGTTGTAGCCTTCGGGGTTCATTCCGGGGCCTGGCTCGATGATCAGGGCCACGGGGTCGGTCTTCCCCTCGGCGATGAGGTTTGTGATGAGGGTGGTGCTGAGAACGACCCGTTCGATCATCTTCGGCGAGACGCCCCGGACGATCTCGTCGAGGGCGCTCATCAGGCACTCCAGGAGGTGGTCGTGGTCGGTCGGGACTTTTGACGTTTTTATTACCTTTCCATTGTCTATTAGAACCGCGTCTGTAGTGGTTCCGCCGACATCGATTCCGATCAACATGATTTTATCGCCTAGGGCGACCGCATGACCCAGGTCGTATATCGGGCTTTTGGTGAGAACGCGGTCTGACTGCAGATCGTAATGCTGATAACTGCCGTACCATCAAACCTTTTTATCGGATGAGGGCATAAGGGCGAAGGAAACCCCGTGGCTCTGGCTCGGATGGTCGCGATTATGAATCTCGTGATCCGTTTTTCCGGGCGGCAAAGAGACGAAGCCCTTTCGGCCCGGAAGGGCGGATCGCTCCCGCGAGCGCATAGCTGACGAAGCTTCAACGAGGTGAAAAAGAGTTGACCCTGATAAGCTTGGTGATAGCAATCTTGATAGGAATCGTGGTCCTGGCCATGTTGATCGGAATCTTCGGCGTCTTTCTCTACGACCAGGTCGTCTCTTCGGTCAAGTCGGCCTTTTCGGCGGTGGGAAACCTGTTCGGTGGGCTGAAAAAGTCCTGACCCCGATCTTTCTTGCCCGGTCGCAAACTTCAATCTCGAATTTCGGTTGAAAAATACGATCAGAGGCCAACCTCCAGCCCCACCTCGTTTCGGCGCATGAAGGGCGGGGTCCAGGGGTCGTTGTACTGCATGAGGATCGGGTCGCCTCGAGTCTTTATCCCGTTGACCTCCAGGGTCTCTTCGAGGGCGGCGAGGTGCCTATTCCGGCTCTCATCGGTGGCGTATCCTGAGAAGGCGACGACCGCCATCCTCCTTCCTTTCACAAGCTTTATCTTCACCCTCTCGTCGCTGGGCCGGGGAGTCCCCTCAAGATCGAAGCCTTCGGGCATGATGAAGGCCACGAACGCCTCTTTGCCTTCGCTCCCGGTGACCACCGGGGCGGTCATATCGATCTTCTTCTCCTCATCGTTGGCGCCGGTGATGTAGCTGAAAAGGCGGCCAAACCCCCGGTTCTGGTCTTCGGCGAGGGTTATTGCCCAGATCTGGTCGGAGTACTCTCTGATCTCGATGCCGTCTTCGAGGGTCTGGATGACCTGGTAGGGGGGCTCTTTGACGCTCATGGACATGAACGCTCCGTAAAGGGTCCAGAGAAGTAGAGCCGCCAGGATCGCGGCGGCCACCATCTGGACTTTAGAGATCTCAAACATGGTCTCAGCTCACAGGTGATGATGCTGCATTCGTCTCAATGGGAATAGATCGCCTTACCTCCTCCGAATTTCGGGATATTCGGCAATAACTCTTTCGATCGCTTGATCCGCGAGCATTTTGAAACGAAAGAATAAATGGGAAGTCCTCCTAAATCTCAGAGATGAAGGATGGGGAAAGCGAGAACGATTCCATCGAGATCGCCGGCCGCGAGATCGGGAAGCATAGGGTCAAGGGGGGCCTTATGGCCACGGTGGGCTATCTGCTCTCGCCCGTCTCTTGGTGGAACGACCTCTTCGTGAACATACCCCTCGCCTACGCCTTCGGGGCCCTCTTCGGCCTCGTCTCCGAGGAGCTCTTTCTCCCCGCCATGGTTGCAGGCTACTGGATGACAAACATTCTGGGCTTCGTATTGATGCACAGGGGCGTAAAGGAGGCGGTCTCGGGGAAGCAGGAGACGGGATACTCGAAGGGCGATATGATCAAAGACCTCTGCGTCTCCGTGATATACACAATGATCGTGGTGGTTCTGGCTGCATCTGGCATCCTCAGGCTTCCCGCCGAGTACTTCCCATGACCCCGCTTATACGCTTATCATGACAATTCGTCTCCCGATCTATTCAGGGCGAGCCTCCTGGCTCTTGCCTTTCAGACCTTCCTTCGCAAATTCCTTATACCATTTGCGCCATCATCATATCATGTCATCAACATGCGATAGATGCCCCATCAGGCGGCGGGCCGAGGCGAAGCCGGATTCCCTGATCGCCAGAATCTGGAAGTGGCACACCGGCTGGTGCCCCGGCTGGAAGGCCTACCAGAAGTCCCTCTCCGAGAAATAGGCGGGATAAAGCTGGAGAAATCTGAGACTCGGAGGCTCGGAGAAATTGGAGATCGAGGTGCGATCATCTCTGCGTTCTCATCTTTTCTGGTCAATAATAAGACGCGGTGAGGGACGTGACCACCATAATCCTTCATCCCGTCGGAGCCGTCGACCCGAACGCCATCGCCTTTCTCGATTGCGAGCTGGGATCGATCTTCGGCGTCGTCGAGCTGAGGCCGGCTATCGACGTTCCAGGAAAAGCCTGCGTTCCCGAGAGGGGCCAGCTGGTGGGAGGGTTGGTCCTCGCGGCCCTTCCGGCGCCCAAGGCCGGGGAGGAGGACGCCGTCCTGGGGGTGATCGACGAGGACATGTTCGTCGCCGACACAAACTTCATCTTCGGCCTCGCCTGCGGGAGCCGGGCGATAATATCTCTGGCGAGGCTCCGGCAGGAGTTCTATGGCTTATCCCCCAACCCCGAGCTCTTCAGAGAGAGGGCAAAAAAGGAGGCGGTCCACGAGCTTGGCCACGTCTTCGGCCTTCCCCACTGTCCAGACCGGGGGTGTGTCATGGCCTTCTCAAACTCCATCGACGAGACCGACTTCAAAAGCTCCCGGTTTTGCGAGCGGTGTCGGGTCCTCCTGAAGGGGGCCGGGGTGGAGGTGGGCATCTGAAATATGGCGGCTTGAGACGCGGCTGGTGGCCGGCGTTCCCTGCCGGACGATGACCTGCCAGAAATGCGGATCGCCGCTGGTGGGAAAGTCTGCTGGGCAGCCGGGAGGAAGGGCGGAATCGGCCCTATTTATCCACCAAGGAATACTTCGGCACCTCGTTGCTGGCCCTGAAGCTCTCTTCCGCGTCGTCGAACCATACCTGTTTTTTGCCCTGGAGCAGGTTCAGGACGGTGATGAAGTTCTCGTGGGAGAGGTCGTACAGAACCCGCCCATCGTCTTCGAAGAGGAGGCCGATGTTGCCCCTTTTCTTCTCTCCCATCATCCATTCTGCCCAATAGTCGGTGATCTTCTTCCAGGTCATGGCCTGGCTATATGCATTCATCATATTTATTCTTTTTAAACCTTTAACAAAGCTTTTGACCACCCATCAAAGACCGGCACCCAAGCCTCTGGCCCTCGCGAAAGCCTCCTCAGCCTCCGCCTTCCTGCCGAGCTTCTCCAGGATCAGACCCCTGTTATGCCAGGCCTCGCCGAGGTCCGGGTTCAGGGCCAGGGCCTCGTCGATCCGTTCGAGAGCCTCCTCGTACCTTCCCAGCTCGTAGAGGGAGAGCCCCCAGTTGTTCCAGGCGTGGACGTAGAAGGGGTATATCCCGACGGCCCTTCCGCAGCATCGGGCGGCCCATTCGTAGCTGCCCCGGTCGGCGAGGATGATGCCCATGGACATCCAGAAGTCCGAGTTGTCGATGATGAACCTCTTGACCGCGGCAAGGATGACGGCCGACGCCAGGACGAAGCCGAAGAGGAGAAACAGGGTCGGGTCCATGCCGGGTTTTTTGGGCCTCGACTTCGATATACTTTACGTTGGATTCTCTGTTCTCTTGATCACAATCATCCTCGTCACCATTCTCATCTTCATCGTCATCTTCGTCGTCACTTTGCCGTCTTCTTCGCCGTCTCCTTCGTCTTCGGGGGTCGGCACGGGTCAAATTTAAATTGGCAGAAGAGAGATTCAATTCCGATCCGAGCATGATCTCGAAGAACGACGACCACCACGGCACGGATGGCAGGCATCACCAGCATCACCACGGCTCAAATCATCTCCACCTCCACGCCCACGCCCCCGCCGACCCCGCGCTCCTGGCGGCAGAGAGGGGGATCTGGGCCGTCAAGGTCTCCTTCGTCGCTCTTCTGGCAACTGCCCTCCTTCAGGTGGCGATAGTCTTCTTCTCCGGGAGCATGGCCCTCCTCGCCGACACCGTCCACAACCTGGGAGACGCGGCGACGGCCGTCCCCCTCTGGGTCGCCTTCAGGCTGGGCCAGCGTCCTCCCACGAGGAGGTTCACCTACGGATACGGCCGGGCCGAGGACCTGGCGGGGCTGGTCGTCGTCCTGATGATTGTCGCCAGCGCCGTCTTCACCGGTTACGAGTCCCTTTCGAGGCTCTTTCAGCCCCGATCCATTGAGTTTCTTTGGGCGGTGATTCTGGCGTCGCTGATCGGATTTGCCGGAAACGAGGCGGTGGCAGTCTTCCGGATGAAGGTGGGCCGAGAGATCAACAGCGCCGCCCTGGTGGCCGACGGCCGCCACGCCCGGGCCGACGGCCTGACGAGCCTCGCGGTCCTCCTAGGCTCCCTCGGCGTCGCTGCCGGATACCCCAGGGCGGACCCTCTGGTGGGGCTTTTGATCGCCGCCGTCATACTCCAGATCGGCTGGAAGTCTGGGCTGGTGGTCCTGACCAGGCTCGTAGACGGAGTCGACCCGGAGGTTGCAGACGAGGTGAGGGCGGCGGCGGCCCGGACCCCCGGCGTCGAGGATGTGGCGGAGGTGAAGGTGAGGTGGATGGGGATCAGGCTTCACGCCGAGATCAACGTGATAGTCGATCCTGAGCTCTCGGTCGAGAGGGGGCACGAGATAGCCGCGGAAGTCACCCACATGCTCCATCACAGCCTCCCCTACATCTCCGACGCCACCGTCCACGTCGATCCGCCTCGGGCCGCCGGGGAGGCTTATCATCGGGTTGAAAACCACCGACACGGCGACTTGCCCGACCACTCACACTCTTAATCCCTTGATCGGCATTCTCCGGAAAGTGATAATAGCCGAGAAGTTCTAAACCTCCGACCATGACAGAAGAGCTCACCTTCAACAACCTTGTGACCTGGACCGGTGGGGCGAAAGGCGAGATCGCCTTTCCTTCCGCTTCCGGCACGAATATCGAGGTCGCCTTGCCGGCGGAGTTCGGCGGAGTCGGGGGCTATCCGTCGCCGGAGGATCTCTTCGTCGCCGCCGCCAACGCCTGCGTCCTCACCACCACCCTCGCCAGGGCGAGAAAGTACGACGTCGTCCTCCGGTCTTATCGATCCAGAGCCGAGGGGGTCTTAGAGACGTCGGCGGACGGCCGGGAGGTGACCAGGATCGAGGTAAAGGTCAGCCTGGCCGCGGACGGCGACCCCGAGACCCTGATGGAGATGTTCGCCGACGTTGCGGGGAGGGTGCCGGTCATCCGGTCGATGAGCACCTCGGTGAGCATCGATTTCGAGCTGGTGGAAGAGTGAGGATCTTCCCATCGGTCTTGATCGTGATTGCGATACTGGCGTCGGTGGCCACGGCGGGATGCTCTGAAGATGTCGATGGCGACGGTGGCGACGGCGGCGGATCGGATGGAGAGTACGCTCTCGCCGGCCTTAACGTCTCCCTGGGATTAGATTCCTTCCCCGAGAGGTACACCTGTGACGGCGAGGACCTATCTCCCCCCGTCGAGATCAGCGGCATCGTCGAATCGGCGGAGTCGGTGGCGATGATCCTGGAGGACCCTGACGCTCCCCGGGGGACATTCGTCCACTGGCTGATCTGGAACCTCGAGCCGGCGGAGTCGGTCCCCGAGGCGATCCCTCGGGTGGGGGAGGTCTCGGATCCGGTGGGAGCGGTTCAGGGGACGAACGGCTTCGGGGAGATCGGGTACGCTGGACCATGCCCGCCGTCGGGGCCTGCTCATCGGTACGTCCTCTTGGTTTATGCTCTGGATTCAAAGCTCGATCTCGCGGCCGGCTCCGATAGATCCGACCTGGAGGCGGCGATGGAGGGGAACATTCTCTCGTCGGGCGAGGCCGCGGCGACCTACGGCCGGTGAACTTTCGCCGGCCTTTCGGGATCAGAGATTAAGATCAGAAGTCGTCGGATGTCGCCGCCTCCCTCGTCGTCAGAGGTCATCAGTCATCAGAGGTTGCGAGCTTCGTCGGAGTCCGTCTCAGGTCTCGTTTCAGCGCCGGACCCCCTGTCCCGACCCCCGCCTCCGACTCGCGTTTCGGGATAGCGGCAGCGCAGGCGGGGGACGATCCTGGGCACTCGCCTCTGGTAGTCGCGGTAGGCGGCTCCGAACTTCTCGGCCAGCATCCTCTCCTCGTGGATCGATCCGAGATAGAAGTAGACGGTGGCGATGAGGTAGAGGACGAGGAGGTTCTCGGTCATGACTGGGGAGAGCCAGAGGAAGATCAGGGCGAAGAGGAAGAGGGGGTTTCTCGTCCTGCAGTAGACGCCCTCGATGATCAGATCGCCCTCGCCTTCGCCGTCATCGGGATGGAACCCCAGAAATCGGAGGGGCCCCATGGCGAGGAAGGCCTTGCCGAAGGCGAGGGCCGCTGCCAGCTGCCCCGCGATCATCCCCCATCGCCAGGGGGAGGGGACTAAGTAAAGGGTCTCTCCGGGGAAGTGATAGAGGAGGTACAGAAGCGGGGAGAGGGTGGCGGCCGCCATTATCGAAAAGAAAAGCCGGTACCACCTCATCTTTCTCGGGCCGAGGGCTCGCCGGGCTCGTCTTTTGATCCGGCTGTCCGCGAGGAGGCTGTGCAGGCTGGCATAGCCGATGAGGTAGAGGGCGAGGACGAGGGTCGAGTTCGAGAACATCTTCTTCTCCTCCGTTTGCCGTCAACTGCCGGGGCAGACCCTCCCCCGCCAGGGGACCATCCTCGGAACCCTTCTCTGGTACGCCCGGTACTCGCCCCCGAACTGGGCGAGGAGCCTTTTCTCCCAGTGGAGCGACCCCAGGTATAGGTAGACGGTGACGATGGCGTAGAGGATGAGGATGTTCGTCGTCATGAAGGGGGTGAGCCAGATGAGGAGAAAGCCCGATAGGAGGAACGGATCTCTTATCCAGCAGTAGATACCCCGCGGGGCCAGCGGCTTCGCCTCGGCGGCCCCCGCCCCCGCCAGCTGGAGCGGGACCCGGAACCGGTGGGGCGCGTCGGAAAAAGCCCTGAGGGACAGAAGCCCCGCCAGGACCTGCCCCGCCACCATCGCCCACCGCCAGGGCGAGGGGACGACGTAGAGGACCTTTCCGGGGAATAGGTAGACGAGGTAGACCAGCGGCAGGACCATCACCAGGGCCGAGAGGGAGAAGATGGCCGGGTACCACCGGTCGGTCCGGCGGCCGAGGATCTTCGCTGCCCTCCTCTTGAAGGGGAGGCTGGCCATGAGGCTGTGGATGGCGGCGAAGCAGGCGAGGTAGACGACGAGGAGGAGGGCGCTCTCTTGGGGGGACATTGGGAGTTTATTTTGTCGGGATGGTATTTGGGGCTTTGGTGCTGGAAAGCAGCCAAGAAATGTGGAAAGGAATCACGACGATCTAGAACAGAGAAGAGCCAGAGCATATGGTTCTAAATGGTTGAAAGCCAAAATTTCCATCCAGATTTGGTGAAGTGGAGAACGCGAAAGTGGTGGCATCAGACATGGTTGAGACGGACGCCTCTAAAGATCCCTACAAAAGAGCCCTCCGGCTGGAGTACTTCAATTTAGCCTACAACGTCGCCGAGGCGATAGCCTCCATATTCTTTGGACGGCTCGCGGGGTCCATCGCCCTCGTCGGCTTTGGGCTCGACAGCATCGTCGAGTCCCTCTCGGCCCTGATTTTGATATGGCGGCTCAGAAAGCACCGGTCGGGCTCTGAGGGGGAAGAGGAGGAGATCGAGAGGAGGGCCGAGAGGTTCGTCGCCGTGACCTTCTTTCTCCTCGGATCTTACGTCCTCATCGAGTCGATGGGAAAGCTGGCGGGCAATGAGGTCTCCGAACCATCGGCGCCGGGGATCGCGATAGCCCTCCTCTCGATATTGATAATGCCGATTATCGCCCGCAAAAAACGGGACCTGGGGGTGGCGATCGGAAGCCGGGCCCTCATCGCCGACTCAAAAGAGACCCTCGCCTGCGCTCTCCTATCTGCTGCCCTGCTGGTGGGTCTTGGGGCAAACTACCTATTCGGCCTCTGGCAGGCCGACCCCATTGTGGGGCTTCTGATCGTCGCCTTCCTCTATAAGGAGGGGCTGGAGGGCTGGAAGGAATCGGATTGATGGCGCGGGCGTCAGCCATCCCGGCGGGTCCACCTACGGCAGCCTCAGGTTCTGCGCCGCCGCCTGGGCACCCTCGTTTCATAAGGTCTGCCGGAAGCCTTCGATCGCTTGTTTCGAATGCTCGATGAAGACCTCCACCACCCCGGGGTTTTCGCCCATCCCTCGGAGAAGGACTTCGACCTCAAAGCCCGCCTCCTCGAAGGCGCTCTTCCAGGATGTGGGGTCGTCCCCGGCCAGGTCTTTCGTGGCGTGGCCTCCTGCCACCAGGAGGAAGGGGAGGAGCCTCACCCTCCCGACGCCGGACGCCAGCTTCACCTCGGCCATCACCTCCTCCAGCCCCGGAAAGCCGTCGATCGTCCCCAAAAAGACGTTCCTGTGATCCCGTTCGAGGACGAGCGCCATCCGGGCGTAGGCAGAGTCTGCGGGGTGGTCGGTCCCGTGGCCCATCAGGACGACGGCCGTCTCCTCCGGGTTTCTTGGGCGAATCGCCACTTCGCCCTCGACGGTGAGCCGATCGAACTCCGAGGCCAGGGCCTTTGAGACGGCATCGAAATCCCGGCCGCTTGCGAGCAGCGGCGGACCCATCTCCAGATTCCGGAATCCGAACTTTCCCCGGACAGACCTGAGGGCCGAGACGAGGGATGCAGCATCGTGGAACTCGGAGCCGGGGGCGACGTGGAGCGACTGGACGACCACATTTGTCTCGCCCTCGTCGGAAAGCTCTGCCAGGGCTGCAAGGGGGCCGTGGACGTAGACCCCCTCTTTTTCTGCGAGAATCCGCCGGATGAAATCGGCGGTGAAGGCGATCCGGACCGTCGAGCCGGGAAACTTTTGCTGGTAGGCGTCTCTGATATTCCCGTAGGTCTTCCTCGCCTCGGGGTCGAGGCTTCCGAAAGCCACCAGGACGATAGCAGGCGGTTTTTGTGGTGTCAAATCATCATTTCTCCCATCTTTGAATTTCGGGGACCGATTCCTGTTTTTCTTCCAAGTTGGATCTGGCAACTCAGGTCACCGGCCCCGAATCATCCGCGCTTCCTCCCGGAGCCGCTCCTCCTCCCTCCCCCTCTTTCTTTGGATCGAAACCAGGATGATGGCTGCGATGATAATCGATCCAAAGAACGCGGCGGAGGAGACCAACATCATCGATATCATCTTCCCTACGAAGTCATGGCCGACCGCCAGGGCCACCTCCGGCCCATCGCTCCCCGGCGAGTACCTGCTCGTCATCCTGTAGACTCCGGGATGATCGATGACAAAGGCCGCGATCGACCTGCCCGAACGGCCGCCGATGGTGTAGGTGGACCCTCCCACCGAAGGGTGGAGATCTGCTTTCTCCCCGGAAGATAGGTCCACCACCTCCATCTCAAGACCAGATGGAATCGCATCTCCCGTCGAGTAAAACCGACCGTCGACGAAGCTCACGTTCTCGTAGAAGATGGTGTACTCTCCGACATCCTGAAGGTCGAGGTCAACAGTCCCCGGCGCCGTCGCCTGGATCAGATCTCCGCCGATCCCCGAGATCCCAGAAAAGATGGTCCAGGCGAAGATCAAAAATCCAGCAATCACTATGGATAAGGGTAGGACGAACTCTCTTCGATCCCGAGAGGCCAGCAGTTCAAGCGTCTTTCCCATGAATACTGATGGTCGCCCAACCTATATAAAATATTTGAAATTGGCCGCCGTCAATCTTTCATCGGCCCAGGCCCGCCCCTCAGCTCCCCAGATCCTCAGCCCACGAAGTCGTAGTGCCTGTACCCGTCCCCGTCGATCTCGGCGAGGGCGAACTCCCCCGACGGCGGAACCACGCTATCGCGCCGCTCACCCTCGTGGAGGAGCCGATAGTCCTCAAGGCCTATCTCTACCCGCTCGTCGAGCTTTTTGAATAGATAGCCTGCGGCCACCGACTCGACGCCGGCCGGGACCACTCCCGAGAAGAAGGCTGCAGAGCATCCGCTCCCGTAGGAGCCGAAGCCGACCCGCTCTCCGGGGACGAGGAGCCCCTTTTCCAGAAGGCTTGCAAGCCCCAAATAAATCGATCCGGTGTAGATGTTTCCGACCAGCGACGATGCCAGGGTAGAGGGCTTCACCTTCTTTTCGAAAGCCTCCAAAAATTGTGCGGACTTTGAGAACCTCCTCCTGTAACCCTCCTCGGCCGAGAGCCGCTCCTTCTCACCAAAGTTCCCCTCGGACCTCGGCTCGGGACCGATCTCCTCTTCGACGTCCCGCCACCGGGGCAGATCTCGCCACTCGGACCGGAATATCGAGGCTGCCGCGTACTCAGCCATCCGGGGGTAAGGGATATGGAATATGATCTTGCCCAGATGGTCTGTTGCGCACTCGCCCTCCGAGAGGCGGATCATCCCGCTTTCGATCGCCCGTTTTCTGTAAGAGGAGAAGGCTCCATCCATCGCCGCCAGGTAGCACTGGTTGCTGTACTTGCCGTTGACGACGGCGCACCTCGTCCCGATGGGCCTGAAGAAGTCGTTCTCGTCTCTTGTATAGACCCCCATGACGGGATCGAGAGCCAGAATCCTCGGGTCCCGATCGACCAGGAGGGCGACGGAGCCCGCTCCCTGGGTGTACTCGCCGGGGGAGTTCAGCTCGTAGCGGGCGACGTCCGTCGCCACCACGATCCCCACCCTTCGCCGCCGTCGGCCGGCGTTCTCTCTGAGATCGTCGTCTCCTCCCGCCCTCAGCCAGTCGGCGACGTTCTCAAGAGCGATGGTCGTTCCGATGCAGGCCGACTTGAACTCCACGGTGGCGCACTCCTGGAAGGACCCGGAGCCATAGATCCGCTCCAACATCCCGATGACGTAGGTTCCGATCGCCTTCGCCTCGTCGACCCCCGACTCGGTCCCGATGTAAATTCTCCCGACCTCCTCGGGGAGAAGGTCGTTTTTGTGCATCAGATTCAGGATGGAGGATGCAGCCATGGTGGCGGCGTCCTCGTGGGCGTCGGGGACCGCCATCTTCTCGACGCCGACCCCTCTTGCGAGCTTCGCTGGCTCGATCCCTCTCTCCCTCGCGAACTCGCCGAGGGTCGATATGAATAGCTTTGGCACATGGACTGCGATGTCATCTATACCGACGGCTGTTTTTGGAGTTTGGGTCATGGTGATCTCCTCGGGTGTTGGTAGGCTCGCGGTGATTCGCATCGATCGTATTTATTGCCTGGGGTTTAGTTCCGTCATCCGGCAAGATCTATATCTCATCCGGCCGTCTCTTCTCCGAGGCGTCGACGATGATGGAACAGATCGAGAAGCTGGTGGAGAGGTTTGAGAGCCTGAAAGAGGGGGAGCGGACCGAGGCGGTCGCAATGCTGAAAAGGTACGCCCTTGGCGGGATGGACTTGGAGGAGCTCCACTATTCCCTGCTGGACGAGGGGCTGATACCCATGCCCTCAAGGTGCACCATGTATCACAAGCCGAAGGAGAGCCCAGTGGCCGAAGAGGCCCTAAAAGCCCTGATAAATGAGAAGATATCGGGCCTCTGATCTTCAGCTGATCAAATTTTTCGTGAGGAGATGGCCTTGGAACCCGTCAAGATCCCCAGCATGAAAAAGAGGGAGTACGACCGTCTGATCGATGACGAGCACGTCTGCAGGATCGCCTTCAAGGGGGACAGGTACCCTTACGTGGCGCCCTTCATCTACATCTTCGATGGGAACTTCATGTACTTCCTATCCACAAAGTACGGCAAGAAGATCGAGCTCTTTCGGGAGGACCCTCACGTCTCGGTGGAGGTAGAACGGTTCGCTCCCGACCTTTCCAGCTACAGGTTCGTCACGTTGCGGGGCCGCCTCGTCGAGGTATCAGACGCCGAGGAGAAGAGGGCTGTGAAGGAGAGGTTCGTCGATCTGATCCGAAGAAAGAGCCTTTCAAGAAACGTCCTCTCGGCCCTGGGCCATTCCCCCGATGACCCCCTCGACTCCATCGCCCGGGAGGAGAGGTCCCTGGTATGGAAGCTCGTTGATGTCCAGAAGATCGTGGGGCTGAAGGACGGGGATCTCCATTGACCCTTTAGTGGAAGGCGGAAGTCGGCGGGCCGGGCCGGGTCGGCCTCGTCTTCGTCGGTACCATTGGGCTCTTGGTCAGTGCCGGATTTTTGGCAGGCCCTCCGACGACCATCCTGGTGGGGAGGTATCTGCCTCGTTCAATTTATCGGGACCGACTGATCAAAAACTTTAACTATTTTCAGATTATTCTAAGTATTGCTCTCTGAAGCATAACCTGCGGTGTCTATTTATATGATGAGGTCGGCAATATCTTGCTGGGATAAAATTCATATAATAGAGTGCCGGAAGAGCACGTCCGAAGGGTAAGCCGTCCGGGCGCATCCCGCCTGGGTGGAGGATGATTTAAAATAATAAAGAGGCATTTTATGAATCTCCGACAGCCAAACGCCAACGAAGCGATCGGGACTTACAACCGGTCGAGAAACGTCGCCCCCATGTCAGGGATCTGCACCCGCTGTGTCGACGGCTGCAGGGGCGGTTGTGATATATGGTTATCCTCGTTCAGGGGTCGGGAAGTGCTTTACCCCGGTCCCTTCGGCGAGATCACTGCGGGGGCAGACAAGGACTATCCCCTTGACTATTCCCACATAAACATCCAGGGTTACGCCGTCGGCGCCAAGGGCCTGCCCGAAGGGGTCGATGGAAACCCTGACACCGCCGTATTCAACGAGGTGGATACCGAGACCGAGTACGGATGGGATCGAAAGGTCAAGATGAAGGTCCCCATCTTCACCGGAGCCCTCGGCTCCACAGATATCGCCGGCGCCAACTGGGAGCACTTCGCCATCGGTGCCGCCATATCCGGCATCACCCTGGTCTGCGGCGAGAACGTCTGCGGAGTCGACCCCGGTCTTGTTTTGGACGGCAAGGGCAAGATCTCCAAGTCTCCGGAGATGGACAGAAGGATCGAGACCTACAAGCAGTTCAACGAGGGTTACGGCGAGATCCTGGTCCAGATGAACGTCGAGGACACCAGGCTTGGCACCGCCGAGTACGTCTCCGCCAAGCACGAGCTGGACACCCTGGAGCTGAAGTGGGGTCAGGGCGCAAAGTGCATCGGAGGCGAGATCAAGGTTCGATCCCTGGAAAGGGCCCTGGAGCTGCAGAAGAGGGGCTACATAGTGAGGCCCGACCCCTCCAAGAAGGACGTCCAGATGGCCTTCAAGGACGGCGCCATCAAGGAGTTCGAGAGGCACTCCCGGCTCGGCTTCGTCACCAAAGAGGGATTCCTCGAGGAGGTCGACAGGCTCAGAGGCCTGGGGTTCAAGAGGATCACCCTCAAGACCGGCGCTTACTCCATGACGGAGCTTGCCATGGCCCTCCGCTACGGGTCCGAGGCGAAGATCGACCTTCTCACCATCGACGGCGCCCCGGGCGGGACGGGGATGAGCCCCTGGCCCATGATGAACGAGTGGGGAATCCCCACCTTCTATCTCCAGGCCCTGGCGTACGAATTCGCCGAGAAGCTCAGCAAGAAGGGTATGAGGGTGCCAGACCTCGCCATGGCAGGCGGCTTCTCCTCCGAGGACGGCGTCTTCAAAGCCATGGCCATGGGCGCCCCCTACTTCAAGGCTGTCTGCATGGGCAGAGCCCTGATGATCCCGGGGATGGTCGGAAAGAACATCCAGAAGTGGATCGAGGCGGGAGAGCTTCCAAAGTCCGTCTCCAAGTACGGAACCACGGCAAAGCAGCTCTTCGTAACCTATGAGGAGCTGGCCGATAAGTATGGAAGAGAGGCGGAGAAGATACCCCTTGGGGCCATGGGCATCTACACCTACACCCAGAGGTTCACGATCGGCCTGCAGCAGCTGATGGCCGGAAGCAGGAACTTCAGCCTGAAGACCATATCCAGAAACGACGTTATGGCCCTCACCGAAGAGGCGGCCAAGGTCTCCGGGATCCCTTACGTCATGGACGCCTATCGGGACGTCGCCGAGGATATCCTAGACGGCTGAGGCCGGGGTTGAGCCGGAGTGGTTTTGAAGCGTTGGAAGCTTCTGCTCTGAGAGCCCGCCAATAGAGGTGTATGTGCGATGAGATGGCACATACACCAATAAACAACATTGAGGGCTCGTTCCGACCACGGAAAATAACATAATTTTTGGACCTCCTCTCGACGTGAGAGGGGACAGTTTCATCATCTTTGACTGCCATATATAAATTTAGTATCCGACAATTTCAGCGGCCTTTCTTCAATATCAGAGCTTTAACATCCTCGAATTGAACTTTTCAGGGGACAACATCCAGCCGAAAATTTGAGAAAGAATCCACGCCGGATCTCTGCCGAAATTTGGGGTCGATCTCTCCTAGTATCTGGCATAGATGTAACAAAAACATACGAAAATTCTGTGGTAGTTTTTGCACCGATAGGTCGCGAGCCGGAGTTCAGAAACCTTTATATATCAATGTCCGGCCGGCATGGTCCAATTGATCATAAATAAATGTAACTCATAAGATTTAACTATTGGATGCTGACATGGCCTTCCTCCTAACCCGTTGTGATCTAGTGTTTGGCGGAAGCCTAAAAGGGTGATAAAGGGATGGCAGAACTCAACCCATTTGCAATAGCTCAACAGCAGCTGGACAACTGTGCAAAAATATTGAAGTTGAACGACGACGTCCGTGAGGTACTTCGAAACCCCATGCGTGAACTCCACGTCTCCATTCCGGTCAGGATGGACGACGGCAGCACGAAGGTCTTCAAGGGGTTCAGGGTCCAGTACAACGACGCCAAGGGACCGACCAAGGGCGGCATCAGGTTCCACCCCGAAGAGACGATCGACACCGTGAGAGCTCTTTCCGCATGGATGACCTGGAAATGCTCTCTCCTTGATCTCCCCCTCGGCGGCGGAAAGGGCGGAGTGATCTGCAACCCCAAGGAGCTCTCAGAAAATGAGCTGGAACGTCTGAGCCGAGGTTACATCGACAAGATCTGGCAGTTCATAGGTCCCAACAAGGACGTCCCCGCCCCCGACGTTTACACCACCCCCCAGACGATGGCCTGGATGATGGACGAGTACTCGAAGCTCACCGGGAGCAACGAGTTCGGCTGCATCACCGGAAAGCCGGTCTGCATCGGTGGCTCCTGCGGCCGTGACGATGCGACGGCCCGCGGCGGCATGTACACCATCCGGGAGGCGGCAAAGGAGCTCGGAATAGACCTCTCCAAGGCGACCGTTGCCATCCAGGGCTACGGAAACGCCGGATGCCATGCAGGATTCCTCGTCAGAAACCTCTTCGGCTCCAAAGTGGTGGCCATCAGCGATTCCAAGGGCGGCATATACAACAAGGACGGCCTGGACCTCGAGCTCGCCTGCAGCGTCAAGGCGGATACCAAGTCGGTTGTAAACGCTCCGGGAATTCAGAAGATATCCAACGAGGAGCTGATAGAGCTGGACGTGGATATCCTGATCACCGCAGCCCTCGAGAACGTCATCACCAAGGATAATGCGCCGAACGTCAAGGCGAAGATCGTCGCAGAGCTGGCCAACGGACCGACCACCCCCGAGGCGGACGATATCCTCCACAAAAATGGCGTGCACGTCATCCCCGACTTCCTCTGCAACGCCGGCGGCGTCACCGTCTCCTACTTCGAGATGGTCCAGAACATCGATCGGTACTGCTGGGACGTTGAAGACGTCTACAAGCGCCTGGACGACAGGATGACCAGAGCTTATCACAACGTCCTCGACACATCCAAGGCTTACGACATAAACATGCGTCAGGCAGCTTACGTGGTCGCCGTAAACCGTGTCGTCGAGGCGATGAAGATCCGCGGCTGGATCAAGATGACCTAGATCCGTCCATCTCGTCCATTTAGTCGATCCTGAAAGGCCTTGCATATGGCCGGGGAGGATCTATCCTTCCTCCCTCAATAACCTCTTTTTTCAAGGCAATTTGCGGCGCAGCATAGCCAATCTTTTGGGATCATGCGTTTTCTACGGCGAAACCTCTCTTCTCGCCCAGCAGCCAGGCTTCGCGCCGATCGGCGCGAAGGAAAGTTCGTGCCTGATGGGGTGAATATATCCTTTTCCCTCCAAATTGCACCGGAGAGGTCAAAGACTGCCATCAAATGGATAATGGATATATAAACGAAACAATCACATCATATAATTGCTGAAGTTCGATTTGGAGGAATGAAGAGATGAGACTTAACCTGACGGCTGAAGTGTGGGAAGGGGATCGAGCTTACATCTCGAAATGCCCCGAGCTGGGAATCTCAAGTTTTGGTGCCACTCCCGAAGAGGCGATAGACAACCTGGAGGAAGCGGCATGGTTTTACCTGAACGATGCCGAAAGCAGGGGGATCATGGCCGACGTGGAGGCCGCCACGGCTTCGCCCCACAAGTTCGCCTCGATGATCGAGCTCGTCAGATAGAATATCTAATATCAGGCGGCCGGGTCACATAACCCCTGGGTGTCGATGAAGCAAATATGAGGCATCTTCTGCCCGAATCATCCCCGTAATGGGGGACCGCCCGGGGCACCTAGATTGAAAAGGCAGCTTTCTTCTTCTCCCCTTCTTTTCTGCCCAGGGTGGGGTTCAGAGCCTGGGGGGCCGCCTCCACCAGCTTGTGCCAGTTATCCCGCTCCCAGAGCATGGCAGATCGATCCTCCTCGGGGATGAACTGGCGAAGCCTTAGGGCGAGGGTCTCCCAGTTGACCTGGTGGCCGTCGAAGTCGGGGCCGTCGACACAGGCGAACTTTGTCTCGCCCCCGACCTCGACTCGGCAGGCTCCGCACATCCCCGTCCCGTCCACCATCAGGGGGGTGAGGCTGACGATCGTCTTAACGCCGTAGGGCTCGCTGGCCTTGGAGACCTCCATCATCATGAAGGGACAGCCGTGGACGAAGATCCTGTCGACCTTCTCTCCCCCTTCAAGCCGCCTTCTTATGAAGTCGTTTGTCCACCCATCCTCGCCACAGCCGCCGCTTCCCGCAAGGACGTAGAGCTCGTCGCTTTCGGCCCTCAACTTATCCTCCCAGAAGATGAACTCCCGGCTCCGCCCCTCCACCGCGGTTATGACGCGGTTTCCGGCCTCCTTGAGGGCCTTTAGCAGAGGCATGGTGGGTCCGATGCCGAAGCAGCCGCAGGCGCAGATCACGGTGCCGAAGTTCTCGATCTCTGTTGGTTTGCCCAGAGGACCTGCGAGGTTCATTATGGAGTCGCCCTCCCTCAGAGTGCCGAGCTTCATGGTGCTGGTCCCGAGGACGTAGAATACGATCTCGATGGTACCTTCCTCCTCGTCCCAGCCCGCGAGGCCCATGGGCATCCTCTCGCCGGTCTCGTCCACCCTGATGATCACAAACTGGCCGGGGCGGGCAGCTCGGGCGATCTTCGGGGCCTTTATCTTGAGGCGGATTATGTTGGGGACGAGAACCTCCTTCTCCACTATCTGGTACATATTCAATCACCAACCGCTTTAGAGAGCTTTACGGCACACACTTTCAGCTCGGGTATCTTGGCCACGGGGTCGAGGGCGGGGTTGGTGAGGACGTTGGTGGGCGTCTCGGCAAAGTGGAAGGTCATGAAGGCTACGCCTTCCGACGACTTCTCCGTCATCTTCGCCTTCGCCCTTACCGTCCCCCTCCTCGAGGTCACCTCCACCAGATCGCCGTCCTCTATCCCCAGAGCCTTCCCATCCGCGGGGTTGATCTCCACCAGCTCTTCGTTGCGGAGATAGTTCAGCCCCGGCACCTTCCGGGTCATGGTGCCGGTGTGGAAGTGGCACAGGACCCTTCCGGTGGTGAGGATGAACGGGTACTCCTCGTCGGGAAGCTCCGTTGAGGGGCGGTAACCGACCACCGAAAAGAGACCCTTTCCTCTCGTGAATCCGGCTTTGTGAAGGTAAGGGGTGCCGGGATGGTCAGGGGTGGGGCAGGGCCACTGGAGGCCGACCTCGTCGATCCTCCCATAATTTATCCCGCCGTAGCTGGGGGTGAGGGAGGCGATCTCGTCCATGATCTCCGAGGGGTCCGAATAGGAGAACTCTTCTCCGTAGCCCATCCTCCTCCCGATCTCCGAAATGATCATCCAGTCGGGCCAGGCCTCTCCTGGAGGATCCAGCACCTTTCTGACCCGCTGGACCCTTCGTTCCGTATTTGTGAAGGTCCCATCCTTTTCGGCGAAGGATGTCGCGGGCAATACCACGTCGGCAAGGCTTGCGGTCTCCGAGAGGAATATCTCCTGGACCACCAGAAAGTCCACCTTCTCCAGGGCCTCGGTGACGTGGGTCGAGTCGGGATCGCTGATCCTGGGGTTCTCGCCGATGATGTACAGGACGTCGATCTCGTCGTCGTGGATTGCGTTGAAGATCTCCATCAGAGTAAGACCTGGCTTCTTCTGGAGCTTTTTGCCCCACCTTCCCTCAAACTTCGCTCTGAGATCGTCGTTGTTCACCGCCTGATATCCGGGGAAGACGTTGGGAAGGGCGCCCATGTCGCATGCTCCCTGGACGTTGTTCTGGCCCCGGAGAGGATTTATCCCGCTGGCGGGCTTGCCGAGGTTTCCGGTCATCATCGCGAGGTCGGCGAGGGCGAGGATGTTCTCGGTGCCGTGAGAGTGCTGGGTTATGCCCATGGAGTAGACTATAGAAGAGGGGCCGTTCTCGGCGTACATCCGGGCCGCCTTCCTCAGCAGCTCCACCTCAACGCCGGTGATCCTTCCGACCTCTTCCAGAGATACGTCGGCGAGAGAGTCTCTGAACTCTTCGAACCCCTCACACCGCTCCTTGATGAACTCCTCGTCGATGAGCCCTCCATCCAGGATGACCTTGCAGATGCCCATGGTCAGGGGGACGTCAGTTCCGGGCTCCTGCCTCAGCCAGATGTCGGCGAACTTGCAGAGCTCGATCCATCGGGGGTTGGCAACGATGATCTTCGCGCCCCTCTTCTTCGCCTCTTTGATCTTGAGGGCGATCACCGGATGCTGCTCGGTGGTGTTGGATCCGATTATCAATATGCAGCCTGGGTCCTTCAGCTCCTCGATGGAGTTGGTCATGGCCCCGCTCCCGAAGGCCGTCGCCAAGGCCGCGACGGTGGAGGCGTGACAGAGCCGGGCGCAGTGGTCGACGTTGTTTGTCTCCATCACCAGACGCGAGAGCTTCTGGGCGAGGTAGTTCTCCTCGTTGGTGCATTTGGCAGAGGAGAGGAGGGCAAAACGGTCGCCTTTGGATCGGGAGAACCTCTCGACGATGAGGTCCATCGCCTCCTCCCAGGTGGCGGGGACGAGCTTGCCATCTTTGCGGATCAGAGGCGTCTTCAGCCGTTCGGGGCTCTCTACGAAGTCGAGGCCGAACCTCCCTTTGACGCATAGCTGACCGTTGTTCGGCGTCTCCCCTCTCTTGCCCCTAATCTGGGCGATGTGACCGTCCTGTACCCCGATCTCCATCATGCAGCCCACGCCGCAGAAGGGGCAGGTGGTGGTGACGAACTCTTCGGGCTTCCCCCACCTCTCGGACCTGGCGAAGAGGGCTCCGGTGGGACAGACGTCGACACAGGCTCCGCAGAACTTGCATTCGGACTCGGTCAGGGATATCGGTCCTATGGAATGTTGCTGGTGGTAGTTCACATCGAAGACGAGGACCCCCTCCCCTCTCACCTCCTGGCAGGTCCTGACGCAGCGGCTGCAGAGGATGCAGAGGTTGTAATCCCGGTCGAAGAAGGGCTCCCTCAGAACCGGAAGGTTGCGATATTCGGTGGCGTATCTTATCCTCTCAAGCCCTACATACTCCACAGCCGTCTGAAGCTCGCACCGGCCGTCGTTGGGACAGTATTTACACCCCACCGCCATGGGGAACTTTCTCATGCACTCCCGCATCTCGGTGCATTCGTCCTTCCGGTCGCAGAAGAGGCAGCTGGTGGGGTGGTTTGTCAGGGCCAGGAGCATCTCGAGGGTGTGGCGCCGCATCTTCTGGAGCTCGTCGGTCTTCGTCCTCACCACCATCCCCTCTTCGGCGAGGGCTGTGCAGGAGGTGGGATAGACATCTTTCCCATCTATCTCGACGATGCAGAGCTTACATGAGCCGATAGGCTTCAAGTCTGGATGGTCGCAGAGGGCGGGTATATATATCCCGGCCTTTCGGGCCGCTTCTAGAACCGTGGAACCCTCCCGAGTCCTGACCTTTTTTCCATCAATGGTTAGGGTGATCTCGTCCACTTTCACCACCGCGTTATTTTAGGAGATTGCAGGTCATATTTCTAAGTTGCTCCTAATTTAGAGCTGAAATGAGATTTATTGGTGGCATATTTGGAAGAAATGGAGCGGTCCGTGCAGCAGGATGCGAAAGTTTATGTATAAATGAATAGGAAAAAGCCGTCCGGCAAACGGCAAATGAATTATCTAAATGTGACAAACGATATCGATATTTATGCAACAACCTCAAGAAAGCAACCATCACGCCAGTCCAGTCCGATTAAAGATGGATCGGACGGCCAAAAGCATGCTGAAGGATCGGGTTATGCCGGCGGAAGAGCAAACCGAAAAGATTTAAATATCGAGGCATAGGTTGAATCCATCAGCCCTTACGAAGAAATATCGATGGCGGCAGTCTCCGTCAGAGGGGCGGATGGATTGAAGGTCGGCGATATGCCGGCTCCCTGAACTGAAGCGCCATCATGAAATTGACGTCGGAGCGCGGGGTCATCTGAAACGCCGACTGAGCCACAATATCGAAGCGGGATACGATGTCTGGTAAGGAAAAGAAGCTGAAATTGAATCGGGTTTCCATGCCCAAGCAGTCTCCCGAGGTGAGAAGTCGAAACTTCCTCGAGGTGGCTCGTGGTTATTCCGAAGAGCAGGCCATCGAAGAGGCCGATAGGTGCCTAGAGTGTAAGAAGCCCAAATGCATGGAAGGCTGCCCCGTGGGAATTGACATCCCGGCTTTCATCAAGGCCGTCCGGGACGGCGAGATGGAAGATGCGGTCAGGACGATCAAGGCCAAAAACAGCCTGCCAGGCATATGCGGAAGGGTCTGCCCCCAGGAGGTCCAGTGCGAGAGCCTGTGCGTCCTGGGGAAGAAAGGGGCCCCCATCGCCATCGGCCGTCTGGAGAGGTTTGTGGCCGACTGGGAGTCAAGAAATGCGCCGGAAGAGGGCGGGTCAGGCCAGGTGGCGGAAGCTTTGCCACCCACCGGAAAAAAGGTGGCCGTGGTGGGGGCGGGACCCGCTGGCCTCACCTGCGCCGCCGATCTCGCCAAGAGGGGCCACAATGTCACTGTCTTCGAGGCGCTCCACGACGCCGGGGGGGTTCTGATATACGGGATTCCCGAGTTTCGGCTCCCAAAAGATATCGTTCGGTCCGAGGTCGATTACGTCAAGAGCCTGGGCGTCGAGTTCGAGCTGGACTCGGTGGTAGGAAGGCTGGTCCAGGTCGACGAGCTGCTGAAGAACGATTTTGACGCGGTATTCCTCGGGATCGGCGCTGGAGCGCCGCGTTTTCTCAACGTCCCCGGCGAGAACCTCAACGGGGTCTACTCCGCCAACGAGTATCTGACCCGGGTCAACCTCATGAAGGCCTACAAGTTTCCCGAGTACGACACCCCCATCAGGCAGGGGAATAAGGTGGCGGTGGTCGGAGGCGGAAACGTAGCCATGGACGCGGCTCGGTGTGCCGTGAGGCTCGGAGCAGATGAGGTTCACGTCGTCTACCGCCGATCCGAAGCGGAGATGCCCGCAAGGCTCGAGGAGATCGAGAACGCCAAAGAGGAGGGCGTCATCTTCGACTTTTTGACTAACCCCACCCGATTTTTGGGAGACGACCGCGGAAGGGTCGCTGGCATGGAGGTGGTGAAGATGGTTCTGGGCGAGCCGGACGCCAGCGGCAGGCGAAGGCCCGTGGCCGAGAAGGGGTCCGAGCACGTGGTGGACGTCGACACCGTCATCATCGCCGTGGGCACGATCCCCAATCCCCTGGTACCTGCCAACACCCCGGGTCTCGATATCACAAAGTGGGGCACCCTGGTGGTGGACGAGAACGGCAGAACCACCCGGGAGGGCGTCTGGGCCGGAGGGGACATCACCACCGGCGGGGCCACCGTCATCAGCGCCATGGGGGCGGGGAAGACGTCTGCAGAAGATATCGATCGTTGGCTCCGAGAGGACGGGTCTTGGAACCGCTGAGGCCCCACCTGGCTGGCGTTCTCTGCACGTTCCTGGCCAAGGGCTCGTATCTGGGCTCCTCTGGCCCTCTCAAAATGCGGGGAGGCCGCCATTGATTCATTTTTATCAGAGACTTTAGGGAGAATGATTGATGGGATTCAAATCACCAAAAGATACGACCTGCTCGGTCGACAACATCGGATGTAACAAGATCGAGATGGCCTTTGGACCACTTCTGGCTCTCGGCTTTCTGGCCGGAGCCTTCATCGCCTTCGGCGGGCTTTTGGCGGTCATCGTCGGCGGTGGAGTTCCCGGCCTTCGGGTTGACAACCCCGGACTGCAGAAGTTCATCTTCGGAGCGGTCTTCCCCGTGGGTTTGATCCTGGTGGTGGTGGCCGGAGCGGAGCTCTTTACGGGCAATACAGCCTGCTGCATTCCGGCGGTCCTCTCCAGGAAGGCTTCGTGGGCGGGGCTTGCTCGAAACTGGACGGTATCTTACGTCGGAAACTTCATAGGCTCGATATTTGTGGTCTTCTTCCTGACCTATATCACAGGCCTTTTGGCCTCTGATCCCTGGCTTGGCACCATAACCGGAATAGCCGAGGCGAAGGTCTCCCAGGGCTTTTGGCCCCTCTTCTTCAAGGGAGTTGGCTGCAATTGGCTGGTCTGCCTCTCGGTCTGGCTCGCCATCGCCTCCGACGACGTGGTAAGCAAAGTTCTGGGGATCTGGTTTCCGATTATGGCCTTCGTGGCCATCGGGTTTGAGCACAGCATCGCCAACATGTTCTTCATCCCCTCGGGGATAATGTACGGAGCCGACGTCACATGGGCTCAGTTCTTCACCGTCAACCTGATCCCGGTGACCTTGGGTAACATCGTCGGCGGCGGTCTGTTCGTGGGCGCTATCTACTGGTACATATACAGCCGCCCGCGATAGTCAAAATTTGTAAGAAAATGCGCGGCCGGAGACCCGTTGGGTCTCCCGGCCATCCCTTCATTTTGGCGGTTTTTGGGTGCGAATGAGCCGTCTATCCTCGGATGGAGATCACGTTTTCGCAGTAGCCGTCCCCGGTGCACATCCTCTTGGTGTACACCTGACTGCACCTGGGATTTAGGTTCTTCACGGCAGATCTGCAGTAGGCCTGACAAGCTTCGGAAAGCTCTTCGGGGTCTCGTCCCTTCCCGTTTGCCTCCTTCAGAAGGGGGCATCCGGTGATCTTCATCACCAGCTTATCTTCGGCCGAGTCGGATATCTCCCAGTCGAAGCTGGGGCCGAAGATCATGTTCGATACGACGCCGAAGACCTCGTCGATCTCCGAAGCCCCTTTATAAAGTCTCGTCTCTAAAACTTCCACGTCTCAACACCTCGAAGGCTTATTTTGGAGCGAGACGATTTGTATCTGTTTGAGATACTTTCACAAATGGTATGAAATACTAAGAAAAGATCTTAACGTCGGGAAGGAGAGAAAGGCACTCCGACGGCATGACGGCGACGTCCTGCATCCGCCTTTTCCGTTTATCCGATCTGGGCGGCCACTGCATGGACCTCTGCCGGCTCGCCCAGATAATGCCGAATTTTTGGCTTTTGTTGGAGATCACTCTGAAATTCCCTTGACGAACTCGTCGATGGGGACGGCTGGCAGGGTCATGGTCTTGAGGGTTCCCCTCGAGCCGAGCTCTGCTGCGATCTTGAGGATCGTCATATCGTCGTCTGCCTGGAGAAGGGTCAGGAAGTCGTAGGGTCCGAAGAGGGCGAACTGACCGACGATCTTCGCGCCCCAGCTTTCCACCGCCTTGTTCACCTGCAAGATCCTCTCCGGTTGATTTTTCACAGTTCTGCTCCCCTCTTCGGTGAGGGTGGTCAACATTATGTAATTCTTCATCAAAATCCTCCTCCTATTCCTGGCCTTAAAGCCTGCACGACAACATATTATCATTTAATAGTAGAAGTAGCTTTCGGGATCCCGCTGGAAAAGACCAAAGATTGGTGGAGTTCCTCCAACATTCAGGGATTTGCGTTTGGAGATCGAGTTCTTGCGACAGCTATAATTATTCTCCAAATCCTAGGTGTTCGGCGAGGTCCATGAAGGAGTCGTTGAAGACGGGGTTCTGCTTCGGGCTGACCTCGGGGATCATCACCACCCTGGGTCTGATGGTGGGGCTCAACTCGGGCACGGGCTCGAAGCTTGCGGTGATCGGCGGCATACTGACGATAGCCGTGGCCGACGCCTTCTCTGACGCTCTCGGTATACACATCTCCGAGGAGGCTGAGAACGTTCACTCGACGCGGGAGGTCTGGGAGGCGACGGTCTTCACCTTCGCGTCCAAGTTCCTGGTGGCATCGACCTTCATCGTGCCGGTTCTCCTCTTCGACCTCACCTTTGCGGTGGTTTTGAGCCTCGTATGGGGCTTTTTCGTTCTGGGGGTTCTGAGCATATTTTTGGCGAGAGATCAAGAGAAGGACGCATGGAAGGTGGTGGCAGAACACCTGTTGATCCTGGCGGTGGTGGTGATAGCCACCGATCTCGTCGGCGGCTGGATAGGAGCCACGTTCGGTTAGACATATGGTGCGGTATGGAGGCTCCGGGCCAGCCTCGCAAAACCTTCCCTGCGGGCTTCGGGAACTGATCGCGCCTCAAAAAACCCCATCCATCCGAAAGAAATTCATATGAGAACATCGACCGATTCATGGAGATGTAGGGATGGAAGTGATAGTCAAGAGGTCGGCCCGGCGGAAGAAGACGGTCCAGGCGCGGATGGTGGACGGCACCCTGGTGATTATGGCGCCGGCCTCCATCTCGGATCGAGAGCTGGCAGAGCACGTATCAAGCCTCAGGGCTCGGATGGAGCAGAGGATGGGGGAGAGGGACGACAACCATCTGGAGAGGAGGGCCGAGCACCTGAACCGGAAGTTCTTCGACGGCCTCCTCCGCTGGAAGTCGATAGGCTATTCCGACCGGCAGATGAAGAGGTTTGGGAGCTGCACCATCGAGGATGGGACGATCAGGGTCAGCTCCCGGATGAGAGAGGCGCCCCAGTGGGTCGAGGACTACGTCGTCGTCCACGAGCTGGCGCACCTTTTGGAGCCGAGCCACAACAGAAGGTTCAGGGAGCTTGTGGGAAGGTACCCCCTGGCCGAGAGGGCCATCGGCTTTCTCATTGCCATCGATATGATGGAGCGGCGAAGAAGGCGGGACGAGGGGATTCCTGAGCCGTCATGACTTTTTTTTGGCTCTTCGCTATTCCGTGTGGGTAACAGATAGCCATTTATCATAATCATGCTACCGAATAAAAAGCATGTCAATCTCACAAGAGATCTTTTCAAGCAGGCACTGAACTTGCAGCCGCCCTGGTTAATCGACTCAATCGACTTCGACGTGGAAGGAAGCGACTCGACATCCACATAGATTTCGAACGTGGTGGTAAATTTCCATGTCCTAGATGCGGCAACTCTGAATGCGATGTTCATGATACAATCGATAGGACTTGGCGTCATCTTAACTTCTTCCAATTCAAGACCTACCTTCATTGTCGCGTTCCCAGAACGAAATGCGAAACTTGCGGAGTCAAACTTGTCAAGGTGCCTTGGGCAAGAAAAGGTAGCGGTTTTTCCCTCCTAATGGATTCCTTGATAATCTTAATGGCTCAGCACATGCCCGTAAAATCTGTAGCGGACTTGATCGGAGAACATGATACTCGGATATGGCGAGTCCTGGAATACTACGTATTAGAAGCAAGATCGGAAGAGGACTTCTCAGAGGTTGAATCAGTAGGAGTTGACGAGACATCCAGAGCAAAAGGTCACAAATACGTATCAGTTTTCATAGATTTAGATAAATCCAAGGTGTTATATGTATGTGAAGGAAAAGATGCTTCAGCAATTGAGTCGTTTAGAGATGACCTTGAGGATCATAAAGGATCTTTTAAAAATGTACGTAATTTCTGCTGTGATATGTCCCCCGCATTCATATCTGGAGTCACTAGGAACTTCCCAGAAACTTCAATAACATTCGATAAGTTCCATGTTATGAAGCTGATGAACCAAGCAGTAGATCAAGTGAGACGTGAAGAGCAATTTCATAACAGCAACCTGAAGTATACAAGATATATTTGGCTAAAAAATCCCGAGAAACTTACGAAAAAACAGAGATATGAATTGGAATCTCTCAGAGATATGAGATTAAAAACAATGAGAGCTTACAACATCAAATTGAGCCTACGCGATTTCTGGAACTTCAAAGACCCGTTATTGGCCGAAGATTATCTGAAACGATGGTACTTCTGGGCGACACACAGCAGGTTAAACCCGGTTATTGATACCGCAAAAGCGATCAAGGGGCATTGGAAAGGAATTATAAACTATATTAACACCAGAATAGATAACGGAATCTTAGAGGGAATAAATAGGCTCCTCGCTGTTTCATGTGGGTAGGTTGAACTTGAGTTTTCCTAATCTTAGATATATAGTTATGACGAAATTCTTTGTTGTTCTGAATCCTCTCGCGTCGTCTTTTGCCGATTGAATGAGGCTATTTATTCCCTCTAAGATTCCATTATCTATCCTTGTATTTATATAGTTCAGAACTCCTTTCCAATGCCCCTTGATCGCTTTTGCGGTATCAATAACCGGGTTTAACCTGCTGTGTGTCGCCCAGAAGTACCATCGTTTCAGATAATCTTCGGCCAATAACGGGTCTTTGAAGTTCCAGAAATCTCGTAAGCTCAATTTGATGTTGTAAGCTCTCAAGGTTTTTAACCTCATATCTCTTAGAGACCCCAATTCATATCTCTGTTTTTTCGTGAGTTTCTCAGGATTTTTTAGCCAGATATATCTTGTATGCTTCAAGTTGCTGTTATGGGATTGCTCTTCACGTCTCACTTGATCCACTGCTTGGTTCATCAGCTTCATAACATGGAACTTATCGAATGTTATTGATGTTTCTGGGAAGTTCCTAGTGACTCCAGATATGAATGCGGGGGACATATCACAGCAGAAATTACGTACATTTTTAAAAGAGCCATTATGATCCTCAAGGTCATCTCTAAACGACTCAATTGCCGAAGCATCTTTTCCTTCACATACATATAAAACTTTAGATTTATCCAAATCTACGAAAACTGATACGTATTTGTGACCTTTTGCTCTTGATGTCTCATCAACACCTACTGATTCAACCTCTGAGAAATCCTCTTCCGATCTTGCTTTTAGTACGTAGTGCTCCAGGACTCGCCATATCCGGGTATCGCATTCTTCGATCAGGTCCGCAACAGATTTAACGGGCATATGCTGAGCCATTAAGATTATCAAGGAATCCATGAGGAGGGAAAAAACGCTACCCTTCCTTGCCCAAGGCACCTTGACAAGTTTGACTCCGCAGGTTTCACATTTCGTTCTGGGAACGCGACAATGAAGGTAGGTTTTAAACTGGAAGAAATTTAGATGACGCCAAGTCCTATCGATTGTATCATGAACATCGCATTCAGAGTTGCCGCATCTAGGACATGGAAATTTGCCACCACGTTCGAAATCTATGTAGATGTCGAGTCGCTTCCCTTCCACGTCGAAGTCGATTGAGTCGATTAACCAAGGAGGCTGTAGGTTCAGTGCCTGCTTGAAAAGATCCTCTTGTGAGATTGACATGCTTTTTATTCGATAGCATGAGATGATAAATGGCTATCTATTACCCACACGGAATAGCGAAGAGCCATTTTCTTTTTCCATTCCGGCGAGCTGACATCCCATCTGAAATGTGTCCCATGGGTGAAGACGTAGGTTCTGTCTTCAAGATTTTGATTTTTGATGTGCTTTGCGTACAATGGGTTCGCAATAATAAAGTCAAAGCCCTCTCCCTTATCTTCTTGCTTGTTTCTCCAGAAGCCACCGTGGGGATAACCGAAAAAAAGAGACAATAGGTCTTCGGCCCATGGATTCTTTTCATCATCGCAGCGGTTACCCCCTTTAATTATATCCTCTCCTGATGGGGGAGTAATGCCGCTATTTTCGTTGTGCCGACTCTCACAATACTTTGTCCACAATGTGTGGTCGTGGTTTCCTGGAATATATACCCATCTTTTAATATTAGCTACGTTGTCCAGAGTTTTAATCAAAGCGTTCGTGTGCATAATAATTTGCGAAGTAGAGGCGAGAGCTCTATCAGGGATATCTCCTAACAAAATCATCTCTTCGACTTCAAACTTATCTTCGGGGTTGGACGGGTTGAAGCTGTTGCGAAGAACGTCCCACAAATGCTGTAGCCCTCTGGGAAATGAAAGAAGAGATGTGTCTTCCCCTACATGGGTGTCCGATATGGCAAGAACCTTTAATTTCATGATTTTTCATCCCTCAACGATTTACTTTATTCTTATTTCTCAAGTATAAGTTTTTTTCGTTTAGTTTGCCATTAGACACCCTGCCGACCGGCGCCACCATCGCTCCGGCGTCCATTTCCGCTGCCCGGAGATCTACAGTCCACCTGGGCAAGAATGGAGCCATTTCATCTCCCACAGGACACCCCCTCAGCCGCGTCTTGTGACGCAGACCGCCTCTAGCACCCCAGCCCAAGCTCCTGGGCTTGGGCGAAGGCGGCTTGTGCTTCGGAGTCTCTTCCCAAAGCCTGCAGGGCGAAGCCCTTGCTCTTCCAGGCTTCCGCATCGTCGGGGTTGAGACGGATCGCCTCGTCGTAAGCGACGATCGCCTCTTCGTATCTGCCCAGGTTCCTGAGGGCGAGCCCTTTGTTCTTCCAGGCGTGGGCGTACTCGGGGTCCGCGCATATCGCCTCATCGTAAGCCTGGACCGCTTCCTCGTACCTGCCCTGATCGTAGAGGGCGACTCCCTTGTTGTTCATGGCCTGGGCATACTCGGGGTCGAGGCTGATTGCCGCGTCGTAAGCCTCGATCGCCTCGTCGTACTTGCCCTGATCGTAGAGGGCGACCCCCTTGTTGTTCCAGGCGTTGGCGTCCTCCGGGTCGAGGCTTATCGCTTGGTTGAAGGCGACGACCGCTTCCTCGTGCCTGCCCAGCTCGTCGAGGGCGATCCCCTTGTTGTACCAGGCGTGGGAGTAATCGGGGTCGAGGCTGATGGCCATCTCGTAAGCCTGGATCGCCTCCTCGTACCTCCCCATGTCCCTGAGGGCGACTCCCTTGTTGTTCCACGCATAGGGGTCGGCTGGGTCGAGGGCGATGGCGACGTCGTAGGCCTGGATCGCCTCCTCATACATTCCCTGATCGTAGAGGGTGAGCCCCTTGCCCGCCCAGGCCAGAGACGAGTTTGGGTCGAGGCTGATGGCCTCATCGTAACGGTGGGCCTCGATGAGGGGGCTCAATGCGGCAGGGTCGCCCGACCTTGCGAGGGCCCCTGCGGCCTTTCCGCGAACTTCCGGATTGCAATCTTTCAAAGCCGCGATCAGGGGGTTGACGGCCCCGGGATCGCTGATTCTGCCCAGGGCATCGACGGCCCCCCCTCTAACGCCAGCGTCAGCATCCCTCAACGCAAGATAGGCGAGTGGCTCTATCGCGGCCGGATCACCGATCTCGCCCAGAGCAAGAGCCGCCCTCGTCCGAACCGAAGGTTCCTCGTCTTTGACGGCGGAGATTAAGGGATCGACAGCCCTTGGATCGCGTATCTCTCCGAGGGCCGATGCTGCCTCTCCCCGGACTCCAGCGTTCTCATCTTTCAGAGCGGCGATGAGGGGGTCGACAGCCCCGGGATCGCGTATCTCTCCGAGGGCAGATGCTGCAAGCGATCGGATCGTTTCGTTCTCGTCATCCAGGGCCGAGATGAGAGGATCGACACCTCTTGGATCGGCGATCTCGCCGAGAGACCGGGCGGCGTGGGCCCTGGCTTCGACCTGCCCGTACTTGAGATCCAGGATGAGATCGTCCACGTCGTCGGCGGCAGCTGGTGTCGCCAGCGCCGTCAGAACGAGGAGCGCCAAAATGAGCTTGAATTTTGTCTTTACCCCCACCATGAATATCGATACTGTCTCAACCCACTAAAAATGCTTCGGTGCCGCCACATCGAGACGGTCCCCAGAGGCGCGGAGATACCTCCGATTCCCTCGCCGTTCCCATCGTCTTCCCGCCTTCCTCGTCTTCACCTCCACCACCTCCACCACCGCCACCACCTCTACCGCCGCCACCACCATCTCCTGGAAATCCATCCAGGTTCGTGATGGTTTGATTGACAGCTCAACGGCTCCTATATCCGGACAACTGGAATTGGGGATAACACCCAAATTCTATTTATTCTCAAAAGGTGACCGGTTATCAAGGAGCCATGCCATGAGCCGTTATGCAATTGAAACCATAATTATGCTGATCGCTTTCTCCTGTTTGTCCCAGGCGGCGACCATCACCGTCGGCGAGAAAGGTTGCGACTTCTACAGAATAGAGGCGGCCTTAGACGCGGCAGATCCCGGTGACGTAATCGAGGTTCACAGTGGCGAGTACCTGGTGAACCTCAACATCACCACCCCGTCGGTGGTTCTGCGAGGAAACGACACTGGCTTCGGCCTGCCCGTCCTCCGGGCGGGAAGCTCCACCGCTGATATCGAGAGCGAACCCGCGGGATTGACCGAGATGGTGCAGACGAGCGGTGGTACCGCCATAGCCATCAGGGCGGATTTCGTCACCGTGGAGAATTTTGTAATAACCGGCGTCACCTGGCCTGTACCCTACGGGACCGGAGAACATAACGATATCATCGGCAACGCCGGGATAAGGGTCTACTCCGACTTCAATAAAATACTCAACAATACCTTCGAAGGAGACGACCTGACGGCCATCGGCATCTGGAACGCCAGCAACAACCAGATCCTCGGAAATACGATCAAGGGCATCCCTTACGGCTACGGTATGATCCTCTACAACTCCCCTTACAACAACATCGAGAAGAACGTCCTCTTCCACAACGACTGGGGAATTGAGATCTCCAAGAGCGACTCGACCACCATAAAGGAGAACGAGATCCGGGAGAGCGTTAACGACGGGATCGTGGTCTATGAGAGCAACTTCACCATGATCACCGAGAACATCATCTCAAGAAACGGTTTCGAGAGCGAGTTTGAGGGGAACGGGAAGGGGATACGCCTCCAGGGGTCTGATGGGCTCATCGCCAACAACGTCATCTCCTTCAATCGAGACGACGGGGTTCACGTCGAGAGCATCTTCTGGGAGTATTGCAGCGAGCCGCCCTGTGGGGCCGAGGAGTCTTTCGGGAACCTGATCATCAATAACAGGATTCAGGGGAACGGAAAAGACGGGATCCGGCTGGAGAAGACCTGGAATAACCAGATCTGGGAGAACAACATAACCTCGAACCACGCAAACGGGATCAGCTTCGTTTTGAGCAACAACAACACCGCGGAGCTGAACAACGTCAACAAGAGCGATCACGGCATCTACCTCGATCGCTCCAACTTCACAAAGGTCAACAACAACACCATAACCGAGGTGGAGAAGACCGGGATTCGCATCTGGTCGACCATCGGAGCCTCGGCACAGAACAACACCCTCATCGACGACCCCGTGGGGATCGCTCTGGAGGAGTCCTGCACCGGCATCCTCCTCGCGAGAAACAACGTCACCAACAGTACCGAGGGCGTCAACCTCTCGGGAGGGTCCAGCGATAACCAGCTCCGGGATAACAGGATCAGGTCGTGCAAAACCGGGGTGGTCCTGGCGGGGGCGATCCGGAACGTCATTGTCGGAAATGAGATCGCCGAAAACCTCCTGGGGCTTCTGGCCGACGCCTCCTCCAGCGGGAACTCCATCACCGGGAACGATATCTCGAATAACGGCGTGGCCGCGAGAGACGAGGGAGACAACCGGTACGACGACGGGTCGATGGGGAACTTCTGGGGTTCCGACGCGTGCGACGACGCCGACGGTGACGGCGTCTGCGACGGACCCCGCCCCATCCCCGGCGGGAGGAATGCGGACGGCTTCCCGCTGGCGAGGGCGGCGGTTCCGGGAAGCTGATCAATTCCATCTGGAGAGAGAGTTCCAGGTTCATCGGCGAAGAGGCGGCGAGAATGCTCGTCGCGGCAGTCACTCCAGAATTTGAGCCCACTTAGTGCTCCTCTTGTAGGGCGGGGAATGGATACTGATCGTTAAATTTATAATGTTTAATCGTTACTATTATTTCTGAGAGGGGCGGAGTTGAGGGCAACAAAATCAGCGATATGATGGACAGATCTCATATCTCCCTCTGCCTAAGATGTGCCTACTTCCTGCCCGGCCCCTCTCCCTTCAGCCCTTTTCCGTTAAGCCAGCAGAGCAGATCTTTGCCAGCCGTCGATCTAATCTGAAAAGTTCTCCAAGACCGATTATCAGCGGCGTGATCGCGGTTATCTAAGGGGTCTTCTAGCCCCTCGATTCCTCAAAGAGAAATGTGCAGACCCCGTCCCCCTTGCAGATCTGCGACTTGAGGTTGAAGGATATCTTCCGGTCTTCGTCGCCGAACTCCGCCGCCCAGGCGGCGTACTCGGCGTTGCAGATGGCAGTCCCCACCCTCTCGGAGAGAGCCTCGCGGCCGGACTTAGCGAGAAGCTCGTGCCAGGGGCACTTTGATATGATCAGCCTCAGGGCGCGGCCGTTTACGTCTTCGCCTCCGTCGATCCCGGCCTCAAAATCGAACCCCTCCGCCGAGTGTTTGGCGGCGATGCACTCCACGAGCCCCTCGATCCCCTCGCCGGCCTTCAGCATCGACTTCAGGGTCCGGGCCTGGATCTTGGGGAGGACCGACCAGACCCTGCGGTCGGCCTCCAGGGCCTCCTCAAAGCCCCGCATCTCCTCGACCTTCATGAACCAGAGGCCGTCCACCGCGGTGTAGCTCCTCCGGAAGTACTCCGCCTTCTGGGGTTCGGTCAGTTCAGTCATCCCTTTTCCCTCCCTCTCGATCAATCTCGCGCCGTCTCCCTTCCTCTCCCGACCCTTCCTCGCCCGCGAGCCCCCTCAGACCTTCGCGACGTGCCTCAGCTCGACGGCGACCCCTCTCGTGGACCTGGCCATCTCCCAGCCGCTCATCCTCGCCCTGCCCACGCCGAAGGCCGCCTCGCCCATCACGATAACCTCGTCGCCGGGGCGGATCTGGTCGTCGGCGCCGGTGACGCCTGGGGCTAGGACGTCGCCCCGCGGGACGAAGTCGCCGATCTCGACGATGTAGCTTCCGAGGGGCACGAGCCTTTTGGCGCCCTCGATGGAGAGGGCGATGGTGCCGTTGGGGGTGAGGGATGCGAGGGCCTTCGCCTTCTTCTCGGCGGACAATAGCTCCCTACCCTTCACCCTCACATCTCCCTCCAGGAGGGCGATGCCGGCACCCCGGCCGAAGTGGTAGTCGGCGAGGGCCCGAAACTTCTGGATCATATATCCCTCCAGAGGCCTCGCGTCCCTTGTCGCCTCGTCTGCCGCCTCCTTCAGCCTCTTCAGGGCCTGGTCATCGGTGCCGCCGCCGGTGTAGACGGCGTCGATCCCGTGCTCCTCGACAGTCTCTCTCAGCTCCCCGTCGATGTGGGCGACGATGGTCCTGTACCGGTTTTTCTCAAGATACGCGTCGAGGCAGCTGGAGAGCCAGTCCCGTTCCAAAAGGTCCCACCTCCCGGTGACGGGGACGTCGTAGCTGGCGGCGGGATATACGTCCTCCAGCTCCCTTGGGACCAGGGCCAGGGGCGAGGTTAGGATCAGCTCGTGGAGCCTCCGTCTCGTCTGTCCGAGGGCCATCGCGAAGAGCCGGTGCGATCGCGACGTCGAGTAGGGCTTCCTCGCCGAGCATGGGAGGAGGAGGAGGACGTCGCTTTCAGGAGCCCTGTACCTCTCGCGGACCCTTCCAGCAAACCTCGTCACCTCCACCCGATCGAGGGACTCGGCAGAGTTCGCGTACATGACGTTCCTCCTGATGGCCGGCGTCCTCCGCTCCAGGTACTGGTGCTCCTGGTCGAGGAGCCTCAGCGCCGCCGTCTGTTCCGGGGCCACCCTCACCTGCCGTTCGACCTGCTCGCGGATCGTCCCCGACCGGATCATCTCCCGCGCGAGAAGGACCTCCTCCTCTAGCTTCAACAGGTTGTGCTCTGCGACCAGCTTCGGGTCGCGCCCCTCATCCGCCATGGCACTGCAGTGAGGACAGCGGCACGGCAATTCCTTCAGATCTCCGACGGGCCAGACCCCGTCGCGAAGGTGGTACCTTCCGAGAAGTCCGTCTACGACCGCCCTCGTCCCGTCCACCAGGTCCACCCCCAGGTATACCAGAAGGGCGAGGTTTGCGGGGGTCGCGAGGGCTGGGGCGTAGAGGGCTGAGTCGGGAGGGGTCTCGTCTCTGATCCTGGTGACGAAAGCCACCAGCTCCCGAGGGTTACGGAGGGACCCCGCCGCCCCGATGACGTAGACGTCTGATGCCGGCGGCGCCTCCTTAGCCAGGGGGTGGACGACGAAGCCTGATGGTCCGTTCGATGGGACCCAGGGGATCGCGAATGGGGGCTCGGTGTGGAGAGGTACGGCGACGGAGGGGCCGATGAATATCTTGCTAGTATCTTCGGACGCCATCTCGCCGGCCCGCAGAAGAGCCTCGTCCGCAGAAGAGAAGGCCCAGATCGGGCCCGCAGACCGGATCATCTCCTGTGATATGATGGCAGGCGTCTCGATGGGCTCGGCGAGACGGAGCCGTCCGATCCTCGCGGGGCCGTCGCGGGCCGTCACCTCGAAGTGCCGGGTCATATCCTCTCCTCCTGAATCTCGGAGACCGCCCGGTTTTCCTCCTTCAGCCTCAGATCGAAGGTCGCGCCGGGGTTCGCCTCCATCAGCCTTTCGAGGTTTGCGAGGGCCGAGGCGATCCCCGCCTCGTCCGCCGCCGCTGGGACCTCGGCGTTGAAGGGCGCCGTCTCCGCGAGCTCCTTCGGGTAAGGTCCGAAGGGGGGCAAGAACCAGAGGACGTGGTCGCACTCCTCCTCCGCCACGACGCCGGGCTCGGCCACCAGGACCCGGCCGGAGAGCTCGATCCGGTCGATCCGCGATCTGTACCTCAAAACTTCGGGCCTCTTCGCCGACTCGGGTCCCAGGTAGAAGAAGGTGGACCGCGATGCGGGGTCGAGCTTCTCGATCCAGCTTGCGGAGGAGGCCAGGGCCCGAAGGCCGTCGATCATCCGAGGGTGGGACCTGCACCTCCTCTCCACCAGCTCCCAGAGGGACCCCTCCCAGATGGACTGTCTTATCCGCCGGATCTCCGCCAGGGAGACGAAGAGGTTGTGGCGGGCGAGAAGCTCGATTCTGTCCGGATCCCGTGATAGATCCTCAGGCGAGCGGTTTCTGCAGACCTCGCAGCAGCAGGGTAGATACTTCAGATTCTCCAGGTGGAGGGTGCCGCTGGCGGTGAGGTATCGCCCCTGCCTGGCGTAGAGGGCGTAGGCGGCGGAGTCGAATAGGTCGCATCCCAGGGCCGCGGCGAGGGCGAACATCATGGGGTGGCCCGCGCCGAAGAGGTGGACAGGGGCCGCGGGGCCGAGCCCCTTCTTGGAAGCGGAGACCACATCCACCAGGTCGGAGAACCTGTACGCCTCCATCAGGGGGACGACGGCCCCTATGGGGCAGAGGTCAAACCCCATCTCTCGAACCCTCCTGGCAGCCCCGAACCTGAGGTCGGGATAGGTCGATCCCTGGATCGGACCCGCCAGAAGCGGCCCATCCTCCCAGAACTCGCGCGCTTCGTAGAGCCTTCGTTCCGTCTCTGCGAGTTCCGACTCAGCCCTCGACCTGGATACGTCCGGCGGCGTGGGTATGTCCAGGGGGACACAGATGTCGGAGCCTATCGACCTTTGAAATTCCAGGATCTCCAGGGGTTGGACCTCGATATCCCCGTATACCGAGAGCTGAAACGCCCCCGAGTCGGTCATGATGGCTCCATCAAACCCGAGAAGCTTGTGTACGCCATCCTTCGCGGCTGGCTCTTTCAGCTCAGGGTCCTGGTTTATGATGTAGCTGTTTGTGATCAGGATCTCGGCGCCCATCTTCCTCAGATCGGCAGGTTCGATCAACCTGAGATGGGGGTTGACCACGGGCATCAGCGCGGGGGTCTCGACGACGCCGTGGGGCGTTCGAAGCCTTCCGATCCGTCCCGCCAGATCCTTGTTGAGAATTTCAAAGCAATCTGGCATCCCCTATTCCACTGCAGATAAGGCATAAATAGGTTGGTACAGATCAGGGAGTGTCGCATCATGGTTTTGAAAATAATTGGTGGTGACCAGACTTGAAATGTGCAGTTATGATCATGCTCGTGTGCCTTGTGGGCACCGTGGCGGCAGAGGGGTATAGCAGTACCCAGAACCTTTTCCTCAGGGGAGAGAACCCGGTTAGAAGCTCGATGGACGAATCCAATTTCGCAGATTATGCCGATATGTACTGGGCGTCTTACTTATCAAACCCCGACACGACTCCAAGAGCACCCCTCCTTCCCGGCCAGCAGGTTGACGTCGAAAATACCATGGCCATCTGGAGGATCAGCTTCCCTCTTGACGTCTCCAACTCCTCCTTCGGCGATGGAGGCGTGAAGGCGGCCGGTGTCGCAAGCCCCAGATACGATTTCGGGATAGGGACCTATTGGCGTTATACGTCGCCTATGCCCATCGCTGAATCCTCCTTTGAGCAGGGAATGCCGACCAACGAAACTCAGTTGCAGAGGAATACCGAGGCGTTGTCCAGAGAAGTAACGAGCGAGTTCGGCCTGTGAATGACACAGGCCGAAGGCCTTTTTCTTTTCGTTCCGTCCGAACCCGTCATCTCTTCCGCACGGTGTAGGGGAGAAGCCCTCCGGCGACGAGAATCTCCCTCTGGCGCTTGCTCAGCTCCGTCTTCAGGAGAACCTTCTCTCTCGAGGTCCCGTCGAAGGCCTCCATAACCAGGTCGCCCCTCTCCAGGGCCGCCCGGATGCCGGGGATCTCCAGGTTGTCATCCTCCTTCACAAGATCGTAATCGGATTCCGATACGAAGGTGAAGGGCACGATCCCGAAATTGACCAGGTTCGCGGCGTGAATCCTCTCTATCGACTTCGCCATCACCGCCTTCACCCCCAGGTACATGGGACATAGGGCGGCGTGCTCTCTGGAGGACCCCTGGCCATAGCTTACCCCTGCCGCAATCAGGCTGTGGACTCCTTTTTCCCTCAGCCCTGCCGCCCTTCTGCTGAACTTTGGGTCAAGGGGCTCGAAGACGAACTCTGAGTACTTGGGGACGTTCGATCTGTACTTCAGGCGTGCTCCGGCGGGCATGATGTGGTCGGTGGTGATGTAGTCTCCAACTTTGATGGCGATTTTGCCGCGGAGGTCTTCTGGCATGGGGTCGTTGGTGGGGGGGGCACCGATGTTGGGGCCGCGGTATATGGAGATCTTTGCTCGTTCCGCCACCGGGAGGGGCGGGATGATCATGCTGTCATCGATCTTGAAGCGGTCCGGCATCCTGACCCTTGGAAACTCCATATCCAGGTCCCTCGGGTCGGTGATCTCGCCCTTCAGGGCCGCCGCTGCCGCGACCACTGGGCTTGCCAGGTAGACGTTGGCGCTGGCCGTCCCCGATCTTCCCTTGAAGTTCCGATTGCTGGTCCTGATGGAGACCGAATCGGTCTTGGGAGACATGCTGTTTCCTATGCAAAAGCCGCAGGCAGACTCCAGAACTCGAGCCCCGAAGCCCAAAAGGTCGCTCAGTCCTCCGTTATCGGCGATCATCTGGAGGACCTGTTTTGACCCTGGAGCCACTCCCAGAGATACCCCGGGGACAATGTGGCTTTCCCGGAGCATCTTCGCCACGGTCATAAGGTCCGCGAAGGAGGAGTTGGTGCATGACCCGATCATCACCTGATCGACGGGCGTCCCTGCGAGGTCGCTGACGGGTACGATGTTGCCGGGGCTGTGAGGTGCCGCCATCAGCGGCTCCAGGTCGGAGAGGTCGATATAGAGTTCGCGATCGTAGAGAGCGTCCTCGTCGGCCTCCAGGGGGGTCCACTGGTCTATCCTATCCTGGGCCGCCAGAAACCTTCTGGTCTCCTCGTCGCTGGGAAAGAGGGATGTGGTCACTCCCGTCTCTGCGCCCATGTTCGTTATGGTGGCCCTCTCCGGGACGGTGAGGGCGCGCGCCCCCTCGCCTCCGTACTCGCAGACGCACCCCACGTTCCCTTTGGTGGTCAGTTTCTCCAGCACCTTCAGGATCACGTCCTTGGCCGTGACCCAGTCGGGGAGCTCTCCTTCCAGGTTGACCTTGACCACTTTGGGGCAGCTCAGGTAGTAGGCTCCGCCGCCCATGGCCACCGCGACGTCCAGCCCGCCGGCTCCGATGGCGATCATGCCCAGGCCGCCGCAGGTTGGGGTGTGGCTGTCCGATCCGAGGAGGGTTCTTCCAGGCCGGCCGAACCTCTCCAGGTGTACCTGGTGGCAGATTCCGTTTCCTGGCCTTGAGAAGTGGATTCCGTACTTCTCCGCGATCGTCTGGAGATATCGGTGGTCGTCGGCGTTCTCGAACCCCACCTGGACGGTGTTATGGTCCACGTAAGATACTGACATCTCCGTCTCTATCTTGGACAGGCCCATAGACTCGAACTGGAGGTAGGCCATAGTGCCGGTGGCGTCCTGGGTCAGGGTCTGATCTATCCGTATTCCGATCTCTTTTCCAGCTTCGTAAGAGCCATCGACGAGATGATCCCTCAATATCTTCTCGGTTAATGTGAAATTCATAAAAAAACCTCTAAATCCCCGGATTCCACCGGATTCTACATTTCGTTCTCTGATCCCGGCTAAATCCTCCTGTAAGTATTAATAATCTACGCGAAGATCTTGTCATCTGACCGTCCTCCGGCCTGCCGCCAAATTCGGCCAAGCCACAATGCTTAAATACGGGGCTGGTATTGTGGGAGTTCGCCCGTCTGGCAAAGGGGGCGCGAGATTCGCGCAAACCGCCGAGAAGGGATGAGGTCTGAGGGCATTTGGTGAGCTCAAAAATGAGCCCCCCGATGAGCCCGAAAGGCTTAAATAGCATCCTCTGATACGGGGAAAGGCTGCCTGGGACGATCCCGGCGGGGTCCGACGCCTAAATGGCGGGAGACTCTTCGGGTGGATCGGAACCGGCAAGCTTAAATACGATGGCCCCGTAAATAAACGGGCCGCTGGGGAGCAAATCCCCAGAATCGCGACACAACGGCGTAAGCCCTGATGGCGTAGAACGCTTACGATGAGGGGCTGACTTCCAAAAGTCGTGGTATATAGTCTATCGTGGAGACGGGATACAACTTGTCTCGTCTGACATACGCTTATGGCGACTCGGCCAATTCCGACCGATACTGTAAATACTTCCATAATTCTGGTTGATCCTGCCAGAGGTTACTGCTATCGAGATTCGACTAAGCCATGCGAGTCGAATGTTCTTCGTGAACATGGCGGACTGCTCAGTAACACGTGGACAACCTACCCTTGGGTTCGGCATAATCCTGGGAAACTGGGGATAATTCCGGATAAACCACAGATGCTGGAATGCGCTGTGGCCCAAAGCTCCGGCGCCCAAGGATGGGTCTGCGGCCTATCAGGGTTGTAGTGGGTGTAAT
>JAXGJB010000007.1:0-84769 GCA_040770465.1 Methanothrix sp. | reverse complement strand
GATCGCCCGGCAGCTCGCCCTCTCGGGTGCTGAGGTCACAATCGCCAACCGGGACCGTTCGCGTGCGCTGGACCTGGCGGCAGCCGTCGGCGGTCGGGGCTACGGCCTCTCTGAACTGGAGGGGCTGGTCCCCGAGGCAGAGGTGGTCGTCAACGCCACCTCCGTCGGGATGAGGGCGGGAGACCCCCGGCTCGTGGACGGTCGGCTCTTCCGGGAGGGTCAGACGGTCTTCGACATCGTCTACAACCGGGAGACCGAGCTGTTGCAAGACGCCGCCAGGGCGGGGGCCCAGGTCATCGACGGCGTTCCCATGCTCGTCATGCAGGGGGCCCTCTCAATAGAGATCTGGACCGGTCGGAAAGCCCCCGTCGACGTCATGGAGGATGCGGTTAGGGAGGAGCTGAGAAACAGATGACGGAATTGAAAGGCAAGAATCGGATGCTGATCGTCGGCGGCACCGGAGGGACGGGAAGCTGGTTTGCCAGCTACTTCAAGGGCCACGGCTTTCGAGTGACGGTCTGGGGCCCCAGCGGCAAAGTCGACGTGGCTGAACGGCTGGGGGTCGGGTTTGCGAGCGACCTTCTGGCAGAGGTGGCGGATAGCGACGTCGTCCTTCTCAGCGTCCCCATAAAAGAGACGATCAGGGTCATCGAAGAGGTCGCCCCCCGGATGAAGGCGGGAAGCCTGCTCATGGACGTCACCAGCCTCAAGGCCGGCCCGATGGAGGCTATGACGAGGTGGGCCCCTGCCGGGGTCGAGGTCCTGGGAACCCACCCCATGTTCGGCCCCACCATCCCCACCATCCGGGGCCAGACGGTGATCCTCGTCCCGGCGCTGGGGAGGTGCGACGAGTGGCTCTCGCCGATGGAGGAGCTCTTCCGAGAGGACGGCGCCAGGGTGGAGGTGCTGGAGGCAGAAGAGCACGACCGGATCATGGCCGTAGTCCAGGCCCTCACCCACTTCGCCTACATCTCCATCGGATCGACCCTCCGATCCCTGGACTTCGACGTCGACCGGTCGAGGAGGTTCATGAGCCCCGTCTACGAGATCATGATCGACTTCGTCGGCCGAATCCTCGCCCAGAGCCCGGAGCTTTACGCCAGCATCCAGGAGAATCCCGAAGCGGGGCAGGTGAGAGAGGCCTACATCGAAGAGTGCGAACGGCTCTCAAAGCTCGCCGACGACGGCAACCTTGCGGGCTTCATGGAGGCGATGGCCGCCGCCGCCGACCACTTCGAGGGGAGAGAGGAGGCCCTGGCGAGGTCTGACAGGCTGATCGGCCTCTGGATCGAGAACCGTGAGGGCGAACGACGCGGATGAGAAGAGACGGTGGTAGAGAAATGAACGCAAACGACCGAAATTCCGACAAGTGCAAGTCAAAGTCTAGATCCGAATCCCAGCCGCAAAGGCCCAAATGCGCCTGCAGCCTGGGCCCCCGCCGCTCCTGGACCGTCGTCTTTTTGGGGATCATCCTGGTGATCCTGGCAGTAGCTTTCGACCTCTCTGTCGAGGCGGTCCTGATCATCGGCCTCTTACCCCTGGCGGTCCTGGTGGCCTCGGCCGCGAGCGGCCGTCGTCGGCCCTGAAGTGGTCGGGCTTAGAGTTCGACTCGATGAGCCGATGATGGCAGCATAGTCCGAGCCGCCCCGTCAGGCGGCGGGCCAGTGGCGTCTCAGCCTCAAAAGCGCCTCGTTCTTCGCCTCGGAGAACTCACGGTGGTCGAAACCGCAGACTTTGCAGACCTTCTCCGCCGGCAGGTCTCCTACAAGATCGGCCATGAACTCCGTCTTAAGGGTCATCACCTCCTCCGAGGACCGGGCCCCTCTTATCCTCCTCTGGAATCGGCCGGCAAGATCGATGACCCGGTCCGCCTCACCTCCGAGGGCGACTTTGATCGCCTCTTCCGGGGGGGTCGAAGACCTCGCCCGAGATCGGCCCGGCTGGCCCGGCCGGAGGTTCTCGACCGCCTCCACCAGGTCGTAATGGGCAACGATAGCCCGGTTGTAGGGGGTTCCAGCCTCCGTACACCGGCCGTACCTGGCGGCGTATCCACAGCCCCGGCAGTCCTCAGATCCCGGCTGGTAGAATGTGCAGAATGGGCAGTAGACCGGGCTCAGGGGCAGATTTGCCAGCATCTCCAGGGTCGACCTCTCGGCCAGCTCCAGGACCTCCTCCGCACCCCCGGCGGCGGCCAGGTCCGCCCGAAGGTCTTTGGCCAGCTCTGAGTACCGGTCTGCCACCTCCTCAAGAGCCGTTTTGACCCTCTCGGGGGGGTCGGCAAAATTTTCGTCGGGGATCAATAGTCTCTCCTCCTCCAGGTATTTTAGGCTCCAATCGGATTAAAGGGTTCCCACCGCCGACCGGCTGCATGGACGCCTGAGCACTGGACGCCAGATAGAAGGTGAATCCTGAAGCTCTATCGAGACATGAAGGATGATGAAGGATGAAGGAGAACGTCGATCCATTGCTCAGAGCTTACACGCCTTCTCGTCCTGCTGGCTCTTCTTCACCAGGTAATAGCCGGCCGCAAGGGAGATGACGATCACCCCTATCCCGATGAGGGTCATGCTGGGAAGGATCTTTACGTCTAGGATGATGACCTTCCTCGCCACGGCGATGATCGCCACCAGCAGGACCACCTGGACGTTGATGACGTTCTCTTCGAGATAGATCTTGAAGGTCTCCAATAGCTCGATCCCGATTAGAACCAGGAGGAAGTAGCCGAAGATCTCCAGGAGCTGGTCGATCTCCAGAAGGAGGAGGGGCGGTGTGACGATCTCCCTCGCGATGATGTAAAATAGCTCCCCCGTCGCCAAGAGCACCACCAATGCCATCATCCAGGTGAGAAATATCAGAATGGCGTTCTGGAACTTCGTCAACCTCTCCATCATCGAAATCCTCCGGATTCAGGCTGGCCCGCAGTCGAGATCTCCAGCCTCATCTTTGGCCTTATTTTTGCTGTTCTTATCTGAAGTACCTTCTGGTGGTGTACCTGAAGTAGACAAGAAGCCCCAGGGTCAACGTCGATAAAGAGACGACGTTGGCCACGATGAGGGGGGAGTTATCCAGGTGAAGACCGTAGAGCATCCAGAGAAACACCCCAAACCCCATCTGGACCATCATGACGAGGCTCACGTCATCCACCGACTTCGTCTGCACCATCTTCACAAGCTGCGGCAGAAACCCGAACATCGTCAGAGCCGCAGCGGCGTAACCTATGATCTCCCAGTCCATCGCAATCCGTCTCTTCGATATCTCGGCCGTCGTGCCAGAGAAGGCTCGAGACCTGCGGGATATAATCGCAGGCATGTTAATCCGGTTTTCGGTCCTGCTGCAGTTAATCCTGCTTCAATTACAAATTATTGACCGAAATTCTTATTAGTTAACAAAGATCTCCCATCTATACATTTAGATGACCGAAAGGAGGGTGAATTTTGAAGAAGATATCGTTCTTTTTGCTGTTGACCCTGGGCGTCAGCCTGGCCCTGGGGGCGTCGAACGCCGTCGATTATCCCGTAACCGTCACCGACTCTGCGAAAAAGTCTGTGGCGATAGACTCGCCCGTCGAGAAGATTGTGGTCCTCAACTCCGATGCTGCGGATGCGGTGAGCATCCTCGGAGACGCGGAGAAGATCGCAGGATCGGTGGACATCTCTTACAAGGCCCACTATTTCACCGAATTTTCTGACGACTGGGAGATGGTGGGGACGTGGAAGGAGTTCAATTACGAGAATATAGCCGACCTCGCCAGGGACGAATCCGGCGAGATCGCGCCCGGGATGCTGGTGATCTGCTATGCGAGCAAGGCCGGAGAGGTGGAGGAGAACCTGGCGCCTTTCGAGGAGATCGACGTATTGGGCCTCGACCTCTACAACGCCGAGACCCTGGAGGAGGAGATAACCACCCTCGGAACGGTTCTCGACCGCGAAGCTGAGGCAGAAAGCTACAACGACTGGGTCGGCGAGACGAAGGCAGAGGTATCTCTCGCGGTCGCCGATCTGGAGAGGCCCAAGGTCTACGTCGAGGGCGGAACCGCCTCCGATCTTGGGGCTCTCTGGACCTACGGCCAGGGGTCCGCCCTCGACGAGATGATCACCCTTGCCGGTGGAGAGAACATCATCGACGTTGACGAGGCCAACCCCAAGGTGGAATGGGAGAGCGTCCTTGCCGGGATGCCGGACGTGATAATCAAGGTGCCGGCATCCATAAACCAGCTCGGCTGGAGCAACACCACGGAGATGGAGGCCTTCGTCACCGAGATCCAGAGCCGACCCGGAGCCGACACCATCCCCGCCGTTGAGAACGGCAAGGTCTACGTCATCTTCAGGGACATTACCCTTGGGACGGGAGCCGTCGTCGGCCTGACCTACTGGGCCGAGATGATCCATCCCGAGGCGGAGCTGGACCCCGTGGGGGTCTACCAGGAGTACCTGGGGATGAGAGGTCTCGAATACCCGGAGGAGAACTACTTCGTCTACCCCGCGATCTGAAGGGTTCAGCCTAGATCAAACGATCGGGTGCAAAAACCTCGGAGGCTTCGTCAATATCGAAGCCTCCGAGATGGCGTGAGAAAGGTCCCAGGTCGAACAGCTGCTCTTCTGCCTTCTAGAAGACACATCACAAAGGCCCAAACAGGTCGCGAGGAGGCAGTATCCGGCGGCGTTATAAAGCGAAGATTTACATTTGATCAATTAAACTTAAATTGGATCAAGTTTATGAGCGAAGCTGAGACGATGTCAACGGATACTGCAATCGAAAACTCAGAGCTGAAAGAGGAGTACGCCTCGTTTGTCGGCCGGAAGGTCCTCTTCATCACCCTCTCCATCGTCGGGATCGTGGTGCTGGCAGGGATCGCTGCGACCCTTGGTTCTGCAAACATCACCCCCGTCGAGGTCTACTCGGCGATCCTGGCAAGGTTCTTTCCAGGCAACTTTGCGACCACCGACTTCACGGACACCATCGTCTGGCAGCTCCGCCTCCACCGGGTCCTGATGGGGATCTTCGCGGGGATGGGGCTTGCGGTCGCGGGGTCAGCGATGCAGGGGATCCTCAAAAACCCCCTGGCCAGCCCCTTCACCCTGGGGATCGCCTCGGCCGCGAGCTTCGGGGCGTCCCTCGCCATAATCCTCGGGGCGGGCTTCGTAGGAGGACAGTACCTGATCGTCGGAAACGCCTTCGTCTTCACGATGCTTGCATCCCTAACGGTCTACGGCCTTGCCAAGTACAAGGGGATAACCCCGGAGACGATGATCCTGGCGGGGATCGCCATCATGTACCTCTTCAGTGCCATGACCTCATTTCTCCAGTACGTCGGAGAGTCGGAGGAGGTTCACGAGGTCGTCTTCTGGATGATGGGAAGCCTCGGCAGATCCTCCTGGGATAAGGTGGCGATCATAGCCCTGATAACTGTAATATGCACCCTGATCCTCATGGCCTTCTCCTGGGACATCAACGCCCTGGGGGCCGGAGACGAGACCGCAAAGAGCCTCGGCGTGAACGTCGAGTTCGTAAGGGTCCTCTGCATGATGCTGGCGTCCCTCGTCACCGCGAGCATCATCTGCTTCACCGGGACCATAGGTTTCATCGGCCTTGTAGCCCCTCACATCACCAGGATGGTGGTGGGTGGAGATCATCGTTTCCTCCTCCCTGCCTCGGGGCTCGTCGGTGCCCTCATCCTCCTCGCGGCCGACACCGTCGCCAGGACCGTCCTCTCGCCGGTCATCCTGCCGGTGGGGATCATGACCTCATTTCTCGGAGTTCCGTTCTTCATTTATCTCTTCTTGAAAAGGAGGAAAGACTATTGGTAAAGATCACCATCAAGGATCTCAGCTTCAGCTACGGCAGCCGCAGGATCCTGGACGAGCTGAACTTCGTCGTCGGCGACTCGGAGGTTCTCAGCCTTGTGGGCCCCAACGGCTCCGGCAAGACCACCCTCATCAAGTGCATCGACAGGATCCTCAAGCCCAAGGGTGCGATCCTCCTCAATGGAGGCCGAAACCTCGAGAGCCTCAGCCGCCAGGAGGTGGCGAAACTCATCGGGTACGTCCCCCAGTCCACCACCGGGGTCCTCACCACCACCGTCTTCGATACGATCCTCATGGGAAGAAAGCCCCACATGGGGTGGCGGGTATCTGACGAGGATATCGACAAGGTCGTCGATATCATGAAGCTCCTTCACGTCGAGGAGTTCGCCCTCAAGGATTACTCGGAGCTCTCCGGCGGCCAGAAGCAGAGGGTACTGATAGCAAGAGCCCTCTGCCAGGAGCCGGAGGTTCTCCTCCTGGACGAGCCTACGTCGAACCTGGACGTCAAGCACCAGCTGGAGGTGATGGAGACGGTCCGATCCCTGGTGAAGAAGACCAGGATCTCGGCTGTGATGGCGATCCACGACCTGAACCTGGCGGCTCGGTACTCCGACAGCCTGGTGATGCTGAAGGACGGGAAGGTCCACGCCATCGGCGATCCTCTCTCCCTGCTTACAAAGGACAACATAAGGTCGATCTTCGGCGTCGAGGCGGTCGTTATGAGGGACTTGGACCGGCCTTACGTCGTCCCCATCAGCTCTCTCAAAGGCGAAGCTGTCTGAATCAGAAGGTCTGGCAGAAGAAAAGGGATGCCAGAACTCGGGGCTTTGATCTCATCCCCGAACGCCGGCACCCTTTGGTCAGGAAGGCTGTTGTCGTCTTTGCCACCCCAGGTGGCGGGCGCGGTTCTCTGAAAGGTCACGAAATGGGTTTTCACGCACGCCAATCCGTCTACATCTTATTTAGTAATAAACTTTTCGCTTAGATTGCTACATGATCTGACCGGAAGGAAATTGAAAAAGGGGCAGCTTTGAGTTTTCGTCCGCCGGGCCGCACCGCGGCCTTAATGGACAGCTAGTTATCGTATAAGCGATCAATTTGTGAAAGAGGCGAAGGCTTTGAAGGCGACGGGAGGAAGAAGGGTCGACTTTTCGATCTGGCTATTTGAGCAGCGGAAGAGGGATGACCGCGTCGGACGCGCGGCTTTCGATGCCTTCCAGGATCATCAGAGGGGCGAGTGGCCCGAGGCTCGCACCTTCCAGGACCTCCTAGACCGGATGAAGGAGCGGGGGGTTCGAGGCGCTCCCCTGAAGGGGCTGGACCAGGCCTGGTGGGAGTACATCGACGTGGTGACCAAGGACATCGCCCAGCATCATCTGCTCCTGGAGGCGGGAGGCGTGATGGAGAGGGCTCTATCGAAGGTCGAGCATATCGAGGAGGGTGACAGGTACGTCATCGACGGGGCGTATGTCGAGCGGCTCAAAAAGCTATTTGCCAAGCTGAAGGAGATATGAATCTAATTTCAAAATTTCTATTTGAAGTAAGTTTAATATACTCTCCACTCCCAAAAATGCAGATGGTTGGAGATGGGGCGGAACGAGCATTACACTCCCCATTCTCAGGGCCTCTAATCTGTCAGGACGGAGTTGGATATTATGCTGTTTGAAAGAATTGAATCGGAGGGGCTCGCCCACTACTCCTACATCGTGGGCGACAGAAATGAGGCTGTGGTGATCGATCCCCGGAGGGACTGCGAGGTCTACCCGAAGCTGGCGTCAAAGGAGGGGATGCGGATCACCACCGTCCTTGAGACCCATAGAAACGAGGACTACGTCATAGGCTCGGTGGAGCTCTCGGCCCGGACCGGGGCCGAGGTCTGGCACGCCGACGGAGAGCTCGACTATCGGTACGGCGAGGCAGTCGAGGACGGGATGGCCTGGAATGTCGGAAGGTTCAGGATCGAGGCGATCTCCACCCCCGGCCACACCCCGGGATCGATGAGCTATCTCCTCCGGGACGCTGGGGGCGACCCGTGGATCGTCTTCACCGGCGATGCCCTCTTCGCCGGGGATCTGGGGAGGGTTGATCTTTTGGGGATGGACCGGGCCGAGGAGATGGCGGACCAGCTCTACGACTCCATCTTCGAGAGGCTTCTGCCCCTGGGGGACGAGGTGATCGCATGTCCCGCCCACGGAGCGGGATCGGTCTGTGCCGCCTCGATAGCCGATCGGAAGTGGACGACCCTGGGGATCGAGAGGATGAGAAACCCCAAGCTCCAGGTTGATGGAAGAGAGGAGTTCGTGGCCAGGATGGCGGTGGAGCTGGAGCGACCCCCCTACTTCAGGGAGATGGAGCGGCTGAACCTCGAGGGAGCCCCCCTCCTCTGCACAGTTCCCGACCCCGCTCCCCTCTCCCCCCGGGAGTTCGAAGCCCTGGCCGAGGAGGAGTTTGTCCTGGACACCAGGATGGAGCTCGCCTTCGGGGCGGCCCACGTCCCCGGTGCCCTCAGCATATGGCTCGACGGGGCCCCGAGCTTTGCGGGCTGGTTTTTGCCTTACGACAGGAGGATCCTTCTGGTGGAAGAGACCGGCGATCCGGATATCGCGGTCCGGAGGCTCCGGCGGCTCGGCTTCGACAACCTGGAGGGATACCTCGCAGGCGGGATGTTGGCCTGGCATACGGCCGGAAAGGAGAGCAGGCCCATTGCCACCGCCAACGTCCACGACCTCTGCAAGCGCCTCGACCGCGAGGAGAAGAAGAATGCCTGGATTCTGGACGTCAGAAGCAAGGACGAGCTTGAGGCAACGGGCAGGATCACAAGAGCCCACCACATCCACATAACAGAGCTTCCCCAGCGGATCGAAGAGGTGCCGAAAGAAAGGCCGGTCTACATCTTCTGCGGGAGCGGTCTCCGCTCCATGGTGGCCGCCTCGATCCTCCAGAGGGAGGGGCTGGAAGAGATGACGGTGATCCTCGGCGGCCTTGCTGGCTGGTCATCGGCGACATGTCCTGTGGTGAGATGATATTTCGAATCAGAGTAAATAATAATTATTATTTTTTATTATTTATTAAAATTAAATATTAATCGTCTTTTCCATGAACAAATACATTTCTGGCTTGGTGTTAATCTAAATCCCTTGAGAAATGTCGAAAACTATTTAGAGGTATTCAGATCAAATAGGCCCATAAAGTTTTGAACTATCCACGGCCGCCTCAGCTCATGAACATTGGCATGGAAGGTTCGAAGCAACGCGATGAAATGGGAGATTAGGGTATGAGATACAACGTTCTGCTATCTGCTTTGTTTGTTTTAGTTTTCGCCGGCACTGCAATGGCCGAGATGGTATCTGTGGACTTCTGCATCGATTATAGTGGCTGGGGTGGATGCGATGAGCAGTTCACCTCCTATGTGGAACTCGACGATGAGGGGATGACGACGGACATGGCGTTGATGGAGATCGCCTTCATGGATGCTACAAACCCTCCCTTTAATGATTGGAGAAATTATCTCTGGGCAATCTACGTCGAGGGCTATGATGGCTTTTATCTTCCACAAGTATTCTATCAAGTTACCCGTTTGAACGTGGTAAATGGTGACGACGTCACCATCATGGGTACCGGCTGGTGGTGGTACGAATACTGCAACGCCGGATCGACGGATGTCGGTTCCCCAACATCCACAGGATCTCAGGGCACCGGCACTGGATCTGGTACCGGGTCTAGCTCTGGCATCGGGACGGGGTCGACTACGACTGGGACGATCACCTCCAGCACCGGGACCGGTTCGACCACGACGGGAACGCTCCCCTCCGGATACGCGCAGCTGACGATCGTCTCCAACCAGCATCAGGGATACGTCGTATCGGTCGACGGCGTTCAGGTTGGGAACGAAGGGACAGGTTCCGACGCTTTGGACGGAATCTATACATTAAACGTTGTAGGAAACCAGCAGCATACCATAAGAGTGGATCTCTACCAGGATTGGAGGACTTGGACGGAATCCTTCAGAGCTGGCGGCAGGTATAGGGCCGATATCGACGTTTCCGGAAGAATCGTCCAGACGGCCTAGAACAGTGGGCCCCATCTTTTTTAATTTTTCTATGTTCTATTTCGGTCTACTTCCTATACCCATGCCATCTCTATATATCCGATCTCCGAGATATTAGATCTTGCTGTAGCTAGCTGCTATGTCTGAGATGGGATATATTAGTTATCCAAATCTATTGGAGTGTGATGAAAATTGAGCGAAGACGATCCGGGCAAGATGGTGGGGCAGAGGACGGAGAAAGCCACCTTCGCTGCGGGCTGCTTCTGGGGGGTCGAGGCCGCCTTCAGGGATGTCGAAGGGGTAATCTCGACCGCCGTCGGCTACACCGGCGGAAACACGACGGATCCGACCTACGAGGAGGTCTGCACCGACAGGACCGGCCACGCCGAGGCGGTGGAGGTGGTCTACGACCCGGAGGTCGTCACTTACGAGGAGCTCCTCGACCTCTTCTGGTCGATCCACGACCCCACCACAAAGGACCGGCAGGGGCCCGACGTGGGGAGCCAGTACCGCTCAGCGATCTTCTTCCACGACCCAGAGCAGGAGGCAACGGCTCGGGAAAAGATGGAGAAGCTCCAGAGCTCCGGGCTGTATCGAAGAGAGATCGTGACCGAGATCGTCCCCGCCTCGGAGTTTTATCGGGCCGAGGAGCGTCACCAGCAGTACTTCGAGAAGCACGGACGGAGAGGCTGCAGGATCGGGTGACGATCCCGGATTCAGGATTTGGGAGGACCGGATATCCGCCAATATAGCAAATTGATGGGGTTGATGACGGGATGAATGGCGACGTGATCATAGCTGTTAGGCGCGAGCTGGAGGAGAGCGCAGACGAGAAGACGAGGGAGAGCGGCCAGCGGTTCTTTAAAGAGGAGGCCAAGTTTCTCGGCGTCAAGGCTGCAGTCGTGAGGGAGATCGCTAAGAAGCGGTTTCGGGAGATCAAGGACCGGGACAAGGAGGAGATCTTCGCTTTATGCGAGGAGCTTTTGAAATCCGACTATGGCGAAGAAGCGTTCATCGCCTTCGAATGGGCCTACTCGCTGAGGAAGAGGTACGAGCCTTCCGACTTCTCCATCTTCGAGAGGTGGCTCTCTCAATACGTCAACAACTGGGCGAAGTGCGACACCCTCTGTAACCACACCCTAGGCTCCTTCGTCGAGGTGTACCCCGAATACCTGGCGAGGCTGAAAGGCTGGACGGGATCGGAGAACCGGTGGCTGCGGCGGGCGGCGGCGGTGACATTGATCCTCCCGGCCCGGAAGGGCGAGTTTCTCGACAACGTCTTCGAGATCTCAGACCTCCTCCTGGAGGACAAAGACGACCTTGTCCAGAAGGGGTATGGCTGGATGCTGAAGGAGGCGAGCAAGAAGCATCAGCAGGAGGTCTTCGATTACGTCATGACAAACAGGGGCCGGATGCCCCGGACCGCCCTCCGGTACGCCATCGAGAAGATGCCAGAGGACCTCCGGCGAAGGGCGATGGAGAGGTGAGATTCAATCGGCTTCTGTTTGGTGATAAGAGTCAGAAAAACAAAATTTTAAAATATTGTAGAGGAGGTTCAATACCTCCTATGCCAATATTTTGTTTTTCTGGATGGTCACGGCTTGAACTGATCAATTGCCAGTGGATCTTAATATTTTGCCATCCTCGTCCACTGTGACTCGGGTCACTATTGGAATCTTAGCCCCATCTTCTGCGGTTACAATCTTTCCGTATGTCAGCACTTTTACTTTCTTGATACTTTTAGGGATACTCAGATCAAGCTTTCTCTGTACACTTTCCGGGATAGTGTAGACCTCTTCGCTAATGACAGGCTCCACATCAGCCAGCTGAGGAGAGTCTTCTTTCAGGTAATCTTTGACCATTTTCTTCAAATCTTCATCTGTAAGGGCCATTATTCTTCCTCCTGCATGATCGATGAGGGGTCGGCAAACATCACAAATTCGATCAAGGTCTTTAAATCTTCTGCCGATAAAGCGCGTGGTAAACCTAGCCCGGCATTGGTAGCAATTGATTCCACGATAAAGTCCTCCTTGGCTTTCAGGAATGCGTCTCCGAAGGTAAAGCCTCCCTTGATGCGCTCAAAGAATTTCTGCACCAATATATCAGCACAAGAGATGGGCGGTGTTGATTGCCCAAAGGCTATTTTCGTTGAACCCATGAAACAGGCTGCCCCTCGATCCAGGAACTTCAGGGATAAGGCATTGTTCACTCCCCTATCTACGATGTTTGCCCCGTAGCAGGCCTCACAGCATACAACTGCATTCTCCACGTCCGCTTCCCTGATGTTTTCCGGTTTAAAAGCCACGCAATAATTTTTGTTCTCATCCTCACCGTACCAGTTGGGATAGTTTTCGTCCTCTGTGCCGTGTAGATTGAAGTAGAGGTAGCCTTTTTTGTTAAGCCATTCTAAACGCACGTCCCCAGTACGTATAGGCGGAGAGTCTTTGAGATCTTCAACATTCTTAATGGGATCAAACACAACTTGAGAGGCTTTGTTCCACACGATGGCCGTCTGGCCGAAAGAATATTTCTTGGCGTTTTTTACTCTGGATGTGGCGGCCTCCAGCACGGAGATGAAGAAGGAGGGCTCATTGCTGGCGGCATCGGGAAATCTGCCCATAGCCCTTTCCGGCAGCCAGTAGTCATTGTCTTTCGAAGCGTAGGGATTGTCAGAAAAGACCGTTCTGTCGGGGTCAAGGTCTGGGTTGTTTGGGTCATAAACAGGGTTGTCGAGTTCATGGAAGGGGATGATAGAATGTCCACCCAATATCAGGAAAAATCGGGGGTTGAGCTTCTCGTCCAGATTGTCTATAAGCCCCTTTATATCTTGTGGGCTGTCGGGATTGACTGGGCTTAACAGATAGGGAGATAGAGAGATAACGTCATCAATGTAGACCAGTTTTGCTGATGTACCCGTTCTATCCAGGGCCTGCATGTATTCTTTAATCTTGGCCTCTATCAGGTCGAACTCGTACTGCCCATACTTATTCTTGAGTTTATCTTTGTTGGTTATTATCAACATCAGCTCGATTGGTACAGTTCTAATGATGAAAGTGTTGAGATCATTACCTGATAACTGTTGTGCACTATATTTTGATGCGTCGGCTCCTTCAAGGCGGTATTCCCTTTCATTGGGACGTCTTGCATCATACTGATCGTTCCTAAAATTTATACTATTCCCGTTTGAAAGGGTTATATGCATTCTATACCAAGACGACCTCGCCAGGGCGTTCAACTCCTCACGTTCCTTTTTGCTTTGATACGCGCCAATACTAACGTTCTGGAAATTAATATCAGGTCTACTATTACCATCCCTGTCCCAATCAAAATTATCAGTCTCGTCTACTGTAATCCTCATTGCGGAAGACGTATTGTTAACTATACGTAGATAGGTACAGTGTGTAAATAGCATATTGGACACCTCCTACGCCATATCCAACGTTAAGATATATGAAGATTTTGGAGGAATTTCTCTTCAATTTTTTTCGGCTATTATAGGGAGGTTATGCGTCCGAAATTGCTTTAGGAATCTTAAGAGAGCTATATTTATAGTGCTGCACCAAAAGATTGATACTAATCATCGATATCAATGAGCCCATCTTTTGGCCAAATTAGTACTATTTTTTGGGTTCAGCACTGTAAAAACCACAAAAACGAGCCACGGTTTTCACTCCATGGCTAAAGGTCGGGTATTTGTGACCCAATGCGCTCCTGAGGTAATAAAAGAGCACCGCCCCTATTTTTCCCTTCCGTCTCTTTTTTATCCTCCGCCCTTCAAGCTTGATCCATGAAACCCAGCACCTTCGACGTCGCCGGGCGGCGGACCAGGATCAACGTCTTCAAGGTGGGCAGGATCTGGACCTTCAAGCACTTCTTCGGGGATAAGGAGATCTTCAAGGATCTGGCCGATCATTACAACCGCGACAACTGGCGCTTTGAGTTTGTAACCGAGTTCGAGAGGGACGAGGCCATCAAAAAGCTGGAGCCCCGAGGCTTCGACTTCTTCGTCGTCGAGGACCTGGCAGGATACGTCGTCTCTCTCGATCGGTCCAGCAAGTACGCCCCGGTTCTGAAAAACTCCATCGAGCACGGAGAGACCAGAGAAGAGCGGATATTCCTGATGAAGGACCTGGCCTCGGTGGAGGAGGCCCTGGTCCTCGGGGCCGAGATCTACCAGGGGATCATCCCCTTCTGACCAGCCTTGATGGCTTGATGATTGGGAACCTCCATGCGGGGCTGAAGAAGGGCGCGGTGACTGGAGCATTCAGGACAACTTATATATTATTTCAGCTAATATGATCGTCATGAGATTCAGTCATCTTTTGGCCGTATTTGCGGCCTTCATTGCCTTCGCCTCCTCCGGGGCCCTGGCCATGTCGCCCTCCGATGCGGCCGACGTTCAGGACAATAGCAGCGCCACATTCTTCGACGTAGTCTCCATCCGCGATGCTGTGGAGGCGATGCCGAAAGAGGATCTCAACGAGAGCGAGACCTCGGGCCTCCTCTACATGAGAGAAGAGGAGAAGCTCGCAAGGGACGCTTACGAGGTCTTCAATGAGACCTACGGCCTGCGGGTCTTCGGGAACATCGGCGCAGCCGAGGAGACCCATATGGAATCGGTGGGGGCCCTAATAGAAAAGTACGAACTCGATGACCCGATCCTCGATGCTGGAAACTTCTCAGACCCGGATCTTCAGGCCCTCTACGACGACCTGGTGGCCCAGGGCAACTCGTCGGTGGAGGAAGCCCTCAAGGTCGGTGCGGTCATCGAGGAGACTGACATCCAGGACCTTAAGGATAGGCTGGCGGAGACGGACAACGAAGACGTAATTCTCGTCTACGAGGCTCTGATGAGGGGGTCGAGAAACCACCTGCGAGCCTTTGTCAACAACCTGGAGCGGCGCGGGATCGAGTACTCGCCAAGCGTCCTGACCCAGGAGGAGTTCGACGAGATCGTCAGCTCCGGGAACGAGAGGGGGCCCTACCAGTCTTAGGACTCCTCCTGTTCCAAACTATCCTTACTTTTTTGTTCACCACCTGCGGTAAGAGTCCCTGAACCTCTTTTTGAACTCCCAGATCTCCCGTTCCGAGACGTTCATCCTCCAGCCCAGGTCGTAGAAGTCCTTCTCCCGCTCGGTCCCCGTCAGGATCGGCCGGAGGAAGCACTCGCACTGCCTCCCGTCGAGCCCCCGCTCGTTGCACCTCCAGCCGTCCCCGTCCTTGAGGTGGTTTGATAGAAGATGGCCGCAGACGCAGCAGATCCCGCTCCGATAGTCGGGGCGGAGCGCCTCATGCCGCCCTTTCGTAAATGGCGTCTCCATAATCTTCAGTCCTCTTTCAGTCCTCGTTTCGTCTCGAAAAGAAGGCATCGTCCGGAGGGCTCACTCACTCCTCCCCCGAAGGAAGGCCCCTCCGGTGGTGCCGCCCATCGAGATCTTCCTAGCCTCACCCTTGAGCCGGTGGAGGTCCCCGCCGTCCAGGGCCTCCCCGTACAGCTCGGCCATCCTCCGAGCGTACTCTGCCGTCCTCCCCCTGGCGTCGATGGCAATGGACCCGATCCCCATCTCGGCGAGCCTCGGCGCCTGGTCCATCAGGGAGAGCTCGACGGCGTTCATTATGTGAGTTCTGCATTCGCCATCCCTTCTCACGGGAAAGACCCTGCCGGTCTCGTCCTCGATCCCCCAGAACGCCTTTCCCGCCCCCGAAACCGACCTGCACCCCAGGGCCGAGGAGAGGAGGCAGTTTTCGGCCACCATCGCCTCGACGTTCCCCTGGACAATGACCTCAAGATCGGGGCGGCTCTGGGTGGACCTGGACCTCGCTGAAAGCTCTTCGACCTCCCGGGCCGAGAGCTCCGGCGAGAGGGTCAGCCTGCAAAAATGGCGCGCCAGAGCCTCGACGGCGAGGCTGTTCCAGACGTTCAGGCCCACCGATCCAGACAGCCTCATCTCCGGAGCTGCGGAGATCACCCGCTCCGCCTGGCCCACCCCCTCCACCATCACCTCCTTAACGAAGCACCTCTCAAGGAGGGGGAATGCAAAGTCGAGATATCTTCGCCTTGCTATCCTCGGCAACTTCCAGACAAGCTCGGCGTTGCAGCCCCGGCAGATCTCTTTTGCGAGGCGGAGAGTCTCGGCCACCTCGTCGGGGTCGGTCTTTACTGGTCTACACATTCTTTCAGGGGCGATCCCGACGGTCGGCTCGAAGTAGACCCGCCGGCATCCGCCCTCTGCAGCCCCTGCGACCGTCTCGAGAGTTTCGGCGTAGACCGAGATCGACGGCTTCGAACCTTTACCTTTCAGGGGCGTCAAACTCGGAGCCGTCCTCCGCCACTCGACGAGACGAGCAAGCCTCTCCCTCGCCCCCCTCACCTCCTCATCTGAAGGCCTGAAAGAAGCGGCGACCGCCTCCTCAGCCCTCTCCAGAAACTCCCGCCTCAGCCGGTTTATCTCTCCCAGGGGGGCGAAGAGCCCGCCCGGATAGTCCATCTCCACCCGCCTGATGATGAAAGGGGTGCCCCCGGTCTTTCGGAGCTGGGCTCCGATCTGGTCTTCTGAGAGTGGGCGCTTTTTGGCGGGCTCCATCGAGAAGTCGGCGGTCAGAGCAGACCTCACCTCTTTTCCATCCGGCAGGATGACCCTTCCATCCAGGGAGGGCCTTCCTGACTCCCAGCTGACCTCGAGATCGATGGGGATCTCTGGACCGGCTTTTTGACCCAACCGTTTGCCGAGCCCCGATCTCCGGGTGATGAAGACCTCAGCCCCCTTATCCACCGGCTCCTGGGTGACGAGACTCAAGATACCCCCAGCCATCCCGGCGGAGGATCTGACCACCATCCCGTGCTCTTTTTCGCCGGAGAGTATCACCAGGCCGTCCCCCTGCTCTGGATGGAGATCGCCCTCGATCTTCACCGAGGCCAGCTTCCGGCGACCGTCCCATCCGACGACCCGCCCGATCCGGAGGCCCCGGTTGTCGGGCCGGGCCGTGCTCACAAGGTCTCGACGATCGGCGCCGCCTATGCACCCTGCTGTGAACTCCCGGTTGAAGGCGAGGGCGAGGTCTCTTTTGTCCTCTTCAGACGGGGACCAGTCGCCCCTGGATATGGCGTCAAGAGCCCGCCTGTAGATGGAGACGACGACCCGGACGTACTCGGTCGACCTCATCCTCCCCTCGATCTTCAGCGCCTCGATGGGGGACCTCACAAGATCCGCGAGGTTTGAGTAGACGGCCAGGTCTTTTGTCGAGAGGAGGTACCTGCCCTTCAGGGGGACGGCTTCCAGATCGATGGGCCTCCCGTAGGCGTCCTGGCTCAGGCCCCGCAGGAGACGGTAGGGCTTTCGGCAGGGCTGGGCGCACATCCCCCGATTTCCGCTCCTGCCGCCGATGACCGAGGAGAGGAGACACTGGCCGGAGTAAGAGTAGCATAGGGCGCCGTGGACGAAGACCTCGACGCCGATGGGGGCATCTCTGGCGATCTCCTCCACCTCGGCAAGGGTCAGCTCCCGGGCGAGGACCGCCCGTTTCAGCCCTGCATCGGCGGCCCACCGCGCCCCTTCGAGGCTGGATATCGTCATCTGGGTGGAGGCGTGAAGCTCCAGATCCGGGACGACCTCTCTTGCGATCCTGAGGACTCCCAGATCCTGGACCAGGACGGCGTCGGCTCCGGCCTCGGAGAGCCAGACGAGCCGGCGTGCGACCTCTTCGACCTCCGCCTCGGGGATGAGGGTGTTGACGGCGACGTAGACATTGACCCCCCTGAGGTGGGCATAATCGATGGCCTTCACCAGATCGGGATCGTCGAAGTTTGGAGCGCCGTGCCTCGCCCCGAACCGCTTGCCGGCGAGGTAAACGGCATCGGCTCCCGAATCGACGGCGGCCACGAGCCCCTCCATGGATCCGGCCGGGGCGAGGAGTTCCGGAAGATCGCCAGATCGTCTCACAGCCAATTACCTGGAAGGGCGAGATATATCTTTATCTCATTCCGCCCTCCGTCAGCATGTGGAACTGATCTACGCCCTCGCCCTCATGATCACGGGGGTTGCCGCTGGCTCCGCCTCCGGTATGCTGGGGGTCGGAGGCTGCTTCATCATGGTCCCGGTCCAGTTCTGGGTCCTCACCTCTTCGGGGGTCGAGCCGACGTTGGCGACACGGATCTCCTTCGGGACGGCCCTTGCGGTGGCGCTTCCTACTGCCGCCAACGCCGCCCGCAGCCACCGCCAGAGGGGAGCGGTCGACCTGAGGGCTGCCATACTCCTGGGCGGAGCCGGCCTCGTCGGCGCCTTCATCGGGGGCGTTGCTGCAGCTCACGCTCCGGGAACCCTTCTTCGGATCGTCTTCGGCGTTGTGATAATCGGGGCAGCCTCTAGGATGTTGGTAGGCCCCCAACCCAAGACCGCGGGTTGTTGCGCGGGATGGAAATGTGAAGATTTTGTTGGGGTGAATGGCGATGGGGTGAATGGCGATGGGGTGGATGGCAGCGTCCGAGGAGACGACGGCGGTGGAGAAGACGGGTGGGAAGACGACGGGGACGGAACCGATGGCAAAGGTGGGACTGTTGGCGAAAACGATGCTGATCTTGTTGACAGAGGAGATGGCCCGGAGGCGAAAAGCGACTCGAACTATCTTCTGTTGGGCCTGCCCATCGGCTTTTTATGCGGCCTCATAGGGATCGGGGGCGGGGTGATCATGGTCCCGGTCCTCTCCACGGCGATGGGCTTTGGGATGCACCGGGCCGTGGGGACCTCCAACGCGGCAATCATCCTGACGTCGTCGGGGGGCGTCCTCTCCTACATATTCAACGGCCTGGGGGCATCGGGCCTCCCCTCTTTCAGCCTCGGATACGTCAACCTCCTCCAGATGGCGCTCCTCGCCGGGACGAGCATCCCTGCCGCCTGCGTAGGGGTGAGGGTCGCCCACCGGCTTCAGCCCCATCATCTGAGGGCGGTATTCACGGTCCTGATGATCTACATGGGCCTCCGGATGATGGGGGCATTCGAGCTATTCCATCTTCCGATATGATTTTACGAGTTTCCTGGCCGAAGCCTCCGTTACGACCAGATTTATAAATCAAGAAAGCTCAAAGGTCGATGGGAGCTTGAGGAGTGGGGAATTCTCGGGTCCTTCCAGCACGCAAAAGAGAGGCAAATCTCTCCACAAAAGTTTAAATCGAATTGGAGAGGAGATCCTGATGGCAGAGCCGGAAGCTGGAATGTCAACAGGATGACGATATCGCGCCTGCTCTTAGAATTTTAAACTTCAGGATGAAGAGGAAGAGGGAGTTCGGGTAAGATGGCCATCGAGATTAGCAGCCCCTGGATTATTGGGCCCGTCGGAGCTTTAGCCGGTGCGGCTCTTGCGTGGATCGCAAGCGAGTACAAGACGAGGAAGAGCTACAGGGGCGTGATCCTCCTTCTGGCGAAGAGCGCCGACGACTTCGCCGGGGCTGGGCAGGTGGATAAGGCCCTCTCCATCTACGACCGGATCCTGACGGACGTCCCCCGGCTTGAGCCCGCCGTCCGGGGGGAGGTGAGGTTCAGGCAGGGGCTCAGCCACTACGGCTCGTCCTTCGAGGGTGCCAGGGAGACGAACCTGGGGATGGCGGTTGAGGCCTTCGAGGAGGCGATCAGGCTCTATAAGCCCGAGAAGCACCCCGTCGAGCACGCCCAGGCCCAGAACGGCCTCGGGATGTCCCTAGTCCGGCTATCGGAGACCGGCGCGCGCGCGCGCGCGCGCGCGCGCGCGCGCGCGCGCGCGCGCGCCCCCCCCCCCCCCCCCCCCCCCCCCCCCCCCCCCCCCCCCCCCCCCCCCCCCCCCCCCCCCCCGCGGGGCGGCGCGGGGCCCCTGCGCCCCCGCCCCCCACCCCGATGAGCACGCCCAGGCTCAGAACGGCCTCGGGATCTCCCTCCTCCGCCTGTCGGAGACCGGCGGCGAATGCTGGGGCATACTGGTCCAAGGAGGGCAGGGGCAAAGGGGCGGGGAAGAGGGTTTGGTGCAGAACCTGAAGCGGGCGATAGCCGCCTTCGAGGCGGCCCTGAAGATCTACTCCGCCGAGGAGCGGGCGGCAGAGAAGGCCCAGGAGCGGGCCCAGACCGAGAACAACCTGGGCGACGCCTTCGTCAGCCTCGCAGGGGCGGGTCTCGAAGCCGCCGGCGACGACCCGGCAGCGACCGAAGCCGCCGTCGAGGACCTGAACCGGGCGATCGAGGCCTACGAGAAGGCCCTCCTCTTCAGGACAATAGACGATCATCCTGACGACTACGCCGAGACGAAAAACAGCCTCGGAAGGGCAGAGATGGCCCTCGCCCAGCTCGAGGAGGGGGAGATGCGGGAGGCGGATCTCGAGCGGGCCGTCAACAGCTTCAAGGCGGCCCTTGAGGTCAGAGCCCTCGCCTCCCATCCCGAGGAGAGGGCCGAGACCCAGACCTTCCTCGGCCAGGCCCTGGTCCTCGAGTCCGAGCCCGAGGTGAGCGGTAGCGAGATACGCTGGTCGGACCGGGAGGGGCTGAAGAGGGCGATCGAGGCGTATGAGGAGGCTCTCTCGATCAGGACCCGGCAGGATCACCCCTGGAAGTACGCCGAGACGAAGAACCTTCTTGGGCGGGCCCTCGTCATCCTGGCGGGCCCGGCGAGGGGCCCCGAGGACGCCGCCAACCTGCGCCGCGCGATCAGGGCCTTCGAGGAGGCCCTGGAAGTCCTGACCCTCGAAGCCTGCCCCCTGGAGTACGCAAAGATCCAGAACAACCTGGGGATCGCCTACCGGAACCTCTCGAAGCTGGAGGACCGGGGGGACAACCTGGAGCGGTCGATCTGGGCCTACGAGGAGGCGCTCCGGGCTCGGTCCGGGGTGGCTAAGAAGAAGGTGGTGGAGAAGGAAGGGGGCGGAGATGAGAAGGCCGGGTCGGAAGAGGGCGATGGCGGAGCGGGTGGCTTATAGGACGCCCCGCAGAGCCGCTCATCCCTCCACCAGCTTCGAGCTCACCCTCCGGCTCGCCCCTGAGATGTCGACTGACGCCTCCTCGGTGACGGTGGAGTTCGGAGGGACCAGGATCTCCAGCTCCCGGAGGACCCTCCCTTCACCGTCTTCCAGGATCACTCTGGCGGTCCCCTCGGAGTCCCCATAGTTTGTGAGGGTGATGTTGCAGTCGGCGTACCAGCCCTCTCGCAGGTTCCAGCCGATCTTCACCTGGAAGTCCTCCAAACGGATATCTGCGCCCCGACCGGAGTCGGAATCGGTGGATACGGGGAGGGATCCGATCCCGGCATCCATCCCTCCTTCTATCTCCATCTCCTCTGCCGCCGCCTCTTTGGTCGCCTCCTCGGCCAGAGACCCGCCTCCTCTGCCGCCGCCCAAATCGTCCTCCGGCTCGGCCTCCAGGACCGACCGAGGGAGCCAGTCGGCGAAGCTTCCGGTCCACTCGGGCTCAGCGGGTGGGCTGTCCACCAGCATATCGCGCCAGGCCTCGTCGGTGAGCCGGTCATCCATGGGCTGCTTGAACTCGTAGTAGCTGAATGCCGGCCCCGCGGCAAGACGAAGGCCGCCCTCGGGAAGCTCGTAGGCAATGATGATGAGCCTCACGTAGCCCACCCCCTCCTCCAGGACCTGTCCCGAGTTCGGGTCGGTGTGGACGTCGGCGACGATCGTCGTCTTCTTCGACCTGTCATCAACGCCCTCAATCGCCCCGTTCAGCCTCTCGCCGAAGTCGTTTATGAACTCGATATCGTCGGCCGAAAGCTCTACGCCCTCAAGCTCCGCCGTCGATATCTCTTCCAGCCTCGAAAGAACGGCCTCAAAGCTCTCAAGCCGGCTTTTTGAGGATTCGTCCAGGAGGCCGGCCTCTTCGAGCCCTTCCCGGTTCATCCGAGCGAGGACGAGGAGCCGCCCGTAGAACTCGGGGACCGGCTCGACGTATCCTGGGACCGCTTCAACCTCCTGGGGCGGGAGGGCGACGGCCCTGAGGGTGTAGCTCTGTTTCGCATAGAGGATGGTGTCGTGGCGAAGCTCTGCCCAGGAGGCGAGGCTCGTCGTCAGCTCTTTGTCCTGCCAGGCGACCGTCTGCATGAAGGCGGGGCTTTCTGGACCTGGCTCCACCAGGAGGGGCTTGAGGGCGAAGAGCCACGACCAGTAGAGGTTCTTCTGCCAGTCCTCCTCGCCTAGGGGCGATAACTCCTCTTCAAGCTCGGCCCGCCTCGTCGAGTAGTCGACGTAGCTTGAGTCGCTGGTGGCCGCCAGGATCTCGTCGGCCCTCTCCGAGCCGAGGATGGCCATCACGTCGAGGCCTCGGGGGAAGTGGCGGCCGCTGGGCCCCAGGGTGAAGGGATCCCCCTCGCCGAAAAACTCGCCGACGCTCGGCGTCACCAGGGTCTGGAATACGTAGGAGTCGGGGACAAACCTCTGCCCCATGAACCGAAACCCGGCCGTGGCCGAAAGACACTCGTCCGCCTGGTCGGGCGAGAGGGGCGGCTCGGAGGCGCAGGCCGCAGAATCGACGCCGGTTCCGCCGTAGATCCGGGGAGGCCTCTCCTCTGCGAGCCTCGCCTTCAGAAGGTCGAGATCATCGCCCGAAAGGTCCCGAGCCGAGACCTCTCCGTCGAAGAGGGCGTCGATGGCTTCGTTGTACTCGTATGGGCCGAGGTCGTCGGAGTAGCCGACGTAAAATGAGGTGACGTTGTAGATCCGGTCCCACTTATCTTTCGAGTCAGGATCGTCGAGAAGGTTTTGAGCGATCATGCTCGCCCCAAGGGTCTGGATCCGGGCCTCCCCCTCAGAGATGATGCAGTCGCCGTCGCAGCCCTTGAGGAGGAAGCTCATCCTCCCGTACCAGATCATCGCCTGGAAGTAGTTCTTCAGCCGTTCGGACCGGGTGTAGTGGCCCCTTGGTCGGTACTGGGAGTAGTCTTCATCGTAGCCGAATATCGGCGACTTCGCAAACCCTGCCCCGCCCTCGATGAGGGCAAGCTCCGCCTCCGCCTCGTCCTTCACCAGGGGGGGGATCTCGAAGCTCTTATCCTCAAGCTCCTCGGCGGTGAAGTAGGGAAACGCCCCCTCGAAGCTTCCCTCGTCGCACTCCCGGCTGCTTCCAGAGCAGAGCTGGTCTTCCGATGGAGACAGAAGGCTCAAGGCCACAGAGAAGAAGGCGACGTTCCTCCTCGCCGCCTCCTTTGCCTCCCCTGAGGATGCTTCGTAGTCGGCCTCGGACTTTGCGAGCATCGCCTCGCTGATCATCCAGAGGTCGTCGTAAAAGTGGTCTTCTTCGATCTCCCTGAGAGTCTCGTCGAACTGGATGTGGTAGACGTGGAGGAGGGAGTCCGAGGATACGAAGATGGGAACCTCCAGGTTCTTCAGGATCTTGTAGGTGGATGTGATCTCATCCCGGTTCGGAGAGAAGGGGTCAGTTACCACCACGAACCTGTTCTCCTCCAGCCGTTCGAGGGCCTCCGGGCCGAGCGGCACCCTTGATGTAAAAGTTTCGTAATTGTCGATATCGTCAATTGATAGAGGAAGCTTGCTATCGGAAGCGTCCTGCTCCACGGCTTCACCACCTCCCATAGATATCCCGATGATCGATATTGATGCGATCGCGATCGCAAACCAGATTCGATAGGCTCGACTGTCGATGACCTGAGTGAGCATGATAACCCCCATTTGTCTGAAACTTATATTCCAAAATATATGAAGGTATTTGAGGACAACGAAGCCGATCGGATTAAACGAGAGAGTGAAGTGATGCTCGACTGAGGGCTCAAGCCTGGACCTGTCTAATCCTTTCAATATCTTTTTAAATATGGAGCACAATTGATATCTTTATGCCGCCGACGGTGAGGATCTCCGATATCTCCCTCTACCTCCGATGCCCACGGCTCGTCTACTTCCAGGCGATGGGCCGGAAGGTATGGCCGGAGACCGAAAGCCCGACCAATCTTCTCATGAGGGAGGTGGCGCTATCCCTCTCCGAGCTTGATCCGGCCGCCGAGATCGATCTTGAAGCCTGGCTGCTGGAGTCCCTCGACAGAGCCGAGTCCGAACTTCCCGTCATCTACGGGGAAGACGTCAACCAGCACGACCTCCGGGCCGCCGCCGAGGAGATCCGCGAGATTCTGCCGGAGATCGCCCCAAAGCTCTCGACCAGGCTCGACCTTTTGACCCCCAGCACCGTGGAGGTGGACCTCAGGTCCGATCGGCTCGGCCTCTCCGGAAGGATCGATCGGATCGTATCAAGGGGGTCCGGGGATGGGACGATGGGCGAGGTATCGATCCCTTCGATTATAAGAAACGACCGTCCCCCGGAGACCGGGGTCTGGAAGAGCGACCGGCTCCGCCTGACCGGATACGCCATCCTCCTCGAAGATGAATCGAAGAGGAGGGTCGATTTCGGGATCGTCGAGTACCCCAGGGTTGGCGAGGTCCGGGAGGTGGAGATAAGATCTTCCGACCGCAGGCGCGTCCTGCGGATCAGGGACCGCGTCAGGTCGATCAACGGCGGAAAGCTTCCCGACCGGCCGCGGGATGCCCCCTGCGATCGGTGCCCCGTCCTCGATTCTTGTGAGACGAGGCATACCCTCGCCTCCAAGTTCTTCTGATCCAGAAGCGTTATATCCCAGGCAGCGGTTGGTTTGAACATGTTTGAGAAGAGGCACGTCCTCTCGATGCGGGAGTTCTCGCGCGAGGAGATCGACTCCGTCCTCGACCTGGCCGAATCCCTGGAGCCCTACGCCCGGGGCGGGAGGTGTGATGCCCTCTCCGGGAAGATCCTGGCCCTCCTCTTCTTCGAGCCGAGCACCAGGACGCGGCTCTCTTTTGAGACGGCTATGATGCGCCTTGGCGGCAAGACCCTCAACCTCGGCCCCGCCGAGGGGTCTGCCATCGCCAAGGGCGAGTCCCTTGCCGACACCATCCGGGTGATCGGGGGATACGCCGACGCCCTGGTCATCCGCCACCCCAAGGAGGGCTCTGCCAGGCTAGCATCCCAGTTCTCGCCCGTCCCCGTCCTCAACGCCGGGGACGGCGCTGGCCACCACCCCACCCAGACCCTCCTGGACCTCTACACCATAAGGAAGGAGAGCAGCCTCGAGGACCTCAAGATCGCCCTCGTCGGCGACCTGAAGTACGGCAGAACCGTCCACTCCCTCGCCTACGCCCTCGCCCTCTACGGCGCCGACATCACTCTCGTCTCGCCCCCGACCCTCGATATGCCGGCCCCGATCAAGTCGGACCTGGCGGGGAAGGGGACGATGGTCCGCGAGACCCGGGATCTGGACGAGGTGATCCGGGAGGTGGACGTCCTCTACATGACCAGGATCCAGAGGGAGAGGTTTCCCGACCCTTACGAGTACTCGAAGGTGGCAAAAAGCTACAGGATAGATCCTAAAACTCTTGACGGTGTCAGAGATGGCCTGATCATAATGCATCCTCTCCCGAGGGTGGACGAGATCTCCCCCGAGGTGGACGCGACCCGCCACGCCGTCTACTTCAAGCAGTCCTTCTACGGGGTGCCGGTGAGGATGGCTCTTCTGAAGATGCTTATGGGGGAATCGCATTGACTGAGACCGAGATGAAGCTGAGGGTGACCCCCATCGGGAACGGGACGGTCATCGACCACATCCCCGCAGGCCAGGCCCTGAACGTCCTCAAGATCCTGGGGATAGATCGGACGACAGAGGCGACGATAAGCGTCCTGATGAACGTGACCAGCAAACGGTCGGGCAAAAAGGACATCGTCAAGGTGGAGGACCGGGAGCTGGAAGAGGAGGAGGTGAACAAGATCTCCCTCATCGCCCCCGGGGCGACGATCAACATCATAAGAGACCGCCGGGTCGTCGAGAAGTACACCGTCGATATGCCCGACCTGATCGTGGGCGTATTGAGGTGCCCAAACCCATCCTGCATATCCAACACGAGCGAGCCGATCAAGTCCCAGCTCATCGTCAAGAGCAAAAACCCAGTGACCTTGAGGTGCGCCTACTGCGAGCAGCCCATCACCGAGAAGATAGCAGACTACTTAATATAGAAGGGGAAAGGCTGGAACGCTAGTTATCCTTTCAAGGACGGAGTTCAAGATGACGGTAAAAGACGGCGATTTCATCAGGGTAGATTACACCGAGAGCGTCGACGGACGGGTGATATCCACCACGGATCGGGATTTGGCCATGAATAACGACATCTACGAGGATGGTGTCGAGTACGGTCCGGCTCTCATCATAGTCGGGTCCGGCGATGTGGTGGCAGGGTTCAATGGCGAGCTCTTGGATAAGGAGATCGGCGCATCAGGAAGCGTCGAGGTCCCCCCCGAGGAGGCCTACGGAGTTCGCGACCCCAATAACGTCGAGCTCATATCCCTCACCAAGTTCAAGAAAGAAAGGCCCGAGATCGGCATGAGGGTCTCGGTAGACGGCAAGATGGGGACCCTCACCCGGATCATCGGGAGGAAGGCGAGGATCGACTACAACCACGTCCTTGCCGACAAGACGGTGAAGTACGATTATACCATCGTCGAGAGGATCGAGGACAGGCAGGAGAAGCTGAATAACCTTGTCAGTATCTTCGCCAAGATCGACCTGAAAGCCGAGATCCTGGATGGAGACGTCGCCGAGATCGATTCTCCCTGGGAGATGAGCTACTACAGGGAGTGGCCGATGATGAGGCGGGGCGTCGCCGAGATGGCGATGAGGCTCCTCGACCTCAAAGAGGTCCGCTACATAGAGAGCCACAAGCTCACCCCCACCGTAACCTCGCAGCTCGTATCGCCTCCCGAGAAGGCCGAAGAGGCCGCGGAAGGTGGGGCAGAAGTTGGGGCCGAGCCACCAGCCGAAGGCGCACCGTCCGAATAGACGGGAGATTCTTCTGAAAATCGCTACAGAATACCAGCTCCAACATTCAGCACCGAATATCAGCTCTATCATCAGCTCACATATCAGCTCAAATATCAGAGCTGGTATCCGGTGCTACATTTCCATTTCAGGACGGTGACTGTCGCTTCGTCTCGATCATGGAATCTATCGCCCGACTCTCCGAGTCGCGGGCTGAAGCTCATTTCGTGCAAAAAGTTTTATAGGGCGAGGCCGCTAACCAGAGGATCATGACGCAAGAGCAATCTGCGTGGGATCGTTTTCTATAACATCGAAGCGCTTCGTGGAGAAGAAGTTCGGATCTTCGACACCACCCTCCGCGATGGTGAACAGACCCCCGGCGTCTCCCTGACCCCGGAGGAGAAGATCGTTATCGCTCGGCAGCTCGACAAGCTCGGTGTGAACGTCATCGAGGCCGGTTTTCCCGTATCGTCTCGGGGCGATTTTGAAGCCGTCAGGATGATCGCAGCCGAGGGGCTCGAAGCCCAGGTCTGCGGCCTCTCTCGGATCATAAGAAAGGACATCGACGCATCTCTCGACGCCGGCGTCGATATGGTCCACGTCTTCGTCTCGACTTCGGAGATCCAGATCCAGCACACCATCAAAAAAAGCCGCGCGGAGATAGTCGCCCAGTCGGTGGAGGCGGTGGAGTACGTCAAAGAGCACGGGAGGATCTGCCTCTTCTCGGCGATGGACGCCACCCGGACTCCCATCCCCTTCCTCAAGGAGATCTTCGGGGCTGTGGAGGAGGCTGGCTGCGACATCATCAACATCCCCGACACCGTCGGGGTCGCCATCCCCACCACCTTCTACCACCTGGTAAAGGAGATCTGCGACTCGACAAAAAGGATGGTCGTCGACGTCCACTGCCACAACGACTTCGGCCTCGCCGTCGCCAACAACCTCGCCGCCTTCGAGGCTGGAGCAAGAGAGGTCCAGGTCTCGGCGAACGGCCTTGGAGAGAGGGCGGGCAACGCGAACCTCGCCGAGACGGTGATGTGCCTCCACTCCATGTACGGGGCGAAAACCTCCATCAAGACTCCCTACCTCTTCGAGACCGCAAAGCTCGTCGAGCGGCTCTCGGACGTGAGGATATCCCGGACCGCGCCGGTGGTCGGCGATAACGCCTTCGCCCACGAGAGCGGGATCCACAGCCACGGGGTCCTGGAGAGGACCGACACCTTCGAGCCGGGCATCATGACGCCGGAGATGGTGGGGCACAGGAGGAGGATCGTCCTCGGAAAGCATACCGGACGGCACGCCGTCAAGCAGTCCCTCGAAGAGATGGGGTACGGACCAAACGAGAACCAGCTCCAGGAGATCCTGGAGAGGGTCAAGGACCTGGGCGACAAGGGCAAATGCGTGACCAACGCCGACCTCATGACCATAGCCGAGGTTGTCATCGGAGAGCTGGCCAGGGAGAAGCAGGCCGTCATCCTGAAGGAGCTGGCGGTGATGACAGGAAACACCCTCACATCGACGGCCACCGTCAGGGCTCTGGTCCGGGGCGAGGAGCGGGTCCTCGCCGACACCGGGGTCGGCCCCGTCGACGCCGCTTTGAACGCGGTCCGGGGGATCCTGGGGGATGAGACCGCCGTCAAGATCAGCGACTTTCGGATCGAGGCGATAACCGGAGGGTCCGACGCCCTCGCTGAGGTGGTGATCGGCGTCGAGAACAGCCGCCTCGGAAAGAGGGTTACGGCCCGGTCCGCCCGCGAGGATATAGTGATGGCCTCGGTGGAGGCGCTGATCAACGCCATTAATAGACTGATGTTATTGGAGGAAGACTCGATTTGAGCGGAGCAAAATTCGAGGTGATAGACACTCACTGTCACCTCGACTTCAAAAACTTCAACAAGGATAGAGACGAGGTGATCAAGAGGGCCCTGGATGCCGGGGTGACCACCATGATCAACTCAGGGATCGACCTCAAGACCAACAGAAAAACCCTCGATCTTGCAAAAAAGTACGATTGCGTTCGGATGACTTTTGGCCTCAACCCAAACGGCCTCGGCGAGATGACCGACGAGGAGGTGGACGCCACCCTCGATCAGATCAGATCTCACGCTCGGGAGATCGTCGGAGTCGGCGAGGCGGGGCTCGACTACTACCGCTGCCCCGACCAGAAGGGAAGAGACCGACAGCGAACGGTCTTCGGAAAGGTCGTCCTTCTCGCGGAAGAGCTCGACCTCCCCCAGGTGATCCACGCGAGGCTCGCCGAGGACGAGGCCTTCGATATGGTCAAAGACCTGAACAAGGTCGTATTTCACTGCTACAGCGGGATGGCGGGGACGATGAAAGAGGCCGTCGACCGGGGGTTTTACATATCCCTTGCCACCGTCGTCTGCAAGTCCGCCCAGCACCAGGTTCTGGCTAGACAGGTCCCCCTGGATAGGCTTTTGATCGAGACCGACAGTCCCTTCCTCTCGCCGAGGGGGGGGAGAAACGAGCCGGTCCGCGTCCTTGACAGCCTCAACCTCATCGCCAAAATCAAGGGTCTACCCCCTGAGGATGTGGCAGAGGCGACCACTGCCAACGCGAAGAAGATATTCAACCTCTGAGCGGTCTATTTTATGACCGCTCACCTGGATTTTCCATCCTTCGAACCCCGGAGGCTTTGCGGATCCGCCGAATACTCATCTCGCATCTTTCGGCTTTCGGGTCGGATTAAGACGGAAAAATATATCTTATCGATGAGAAAATCAATAATCACGCGAGATGGACCAGTGATCCGATGCCGATACACTTCGAACACATCATGAAGTACCTGGGCTCCAAGAAGGAGAAGGGGAGGAAGAAGATTGGCCTGTTGGTGGACGGGCCCAACATGCTCCGAAAGGAGTTCCAGATCGACCTGGAGGAGATCAGAGACATCCTGAAGGACTACGGCGACATAAAGATCGGCCGTGTCTTCCTCAACCAGTACGCATCGGAGAAGCTGGTGGAGGCCGTCGAAAACCAGGGGTTTGAGCCGGTGATCTGCACGAGCGACGTCGACGTGAAGCTGGCGGTGGAGGCGATGGATTTGATCTACAGCCCCGTGATCGACACCATCGCCCTCATCACCAGAGACGCCGACTTCAAGCCCGTCCTGCTGAAGGCGATGGAGCACGGCAAGGAGACTATCATCTTCGGGGCGGAGCCCGGCTTCTCCGTGGCTTTGAGAAACTCCGCCGACTACGTCATCGTCCTCCGGGACGGAGAGTACGTGGTGGAGTGATCCGGTCCATCATCTGCTTTCATTCGATCCAGCGTTCCACCGTCTCTTTTTCACCGTTTTCCTGCCACCATCTCCTTTCCGCCACCTCCTTGCCACCATCTATTTGTATCTCCTCTTCGAGATGATAGCCTGATAAGGCAGAAGCTCTGGTGGTGAAAGATGGGGGTGAAGGGTATCTTCGGGGAGGGTGGATCGATCCTGGCCAGAAGGCTCTTGCTTCAGGCCGGATGGCAGAGCAGCGGCGGCCGTGACGATCGCTGGAACGACCCCGACCCCTGGGACGAGGACCGATACTCCCCATCGGGGGGACTCAGGCTCCCTCTGACCTACTCGGGGATGATCCTGGTCATATGCGTTCTATTCTTCTTCGTGAGGGTTTTGGCCCCTGCCTTCACCTTCAACTACCTGGCCTTAAACCCGGCCTTCGTTGCAGCCAGACCCTGGACCCTCATCACCCACATGTTCGTTCACGGAGATATCACTCACCTTCTGGTCAACATGATCGTCCTGTTCTTCTTCGGGACGGAGCTGGAGCGGAGGGTCGGCGAGTCGAGGTTTCTTCAGATATTCATAATCTCGGGGCTTGTCGGAGCCATCGGCCAGATGTTGGCGGTTCCTACCGGATACATGGTGGGGGCGAGCGGCGCTCTTTACGGGGTGATGGGCTGCCTCGCCGTCATCGCCCCGGAGATTACGGTATTGATATACTTCGTTATACCATTGAGCATCAGGACGGCGGTGGTCCTCTTTGCGGTCATCGACTTCGCCATGATGGGATCTGCTGACGGCATAGGTCACATGGCCCACATAGCGGGCCTTCTCGCTGGGCTTGTCTACGGCGGGATGCTGAAAGACCGATATCGCTACAGGTACCGTTAAGCTCTTGTGGGGTGGGCGAAAAGCTGAACTTCATCGGCCCGGCGGTTAGTGAGGCGGCGGTTGTGAGGTAGTGATTTGTGAGGCTTTTCCTCTTGAGAATGTGGTGGTAATCTGGGAGACGAGATCGGGATCATCGTGGGGGAGACAAGCCCCCTGGAGTTCAAGTTTTTGATGGCTGACGAGGCGAGCAGGGGCAGCTACGTCAAGGTCAAAGACGGCTCAAAAGACTGGATCTTCGCCCAGGTGGTGGAGGTCACAAGGTCCAACGTCGCCTACAGCCTAAACTCCATCGACGAGGAGAACCGCGAGGCCAAAGAGCGGTTGGTGGGCTTCGCCCGGGTGATCGGTGTCGCCTCAGGCGGAAAGCTCGCCATGCCCACCATACCACCAAAGCCCGGAGATCCGGTCCTGAGGGCCGACGCCGATCTGATGGAGAGGGCTCTCGGCCTCTCGAAGGGGAACCTCTACATCGGCCTCCTCGACGGGCACGACCTGAAGGTGAGGCTTGACGCCGACTCCTTCGTCCAGAAGCACTGCAGCATCCTCGCCAAGACAGGGAGCGGAAAATCGTACACCGCGGCGGTGGTTCTTGAGGAACTCCTGGAGAAGGGGGTCGCCCTTCTGATAATCGATCCCCATGGCGAGTACGCCTCGATGAAGCAGAAGAACGCCAAAGGGGACTTCGTCAAGTTCGACGTAAAGCCGAGGGGGTACGACGTGACGGTCTACTCTCCCGCAAGCCAGATGGCAGCCCCCACCGCCGACCGGTTCTTCCGCTTCAACGGCAAGAACCTGACCGCCCGGGAGATCTCGGCTATGCTCCCCGAGGACGTGACCAACAGCCAGAGAGGTGTCCTCTACGAGGCGATAAAGATCCTCGCTTCCGACGGCGGCAATTACGAGCTCGAGGACGTCATCTCCCAGGCCGAGAAGGACACGAGCAAGGCCAAGTGGGGGCTCGTCGGCCATCTCGAGGCCCTGGAGGAGCTGGGGATATTCTCGGGAAAGGCCACCGACCTCGGAGCCCTCCTCCAGAGGGGGAAGGCCTCGGTCATCGACATGACCGGCGTTCCCCCCGACCTCCAGGGGATGATCGTCGCCAAGCTCCTCTCGGATCTCTTCGAAGCGAGGAAGAGGGGGCTTGTAAACCCCGGCATGGTCGTCGTCGAGGAGGCCCATAACTACATCCCCGAGAGGGGGAGCGGCAAGGCCGCAAGCACCACCGTCATCCGGACGATCGCTGCCGAAGGGCGAAAGTTCGGCCTCGGCCTTCTGGTCATCAGCCAGAGGCCGGCGAGGGTCGACAAAAACGTCATCTCCCAGTGCAACACCCAGATCATCCTCCGGGTCACAAACCCCAACGACCTCCGGGCCCTGAGCAAGGGGATCGAGGGGATGAGCTCCGAGCTTGAGGAGGAGATAAAGAGGCTCCCGCCGGGGACGGCGATGCTGGTGAGCAGCGAGATCGAGCACCCCGTCACCGTCAAGATCAGGCCGAGGAAGAGCAGGCACGGTGGGGTGAGCACGCCGATCGTAGGAGGAGGCAAGGCGAAGGCCGCTGCAGGGTCCGAGAGAGGAGCAAAACCCGTGACCCCCCGGCCGAGAGGTGCGGAGGCGGGTGGGGATTCGGGATCGAAGATCGAGAAGAGGGAGACGGGCGGCGGCTTTCTCCGGAAGATCCTCGGCAAGTGATCAGGTTTCCTCCGTCCAGATCTATTGTTCAGGCCATCATTGCAATCATTTCATCCGCTTTTAAGCTGATCATTTATGAGGGTCAGGAGATCTCTTTTGGGGCTCTCATCTCGGCGAGGAGGATCGTTGCCGAAAAGGCTGCCGCCGCCCCGAAGAGGAAGGTCGCCTCGTGCCCGAACCCCTGCCAGAGGGCTCCTGCCACAAGCCCCGAGGCGATGGCCGAGACTCCGACGGCGCCGTAGTAGACCCCAAGGCCCGTCCCCCTGACATCTTGGTGGCAGAGATCCGAGACGAAGGCCCGCTCGGCGCCGTCGACTATGGCGAAGACGAGGCCGTACAATGCGAACAGCAGGACCAGCCCCGGAGCTGAAGCTACGAGAGCAAAGCCGACGGAGACGAGGGCGAATAGCAGGTAGCCGATGGTGAGAACCCTCTTTCTTCCGACCCGGTCCGACCAGGACCCGCAGGGGATCGAGAAGATGGCGTAGACCAGGTTGAAGAGGACGTAGAGGAGGAGGGGAGCGCCGACGGCCATACTCCCGGAGAAGAACTCCTGGGCCCTCAGGATGAAGAACATGTAGCTTGTATTTCCCAGGGCGAAGAGGGAGGCGATGGCGACGAAGGGGCCGAGGCCGGGCGGGATGTTGGAGAGGGCCGGCCGTAGAGGGCCGACCGGGGACCTGCTCACCTCCTTGACGGGGATGAGGGGGATGAGGGCTACGAAGGCGACGGACCCAGCCACGAGAAAGATCGTTCTATAGTCCATCCCGCCCTGCCAGAGGAGGTAGGCCAAAAGCGACCCGACGACGGCGCCCAGAGAGTCGAGGGCCCGATGGACGCCAAAGCCCCTCCCCCGCCCCTCACGGGGCGCCGACTCGGCGATGATGGCATCCCGAGGCGCCGACCTCACCCCCTTCCCCGACCGCTCAATCGTCTTGAGGATGAAGACGTGCTGCCAGGAAAAAGCCATAGTCAAAAGGAGCTTTCCGACGGCAGAGATGGCGTATCCAGCAGCGACGAGGGGCTTTCTTCTTCTGAGCCTGTCCGACCAATATCCCGATAGAAGCTTGAGGAGGCTTGGAAGGCCGTCGGCAAGCCCGCCGATCAGACCGACGGCAAGCCCGCCAGCGCCCAAAGACGCTAAGAAAAGCGGCAGAATTGGCTGGATGATCTCGCTGCTGGCGTCGTTTAAGAGGCTCACAAGGCCGAGGAGGTATATGTTCCTCTTTCCGTCGTTGCCCTGGGGTGGTTCGGTCAAGGGTACTCTGTAGGCTGGTAGGAGGCAACAAGGTTTTCGGTCCGAAGCTCTTTTATATATTCCAAGTTTAAACATATGGTAAAAATAGCATCGACGCAGCATCAACGATCGTATCTGCCGATCGTATCTGCCGATCGTATCTGCCGATCGTATCTGCCGATCGTATCTGCAGGTCTCAACGACGAAGCTGATGGATATGGATGGGATAACATGAGACGAATCGACCTTTTCAAGCTGGCAGCATCCCTGGGCTGCTGCTATCTGGCGGCCTTCATCGGCTCGATGTTCACAACACCGAACGTCCCCACCTGGTACGCCACGCTGGCCAGGCCATCCTTCGCCCCACCCGACTGGGTCTTCGCCCCGGTCTGGACCGCCATCTTCACCCTGATGGGGATCTCGGCCTACCTCGTCTGGCGAGAGGGGACGAACGATCCCAGGGTCAAGGTCGGCCTGATGGTATTCGCGTTCCAGCTCGCTGTCAACGTTACGTGGTCGGCGGCCTTCTTCGGCCTCCGGTCCCCCCTGGCGGGACTTGCGGTCATCGCCCTCCTCTGGGCTCTGATAGCCCTGAATATCCAGAAGTTCAAGGGGGTTTCCGAGACGGCGGCGGCTCTTCTTCTCCCTTACATAATCTGGGTGAGCTTTGCGGCGGCTCTGAACTTTGAGATCTGGAGGCTGAACCCGTGATCTGCGAGGCTGAGCTTTGTTGAGTCGGTCTGCTGGATGGCGATCGGTTTTTCAAAATTGTTTCACCAAAAACATTTTAATGTCAGAAGCCCTCTATGGAACCAGGTGATATGAATGGCCGAAGATACGAAAAATCTGGGCGAGATTATAAACACCTTCGATGCGGCGGCTGGCGAGGCTCTGGGAAAACGGGAGGGCCACACCCCCAGGATTGAGGCGCCGAAGGCCGTAGGAGCAGATGAGCCCTTCGAGGTGAAGGTCTCGGTACAAAACCATCCAAATAAAGTGGAGCACTCCATCAGGTGGATCGAGGTGTACTTCCGGGAGGATGGAAGGGCCTTCAACCCCATAATGCTGGCGAGGGTTGAATTCGCCCCCGTCAGCTCAGAGCCCGAGGCGAAGCTGAAGGTGAGGCTTTCCAAGTCCGGATCGATCATGGCCATGGAGTACTGCAACGTCCACGGACTCTGGTCAGCAAAACAAGATATAAAGGTGGAGTGACACCTCCACACCCCTTTTTTCATCAGGCCAAGCTTGCGATTAGCATCAAAAACAGCATGTTCAGGGCCATCAGCAGAAGGGCGGTCCTGCCGAAGGTTCTGTGAACCCTTCTGATCTTCGCCTTTTTCTCCCTCGCCGCTCTGAGCTGGAGAATACCTGAAGCTGGAGTGAGAACAAGCATAAGGATCACCAAAGCGCCTAAGTGGGCATGAGGTACCTTGAAGAGCTCCTCTTTAAGTGCTCCTGGGAGGCGGCCGAGATCATATAGACGGCCATAAGCATTCCAGAGACGGCGACGGAAGCTCACGAAATTCCGAGGAGCTTGTGCTTGTCAACCACCCCTTCTTCTTCCTCATGGCGATGCGATCATGAAAATCGATAGGTCGTGCAGGATAGCCTCGCATGAAATTCGGGACGCATGCTGATAAAAAGAGTAGATGGGCGAATATGAGCCGCTGCTTCCCGGCAACGGCCCCCCTCGCCACATTTAGCTGCGCGATAAATCAAGAGATGCAGAACCTACTAATGCTCTGCCTCCGCCTCGACCTCCATGATCATCCTCTCTCCGCCGCTGACGTAAGTCATGTAATGGATGACTATGCATATGCCCCAGCCTATGGGCGAAAACCATGGCTGCCAGAAGGGCAGAGTTGCACCAGCGGCTTTTATATCTGGTATCACCATCATGTAGTTGATAGCAAGCCACACGATGTTGACCACCAGGTAGATCACGAGGTGTGTCATGAACAGCTTCTTCATGCGTGCCTGCATGGCGGTTCTAAACGCTCTCTTGTACGCTTCGTCTGCCATTTTTAACCTCACCTCCAGAACAAATGTGCCTCTATTTCTCTTTCAGTCAATATATATAGGTTGCGAGAGTAATCTGCCATATCTCCGCTTATCTTCTCGTAATTTGGTATCAAATATTCTCTGAGTCATTCATATACTGCAGCTTTTTCCTGAACAAAACCGATCCATCTAGCGAGATCGCTCAGATCCTTTCAGATTCTAATCCAGCCCTTAAAAGCCTGAATAGTTGCGTTTAAATCAAGTTCAGGATGGTGCATGTCCTAAAGTGGAGGGACATTTTTTGGAGTAACGATAAGCGAATTAAAAAAGGAAATTGGATGAAGTAAAAATTGAAGATATCAGGCTTTTACGACCTCATCAAACTCCTTCTCGCTCAAGTACTGAGGCGTGTATGATATATCCATATCATCCAGGTCTCTCACATAAGAACGGAGATGCTTTCTGGAGCCCGCCAATAACCCCTCATAGACGGCCCTCACATCTTCGTTATCGGAAACCTCCAGCTCCTTCTCGAGGTCGATTATGCTGATCTCCTCGAAGGTTGCCGCAACCTTCAGGGCGTCCTCCTGAGATATGCTGCCCTGGGCGAGAAGGTCGTTGTACAGGCCGATTAGGGTCTGATTGCTGAAAACCCCCGGATCGTCTCCGACGGGAACTTCAAGACCGTGCTCATCTATGAGGGTCTTTGCCCGGTCCATGTGGTTCTGCTCGGAGTCTGCCAGGTCCACGAATACGCTGAGATTCGTCTCCTGGTAAAGGGCGGTATAGAGGTCGCGAGCCACCTTCTCCTCTTCCCAAATGAAAAGGACCCCCTCTTCCTCCCTCGGGCTGAGAGATGCTGCCTTGACGCCTGAAGTCTGATCCTGGGCGAGGGTCAGGATTCCCTCGCCATAGGCGACATTGTGCTTTTGATATCTTGACGTTGAATCGGCCATGGCCCAGATGATCGAGACGGGCTGGCCGAGCGCCAGGGCTTTGTCGAACTCGTCGCCTGTATCGAGCTTTCTCTTGAACTCGACGACGGTGTAACCATCAATCTCAGACCCGCCCGACTCAAGGATGTCGTAGGTGCCGCCGAGGGTTGTGTCGTCCTCGTGGGGCCCGTAGTTGCCGGAGGAGTACTCGTCGAGGACGACGGCCTTGCCATCCTCGACCGTTGCCAGGATCATGTCAGCATCCTTCATCCACTCCAACGGGTCGAAACCTATCGCCATCCAGCCAGAGGTCTCGCCTTTCAAGGCCATGTAGAGGTTCTCCTGGTCGTTTCTCCAGGATATCTCCATCTCGCCTCCTGAATACCCCGACTTTGCGGGCCCCACCAGGACCATCGATCTGGAGTACTCGTTCTCACCGACGACCCCATCGGCAACCCATTCTTCTGAGGCAACTTTCTCAGAGATGATTTGCTCCTCAGGAGGCTCGACACATCCTGATAGGACGAGGAGAGATCCAATTAGCAGCGTCGCGTAGAAGGACTTCATCAATAACACCATTTATCACTTGAGTTTTTAAGGGATATCAATTTGTCGAAATATATCATAATTCAGGTTGGTGAGCCCCTCAGAGACGCTATCGGCATGGCTTCTTGGTGTACGCGTCGGCTTGCCGATGAATGCTATCCCGGCTCTTAATTTTGGTCGAGATCTCGGAGATTTGTTATCTCTTCGAGGCGCAGCGGCACAGGCTCCGACTTGACGACCTTCAAGTGATTGTCCGTCCCGGTTGGAGGTCGAGAATCGAACCCGGCAAAAGCGTTCATGAATCGGTAATACATGGGGGGGGGCCAATCGACGTCGAGATACAGTCTCCGTTCCAGAATTTGAATTATCTAAGTCTCACTTTCTATCTGCAACTTATAACTATTAACGTCTAATGATAATACATATACTATTCTAATTATTGCAATAATAATCATTTATTATCGACATAGTATTCAACTTATTTATCTAATGCTAAATAAACATAAATTTATTATATAATGTAATTAAACTATGTACAATTAAGTAAACGACTTATTTAAAGTTTATTTATTAAATTACTAAGTTATAGTTATATAAAAAATATTGAATTTATTAATTTTTACTTATTTTCAATGGAATTAGTGAGCTATAATTGAGATAGGAACCTATAAAGCGGTCAGCTAGATCAAATTAGTTGTATATGCCGTTGTGCTCAAATTCATTCTTATATGCTCTAAGTATAAACTTCTTACCACTTGATTCGACCCAATTTTGGAAACAAGGCCGTTCCATAGTCTATACGAATTTAAGTCTCTCGTCGCATACCATGATGGTTATTGGGCTGAAAAGTGCTCTTGAAGCATATCCAACCCCCACAACACAGCTGATGCACATATACTATAAGAATAGATAATCCGGCCCATCAAAAATTTGGCTATTTTTATAGAATATGTTTTGGCCTCCAAATCCTTACTATTATCATCACAAGTTATGTTTATAAAATTAAGCGCAATTAATTATAGAACTTTAAAATCAGTAACAATATTTAAATTACTGTTGGTATCAGCATTTTAATTTTAGCTTCTTATATATAAATTTTATTTTTAATACATTTATATTGATATATAACATATCATCACTATTAAATCGTATTTGATTTTACATAAAGTAAACTCCAAATTTTATACTTTAACTTAATTTCCTTTATTTAGATGGATGGTTTAATCTATATTGATAACTATATATAATATTATTATATATTAGCTTCCGATCAGAAGGTGAGACTTGAAACGGAGATGATGATAATATCGTCTTTCATCGTTCAGGATGTGCTCGCTGAGCCGACTTCGAAGGCTGCTGGCCGCTGGCATAAAGGGTTTATATTCCAATGGGCATTAAAGCGCCCCTGAGGCGGAGCTTATCAGGCGATTTTCAGAGGATCACAGAGGGGCTTTCATAGACCTTCTGGCAGTGTTTGTGGGGGTGGCCGGGGGTCTTGGGGCTGTTATCTTTCGCGAATCCATCTTCGCCGTCCATGACCTCTTCTTCAACCATCTCCTGCCTTGCCTGCCCAATGATCATTTCATAATCCTCCTGCCGGTGATCGGCGGGCTGATTGTGGGGCCGGTGGTCTGCTGTCTCGCCCCCGAGGCGAGGGGCGACGGGATCCCCACCGTCATGGAGGCCCTTCAGAGGCGTGGAGGGCAGATCAGAAAGAGGGTGGGCTTCATAATCATATGCGCCTCGGCCGTCACCGTGGGAAGCGGCGGCAGCGCAGGAAGAGAGGGGCCCATCGTTCAGATAGGTGCTTCCTTTGGATCTCTCATCGGCCAGGCCGCGAGGCTGGGGCCCAGGGAGATGAGGCTTCTCACCGCCTGCGGCGTCGCCGCCGGGATCGCCGGCACCTTCAATGCCCCCATGGGCGGCGCCGTCTTCAGCATGGAAGTGATCTCCAGAAGGTTCTCCTCCTACGATGCGGTGCCGATCCTCATCTCGTCGGTGGTGGGAAAGGCGGTGGCTTCAGAGCTGATAAACCCCGTTCCCGACTTCATAAACCCGGTCTTCGTCTTCAAGTCCTCCGACCTCGCCCTCTGCTTCATTCTTGGCCCCTTATTCGGATTTCTGGCCTTCCTCTGGGTCAAAAGTTACTACAAAGCCGAGGACTTCTTCGGCAGGATTCCGATATCCGAGAAGCTGAAGCCAGCGTTTGGCGGCTTTGCAGCAGGCATAATCGGCCTCTACTTCCTCGACTTCGGGATCATGGGGGTGGGGTACGAGGGGATAAACCTGGTCTTCAAGATGATCTCATCCAACCCCTCCACCGCCCTCCTCCTTCTCCTCCTGGCTCTCGCGGTGCTCAAGGTCTTGGCCACAGCCTCCACCGTCGGATCGGGCGGAAGCGGCGGCCTCTTCGCCCCCACCCTCTACATCGGATCAATGCTCGGAGCTCTCTTCGGGGTCCTGGCATCAAGATCCTTTCCAGGAACTCTGACCGAACCCTCGGCCTACGGCCTTTTGGGGATGGGCGCCTTCTTCGCGGGCGCTGCCCGGGCACCGTTGACCTGCATAGTGATGATCCCGGAGATGGCCAGCAGCTACAGCAGGCTTCCACCCCTGATAATATCCTGCATCTTGAGCTACGCCACGGCCCAGATCCTCCTGGGGGGCGGGTCGATCTACTCGATAAAGCTGATGAGGCGGGGAGTCTACCTCGATCCTAACCAGCCGCTCCTGAAGGTCGTGCCGGTGGGAGAGGCGATGAAAACGGATGTCGTCACCGTCAGCTCGAAGACGCCCTTATCCGAGGTCCGCGGTCTCATCGACCGGTTAAACTACACCGGTTTTCCCGTCGTCGACGATGGCAGGCTCGCCGGGATGATCACCTTCGACGATCTGAGGGGGATTCCTCTCAACGCCCAGGACGACGCCCTCGTCGAAGAGGTGGCGACCGAGGATGTAATATTCGTCTCTCCTGACCAGTCTGTTAAGTACGCCATGGACCTGATGCACCAGAACGGGATCGGCCGGCTTCCGGTGGTGAAAGACGACGGATCGATGGAGGTGGTCGGGATAATTACCCGCTCCGACGCTATCCAGGTTTACGAAAAGGAAGCCGAGCAGTAGACCGAACCTCCGATTCTCCGATCCACAGTTCTTGTTCCTCTCGACATTTGGCAGCGTTAAAAGGGAGGATTAGAGACGGTGAGTTAAGGGTTTATATTGAGATGAACATTAATATGCTGTCTTGAATCGAGATCGAAACGTCGGAGAAGGCTTCATCAAGAAATTATCTGAAACGTACCGATGGGCCTACATCGACTTTCTGGCCATTCTCATCGGCTTGGCGGGAGGAGCTGGCGCCATAGCATTTCGAGATGCCATTGAGTTCGTCCACGGCATATTCTTCTCAGGGGTCTATCAGGAGGGCATCGGGCCCAGCCACTATGTGATCCTCTTTCCCATCATTGGAGGGCTGATCGTCGGTCCCATCGTCAGCATCCTGGCCCCTGAGGCGAAGGGGCACGGCGTCCCCCAGATCATCGAGAGCCTCCTGGTGAGCGGGGGGCAGATCCGAAAGAGGGTGGGCTTTCTTCTCATCCTCTCCTCCGCCGTCATCATCGGCAGCGGCGGTAGCGCCGGAAGGGAGGGGCCCATAGCCCAGATTGGGGCCTCCTTCGGGTCCCTCATAGGCCAGATCTTCAGGCTACGATCGGGAGACCTGAAACTCCTGACGGTCTGCGGCGTCGCCGCCGGGATCGCCGGGACCTTCAACGCCCCCATGGGTGGCGCCATATTCAGCATGGAGGTGGTGGCGAGGAGGTTCTCACCGTTCGACTCGGTCCCGATCCTGATGTCTGCGGTCGTCGGCGCGGCGGTGGCGGCCGCCCTCACCGCCCCCACCCCGGCCTTCTTCAATCCCGAGTTCGTCTTCAGCACCACAGACCTCGCCCTCTGCTTTCTCCTCGGCCCGATCTTCGGTGCTCTCGCCTTCGCCTGGGTGAAGTTCTTCTATCTTGTAGAGGACGCCTTCGAGGCCCTCAATATCCCGAAGATGCTAAAGCCCGCAGCGGGCGGAATCGTGGCGGGGGTCAGCGGGTACTACCTCTTCGGATACGGGATTATGGGCGTCGGATACGACGGCATAACCAGGATCTTCGAGATGGAGTCGTTTCCCGTCTTCTCTGATGCGGTGCTACTTCTGATCGCCCTCGGCCTCTTGAAGATCCTGGCCACGTCCTTCACCGTGGGGTCTGGCGGTAGCGGCGGCATATTCGCGCCGTCCCTTTACATCGGGTTCATGTTCGGCGTCGCCTTCGGCCTCTTCGCCGATGCGTTTCTACCGGGCCTGAACACGGCGTCGCCGACGGTATACGGCCTTCTTGGGATGGCCGCCCTCTTCGCCGGGGCTGCCCGGGCGCCACTCACCTGCATCGTCATGATCCCAGAGATGGCCAGCAGCTACAGCAGGCTTCCCCCCATCATCATCGCCTGCGTTCTCAGCTACGCCACGGCCCAGATCCTGATGAAGGGGATGTCCATCTACTCCATCAAGCTGATGAAGAAGGGGATATTCATCGACCAGCCCCAGCCCGTATTGAAGAGCATCGCCATCGGAGAGGCGATGGAGCCGGAGGTCGTCGTCGCCGGTCCCGAGATGCCGCTGAGAGAGCTTCGAGAGCTGATCTTCAGGCTCAATCACAACGGATTTCCGGTGGTGGAGGATGGGCGTCTCGCTGGCATCGTCACCTTCGACGATCTGAGGAAGGTCCCGATCGCCGAGCAGGACAGCACCACCGTCGGCGACGTTGCCGTGAAGGAGGTGATCACCGTCCGCCCAGACCAGTCCGCAAAGTACGCCATGGACCTGATGTACGAGAACAAGATCGGGAGGCTGCCGGTGGTGAACGCCGACGATCCGCAAAAGCTGGTCGGGATAATAACCAGGACCGACGTCATCCGGGCCTACGAGACTGGCGTGCAGAGATGAAAAGGATATATCTCAAATATGTAATTAATTATAAAATATAAATAAGAGAAAGAAAGGGTTGGAGCCTAAAGCCCCGCCCTCTCTACGATGACGTCGGCCACCTCTTTTGCGCTCTTGAAAGGAAAATCGCTGCCCTTAAGGACTTTGCCGGCGTCCCCTGCCGTCAGCTCCACGTCGCCTGCCTTGCATTTCGTCGCGGCGCCCGCGGGCATCGCCGCCAGAAGCTCCTCAGGGGTTTTTATCGGAAACTTTGCTCCCTTCAGGGCTCCTGTGATCTGCGCGTGTATCTCATCTTTGACGCTCATTTTTTCACCTCATAACCTAATAGTACAGGTATGAATATATACTTTAGCGTCATCGAAATGTACTAATTCCGGCTTGATACACAAAAATAACCTTTAGATATATGGGGGAAACCTTTTAGCCGATCGAGGCCATAAATCCCGGCCATGGAAGCCCTGAAAGAGCCCGTTCAGAGGGAGCTCTCCGAGATCAGGTCGGAGCTGCGGGAGATGCACGCCGACCTGAAGCGGTTCATGGAGCGCTCGAACCGAGAGCATATGGAGTCGATCCTCGCCGACTTCAGGAAGAGCTTCTCGGAGGTCCTGATCCACCACGTGGAGGAGGAGGCCGAGGAGGGGCTGGAGGAGAATATGGTCGAGGGCTGCGAGATGAAAAAGGCCTGCAAGACCCGATTTCAGGGACTTCTGAAGGAGAGCGCGGGCCTCATCAGGAACTCGGACTCCGAAGCCGGAGAGCTGACGATAGAGGAGCTGAGGTCGCGCCTCTCGGATCTGCGGTCCAAAGCTCCCTACGACCGGTGCGAGAGGTGCTTTTCTGAGGCGTCAAAGCTCCAGGAGAAGCAGATCGAGCTTCTCCGGTCGATGCGGATATACGAGACGAAGGACGAAAAGATGCAGGAGTCTCAGGACCTGCCGGTGGAGGCGGTCGTCAAAGAGATCCTGGAGCCTCTGAATAGCAGGCAGAGGCTCCAGATCCTGAAGAGCCTCGCGAGCGAGACGAAGTCCTTCTCGTCCCTCTCGGAGCTGACAGGGCTTCGGGGCGGAAACCTCCTCTTTCACCTCGAAAAGCTCCTCGGCTCGGGGATGATCCTCCAGCGGCACGAGAGGGGGGACTACATGATCACCGAGAAGGGATACCGGGCGCTTATGGGGATCGCCGAGATCTATGCGAAGCTGAACCTGGACTCCTAGCTGGACTTCGTCTTCTGGCGGCGCTCACGGCGGCCTTTTTAATCTGAAAGAAAGATCTCGCGAATCGCAACGTCGCTCCATTTTTATACCCCCATCCCCGATAAGATAAGCGATGTACCGTATACTGGTTACCAACGACGATGGTGTCTACTCCGCGGGGATCAAGGCGGCGGTCCGGGGGGTGGCGGGCCTCGGCGAGCTTCTGGTGGCGGCCCCCTCCGGCCAGAGGTCAGGCGTCGGAAGGTCGATCTCCATCTTCGAGCCGTTGAGGTATAATCGGGTCAGCCTCGACGGCGTAGAGGCGTACGAGGTCTCCGGCACCCCCACCGACTCCGTCATCATGGGAATATTCTGGCTGATGAAGGGGAAGCTTCCTGACCTCGCCGTCTCGGGGATAAACATCGGGGAGAACATCAGCACCGACACCGTCACCACCAGCGGGACGATCGGCGCGGCCCTGGAGGCGGCAAGCTACGGGGTTCCCGCGATAACCGCCTCGATCCAGGTCGTCGACCAGGGAGACAAGTTCGACAACGTCAACGATCAGGCCTACCAGTTCGACGTCGCCAGCAGCCTCGTCCGGCGGGTGGCGAAAAACGTCCTGGAGAAGGGCCTTCCGGCAGGGGTGGACATCCTCAACCTCAACATCCCCGTCAACGCCACCGAGGATACGGAGGTGGTGGTCACAAGGCTCGCCCGGAAGATCTTCAATACCGCGGTCCAGGAGCGGGCCGATCCTCGGGGCAGGCCCTACTACTGGATCGACGGCGACCTCGTCTGCACCGAGCGGGAGGGGACCGACGTCCGGGCCGTCTACCAGGAGGGGAAGATCTCCATCACCCCCCTGACCATCGACAACACCGCAAGGGTCGACTTCTCGGAGATCTCCAGGCTCCTCGGCTGAAACCCCAAAGGTGATGACTTTGACCAAGACCAAGATATCGATGGCAGATTTCGAGAAGATGAGCCGGGACGACCAGGTCCTCTACCTGACCGAGAACCTGAGAGACCTCGACGACGAGCTGGTGGACCCGGGGATAGACCTCCTCATCGGCGCGGGGGAGACGGAGCTTGCCATCGCTCTCGCGAAAGACTCGGGCCGGGTAGATCGGGCTGTTGAGATCGCCGCGGGCGAGGGGGACTACCTCTGGGCCGCCCTCATCGCCAAGAAGGCCGGGAGGGAGGATGAGGCGAAGAGGCTCTACGAAGAAGGGCTCGCTTACTACGTCTCCGAAGAGATGTACGGCCGGGCCATCAGCGCCGGCCGGGCCCTGGGGCTGCCCCAGGAGCAGATCGACCACCTCTTCGAGGCCGGGATGAACGCCGAGAGGAGGAAGATGGACACCGGCCGGATCGGCTACGCCCTGGAGACCGTCGCCCTCTCCCTCGAGAACGCCCTCATCGGCAGGGACGATGAGATGGCCGATGACCTCAGGAAGGCGATGGAAGAGGAGAGGGAGAGGATATCGAGGCGTGGGGCCTCCGAGGATCAAGAAGAACGAAAGATGGAATGAGGGGGGATAAAGAGGGATAAAGGGGGCGAGCGCAGGCGGTCCGTGAGCAAGCGTTCTTGAATCGCTAGCTCGCCCGCCAGTCAGTGATCTCTCAGCTTCACCTCGACCTTCATAAGGTCGTCAGCCACCAGGACGTCGGCGAAGTGGCGGCGGGCGTCGGCGAGGAGTGGGCCGACGTCGTCGGAGTACCGGGAGCTGATGTGGGTGAGAACGAGCTTTTTCACGCCAGCCCTCCTGGCAAGCTCCGCCGCCTCGCCGGCGGTGCTGTGCATCGTCTCGACTGCCCAGTCGATCATCTCGTCGTCGAGGGACCCATCGTGGATGAGAAGGTCAGCATCTCTGCTCGCCTCCTCGATCTCCGGAGTGGGCCTCGAATCGCCGGTGTAGACCACCTTTCTTCCGGGCCTTGGGGTGCCCATCACCTCATCGGGCCCTACAAGCCTCCCCTCGACCTCCACCGTCTCCCCCCGCTGGAGCCGTCCGAATAAAGGGCCGGACGGAACTCCAAGCTCGATGGCTCTTGTGCGGTTGAACCTTCCGGGCCTGGCGTCCTCTCTGAGGACGTACCCGAGGCTTGGGATGCTGTGGCTGGTCCTGACCGCCTCCACCTCGTACCCGTCCATCCGGACGACGTCGCCCGGAAGAAGCTCCAGAGCCCGGACCTGAAACTTTCGAGAGTAGTAGCAGAGCCGGTCGAATAGTCCCACCACCTCAGAGGTCCTGACGGGCCCGGCGATGGTGACGGGGTCCTTTCTCCCCTGGAAGGCCATCGTCTCTAAAAGCCCCGGTATCCCCAGGATGTGGTCGGCGTGATGGTGGGTTATGAAGATGTAGTCGAGGCTCATCATCCCGGTCTTCGCCCGCATCATCTGCCGCTGGGTCCCCTCGCCGCAGTCGAAGAGGACGAGCTCCCCCTCCCGGTTGATCAGGACCGCCGATGGGCTCCTCTCGGGGGTGGGAAGAGAGCCCGCCGTCCCGAGAAAGGTCACAGTAAGCATCCTTCGCATCATCTCCAGCTCAGGGTCGAAGCTCTTGGCGGGGGGTGTATAAAAAGGTGTGCGGGCGTGGGGCCGCTTCGCAATAAACAGAGGACTTCTGGAGGAAAAAACAGGTCGCAGCCGGAGAGGGGAAGTTTTGGCGGGACCGTCCGAGGGATAGACCCGCCTTTCCGCTTCCATCTACGATTCCTATCTACGACTCGATTATCGGCGTCGGTATGGTGATGGTCACCGTGATCGTAGAGGTCTCCGAGTCCCCGTTCCCCGACTCGGCCTCGATGGATCTTGGGTTCTCGTCGACGTTCGACCCTCCGGGGATCGGGTAAGTCGTCTCATCCTCTCCCAGGTCGTCGTAAGCGTTGCCGTCCCAGTCGTTTGATCCGGCGTCGACGGCGTTTCCGTTGGCGTTATCTTTCAGCTCGTTTTTGGTTATTCTGCTGCCGTCAGACCCCGCCGAAATCCAGATCCCGTACTTGTTGCCGCTGACGGCGTTTCCTGAAATGACGCCATCGTCGGAGTCCGATAAGGAAATCCCGTACCACTTGTTGGCGGTGACGAGGTTGTTTCTGATGGCGTTGTCGTCGGACTTCACTTCGATCCCCGACTTTCCGAACCCGGAGTTCTTGACGACTAGCCCCTCCACCGTGATCCGATCTGCAGAGAGGACAATGGCGCTTCCCACCCCTTTTCCGTCAACGACCGGCCTTCCATCCCCTGTGTCCGTACCCCGGAGGACGACGCTCTTGTTGATGATAACGTTCTCTCGGAACGTCCCGCTCTCGACTCTGATGGTATCTCCCGAGTTCGCCCCGTCGACGGCCGCCTGGATGGTGGCGTAGTCGCCATCAGGCCCGACGGTGATGGTGGCCGCTTGGATCGCGGTCATCGATATCGCCATCACGATCAGAGCTGAAATGAGTCTTCGTCTCAATACGCCCATACCCAAATCTTTCCCCATATCACTTCACACCCCGTCGCCCTGGCTCGATACCCGTTCCCCAATCACGGAACTCAAAATCCATATCATCAAACTCTTGATCGATATCTTCGAACCCCGGGTCCAGCTTCAAGCTCTCGAATTCGAGGTCCATCTCCTCCAGGGTCAGATCCAGGCCGACCTCCTCGCCACCTGTGGCCGACAGAGCATTTGCCTCCTCGGCCGTCTCATTCAACATTTCATAACCGGCGCCATCGCCGGTTTTCGCCTCCCCGGAGGCGGAAAGGCTGGATCCATCACCCCTCGGCTTTGTAATCTCCGATACGACCCGTCTCATAATCTCATCGCGGTCTGAAGTGCTATTTATCGCCTCAAAACCGAAGGCAAAGTAGACCAACCTGTATGTCCCCGTATCGACCCTCACCGCGGCGCACCCTCCGTTCTGGTAGTTGAAGATCGGCGTGGCGTAAGCTGTGATGGGATTGATCTCGCTCGGCCAGTACTGGCTGTCAGCCCCATCGCCGCCGGAGATCCCGATGGTTATACCGTCGGATATGGGGTCGCCCTCCACCCCATCCAGGACGTAGATGCCGGTGCTGTCCTTAACGTACTCGACCTGGAGGTAGTCCCTGTAAAAGTCCGAGGCCTGGATGTTGTAGCCGATATCCTGGCCGGAGAGAAAGAGGCTCCCACCGGCGTCAAGATAAGCCGCGAGGTTTGCCTGATCCTCCGCCGTGAGGGCTGTCGTGAAGTCCCGACCGGTAAACCATATCACGCAGTCGAAGGATGAAAGCTCGCTTTTGCTCGGCGGCTCGTCGACCTTCGAGTAGCCGTACCCGTTGGCGACCAGAGCCCGTTCATAGTACGTCTCGTACTCCGCCTCCTCGTCGTCATCGACCAGAAGGATCAGGCTCCGGTTCTCGTAGACCTCGATCGACCCATCCTTGCTGTTGTCTCTCGTGAACTCCTCGCCCTCGACGGGCAGAACGCGCGCCTCTAAGGTGTACTTCCCCTCGACATCCTCTGACCAGGGGAGGGCTACCTCGGCCGATCCACCGCTGGGAAGGTCCGGCACGATCTCTGTGCCTACCACCACCCCAGCCTCCAAGAGCTGGACGGCCACGTCCTTCTCGTCCTCTGCGCCCTTGTTCTTGATGACGACCCGAGCCTCCACAGACCTTTCGGGCTTGGTGTAGCTTGGGATATCCATCTCGACGACCTCCAGGTCGTGGGCTGCGGTGAAGGGCTGGTGGAACGGGGTCTCGGGGTCTCCGAGGAGGTTGATCTCGTAGTAGCAGAACCTCATCACGTTCCCGTCGCTGCTACTGTCAACGGACCCGACGTTATCCTCCTTGGCGTCCTGGAGCGCCCGGCCGATGTTTCTGATCCCCTCACCGAAGACGGCGTCCCAGAACTGACGGTTGTACCTCTGGGACGGCCCGTCGGTGGTGGCCCTCCGCCCCCAGCCGAACCTGGAGTTTCCGATGACGGCGAAGGCTCCATGCGGTTCGGTCACGAACTGCTCCAGAATGCAGTCATCTGGCATATATATGGAGTCGGGGTCACGGTTGTCGAAGGAACCGGCGTAGCAGCCCTGGCTGTACCCGAAGAAGTAGCGGTCGTTTTTGAGGAGGGCGACGTCGTCGGCGTTCATCTTCATGGCGCTCGCGACGTTGGCGTGGCCCAGGTGGTTTATGGCGTGTACATTGCCGTCGATCTTTGCCACAAGCTCAGTCTTATTCCATTCTCGGTCGCGATCGTAGAGGGTGGACTTCTGATAGTCGTCGGGAAACCCCGCGGTGTTGTAGCCGCTGGCCACAGATCCGTCCTTGATCTCGTCCAGGGAGTTTCCTCCCCAGTCGCTGACCCCGCCAAACCCAAGGTACTCGCCCACCATCAGGACCTCTCCGAGGTACGGGTCGGTGGTGACCGACTCGTAGAAGATGGTCTTTCGGACGAAGTTGGAGAGCTCGGCGTAAGAGTCGACGGGTGCTCTGCCCACGTAGACCTCGGCCATCAGGTCCACCTCGCCGCCGCCTGGGCCGTCATCTGGCTCGCCGTAGACGCCGTTCCCGTTGTAGTCGTAGTTTCCGTCGAGGCAGGCGTAGTACAGGTCTGATGGGATGTTCGGGGGGCTGGTCTCGTAGTCCCAGGCCCAGAGCCCTCTCGCGGGGACTATCCTGTCCCAGTCATCTCCGCCGGAAACGCTTCCGTCGGCGTCGCCGCCCAGAAGAACGTAAGATATCCCGTTGTTGAGGTAGGCGTCTTTTATGAAGCTCCTGATCTTCTCCTGGTCATCGACGCCGGGATAGGTCTCGTATATGTCCTCCACGGCGACCATCGTCGCATTGAGCCCCTTCGCCCTCTTCGTCTCGACGAGGGCGGTGAAGTTGTAGGGTCCGGGAGCGTCCCTCAGGGCCCGGTTGGTGATGATCACGTAATCATAGTTGCCGTTCAGGAGCGGGGAGGAACCCATCGGCTCGATATCGCCGGAGTAGGTAGCCGCCTCGCCGGGGTTTTCAACCAGCCGTTCTATCTGCGATCTGTCCTCCGGAGCCCCTCTGAAGAGCCCCCGGTCCAGGGTCTCAGATGGGGCAGTCTTCACCTCCAGGTCGAAGGTTCCGAAGTAGTAGGTGTCCTTCGTCTTGGGGATGTACATGATAGGGTATAGATTTATATAAAGTATATTATATCCCTGCTTCTCCTGAATCCCGACCACAGAATAGACGTCTCTTGGGTAGGGCTCCATCGATGAGTAGGTCGTCTCGTTGAGGGGGGTGATGGTCAGGTTTCCCGGGAAGCTGATGGGGAGGGGGTCCTGACCCGGCTCGATCAGGATCTTGCCCAAGTTCTTCTTCTCTCCCGGAAGGACCTTTATCTCCTGGATCTCCTCCCCGAAGGGGATGAGTATCCTCGCCGTTCGGAAGGGGATTACAGGCTCGCCGGGGATGATCCGGTTCTCGAGCCCCGGAATCCTGATCGATTGTGTCGCGTTCTGGGCTCCCGTCGGAAGGATCTCGCCTCCGAAGCCCACCTGGATGATCGGCTCTTCTGGGCGGTACTGCCACTTTATGACGGTCTCGCCCTGGCCGTAGCTCTGGGCCGTGGCGGATGAGAAAGAAAGAACAAAGCTCACGCTCAAGACCAGCAACATGCAGGTCAAGCAAATGGTGACATGACTCCTCATGGTCTTACCTCAAATACGGCCATACCCGATCCCCTCCCTTAGACTTCGGCAAGATGTACCCCCTTCGCACAGGCCGCGATATTAATCTAAACCAGTATTTAGAGGCCGGAAGTGCAAACCAATTATTGATTTTCCTAATATTGTACTGATAATCCCCCACTCTAGAGGACACCTAATTCTAGTCCGCCTATGATATTAAACGTTTTCCCATGTTTTTGCGGAATGTCTTTTGTGGCGAGTAAAAGCGGGAAGCTCCGAGGAGTATGTTGCAAGAGAAGGCGCACAATACTTAAAAATATATAAATACTTATATCTATAAGTCGAACAAAGCCACCAACCAGGCAAGGGGTAATACTTTAGTGATCCCTGCTGGAATAATGTAAAAACCTGAGTGTATAGTCCCGAAACCTTTGACTTTATATACTCAACAATCCCGCATGGGAAAGCGAAATAAGGTTGTAAAGCTAACTGATAAGAAGATCAAATACATTATCCGAGCTAAAATCGACAACACAAGCACCAAGCGCATCGCGCTTGAGATGAAGGTAAGCGAATCTACCGTAAAGCGAGTCTGGATGCATTGGATAAAAACCCATGAGCCGCTGCCAGTTAAGAAATTTGGCAGAAAGTCACAAGAGCTAGATGAAGAATCCGTTGAGTTGATACTTGAAATCCACAAAAAGCAAAGATTGGGCGCAAGACGTCTCGAAAAGATCATCGAATTCGAGCATGGTATCCATATCCCCCACAACAAGATCCACGAGGTCCTTCTTGAACACGGTTTGGCTAATGAGAGCAAGAACAAGAAAAAGCGCAGAAAGGCCTGGATCAGATACGAACGCGAACACAGTTTGACGGCAGTGCATCTCGATTGGCATAGCTGTAAGATCAACGGCAAAGAGCTGTGTGTGGTCCTTGACGACAGCTCCAGATGTATCCTAGCGGGAAACGAATTCGACGCGGCGACCACAGAAAACAGCATAAATCTAGTTCAAGAAGTACTGGATAACTTCGGAGAAATAAGAGGAATAGAACAAGTTATTACAGATCACGGAAGCCAATTTTACGCTAACAAGACAGACAAGAATGGTGAGAGCAACAGTAAATTCTCATTATTTCTAAAAGAACATAATATTAAGCATATCAAAGCTCGCGTTAAGCATCCGCAGACGAATGGTAAAATCGAAAAATGGTATGATACGTACGAGAAATATCGATTCCAGTTCGAGAATTTTGACAAATTCGTGAATTGGTACAACACAGTGAGGTACCACGAGAGCCTAGATACTGATCACTATCTAATGACCCCATATGAGGCGTTCTGGACGAGATTGCCGGAAGAATGCAAGTTGAACGTGTTCCTGAGAAGAATGGAGAGTGAGTTAAATGCAGGCAAATAAATTTAGAATCATTCAAGAGGTATATAAAGTCAAAACATTCGGGACTACACAATGTAAAAACCTGAGCAGAAAATTTAAATAATATAGACACTAAAACTATATCAATTGTTTAAGCGAAATCGAAATCACTACTGGAGCGTGCAGCATCTTAAGCCGAGATAGGCAAAGATGAAATTTCAAGGTCCTAAACCATCAAAGAAAAAATACTATCTAATTTTGTTATGGGGTGAAAAAGTGCTACGCAAACCGGTCCATCCAAAAATAGAAAAAGAACTGTCCCAGGCTCTAAAGCGTCTGAGAGAGGCGGCAGTCAAGGATGAGCGCTTGGAGATGTTGTTCTTAATTGATCCGATACGAGCATTTGCTGATGCTGACGTAAAATTGAGCCCAGCTGCGCAGAAATATTTATATCGTACATATCCAGGATTTTTCTACGCGGATAAGACACTATACAAGGATGTTCGTGCTGGCAAGAAACAGTTACCTTGGATCAAGCGGGCGAAGTTCCGATCGAGCAAGATGTCTACCTGCGAGGAGGCACTCTAATGTCACGTGATCTTTCTTTCGAATACAATGCCGCGCTTGCGATCTCAGAGCTCGTGGTTGACCGCATCGTGGGAGCACTATACGATGGACAGGCCATTTCAGACACGCACACTGCTCCGATTACCGGCGGCACAGCTCACCTGCTGATCAGTAAACCGAGGCTTAGTTTCGATGCAAATCGCCAGGATCGCAACGCGGTCCTAACTGTAGACAGCATTGAGGGATTACTGCAGTTTACTGGCGCAGGTGATGTGTCATTTGAATCCGCGGTCGAAGTGCAGTTCCGGTTAGTATTGGATGAAATTTCAGATACATTGCGCCCCGACTTCTCTGATCTGACCACCGCAGACGTAACGGTGACGTCGGATAATTCACTAGTAAGGACTTTCATTCCCCCCACACTAGTGACCGAGTTCAGGGGAGGTAGACTCGGCGCTTTGCAGATCCCCCTCAATCCGGGTGAGGATGATCTCGAATCTGATAGTATCGAGCTTCGCCTGATCAACGATCCCACCAGCGCTGATCGAGACACCCTTAACTTGGGCCTCTACGACTCAAGCGATGCAGACAGCCGCGGCAACCCCGAGAATATCACCAACTTTCTCCTGGAAGATAAGCTTTTCACGCTACGCATTTCTAGCACAGTATTCGATCAGTTGACGGCCGACTACATCGACCGCCAGTTCATGCGCTTCAATCTCACAGTGCCAGAAGAGGAACAGACAACAAATCACGTGAAAATCCTTCCACCGAACGACGCTAGCGGCATGGTCACTCTCGAGGGCCAGACTCTCAGATCGCGCAGGAACATCTCAGGTAGCATACGAAACAGCAGAACTTCTGATTCGGTCAATTTCAACTGCGATGCTGAAGGCCGGTTCCAGGCGGTACTGGCGGGCCGGATAGGTGATAGTCTAGAAGTCCACGGGGCATCATTCACAAGGAATGCGGGCGAATACACAGCTGTTATCTATCCCCCGACACTGGAGCTAGGCGATGGCTATATTCACATTCGTGGTAATGTGTTCGTCGACGATTTCGGTGGCATCGAAGTGGAGTACGAAGGCTATATCCAGCTTCATATAGACCCGGTCACTGGGCGCATCGTCACCAGCACTGAGGCTGATGTAGATGTTCCTTGGTTTGTGGCTGTGATCTTACGGTTAGCGGGTGAGTCGCTAGATGACGAATTTGGGGGATTCATCGACGAGGAGTTTGGCCGTGTGGGGGCTAACCTTTTGCCCGCAATAGGAGAAACTGATCGTCTAGTGGTGTTCTGGGAAGATGTTCAAGTCCAACACAATGGCATCATCTTGAGTGGGCAGATCGAAGCCGGCCGGATTAAGAGCGCAGGCCGGAGCGACGAAATGCGTGTTGACATCGGCGACCAGGCATATGTCAGCCTCGACCTCGCAAGTTCGACCATCAGCACGAGTCGTGCAATGCTTGTTGATCTGGGGAGAATATCCTTCGAGCAACTCGGAGTAGACAATCTAATCCGTCTGACCTACCCTGCAGCCGAGGCAACGCTTCCCGAGCCGTCACACCTGGATGGCCGGGTCTTTGCTGTACGTACAGTGCAGCACTCGTATGGCAAGTTGAGGCTCAATTTGCTCGGAGATGATCGAACAGTCTTGCGCTGGGTGACCTACGAACCGCTCATCGAGCCTAAGGTTGAGATTGTTGGAGAATGGCATCAAGAGCCAGAGCCATTTGGTTCCGCTCGTGGGGGCATTCTATTAAGATCAAGGGGTGCCAACCGCTACTGGGGTGAGTTCAGGGTTGAACTGCAGCAACGTTTGTACGATGCGCGGGGCGCAGAGCCTGAGTTTCATTGGGCGCCTTATGTTGGTCCAGGCGAGTTCAGAACGTCCGGTGGTGGGCGTCGGGTCAGCCTCGAGATCGATACGGAAGTCATGGAACAGGGGGATTTTAGGGTCGAGCTCAGAGTCGATGTTACCGATATCTTCAGACGCACAGCATCTGCGAGACGTGTGCTAACTGGATCCAAGTTTTATCTCCATCTTGTGCGCCCCGAAGCCCAGAAAGAACCTCCGTGGGATCTGAACATCCCTGTGGAGATCGACCAGCTCATATATGAAGCGGAACCTATTGAGGAACAAACCTCTATCATTCACCGCTCAGACGAGGAGCTGGATGAATTACGTGACATATTATCACAAGAAATTATTGAGATCGACTCCGAAATCGAAGCACGTGCTGAAGCACGCGCTGAGCATCGGGCAAGAAGAGGTTAAACGATGCTTTCAAATGAACATTCGACCATTTATTAGATGATCGTCTATCGAGAGATGAACTAAAATTTCTGCACCGCTAGCAAAGAGAGTGCCGATTTGATCTAATCTTAGAGCTAGAGGTAGTTCTCGATCCCTTTCAGGTTCTCAAGATCCTTCCTGTCCATGGCGGATTCGACGACGACCTTCTCCTGGATGGTGATGGGCGCTCCCGAGCGGAGGGCGAGGGCCATGCAGTCGCTGGGCCTTGCGTCCACCTCCCGCTCCACAGAGTCGATGGATACCGAGAGGCGGGCGTAGTAGACTCCACCGTCCAGGTCGTCGATGAGGACCCCGGAGATCCGCGCCCCGAGGCTCTCCAGGGTGGATACGAAGAGGTCGTGGGTGGTGGGTCGGGGAGATACCGATCCTGAGAGGGCCCGGTATATCGAGATCGCCTCAGAGAGCCCCACGAAGACGGGGACTATCCTCGAAGCCTCGTCCTCCAGGAGGACGACTGGAGCGACCATGTCCCCGCCGGCATGGATGGCGTAGACGCCCTTGACCTTGACCTTCAGGGGAGGCGACGGCACTTCCATGCCGACCACTCTGAGACTAATCTTATATATTAATTATCCATGAGAGATGCCTATGGTCATCTCCACATCCTCTACTGACCAGTCCTTTACCAGGGAACCGGAGACTTTCAGCTCCGACCCGAGGTCGAGCCGTTTCGCCCTCACCTCGCTTCCGATATGATCTTTCATCGTCTCGACGAGCTTCAGAACCCCAGCGTCCTCCACCCTGACGGAGGCCTCGATCTTCTCCTCGACCCGGAGGTCCAGCTCCTTTCTCATGTCCTGGATCCTCCTTATGATCTCTCTCGCATAGCCTTCGGCCTTCAGCTCCTCGGTGAGGGTGATGTCGACGTAGACGGTCCCGCTGGAGAAGTCGGCTGCCACCAGGTTCTCGGGGATCTTCTCGAGGAACTCGACCATATCGGGAGCGATGGCGTAACCTCCAACACGGCATTCGCCTGATTTGATCCCGTCTCTTATTTTTGTGGGGTCCGCCTCCTTCAGGGCTTCTATCACTTTCTGGGCGTCGCCTTTGAAGACGGGGCCGATCTTCTTTGGGACGGGATTCGTGGCGATCTCCATCTCGGGCTTCTCGCCAACGTTCATGACGGTGACCTTCTTGCAGTTGGTCTGGCTCTTGAGGATCCCCTGAAGGTCTTTCAGGTTGGGGATCTCTTTTGTGGGTGCGACGATGACCTCTGAGACGGGCCACCTCAGCTTCCGTCCGCCCTTCTGGCGGGCGTTGGATACCGCCTCCACCACGTCTCTAACCAGCTCCATCTCCTTCTCCAGAGCCTGATCGACGAGGTCGGACCTCGGACTGTGCCATCCGCACATGTGAACCGATTCCGGAGCCTCGGAGTCGGTGCTCCTCACCAGGTTCTGGTAGATCGTCTCGGCGGTGAAGGGGGCGAAGGGGGCGAGGAGCTTGGCCAGAGTGACCATCACCTCGTAGATTGTGGCGTAGGCGGCGAGCTTGTCAGGATCGTCGGTCTCGATCCAGGTCCGCGGCCTGACGAGCTGGATGTACCACCTGGAAAGGTCTTCCAGGACGAACTCCGATAAGGCTCTTGTCGCCCTCTGGAGCTGGTAGGAGTCCATGCCTGCCTGGACTTCTGCCGCGAGGCTGTTGACCCTCGAGAGGATCCACCGGTCCTCGGGCCTGAGCCCGTCCCGGCACTCTTCGAGGGTCGTCCTCGTAGGGTCGAACCTGTCCAGGATCATGTAGGGCAGGGGAAAACGATAGGCGTTCCATAGGATGTTCAGCATCCTGTTGGTGTTCGCCACCTCCTCCCAGCTGAAGTGGATGTCCTCCCAGGGGGCGTTGGATGAGAGGACGTAGAACCGCAGGGTGTCGGCCCCGAACTTGGAGACCACCTCTTCGGGCTGGACTACATTTCCTATGCTTTTGCTCATCTTCTTCCCCTTGTCGTCCAGGGTGAAGCCGTGCATCAGGACGCTCTTGTAAGGTGCGACCCCGAAGGAGACCATGCTCGCTCCGAGCTGGGAGTAAAACCAGCCCCGGGTCTGGTCGTGGCCTTCGGTGATGAAGTCGGCGGGCCACCACTCTTTGAGCTGGTTTTGGTCTCGCGGATAGTTGAGGGTCGCCCAGGAGGCGACGGCGCTGTCAAACCAGACGTCGAAGACGTCGGGGACCCTTCGCATCTCGCCGCCGCAGGGGCATTTGAGGGTCACGCGATCGACGGCAGGGCGGTGGAGCTCATTGACCACGGAGCCGCTCCGGGCGTTCAGCTCCTCCATCGAGCCGATTACCTCCATCTTTCCACACTCGCTGCAGATCCAGATGGGGAGCGGTATCCCCCAGTACCTCTGCCGAGAGATGCACCAGTCTCGGGCGCCGCTGATCCAGTCCCTGAACCGTGCGGAGCCCGCCCAGTCGGGGTACCACTTGACACGCGCGATCTCGTCGAGCATATCGTTCCGGAGGTCTGAGATCTTGAGGAACCACTGAGGGGTTGCGATGAAGATGATGGGGGTCTTGCACCTCCAGCAGTGGCCGTACCGATGGACGATATCCCCCTGGGCGAGGAGGAGGCCTCGGTCCGCCAGGTCTTCGTTCACCTCGCCGTTTGCGGCCCGGACGTACTTGCCGACGTACTTCTCCCCCGCCTCTTCCGTATACCGGCCGTCCTCGCCGACGGGGCAGAAGATGGGCATCCCTTTCTGGACGCCGAGCTCGAAGTCCTCTAGACCGTGGCCTGGGGCGATGTGGACCGAGCCCGTGTTCTCGGCGGTGACGAAGTCTGCCAGGTGTATCCGGTGCGAGATCTCCTTCTGGGCCGGGACCAGATCGACGAGCGGGTGCTCATATTCGAGCCCCTCAAGCTCCTTCCCTCCGAACCGGTCCAGGATCTCGTAGTCCTTGTACCTCCCCTCCCGGAGGACGCTCTCGACGAGGGGCGTGGCCATGATCAGGATCTCGGCCTTCTCGGGGTCGTCCTTCCAGGCCCGGACCCGAGAGTACTCGAAGTCGGGGTGGACGGCAACTCCGACGTTGGCGGGTATCGTCCACGGCGTCGTCGTCCAGATCATCATGAAGGTGTTTTCCTCGCCCACCACCGGGAACTTGACGTATATCGACGGATCGGTCTCCTCCCAGTACTCGACCTCGGCGTCGGCGATGGCGGTCTCGCAGCGGGGGCACCAGTTCACGACCCGGAATCCCCGCTCCAGGAGTTTTCTCTCGTTCGCCCTCTTCAGAGTCCACCAGGCCGCCTCCAGGTACTCGTCTTTGAGGGTCATGTAGGGGTCTTCCCAGTTGAGCCAGGCTCCGAGGGTGTTGAACTGCTCGGTCATCTGGTCTTTCTGGCTGAGGGCGAACTCTTTGCACTTGTCGATGAACCGATCGACGCCGTAGGTCTCGATGTCCTTTTTGCTCTTGAAGCCCAGGTATTCCTCCACCTTCACCTCGATGGGGAGGCCGTGCATGTCCCAGCCCGCCCGGTCCTTGATGGCGAAGTCGTTCATCGACTTGTAGCGGAGGATGGAGTCTTTGATGATCTTGTTCCAGGCGGTCCCTAGGTGGATCCTCCCGGTGGTGTAGGGCGGCCCGTCGACGAAGAAGAACTTTCTGCCGCCGGTTCTCATCGTCCTGGTCTTGACGTAGATGCCTTTATCATCCCAGAACTTCCTCGCCTGCTCCTCAACCTCTTTCGCGTTGTATTGTCCAGCCACCTCAGAGATCATCCTAGTCCTCCAACAACGGGGAAAGGCATTGATAATGTCCTATTTAGGCTTTGTCGGTTCGGTAGTCTCTGAACCTGAGAATCAATTGGGCAGACCTCAAGTTGTATCGCCTTGAGGAACATAGGCAATTCGGTGAACCTATCGAAGGAATCGAAGTTGCAGATGTTAATAATGCGAGCAAAGAAAAAAAAGAGGAAAAGGAGCGAGCAGTTGCTCACTCCGTCTCTATCGGCTCGCCAGCCTGGATGCTGCCGTCCTCGGCGATGGACCAGGTGGCGTACCTGCCGCATACGTCCCCCTTATCGTCGAAGGTGAGTTCGCCGGAGGCGCCCTGATAGTTGATCTCCTCGCCCTCGCGGATCAGATCGAGGGCTTCGCCGATATCCGTAACCTCCGTTCCGGGCGGATTTGCGACCGACCTTATGTTGTCCCTGATGGCAGTTCCCGAAACCTCGCCGCCCTGCTCCATCGCCAGGATCACCAGGGCTGCGGCGTCGTAGCTGTTGGAGCAGTAGATCGAAGGCTCCATACCATACTCCTCGGCGTATTTGCGGTTGAAGTCCTCATCGGCTGGTCCTGCCACCGTCGGGTCGGGCCTTGTTCCCGTCAATCCCGCCACGATGTACCGACCAGCTTCGTCCTTTCCGGTCATCTCCGCCAGGTTCTCATCGGTGAGCCCCTCCGAGAGGAGCCAGGCGACCTCGTCCCCAAACGCGCCCTTCTCGTAGGCCGTCCTGAGGATGATGCTCCCCGTCTGCGGGTAGGCGACGAGCATGACCACGTCCGGATCGTCCTCGGTCACCCGGCTGACCTCGGAATCGAAGATCGTCTGGGCCGGGTCGTACCTCACCGACTCGATCACCTCGCCACCCCCGTCCTCGAAGGCTCCCACGAAGACCTCCTCAAAGCCTGTTCCGTAGGGGTTGTTCAGAACCAGGGTCGAAGCTGTCCTGTAACCGTTGTCAAGAGCCATTTTCGCCATCGCCTTCCCCTGGAGGGCGTCCGATGGGCAGGTTCTGAAGTAGAAGTCGTTGTCGGGGTAGTTGGTGAACTCGACCCCGGTGTTGGAGGAGGATATCTGAAGGACCCCGCTTCCGGTGGTTATGCTGATGATCGCAGAGCTTGGACCGCTTCCCGTCCCACCTATGATCGCCGGAACCCTGTCCACCTTGACTAGCTTGTTGGCGGCATCCACCGCAGGGATCTCAGAGGTCTGGTCGTCTTCCACCAGAAGATCGATCTCGGCCCCGAGGACGCCACCGTTCTCGTTCGCCTCTTTCACCGCGAGATTCATGGCATCGGTCATGGGGCTGCCGTATGTGCCCAGATCGCCGGTGAGGGATTGAAGAGCTGCTATCTTGACGGTCTTGGTCCCCTCTTGGCCTTTTTCGTCAACACATCCCGAAAATGCCACCGCAATGATCAATATTATTCCTATTGCGTATTGGTGTCTTCTCACCAGAGATTCCTCCGAAATATCTTCAAACTGGGAACTCCTATATCGGCATCTGAAGCTTTTTCGGTATATATCGATTTTGGCAACTCACATCATCAATCTATTATAGAAATCGATATCGACGAAATGTTTATGTTATGGAAAGTAAGGGATGAGGGCGAAGGTTGGTCTGAATGATGGAGGGCCCGGCCGCCCTGAGGATTAATCACCCGGAGATTTGAAATGTCGGCAGAACAGCTGGTGGTCAACGGCGTGGTCCTGGGCTGCATAATCGCCCTATCGGCGATCGGCCTCTCCATGACCTATCGAATCCTCAACTTCGCAAACCTCGCCCACGGTGACTTCGTCACCTTTGGAGCCTACGCCGCGTTTCTATTCTCCGCCCTCTGGGGCGTCAACTTTCTCCTGGCCTTCATCCTCGCCATAGCCGCAACCTCCCTATTCTCCGTACTCCTTGACGTCGTCATATGGAGGCGGATGCGCTCGAAGGGGGCCAACAGGACGGCCCTCATGATCCTCTCCATAGGCCTTGCCATCTCCCTTCGAAACCTTCTCGTCTTCAGCTTCGGCCCCAACATCAAGAGGTACCCCATGCCCCTGAAGGAGGGTATCAGCATCGGAGGCGTCGTCGTCACCGGCTACCAGCTGGCGGTGGTGGCCGTAGCCCTGGTTCTGATGCTCGCGATCCACCGACTTCTAACAAAGACCACCATGGGGAAGGCGATGAGGGCCCTCTCCGACAACGCCGACCTCGCCCGGGTCTCGGGGATAGACGTGGACAGGGTGATAAGGCTCACCTGGGCGATAGGGATGGCCCTAGCCGCCGCCGCTGGGGTCCTCTACGGCCTCATAACGAACATCAACCCGACCATGGGATGGTTCATGGTGATCCCCATCTTCTCCGCCGCCATCCTGGGGGGGATAGGAAACCCCTACGGCGCCATGCTGGGGGGGATGGTGATCGGCCTCTCCCAGGAGCTCTCGACTTTGGTTTTGCCCTCGGAGTACAAGATCGCGGTCAGCTTCTTCATCATGATCGCCGTCCTCCTCCGCCGGCCCCAGGGGATCATGGGAGGGCGATGAATGATCGACTACCTGGTCACCATAATCCTGATGGCGGGGATATACGCCATCTTCTCCTTCGGCCTCCAGCTGGAATGGGGGTATACGGGCCTTTTAAACTTCGGCCATGTGGGGTTCATGGCCATCGGGGCCTACACCACGGTCCTCCTCTGCACAAGCGGCGTTCCTCTCTTCATCTCGGTCCTGGCGGGAATCTTCCTCGCCGGAGTCATGGGCGCCCTTCTGGGGGTTCCTACCCTCAGGCTCCGGGAGGACTACCTCGCCATCACCACCATCGGCTTCTCGGAGATCGTGAGGTTCATCCTCCACAATGAAGCGTGGCTCACCAACGGGTCCATAGGCATCGGCGGGTTTCCTCGGCCCTTCGATGACCTCATCGGAGCCAGGGATTACGAGCTATTCCTGATGGTGGTGGTGCTGATCGTTGTCTTTGGCCTCTATCTTTTCCAGGAGCATCTCATCGGGTCGCCCTGGGGCCGGGCCCTGAAATCGATCAGGGATGACGAAGGAGTCTCGGCGTCCCTGGGAAAGAACGTCTTCAGCTACAAAGTCCAGTCCCTCGTCCTGGGATCGATGATGGCGGCGGCCGCGGGATCGATCCTCGCCTTCTACATGCAGTTCATAAACCCCACCACCTTCATGCCGATCGAGACCTTCTACGCCTGGATCATAATCATGGTGGGGGGGAGCGGAAGCAACAGGGGCGTCCTTCTCGGAGCGATCCTCTTCCAGCTCTTCTTCAGCGGGACGAGGTTCATCCAGGGGTACCTCCCCCTGGAGCCGACCCAGGTGGGCGCCCTCAGGGTGGTGGTCATCGGCCTCGCCCTGATTCTTCTGATGATCCGCCGACCCCAGGGAATTCTGGGGAGAAAAGAGGAGTTGAGCCTTGAGAGCTGAGATCCTGAAGGTCGGAAGGGTGAGCAAGAGCTTCGGCGGGATGACGGCCGTAGCCGACTGCAGCCTTGCGGTTGGAGTGGGGGAGATATCGGGGCTCATCGGCCCCAACGGGGCGGGCAAGAGCACCCTATTTGAGATGATCACAGGGGACCTCGTCCCCGATTCGGGAAACGTCCACTTTCAGGGAAAGAGCATCGCTGGCGTTCCAAGCTTCAGGATCGCGAGGAAGGGGCTTGTCAGGACCTTTCAGATCCCAAGAGCTCTGAACAAGATGACCGTCCTCGATAACATGATGCTCGCCTCTCAGAACCAGAGGGGTGAGAAGATATGGAACGTCTTTTTTCGCCGGGGGGCTGTCCGGACCGAGGAGGAGAAGACGAGGGATCGGGCGCTCGATCTCCTGGAGTTCTTCAGCCTGGGGACGATGGCCGACGAGTACGCCGGCGCCCTCTCAGGCGGCCAGAAGAAGCTTCTCGCCATGGCGAGGACTCTGATGGCCGATCCGAAGATGCTCCTCCTCGACGAGCCCTTCGCCGGGGTCAACCCCACCCTCTCGAAGAAGCTCCTCGGCCACATCAAAGAGCTCCGGGATGGAGGGGTCACCTTCCTGGTCATCGAGCACGGGATCCCCTACGTCAAGGAGCTCTGCGACACCGTCTACGTCATGAACAAGGGGGAGATCATGACCTTTGGCACCCCAGAGGAGGTCACGGCCGACGAGCGGGTATTGGAGGCTTATCTGGGAGGCGGGATCGATGCCCAATAAATCGATGCTCATTGAAGAGGTCTCAATTTCATCCTTACTCTCATCCTCAATATCATCCTCAATATCATCCTCAATATCATCCTCAATATCATCCTCAATATCATCCTCAATATCATCCTCAATATCATTTTTAATCTCATCCTCATCTTCGGTTTCAGCCCGAGCAAGTTCGGCCCGCAGGGGGGATGGATATTCTCGAGGTTGAGAGCGTATCTGCAGGGTACACCGACGTCAACATCCTGGAGAATGTCTCTATGAGGATAGATGAGGGGGAGATTGTGACCGTCATCGGCCCCAACGGCGCGGGGAAGAGCACCCTGATGAAGACGGTCTTCGGCCTCACAAAGCTTCGGGGCGGGAGGGTCGTCTTTCGGGGCGAGGAGATCTCGGGGATGAGGCCCGACCTGATCGTCCGAAAGGGCATCGGCTACGTCCCCCAGGAGAGGAACATATTCCCGAGCCTCACCGCCCGGGAGAACTTCGAGATGGGGGCTTTCACGAACGGGGATCTCCTGGACAAGAACCTGGACGAGGTCCTGCGGATCTTTCCGGAGATCGAGGTCAGGATGGACCAGAAGGTGGGGACGATGAGCGGCGGCGAGCAGAAGATGGTGGCCATCGGCCGGGCCCTCATCGCCGAGCCCGCCCTCCTCCTTTTGGACGAGCCCTCCAGCGCCCTCTCCCCGAAGCTGATGGATCAGGTATTCGGGAAGGTCGTTGAGATCAACGAGATGGGGACCGCCATCATGATGGTGGAGCAGAACGCCAAGAAGGCGCTGGCCATAAGCGACCGGGGATACGTCCTGGAGATGGGGCGGAACCGCTACGAAGGGCCCGGAAGGACGCTCTTAGAGGACGCCGACGTCCGGGGGCTATATCTCGGCGGGTGAAGCGGGATTCTTCGCAGAGGCTCATGAAGCCGATTTCTGCTCTGATCAGAGTAAAGAAGGCGATCCTTCTCTCCCGAGCGGCCGGCCCAAGCGCCCGGGCGAGGCCCCAACAAACCCCTTAAATCCCAGAAGAGCAATATAACCCAAAATCAAGCTTCTCTCAAGGTGTCAATAGATCATGAAAAGAAGATGGCAGCACGATAGGGGGTTGGAGGCGAGGATGCTCTTCACCATGTTCCTCTTGGCCCTGGTCTACCTGGCATTTCTGGCGATACTCGCAAGCCAGGGCGCGGGACCGACGGCGATGATCGCCTTCATCAGCATATTCATGCTCATCCAGTACTTCTTCTCCGACAGGCTCGTCCTCATGAGCATGAGGGCCAAGATCGTCTCCGAGAGCGAGGAGCCGGAGCTCCACCAGATGATCTCCAGGCTCTGCGCCATGGCCGACCTTCCAAAGCCGAAGATAGCCGTGGTTAACACGCCGATGCCCAACGCCTTCGCCACCGGCAGAAACCCCGGAAACGCCGTTGTGGCGGTGACGACGGGTATCAGGCATCAGCTCAACCAGGGGGAACTGGAGGCGGTCCTCGCCCACGAGCTGACCCACGTCAAGAACAGGGACGTGATGGTGATGACGATCGCGAGCTTCCTTTCTACGGTCGCCTTCTACATTGTCCGATACTCCCTTTACTTCGGCGGCGGGGGATCCGACAGGCAGAAGGGGAGCGTATGGGTCGCCTTCTTCGCCTCGGTCGTCGTATGGATCGCCAGCAGCCTGTTGATCAGGGCTCTCTCCCGGTACCGGGAGTATGCTGCCGATAGGGGATCGGCGGTGATCACGGGCCAGCCATCGAATTTGGCGTCGGCATTGATGAAGATCAGCGGGGTGATGCCAAGGATACCAAAGGAGGATCTGCGGAGGGCCGAGGGGATGAACGCCTTCTTCATCATCCCGGCGATCTCGGGCTCGCCGATAATGAACCTCCTCTCAACTCACCCACCGACGGAGAAGAGGATTGCAGCCCTCCAGAGGATCGAACTGGAGCTGGAGAAGGCGTGAGTTTGAGATTTAGAATTGAGGCTTAAATGAAGCTTAAGATCCTTGACTCGATCCTGGGAAAAAGCGAGCTTCCGACGGCCAAGCTCGACCGGCTCTTCGCCATATCCACCGCCAGCATCACCATGGAGGCGAACCTCGGCCTCTCGCCCGACGGCGCGGCCGGGATCTGCTTCAAGCCCATCGAGTCCTCAAAGTACGAGGCCGCCCGCTCCGAGATCGAGGAGCTCCTCAAGTACAGCGCCCGGGAGACGGGGACGAGGTACAGGGTCGAGAAGGACGAGTACCGCTACCTCTGGGTGGTCCTGGAAGACCCCGACTTCGACGACCTTGTGGCAAACGTCCATCTGGTGAGCACGACTATGGCCGAACACGGCTTTGGAGAGCAGCTCCTCTGCGCAATATACCGGTTCCGGGGAAAGGAAAGCCGCGTCTACTGGATCTACAGCTTCAAGGGCGGCGCCTACTACCCCTTCGCTCCAGCCGAGGGGCATAACAGAGACAATTCTCTGGAGTTCAAGCTCAGATCGGTGATGGAGCCGGAGCTATCAATCGAGAAGGACGTGGAGAAGTGGTACCCCCTCTGGGGGATACCACTCTGACATTCACATTTTGACGAATCCGACCAATCGATCCCGAATCGAATCCTCAATCAGATCAATCGGTTGACTCTAATCCTATCCGAATCCTCAATCAGATCAATCGATTGATTTTAATCCTATCCAAATCCTAATCCTCGATCAGGCCGCATCCGCTGAAGACCCTCTTCGCCTCATCGAGGGTCAGATCTCCCGGAGGCACGATGATGTCCGACTCGACGATCTCCGCCGGGTCCAGGGGCTCGCCTTCTGCCTTGATCGTTGAGATGAGCTTCGACAGCTCTTCTTTGAACCCCGCCTCGTCGTTTTTTGTGACCTGGTCTACGATCCTGTTGTCGATGACGTTCAGATCGTCGAGGATGGAGCTTGAGACCCTGTACTGCCCCTCGCCCATGATCCTGATTATCATCTCCCTTCCTCCTCCTTCAATCGAGCGAGGTCCTCCTCAACGTCGCTCTTGGCCCGGATCTTGGCAAGCTCCTTCTCTACGTCGTCGGTGCCTGAGAACTCCTCCAGGGTCCCCTTCTCCACCAGCTCGTCGAGGGCCAGAGATCTCGCCTTCATCGTCTCGATCTTGTCCTCGGACCTCTGGACCGCAAGGCCGACGTCGGCCATCTCCTCGCTGATCCCGGTCAACGACTCGGTCACCTTCACCTGGGCCTCGGCGGCAGAGTACTGAGCCTTGATCGTCTCCTTCTTCACCCTGAACGACTCGACCTTGGCGGAGAGCCTCCTCTCGGTCGCCTCCAGCTTCGCCTGTTCCCCTTCCAGGTCTGCAATCTGCTGGTCCAGGCTCTGAGCCTCGGCGGCCAGGGCGGCCTTCCGCTCGAGGGCCTGGCGGGCTAGGTCCTCCCGGTCGGACTTTATCGCCTCTCTTGCCTGAACGTCGAGCTGATCCATCTTCTGGGCAAGCTTCGCCTTCTGAAGCTCCAGCCTCTTCTTGGAGGTGGTCACCTCAGCAACGCCTCGTTTCACGTTCTGAAGAAGCTCCAGCTGCTTCTGGTAAGAGTAGTCGAGGGTCTCGTTGGGATCTTCCACCCTATCCATCACGGTGTTCATCTTTGCCTTGACAACGGTACTCATGCGGTTAAGCAATCCCATGATTATTCTCCCTTTCATCCGATAGCATAACTTCAAAACTCATCCGGGCGAGGGCAAAAGCGACCTTGAAGCTTCCTCAGGCCCGACGTCGAGGTCAGTTGAAGACCAGCTGCTTGTCAACCTCGAACTTTCCGTCCAGCATCGTCTTGGTATCGATCTTCCGATATAAATCCGACCTGAAAGCCTCCAGGTCCCACATCCCGTTGAACTCGCTCTTGACGTCGAAGGTGGTGCAGTTGGGGGCGATGACCATGCGGTCGATGCCGGAGTAAGACGAGACGACGTTGACGTTGGATATGTCCAGGCCCGTCCCGTTGAAGATCCGGGAAGAGTCGAAATGCTGGACGTTTACAAGAAGCCCCTTGGGAAACTCAATCTTCCGGTCTATCTGAGAAACCCCTTCCGACTGGTTTAGTCGACCGGTCGCGAAATAGTCTATTATGCCCTTGCCGTAGAGAACCTCGGTATTCGTGAACCCCTTCACCCGATCCATATTCGTGTTCACGATCTCGGTCTCCCCTTCCCCGCTGACGTTGAGAAATCCGGTGACAAACCCGTCCTGGAACGTCGGCGAGGCTGAGCCGGCCGTCGCCAGGACGGCTACGACGGTGATCAGAACGAGCAAAAGGGCGATCGCACGTTTCATGTTACTCTCATAATATCATATAATGCTATTATATTTAAACCTTTTTCGTCGATGACCCCTCTGACGAGCCGCAGACTGAGCCCAGGGTGAGATGGATAGCATTTAAAACCTTTAAGCTGAAACCAAGCTCCCGTGTATCTGGACTATTTCCCTTACGAGTCGCTGAGGCCCTACCAGGACGCCATGCTCGACGACGTTTACGGGACGGTGAGAGATGGGGATCACGCGGTCCTGATGATCGACGCCCCCACCGGCAGCGGCAAGACCAGCTGCATCTCCGCGGCCCTGGCAGCAGCTCCCGCCAAGATAGCGGTGGCGGTGAGGACGGTAAGCCAGATAGACGTCTACCTGGACGAGATCGAGAAGATCTGGTCCAAGACCAGGCACCGACCCACCATAACCTACATGGTGGGCAAACAGAAGATGTGCCCCATCGCCGACGAGTTCGCCGGGGAGAGCGTCTACGCCGGCTGCGCGAGGCTCCGGGAATGGACGAAGAGGAAGATGATATCGAGGCTTGGGGAGGTGGGTGGGAAGTTCTACGACCCCTCTCAGGACAGAAACTTCCCCCAGAGCGTTCCCGGCTACAGGACATTCTGCCCCTACTACATGATGACAAGGGAGGTCTTCGAGCTCTCCGGAAAGCCTCATTTCAGACACTCCGGGCTCGTCCTGGACCTGGTGGACGAGCTTAGGGGGGGGATCAGGTCCCCCGACCGGTTCCAGAAGGAGTGCAAGGAGGTCTGCCCCTACGAGGTGATGAGCCTCTGTGCCAAGGGGAGCGACGTCGTGATCCTCAACTACTCTCACCTATTCAGCCCCGAGTTCCAGGAGATCATCTTCGACTGGCTGGAGCTGGACCGGGAGTCGTTGACCCTCTTCGTCGACGAGGCCCACAACCTCGGCGACGCCGTCAGGGCCCTCAATTCGAGGGTACTCTCTTTGAGGATGATCGACCTCGCCGAGAAGGAGGTGGAGAAGTATCAGGAGTCGATGGGCCAGTCGAGGCTCGAGGAGTCCACCTTCGACGCCTCTTCGCGGCTGAAAGGGGTGGAGGTGATAAAGACCCTCCTCCCGAGGCTTCGAAAGTACATCCAGAGCCGGCAGTCCCGGATGCAGGAGGGCGAAGAGCTCCTTGACGCCGACCTCTTCCGCAGTTTTCTCTATCGGGGGTACGACGACGTGGAGGAGATCCTCTCGGCGGCGACGGAGGTGGCGGTGATGGTGGCGGAGCTGGAGCTGGCGGAGGGAGATCGCGAAAATCTGCAGGGCGACATCGAGCCGAGCCTAGCTCAGGTCCTTCTCTTTCTCGGCGACGCGGAGATGGCAGAGAAAGACGACTCTTACCAGAGGAAGATCACCGTCACCGGAACCGGCGACAAGAAGAGGGCGTGGCTTGAGGTGAACAACATCGACCCGGCCCCTCTGGTGAGGAGGGTCGTCGACAACATCAACGCGACGGTGATGCTCAGCGGCACCCTCTCGCCCCTGGACGCCTACGAGCTCTACATCCTGGGCGAGGAGGACCGGGCGAAGAAGATCAGCCTTCCAAACCCCTTTCCTGCGGAGAACAGGCTTTTGATGGTGGCCAAGACCGCCACAACCCAGCTTGAGAAGAGGGACGAGGCTGGGAACAGAAGGGAGATCACAGAGCACATCGAGGCGATAATCGAGGAGGTTCCCGGAAACGTCGCCGTCTTCTTCACCTCATACTCGATGATGAACCAGTATGAGGCGACCTGCAAGGCGGCGGCGAGGAGGGCGGGAAAGATGCTCTACTCCGAGCCGAGAACCGCCGAGGACGTCCCCGCCCTTCTGGACGACTTTTTCAGGGCGGGAAAGAGGAGGGGGGCGGTCCTCCTCGGCGTCTCCGGAGGGAAGCTCGCCGAGGGGATCGACTACAAGGGCGAGGCTCTGAACGGCGTCGCCGTCGTCGGCCTGCCCCTGGGCTTCTATAACGAGATCCAGAGGGAGGTAAATCAGTACTACGTCAGGAAGTACGGCCAGAATAGAGGGATGCTCATCGCCTACACCCTCCCGGCGATAAATCGGGGTCTGCAGGCCGCAGGAAGGGTGATCAGGGACGCCTCGGAGCGGGGGGTGATCCTCTTCTGCGACCGGCGGTTCAGAGAGGGGGGCCGGGGCGGCGTTCTCTCCTTCCTCCCGAGATGGATACAGGACGAGCTGATCGTCACCGACGCCCAAAAGAGCAGAGAGATAATCAGGGGCAAGGTGGCGAAGTGGGAGAAGCTTCGGAGCTGAAGCTCAGAATCTTCGCCCTCAATTTCAAGCCCGGGTTTCTATTCTGGAGTCACCGCGACCTCACCGGCTTTCCGGTCCGGCCACCCTCGATCTCCTCCGCCTCCACGAACCTGAGGGGGACGGCGCCCAGAGCCCTTCCGACCGTCGACTTCGCGATCCGGAAGGCGTGCTCCTCGTTCTCGGCATCGTAGACCTTGATCTCGAAGAGGAGGCCGACGAGGGCCGTTCCTGCCACCATGAAGACGCCGTCGAGGGACTCGCCGCAGGCGGGACAGATCGTCTGGCCCACCTCCACCTCCACGAAGTCGAGCTTCTTATTGTTCAGCCTCTTTCCGGCCTCCGATATCGCGACCCCGATGGCGTCATCGGTGGATTTGACGTCCTTGACCAGCCAGGCGCCCTCCAGAAGGACCTTGAAGTTCGTCATTATCTACTCAGGTTTGTGGATGGTGGATATGTATGTTTTCGGTGAATCACGGCGAGCTCACCAGAACGTTGAACTCAGACTTGGGGATCGGAGGTTCGACTTTTCACTAAGCGGCAAACATGGGCCTTATGGTGTACGGATATTCGGAGGACCTGTCTATAATATCTTCGTCATAGTCGATGTACTGCAACGTAATATCACACCATCCCGGCTCGGATATGTACGTCGTCAGGGTGACGTCGGCACCCATTGGCGCTTCGGCGAATGTTGGAGCTGGAACGGTGATCAGATAACCTGGAGGATAGAGCACTATTAAACCCTTTAATCCAGGTTGGACGTCCATATCTATCGTCACAGTTCCCGGCCCGGCTACATAAAGGTTCCAAAAATCGAGCTCTAGATAGGCCATCTCTCCTTCATATGTCTGGCCGAACTCCATTTCCGGGTCCCCGTCCCCTCCTACGCAGCAGGCTGTGGGCAGCGTCGCCAGTGGTATCAGCATCAGCGCCAATACTGATAACGCCCGAATATTTTTTATCATATTCAATCCACCTCGATGTAAACGTCTTCCGATTAGATGGCTTGCGATAATAACCATCTATTATTCGAGTTCAAACCCAAATAAATTTTTCGATGGTATCCAGGGGCGCAATATGTCTCCGTTTCCTCCTCTCTCACCCTCTTCCCCCTCACTACTCTCCACCTTCTCCTCGCCTTTCCTCATCATCTTTATTCCGATGAAAAAAAGCTGGGTTTGGAAAAAGGGATGGAGCCCGGGATTCTCAATCTCGGGCGATGGCTATTCTATGATGCTACCTGGCTTTTTTCTCCTTCGCTACGCTTCCGCAGGATAATGCTCTGACTATTGAACAGCGGCAGTCCTCCTGCACCACCCAATTTTCCTTCTCGGAACTGTCTTTATCAATGACCGCCAGAGGAGCATAGTGATGATCGATTCCTCGAGGAGGAAGAGCTGATGCCGCCCCTTCCGAATCTTTCGGCCATTCTACATCTCCGATGGCAGTTCGCGCTGGGATCAGCCAAAAGTCGCCCCTCTGATAGCTTTGAACGGACTCGCTTGATTCGAACAGGATCTGGACCCCGTCCTCCAGCGTGAGCCATTTGCCTTCATCAACATAGAGAGCTCCATCGTCTTCTGCCAGCACAGGCTCATCTTGCTCTGCTGGATCGCCCCTCTCATGATCCCAGCGGCGGAGCAGCGGATGAATTTTTGGGTCGTCTTCCGCATAGTCAGGCAATTTTGAGCTGTCCTGCAGCCTGAGGGTCACCGTCATCTCCGTCCTGTCCACATTATCAATCTGGACCAGAGGCCGAGCTTTGGACAACGGAGAAGGCCTGGATAGGATCTGCAGCGTATAGTCGTCATCGAGCACCTCCACCCAGTCGTCCTTCTTCAGGCTCAGCCGGTCGTCTCTCCCCAGGTGCTCAAGCATCACTTTATTGCCCAACTTGGAGATGATGGGGAAGGCAACGGTGCCGTTGTCGCGAGACCACTTGAATGTGGCAGACTGTTTGGAATCATCCTTGATGTCTGCATTCCGGGCAAATCCGCCTCGGTGAACCTCCACCCGGTATAGCTGGTTCTCTTCTCCCCTGTAACTCGATCCGGGAGGAGCTATGCAGGGATCAGTTGGCACCTCGTCCGTCTCCTTTGCCTTCGCCCTGAGACAGCCTCGATGGGGATTTTGCAGCAGATTCTCCACAATCACGCTCCAATTTTGCCTGATGGATTCACAATGCGTCTTCGCTCTAGATATCTTAATAAATTTGCTCAGTATCTCGTCGCTGGCTAACTTCAGCGCTTTGACCTGCCAGACCACCTTGGACCTGCTCGCCGTATCCGCCACTCCCAGAGCCTTCTCCCTTATGTGGTCGTCCTCGATGAAGCTGATATGCCGCTCCCAGACGTCAAGGTAAACCAGCAAGGGCAGATCGCTGGTCTCGAAATCGCTCTTTTCGCCCGATCGAGGAAAGTACGGCTGGCTGTAGTATTCGATTTCGGCTTTGTCCCCCGAGTTGCATGAGTCGTCTCCCGGTTCGTTCTCACAGAGGATGCCGTCGACGTAATATCGGCCTTGACTGATGGTGAAGCTCTTGGATGGGGTTGCAGTTATGCCGAATCCCCGTTCTACTTCGTCTTCAGGTCCTGCAAACGGCCCTATGAGATCCTCAGCCAGAGTCTGCATATAATGCAGCAGTATGTCAGTCTGCTCGTTCCAGTCTGCGTCCAGGCTGACCCTTCCCTGCTGCATCAGCACCCGCAAAAAGTGCCTGCTCGGATCGAAGGTGTCTCGTGAAAAATCTCCCCTAAACTCGCCTTTCATATTTCTCCTCCAAGAAGTTCACGAAAATGATTCCTACATCTGCCCCTGCCGGTGTGTACTCTTCAATGCGGGTCAAGAGGTTCGCCTCCCTCTGGGGTTGATAAAGGTCGTGGAAGGCTCCCATCTCTGACTGGTCGTCTGCGCCCCTCTTTATCTCTTCAGCAAAGGAATCGGCCAGCTGGAAGTAGTCATGCCTGCCGTAATGGGTGCTGTTGAACTGGGGAACAACCCGTCGTCTCTCCCGCTCTTTTGCAGCCTTTATCTCTTCTTTCAGCTCGACATCGGATAAGGTCGAAAGGGCAGATCCCAGCTCTCCGGCGTCGATTCTTATCTCCTCTTCTGCTGCATTCTCCAGGAGGTCTGGCTGGCAGTTATATCGTCGCGGCGTCCTGGAACCGGGCCTGAGGTAACAGAAGCGCATACATCCTTCCTGACGGCGACATACTGTTACTTTGCCAAAGAATATGCAGTTCTCAGCAAGATCGATGGAATTGACCTGGGTCTCGCCATAGATGGTGCTCCTCAAGACTGTCAGCTTTGCAAAGGCCACAGGACATCCTGAAGCGTCCAGTGCCTTCTTTTCCGGACCAGTCGCGTCCAGTATGCTATCGGTGATGGAGACAGAAAGCGGATCTGTCTGCACCTCATCCTGATTGATCAATACGGGTCCAAGGATACTGCTCTCGATTGATAGACGGGCAGTGGTGTTTTTTAGCCGAAGACTCGGGGCCGCGCTCTTATGCGATTGACGTTCGTCTTCCTGCATCCAGCCGGGAACCAGTGTACAATGACGGATCTTGACCTCTGTAAGCTCTCCTGCTACTTTTATGCCCCTTCCTGTAACGACCAGTCCATCCAGAACTATGGACGCGGGGCCTCCATCTCCGCCAGTGCCGATGATCTTCAGAGAATCCGGTCGATTTGTCTCCCAGTTCAATAGGCGGATGACCGGTCTTTTGCCGTTGGCGGCCCTCAGCTCCAACCGGTCGCCTGATTCCAGTGTGATCTTGATCTTCTCCGCATAAGCGCCGCTATCCTCAATTTCTATGATGGCGTCGCGCTTTTTCCCGTCTTCAATTTTATCGTCTTTCCACTGATTCAGAGCATCGCTTATCTTCTGGAAGCTCTCAAACGGGCCCACCCGGTAGATCTCCCGGCCGGTAGTCCTTCTCAGCTTTCTCGGATACTCTCCGCCACCCATATCGGCGCTGAATCCGTAGTGATAGGATACCCAGATCCCAGCATCGGAATTTTCCTGAGAAAAAGAACTGGATAGGGCTATTCGCCCGAGCTCGGGATCTACGGCAACACCATCCCCCAGGGGTGCATAAGACCAATCGCTGAGATCAGCAGCAATTATGTTCTCAATTGGAATCGGATGATCCAGATCGGCTCGCCAGATGCAGAGGCTCTTGCCCTCACCATAGAAATCCTCCATCCTCTCCTCGAAGGCCCGTCGCCTGATGATGGTGGGGACGTTCGTCTCATCGGCGATATGAACGGGGTTCGGCTCCTCGACGGGCTTTGTGAAGAGGTTGGTGTCGAGCCCCAGAACGCTGAAAGTGAAGTGGTTCAGGTCCCTATCCATGTAGTACGCCGGAGCCTGCGTGATGGGGTAGGACTTCAGCCTCCATACGAAGACTCCGACGCTGGGGATGTTGTGCCTCCCGCGTGTACGATGCGATTTTATTCGGCGCACGTCCACAGTATGAGCCAGCTCATCGAAGGGGCCCCCCAGACGTTCCAGGGCATCTCCTGAGCGCATGTCAACAGTTCTGCCTCTATCCAGATGCTGGTGGTTGATATGCTGAGCTACACGGAGGAGCCGATAAAACTCCACCGCCCTGGCCGGCCAACCAGAAGCGCTCTTGGCCAGCTCTTCTAGCAGAGCCAGAGTGCCCTTTCTTCGCCGGTATCTTATGGTATTTGCGATCTCGCTTCTGGGAAAGATTATCCTGTTGAGCTCGACGCCTTCGGGCTTTGTCGCATCTCCTGGCCCGCCGGCATGAGATACCGGCCGATAGCCGATCAGATCCCCCAGATAGGGTACGGCCCAGTCCTGACACGTCTCGATGAACCAGTTTTCGTAGAGGCCGGTGATGTCGTCCTCCACGACCTTCACCTGATCTGAGATCACCTCGAGGAGTGCCTTCAGGGGATAGCCCTGATCTGCATCTCGCTGACGGTAGACCGCGGGAAGCAGATCATATAGACGGTCCTTGGATTGGCTCATTCTTTCAACTCCGTGAGAATCAATGTATCAGGAACGTCAGGTGTGAGGTAGGCGATCTGATCTGGCCGGAAAAGACCATCCTCTTCTTTGCCAGCCAGGTTCACAGAAACCCTGTGCAGGGGTCCTGTGCCTTCTTCGAGCGCCTTTTTGACCTCACTCAGCATCTCTTCCGGCGTCAGAATCCTTCTCACCCCGTCGTCCAGTTTCTTCTCAGGTATCCCGGCGATCACATCCACATCCACGTAGTCCACGCCCTTGACTCCTTGAATGGCGCCGATAACCTCGCTGGGGAGGACATCCTGTCCCAGATCGCGGCGCTCGAAGCTGAAAGTATCCAATAGCTCGGCCTTGATCAAAGGCTCGACCTTATCCCAGAGGTAGTCGGATTTCACTCGAACCTTGGCGCTAATGACCAGCAGCAGTAGCTCTCTTGTCTCGACCCGGATCTGAAGATGCGGGTCCCCCAACTTATGCAGTGCCGAAAGGAGGTTGACGTACAGATCGGAATGATAATCGATGGGTATATCCTCCGTTCCAGCTATGGTTATGAAGACGACCCGTCTTCTCTCGTCTGAGAGCTCGGCAGCCATCGCCTTTCCTATGCCCGCGAAGGTACGGGAAAAATCAGCATAGTCCTGCACCGAGACCAGGCGGTCGAGTGCCAGGACGGCCAGAGGCACGTTGCGCCGCGCCTGATCTCTATCCTCTCGATCGGCTCCGCCCGTTGCGGGCAGGGGATTGATCACGCTCTTCACTCCCAGAGGGCGGGTTGCCAGAAGGCTGATCTGTCCTGCTCTGGCGTTGCCGGGTTTGCCTATGCCCGATCGATATACTGCCCTGACGTTCTCGGCTCTGGTAGGCAGTCGAGATCCACGCTCGCCGTTGCCGAAAATGACTTTTGTCTTGCTCTCATCATCTGAAGCTGTGATGTAGCTTCGGTCGGTCGGCTCCGATTCCGCCAGGCTATCTATCTCGTGCCAGAGCAAGTCATCCACCCTCACCTGCAGAGTGCTCTCCGCTCCTGCAGGAGTGGCAGCTGCAAGATAGGTCAATGGAGACTGACGGAGCTGGAACTTCTGGAAATCACGGCTCGCATCTCCGCTTCCCAGCACTTCGTTTCGCGTCTCGCCGTGGGTGGCCTTGGCCACATTAGCATAGATTTTGACGGTGTCCAGCTTGTAGCAGTAAGCCAGCTTCTCTGCCAACTTAATGAAGGTATGAGTTTTGTCGCCTGGAAGATAGCGCTGATCTTCTCCGTCATCTTCATCTTCAGGCAAATTCTGCACCCCTTGGGTGACAGATGCGAGCATGGCGAGCTCGCTCGCCATGACGCCGCTGGTGGCCGGTACATCCGTCCTCTCTCCCGAGACTATCAGCCACCGGCCTGACTTCAGTCCGTCGTAGAGGCCGTCAAGCTCGATAGCGTCGCCGCACACTGCTCCTTCAACGGGATCGATCTCTTCGTCTGAAATATCGAGGGGTTCATTCTGGGCATAAACAACGGTATTGCGAAGGCTGGCCAAGGTTGTGTCCGAATCCGTCAGCCAGGGTCGATCGAGGATGAGCTGAGTCACGTCGCCGGTGATGCCGAAATCTGCCTTTGATACCGTCTGGACTTCCAGAACCCTGGCTATGGTTCGTTCGACTTCGGGTGGTCTGATCGTTGCCTTTTCTATCACCGCCAGGCTTCCGGGCAGTATCTCATCAAACTTTGATTCCAGAGCTACGATATACTTCTGATCCTGGGATAAGGGGATGGGTGACTCATCGGATATCAGACAATTCGGTGAATAATACTCCACCCTGATCCTGTGGCCACCGATCGATCTCTCCAGGATATCTTGGACGCTGAGGCTGTCCCTCAATATCGTAGCACCGCCAGAGAGAACTCGAACGTTCACTAATGGATAATCATTCGTGCCCTTTTCCAGCGAGAGTTTGAATTTTCGCTCGAGCGCTGTAAAGTCGATGGATAGGATGGATTTAAGCAGCAATGGAGTCTTATCCGAGAGCGAGATGTCAGCGTTTATTGCGACTGAAGTATGATCATTTTCGCTCGTTGGCGCTAGAAGAACAATATAAATGCCTCCAGCGCCTAAAACAAGACTGCCATTGTGAATATTCTCCTTCGTTTTTGTTTCTTCGATAGTCCAATCGGCCTTGCCGGGCGACGTAATGATGCTTATAGAACCGGCAAAAGATATCCCTTTTTCACTCGCAAGCACATTGCCCTCGCGGTCTATGGAGAAATTAACCTGAGGAGTGCCAATGGATGCATGGACGAAGTGAACGGTTGCCTCGTCGGCCGAAGCTGGCAGTTCATCGGCCAGCACCGTCAGACGTCTTTTCTTATCCTTGCCCAGCGCAACAATGGTATAGGCTTTTCCCTCGTCGATAGCTATATCTCGAGTTATAAGCGAATTTTTGATCGATTCACCTGCCTCCGTTACCTGAAGCTTTAATTCCGTTCCATCAATGGGCGGCATCAGGACGAATTGGAGCACAATCTTCTCACTGGCGAATGGTACGTTCTCCAGGACCTTGATCCCGTTGGCATAGACGTCCACGTTGGATGTGCCCTCCAGCAGATTGATGAAGCGAATGCCGGGGGTCAGAGTAATCCTGACAACTTCGTCGCCAAGGTTAATCGTCGGATTTGTCAGCAGCATTCCTGGTGACATCCAGACGAGCCTGCTCTGTATCTTAGCTCCCCGCTTGACAGAGAAGAGGACGGGGACGGGGACGATGTTGACGGTGCTGGCAACAGCTCTTGCTGCAAGTCCACTTGAAGCGACGACAATCTGGGATGCGGTTATGCTCACACTGGCCGTCACGGTCTCGGTCAGAGGCCACTCCTCATGGCCTATGGGGACGCACCCGTCATCGTAGATGGGCTTCAAAGGCGCATTGTGGCCGAAGGGCCTGGCTTTTACCCTTAACGCATCCAGGCTCTTCATATCCGAATCTTCGACGACCTTGGCACCCACCCAGGCAGCGTAAAGGTTATGCTTCAGGGGGAGGTTCAGCGCCGTCAGGAGCTGGGGTCCTATATCCGATGCAGAGCCAAATGATTGCTCGATGCTTCTTGCGAGCCGCCTGGGTGTTGCAGGCGGCCTCGATGCGGGTTTGGATAGAGAGGCCAATAGATCAAGATCATCCAGGCTTACGATAGATATCCCTTGTTCCCCTTCGCCAGCAGGAGTCTGGAGCCTCGATACGGGTTTGGATAGAGGGACTGATAGATCGTCCGGGCTTACGGAAGATATCTTTTGTTCCCCTTCGCCAGCAGGAGTCTGGAGCTTGACCATCGTCCTGTTCTTTGCCGGCTGCAGCTCCGCCGATTCGACCTGCCTGAAGACCGCAATAGGAATGATCGGATCAAAGACCATCAGGAGAGGATCGTTAGGATTAAGGCTGGCAGATATCCCGCTCAGGAAGACCTTGTTGATGGCCTCCATACCCGCTTCTTCAGGGTCGGCGTTGATCCGGTTGATATACTGAGGTTTTGTCGTCCTCACCCCAAGACTATTCCACACCTCCCTTGCCTCCAGGGGCTCGGATGTCTCAAAGGACTGGGGCAGCTCTCCGGGACCCGGCAGGGTCTGGACCCTCATCCCCGGATCTATCGTCAGGTTGTAGCCCTTCTCCAGATTGAAGGCCAGAAAGACGCTGGCCGACACTCCCGGTCGCAGACTGTAGCCCACGAGCTTTGCCAGCTCCAGAATGGAGCGGCGTTCGGTGGCCGTGCGCAGGTATCCTTCATTGGCTATCCTTTCCTGATAGAACGTGAGCACATCGGCCACAACCGCCCATGCATCCAGGATGGCAATAGAGGGATCATCTGAGCCGCGAACGGTCAGCTCTTGCAGAGGTCGGATCCGTTCTCCCGTATTTGAAAGGATATCCAGGCTGTGGTCAGTGAGATTGGCCACCATCGTCTCCAGGAAAGTGGCGTGCGTGCCCACCCGATAGGAGAGGGCATCAAGATACGGTCTGTTGGCAGTGCTCAATGGGACCGCCTTCTCCAGACCCTCGCAGCATCCACAAATGTCTTTCATATTCCACCTCGCATAAGCAACGCCAGTCTGCCATTCTCCGGGAAGCTGGGATCATTGTCCAGCCTCGCCACCTCCATAGGACCTATGGGCAGGATCCCATTCTCAATCTCGTGTTCAGGCCCTTGGAAGAGCCTCTCAAGTTTGGTGACCATAACGGTCTTTACTCCAGAAACCGCCTGGGCTGTGGCCACAAGATTGCTCAGGCGTATGCCATTGGAAAAAGTCAGATTGTCGGGGTGGAAGAGACCCAATCTCCCATCAGGCAGGGTGCGATTGCTGAACACATCCAGAAGATCGGCTTTCACCTGGCCACGATGATGATCGTCTTGGACGCATACGATCATCTCAATATCCAGAGGGACATACTCCGCCGGCCTTACCGCCAGGTTATGGCCGATGCGGCGGTATCGCTGCAGCCTTCCTGCCACTTCATCGAGCAGTCCCTCGTCTATTTCTGTCGTCTGCCGGGGATCGACCGCCACATGCACCTCATACCAGCTCCCATTCCAGCGCATCTGGGCGGCGGCTCTCTGAACTCGGTCCTCAAAGTCTCTCTCCACGAGCAGGGCATAATCATCGGCGGTGATGGCTCGTTGCAGATCCTTGCGGATGGCTCCCGGAGCAAGGAGCTTGACATCGATAAGCGGCTCAGGATCTGTGCCGCCCACCGCAGGCAGAGGATTTCGGATCCTCTCGATTCCGTCCCGGCCGGGGATATGGAAGACCAGGTATGATATCGCCTCCGGGCCCACATTTCCCCTCGGGCCGTTGCCCACTCTGTAAACGGCCTCCATCTCAACTCCTGGAAGGGGCGCCTCCCCCATATGGCCATCACCAAAGCGAAGAACAGCATGGCCATCATTCTCTATCTCAGCTACAAAATGGCGATCTAAAGGCCCGCTTGCCAGAAGATCGCGTTCGGCCGTCCATGCCGCTCCCGTCTCCTTCTCCTTGAGGCTTATACAGGGCCCGGCATATCTCGGATCCTGGCCGATGGAAAGCCTGGCGGATATGTGATTATAGGAGCGTTCCAGCTCGAGGGCATAGCTTTCGCCGAACATCGCTTCTATCTCTTTTGCCTCAGCGATTCCCATAACATATCCGGAGCTGGCCCTTTTCGCCAGCAGATCCACTCGCCTTCGTTTCCCGGCGAGATACGTCTCCTCGGAATCAAGCAGCTTTTTCAGGGACCGTGCCTGCTTCTTGCAGGCTGGATCATTACTTTTGTAAGTCTTATCTATCTGAAGATCGACATCATCAAGCCTTTTGTACGTCTTATCTATCCGAAGATCGACATCATCAAGCGCCCTGGATCCGAAGATGCGTCTCACCTGGGCGATCTCCTCTTCTGAGAGGCAGATCCCCGATCTGGCCTTCCTCCAGAGCTCTTCAGCCCCGGACAGGACCCGATCTAAAAGCCCGGTCAGCGTCCTGGCCTGGACCTGGCTGGCATCTGACGGCTCCGGAAAAGCAACTGCATGCGTAACTGGGAATAACTGGAGCCGGGGACGGAACATCTCCGTCTTGATGACGCTCTCGTTCGGCTCTCCTATTCCCCTGCAGCCCGCTGACACCTCCTCGCCTTCTGGCACGTTGATGGATTCGGGATCCGTTGTTTTGCCGTAATCGACCAGGACCGCGTTGCCCCTGGCCACGCTGACGTCATCCAGAAGCTCGCATTTCGGGGGCGAGCCGAGTGACGAGATGCATAGCGTGAAAGGCAGGGCATCTTCAGGAGCCCATTCTATGTTCACGATCGGCTGGCAGGTCAGATCGTCCACGCCGGGCATAACCCTGGTCAGGCGCACAGCATGGCGGTGGTTGGGATTTGCGTCCGCACGATTGCCGGTACTGGGTCCCCTGACCTCCTCAAAGATGAGCACGTCTCCGGCCATGAGATGCAGACATCTCTCTTTTTCAGATGGAGGGGTTGGAGTTGGATGCTTCTGCTCAATCTGCTGTTGTTCCTCAGGCAAAATCTCTTCAGTTTCTTCAGTCTCTTCATCCTGGATCCAGCTGTCCTTGAGGGTGGCAGAAGTCGCCCCTCTCAGCAGGCAGCATTCCTCTCCACCCCAGGTATAGAACTCTATTCGGTTGTGAGCTTTATAAAATTCCCTGGACTCTTTTACCAGCGGCTCAAAGACTAGATACTCGTCAGGAGGAACTCTCATGAGCTCTTCTTCGGTCAGAGAATTGCCAGGGATCGGAAGAGCAGTTCCGGTCGGCGCCAAGAAATAGTCTTCCGGCTCGAGTCTGGTGCGGTCCTCGGTCTCCACACAGACCCAGGTTCTGGAGTTGCAGCCCTCGTGCATAAGATAGTCCACCAGACGGACATGTCGGCGAACGGAGATGCGCTGCCGGGCGGTATCCAGATAAGCCTCAGAGGCTACAGCATCCTGGTAGTAGCTGAGGTAGTCTCCTGCATAGGCCAGAATCTCCGCCAGAGCTATTCCAATGTCCGGAATATGCCGTTCCTGCCACTGGGGCATGATCAGGGAGAGGCGGTCGAGGATAAGCTGGCGGAAGCTCGAATAATCCTTGGCAAGATAGCTGATCTCCGGCTCGGAGCGTTTCGGAGGCGGACAGATTCTCTTCTCCTTGCAGTCCAGGTCGCTGGGGCAGCCTGCCAGAAAGCTGAAGTCCAGATGATCGTATCGCGGATCGATCCCCTCCAGATCAACCAAACGGAGGGTGTAGGTGGAAAAATCTCCCCGTTTATCCAGATGGACCACCATGTAGTCGTCCAGATCCGGCTCATCTCTGTGGACGAGGTCGATATCTGCGATCCTTAAATCTCGAATACGCTTGCCGCCATCGATGATCACGTGGTCCATGGCGTTTTCTTCCGTCAAATCCGGCGGCAGCTTTCCCAGGAAGTAGACGTATAGCTTCAAGGGGTTCTCGCTCTCATCCAGATGATCCAGGCCGTTGAGCTGCATCGCGCGAACAGATTTGCGGCGCATATCTTCCTGACACTTTATTTCCGGCACTTTCATTGGAGGCCACCTCTTTCCAGTGTCGCCGTGCGTTGCTCTCCGGTTCTGCGGACCAGATACTGCACAAGAACTCGCAGTGTTGCATCCTCGCTCTCCACCCGTACAGAGTGGACCTCGATCAGGTCGCCGAGCCATCTTTGCAGTCCGGCCTGGATGGTGAACTGAAGGGCGGCCGCCAGCTCCTGGCTGTTGGGGGCGAAGACCATCTGCAATAGTCCGCTGCCGAAATCCGGTCGGTTCACCCGTTCACCGGGGCTGGTGAAGAGGAACTGTTCTATCATGTCGCGGATGTGATCCTCGTCTTCTGTGAGGGCGGTTTTTCCCAGACCGGAGAACTGATATGGATAATCGATATTCATCAAATCCCCCTGACGCGAAACTGAGTTATGACTATATTCAGTCCAGTGCCCGTGGGAGCACAGATGGCCTGACTATCCTGCAGAAGTAAAGGAATCCCGCCGGAGCTGACCCTTGTTGCGGCACTGATCCACTGGGCGGTGACGCACGGCCCATTGGCCACTGAAGGCGGGGGAAGGGTGCATCCTGTCACCGAGTAAATACTTGTCTGGGTTACTGTAGCCCTGCCACTCACCTTAACTCTGGGGTTTGTCACCATCGGCTTCGCCTGACCTGCATGCATACATAAAACCACAGCTCCTTCGTGAAGAAGAAAACCGGGCATCATAAAACCTCCAGGGCGCCTTCGTTTATGGATACCTTGGGTCCGTTGAGCTTGATGCTCCCCCCCATGCCGTTGTTAATCTCAATACCCGTCATATCGATCACGATCTTCATGCCCGCAGTCGTCTCTATGGTTATGCCGCCAGCTCCCGGAAGGTCGTTGATGGTGATGGTTCCGGCGTCGGTCTTGAGAACTTTCATCTCCGCCACGGCGGGAGTTGCCGGAAGCTCTCCCTGAGACCAGAAGCATCCCGTCCAGATTGGATAGTCCGGGTCTCCGTGCTCGAACTCTATCCAGACCGAGGCGTCGACAGGCGGGACCAGGAACAATCCCACGCCGTTGCCGGCATAGGGCAGGCTGGGAAGTGCCCAACCACTCTCGTTTTCACCAAGGACATCCTGCACCCGGGCCCGTATCCTGCCCAGCATGAGTGGGTCACGGTTATCTGTGACCACGCCCCTGAACTTGCCGAAGAATTGTCTGGTCATGCCACCACCAGAGGAACTAGAGTGCCGAGCCCTTCACGCGCCAGGGTGAAGCTCTGCCTGTATTCGCCCTGCTTTATGCGATGGGTGACCGTCTGCACGTAGTAATTGCCGTCATAGCTCTCGCCGACGCCGCGCACTCCCACCAGCCGGCGTGATTTCAGAGCCCGGCCGTATCGCAGCGAATCGATCTCGCCGCTAGCATTGACAGCATCGGATGAGCCGGTCTGAGAAGCCAGTCCTCGAAGGGCCGCCTGGGCAGGATTGAGGTTGGCGGTATCTCTGCGAAGAGTCCTTCTCAGGGGTCTGGCAGGATTTCTGGCCAGCGGCGGGCGAAGCCCCCCGGGCAGGGGGATGGGAATGGCAAGCTTCGTCAATGGTTCTACGATGGTTATCTGAGGCTCTTCTGGTCCCAGGGCATCGTAGCTGAAGTTGATGGGGGTGTCCACATTCGTTTCAGAGCCCATGTTCATGGTGAGTGCAGGTTGAGGGATGCCCAGCCGGTTATCCGGCCCCCAGTAGGCGGTGTTTACTCCGGGAACGGTTGTGGGCTCGATGTAGAAGACGAAGCCGTTACGGCTCGCCAGCTCTCGCAGGAAGGCGAGATCGGTTCCCTGCTGCGATGGGACCCGCTCCACCTCTACGGGCACATCTGTGGTGGAGGTGACCTGGGGCATCAATCCAAGGGCGGCATATGGGGGTGAGGTCAGGATCCTTTTGGCGATGAGCGAGTCGGACTGGTTGGGATAGGGCTCATTCTTCTCTTCCAGATCGAGCTTCATGGTGATGTCTTTGCCGTAGACCAAAAGCCTGGACTCTCCAGGCTGGTTGCTGGGAGCGAACTCGTGTCTGGTGATGAATCCATCGATCAGCACCTGGGGCAGTCCGTTGATTATGGCGACTATTATCGCACGGCTGGGTGGATCGAGTTCTCCCCTCTGCAGCAGGCCATAGTCGAGAAGAGAGTCCTTGCCCAGGTTGAAGGTGAGCTTGAACCCGTCGAAGTCTCTGTCATTGTTCTCGACCTCCACCTCTACCAGGGCATCCACTACGGAATAGGATGCTGGCAGAGGGACAGTAGGGCCGATAAGAATCTGAAGGCGCACGCCAAGATCGGGCACCTATTGGCCTCCCTGGGGCAGCGGGATCATCAGTCGTCTGCCTATGACTTCGGTCAGCTCATCGGGTCGCATGGCGTTGTTGGCGTCGCATAGCCTCCAGAACTGCTCGGGATCGACGAGATAACGGGCGGTAATGTTGTCCAGCCTCTCTCCTTCAGTTACCAAATGCTCGGCCATGACCGTCACGATCTCTGCCGGGGGGAGGAAACGGCGCCGCAAGTAGGCGATCTCCTTTCCGTCTGAAGTCTTGAGAACGGCGGTCTCGATTCCATAATAACGACTGGTAGGGGAGAACATATCTTCACCTCAGAAAAGCTTCAGGGATGCGCCTATGTTCTGGACGCTGTTGAAGACATTTGTAGTGGCAATAACCTCTTTTGTGATCTGGTAGGCGAGGAAGAGGCTGTAGCCGGGGTGGGTCAGCTTCAGGTCTGCGTAGCTGAGCACGTAAAGGCTCAGGTCCACCTTGGCTCGGATGGGGTTCAAGAGAGTGTCATACGCCTCCTCGGTGATGCTGACGCCGGTTATTCTCACCGGCAGGACGCGGGGCCCCCAGACGAACAGTGTGAGAGGTGCCTCTGGCGGTATCATCTCGATGTTGCCGATCTGAGCCAGAGCGGCATTGGATATCACGGCGGCGCTTTTGGGATAGATCAGCATCTCCAGAGCGGATAGAGCTGGACTCACCCCCGAAGCTACAGCCACGGGGTGAGCCTCCTCCAGCTGATCTGTCGCGTCCAGCTCGATATTCAGAGTGATGTTCTCCTTGGGAGGACCGGTGAGGCGGAAGGCCTCGGATCTCTCTCCGCCCTCTCCTCCCATGGAGCGCGCTTCGATACGCCGGGTCATGGTGTCCGGGTTGTACTGAAATACTATCACGCTCGCCAGCGGGTTCACGGGATCGAGCCCGATTATGGCGCCCTTGATCAGGCGCGGGGATCCGGGAAATGTGGTCATGTTCAATTTTGCCCTCCTAAGAATCTTACAAACATGAAAGAACGCGCACTGGTTACGATTTCGGAGATGCCGGATACTACAGGCGCAATCTAATATGTCCTGCAGCTCGCCTCGAAATCGCGCTGCCCGGCCGGTCGCGGAAAATTGCACACCAGGATGCTGTTGGGGGTGTACGTGATGTGGTTCTTGCTTATCACCTCGCCATCCACGAGGTGGTTTTGCTCCACCTTCAGGCGCAGATCGTTGGGCAGCGGCGCGGGCTGATAAAGGCGGTAGCAGTCGTTGAAGATCCCGTGCTCGGAGGTATTTGAAATCGGCGTAAGCAGCCTATATAGACTTTCAGGCCCTTCGATCCTACTGAGGCGCTCATCTATCACCATGCTGCTCCTTACAGGGCGGCCCCTGAAATCGCTAACTGCAAAGCGCATCACTTTAGATGCGCCATGCTGACCTGCAGGTACACTGCAATCTTCTGATCTCATGAATGCATGTAAGGCAATAGCAGTAAATGGATGGGGACTTGAAGCCGATGATCTGCCGGCTTCCTTTGGCGTTTTGGCTCCGCTTTCTGGAACAGGTGATGCTGTGATGGTGGGCCGGTCTATTTCTGTCTGGATCTCACCCGGCAAAGCGGCCACCCTTACTCCGCTAAAATCCTGCTCGAATCCCGTGCTCCTGAAGATACGAGCTTCTGCTCCC
>JAXGJB010000006.1:0-96821 GCA_040770465.1 Methanothrix sp. | reverse complement strand
ATTGATTATTTCGTCGATCACGTATTCTCAAATAGTCACCTGATATAAATTTATTACGGCTTAATGTGAAATTGAGGCGGATAACTCCTCTCTACGATCTCCCGCACCTCAGCGAGCCACCCCTGCCTCTCCTTCGGCGTGCTGGTCACCACCACAGAAAAGGTCCTTCGATAGACTTCGCCGACGCCGCAGAGGCCGAAGATGCAGTTTTTCCAGAGCGTCTCCAGCGGATCGCCGAAGGCAGCAAGCTCCCGCTCCTCCGGGGTGTTGGCGGTGTTGAAGACGAGGGCGCACTTCGCCTTCAGGAGGCCGACGGGGACGCCCTCGCCGCCGTCCCCCTCCAGAAACTCTTAGGCGACGCCGGGGCGTATGACTCGGTCGACCCAGCCCTTCAGGATCGCCGGAGGCTGCCCCCACCAGTTGGGATGGACGATGACGATCCCCTCGGCGGCCGCGATCTCGTCGCAGTGATTCTTTATGGCGGGATCGACGACGGCGCCCCTGGGGATCTCGGGGCCAGGGAGGATCGGATCGAACTTCTCGGCGTAGAGGTCGTGGAATGAGACGTCGTGGCCGTTTTCCTTCAGCGCGTCGACCGCCGCCTCCGCTATGGCGTGGTTGAAGCTTCCGGGATCGGGATGGCCGAGGATGACCGATATTTTCATGGGCTTGAAAAATGAACGGTTTTCTTCAGCGTTTGGCGAGGTGGGTGGTGGTGTGAGGGGGAGGGGGCGCCGGAGCCCGCAGCCCCAGGGCAAAAGACCCCGCCCAAAATCGTCTCTACTTCTTCTCAATAGGCTGCTCGTGAGCGAGGATCGAGGCCTTTGCGTGAACCCGGACGAAGGCGCTCTCGTCCTCCTCGGCCGCCCTCTTCAGGATCTCAAGAGACTTCTCGTCCATCATCTCGCCGAGGACCCAGGCGGCGCCGCCCCTGATCTCCTCGTTCGTCTCCCTGTCCAGGATCAGCTCCGCCATCCTCTCCTGGACCAGATCTCTTCCCATGGCGGCAAGCCCCACCATGGCGTTCGCCTTGACGACGTCCTCAGGGTCCTTGAGGGCCTGGACCAGGGGCTCCACCACCTCAGGCCCGCCCTTCTTGGCGAGGGCGTTGACGGCGTTCGCCCGAACGAGCATGTTGCCCTCCTTGGCCACGACCTCGGCGAGCTTCTCGACGGTCCAGGTGGCGTCGGGCAGGTTCTCCGGAACCTGGGGCTCTGCCAGGGCGTCGATCGCCTCGGTCTCGCCCAGAGGGACGGCTCCTGACTTCTCCTTCTTCTCCTTCTTCCCTTTCTTCCCGGTCTCCTTCTTCTCTTCGGCCATGAGCTGAGAGATGTTGCCTATTCTACTTCAATTTTTCCAAGTTCGAACGCCTTCCTGTTGATCTCCAGGAACCGCGCCGGAACCGTCTCCGAGAGAGCTTGCTGGAGGGTCGCCTCCTCGATGGGAAGGTATCCGGCGAGAGCTCCCAGCATCACCACGTTCGTCGCCTGGGGGCTTCCCGCCTTCGCCGCAAGACCCGTCGCGTCCATCGCCTTCACCTCGCAGGCAACCTCTCTCAGGGGGGCGAGGATCTCCTCGATGGAGGGATATGATGCCTGGCCCGTGGTGACGGTGACGGGCATCACCGGCCGCGTGTTCACCAGAGCTACCCCTTCCGGCGAGAGATAGTGAGCGTACCTCAGAGCCTCCGCCGGCTCCATGGCGAGGAGGACGTCCGCGCTGCCCGGAGATATCATGGCGCTGTAGCTGCAACCGACCCTGATGTGGTTTAGGACGCTTCCGCCCCTCTGGGCCATCCCGTGGGTCTCGACCCCCCGGACCGAGAGCCCCGCCAGCATGGCGGCCCTGCCGATGATCTCGGATATCAGGATAACCCCCTGGCCGCCGACCCCGACGACGACGACGTCGCACTCAGAAGTTCTCATTTCACCACCTCGATCGCCTTCTGTGGGCATATTGCAGCGCAGACCCCGCACCCCGAGCAGAGGGCGTTTATCTTTGCCACCTTCCCGTCGAACTCGATGGCGGGACAGCCGAAATTGACGCAGATCTTGCACCCGCCGCACTTCTCCTCGTCTATCTTTAGCCTCGGCCGCCGGAACCCGGACCTGATCTCGCTGATGACGCAGGCCCTCTTGGCCACCACCACCGAGAGGCCGGGATGGTCCCGCGCCCGCTCGAAGGTCTCGATCGTCGAATCGAGGTCGTAGGGGTCGGCGGTCTCGATGAGTCCCGCGCCCAGGGACCGACAGATATCCTCCAGGGAGATGGGGGGCGACGACTCGCCGGAGGCGGTCTCTCCCGCTCCGGGATTGGGCTGGTGGCCGGTCATGGCGGTGATGGAGTTGTCGAGGATCGCAACCGTCATCCGTGCCCCGTTGTAGGCGGCGTTGAGAAGGCCGGTGAGGCCGGAGTGAAGGAAGGTCGAATCGCCGAGGACGGCGCATATCGGCCTCTCCTCGCCCCCGAACCTGATCCCGGCCCCGACGGTGATGCTCGCCCCCATGCAGAGGCAGGTGTCGACGGTCCCCATCCCGACCCCCATGGTGTAACAGCCGATGTCGTTCGGATAGACCGCGTCCTTCCCGAAGGCCTTCCTCATGGCGTAGTAGGTCGCCCGATGGCTGCAGCCCGGACAGAGGGCGGGGGGCCTCGGCGGCAAGATCGATAGGACCTGGGGGCTCATCGTCGGGGCCGCCCTTGGTGGCAGCCCCATCATTTTGGCTATGGCGTCTCGAACGGTGAGGGGGTCGAGCTCGCCGACGCCCGGAACGTGCCCCGACCTCTTCCCCAGGATCTCGACGTCGGGGTTCCTCTCCTTTGCCACCATCTCGACGAACTCCTCGACGATGGGGTCCATCTCCTCGACCACCAGGACTCGACTGACTTTTTCGAGGAAGTCTCCGACGACCTTCCTGGAGATCGGGTAGGTCCCGATCCTCAGGAGGGAGACCTCGGCCTCCATTCCGGCGATCGCCTCCTCGGCGTAGAGGCCGGAGATCCCCGAGGCGATCACTCCGACCTCACTCCTCACGACGGACCGGTTCCACGCCTCTTTTTCGAGGGCCGCCTCGATCCCAGCCTGCTTATTCAGAAGCTCGACGTGCAGCGGCCGTGCGTGGACGGGGAGGGCGACCCTCCTCGCCGGGTTCTTCTCGAATTGCGGGCCAGCCAGCCTCTCTGTCGGAGTCCCGACCAGGACGTCGGCTCTGGCGTGAGAGACCCTGGTGGTGGGCCTCAGCATCACCGGAACGCCGAACTCCTCGGATAATGCGAAAGCCCGGAGGGTCATGTCCCTCGCCTCCTGGGGGTCGGCGGGGTCAAGGCAGGGGACCCGGGCGAACGCAGCATACCGCCGAGAGTCCTGCTCATTCTGGGACGAGTGGCAGTAGGGGTCGTCGGCGGAGATCACCACCATCCCTCCCCCGACGCCCAGGTAGGCGAGGGTCATGAAGGGGTCTGCAGCGACGTTCAGGCCCACGTGCTTCATGGTGACGGCGGACCGGGTCCCCGTCCAGGAGGCTCCGATCGCCACCTCCATGGCCACCTTCTCGTTCACAGACCATTCGACGTGGACCCCCTGCTCCCTGGCGAGAGGAGCGAGATAGTCCACGATCTCGGAGGAGGGGGTTCCGGGGTAGCCCGAGACCACTCCGGCCCCCGCCTCCAGGATACCTTTGGCGATGGCGACGTTTCCCAGCAGATATTCTCTCAAGATGAAAACCATCCTTGAAGTTGTACCTTCAGCGAGGCGGCGCCTCGCCGTCGTGATCGTGCGATCAGGGGTGATCGCCCCTTCGATAAAGCCGTTTCGAAGCCGTTTTGAGGCCGGTCTCCAAATACGGGACCAAAACCTTCTTCGCCAGAAAAGTTCAAAGAAGAGGGTGGAGGAATTGTCATCAAGAGATCAATCAATGCGCTTTTTCTGGTGATGCTGGCTTTGGCCCTGGTCGCCTTCACCGGATGCACAGAGAAGTCGTCGGAGTCGGAGCCTGCGGTCTCAGATTCGGGAGCGGGTGCCGGAGAGGAGATCTCAAACGAGACGGTGAACGAGAGCTGCGAGGTGGGGTACACCAAGTTCACATCATGTGACGCCGACGGGATCGAGCCGGATGTCGGCTCGGAGGGATAGCCGCAACGTGGATGATCACATCGTAAGGATACATTCTTCTCCACCGTCGGAGACTGCCGCGTCTATCCCGCGGCAGATAAACTTATTTCTCTTCTGATGCTGAGCTATTTTGCAGATGGCGAAACGACAATGCCGCCATCATCCTCTTTGGATGTGATCCCCACGAGAGAAAAGATGTATTCCCTGTTTTCAGCGATGACCTTGATCATGACGGCCATCGCCACAATCCCGGCCGCCGCCGACTACGACGACGCGAGCCCGTCGGCCCCGACTATCGACCAGGACCGGGAGGTCCTCTTCCAGGTCTCGACGATCGACGCCCTCCTCCTGGCCGTCTACGACGGCATCCTCCCGGTGGGCGAGCTTAAAGAGAGAGGTGACTTCGGGATCGGGACATTCGACCGGCTCGAAGGCGAGATGGTAGTCGTCGACGGCGTCTGCCTCCAGGTGAAGGTCGACGGCAATGCCTACGTCGTCCCCGACGAGGTCACGACCCCCTTCGCCACCGTCACCTTCTTCGAGCCCGACCAGACGGTCCTGGTCGAAGAGGCAAATTTCTCCGAGCTAAAAGAGATCCTCGAAGGGAACTTCCCCTCGAAGAACGTATTCTACGCCATCAGGATAGACGGAACGTTCCCCTACGTCAAGACGAGAAGCGTTCCCGCCCAGGAGAAGCCCTACCCCCTCCTCGCCAACGTCACCGCCAACCAGACGGTCTTCGAGTTTGAGAACGCCTCCGGGACTGTCGTCGGGTTCTGGTCACCCGAGTTCGTCGACGGGATCAACGTCCCCTGCTACCACCTCCACTTCATCACCGACGACAGGAAGGCGGGCGGCCACATCCTCGACCTCGCTCTCGACGGGGCCGAAGTGGAGCTGGACCTGACCCCCAACATATTCATGGCCCTCCCGACGGCGGGGGACTTCTTCAGCGTCGACCTCACCGGCGACCTATCCAGCGACCTGGAGAAGGTGGAGAAGTAGAGCTGTACGGAAACGATGATAAAAAAGCGTGAAGAAGAGCTGCAACCTTCTGCAGCTCCCCCCCCTCTCCCCTCACCAGGCTGATCCGGCCCCTCTCTCGGCGGAGCCGGTCACCCTGGCGCGAAAGCTCCTCTGATCATCGAGATCCGAGGCTCAGTTCTGCTTCTTCTCGACGAGCCTCTTTCTCACCGACTCGGCGTGGGCCGATAGCCCCTCGGCCTCGGCGAGGATGGTTATGGCGTCGGATAGAAGCTTGAGCCCGTCCTTTGAGATCTGTTGCACTGTGATCTTCTTTACGAAGCTGTCGACGTTGAGGCCGGAGAAGACCCTCGCATACCCCGAGGTGGGAAGGACGTGGTTTGTGCCAGAGGCATAATCTCCGGCGGCGACGGGGGTGTACGGACCGAGAAATACGCTTCCCGCGTTCTTGATCTTGCCGAGGACGGCCATAGGATCTCGAACGACGATCTCCAGGTGCTCGGGGGCGAAGCTGTTTGAGAAACTGACGGCATCCTCCATCGTTGCGGCCGTCAGGATTGCAGCCCCATTCAGGCTCTTCTTTACGATCTCCCGTCGGGCCGCCTCTTTTGCCTGCTTCTCCACCTCAGCCTTTGTGGCGATGGCCAGATCCTCGTCGTTGGTGACCAGGACGGATATCGACTGGGGGTCGTGCTCCGCCTGGGCGATCATGTCCGATGCCAGAACCTCGGGCTCCGCCGTATAGTCGGCGATGATCAATACTTCGCTCGGGCCCGCCGGCATGTCGATCTCGACGGTGCTCCGCAAAAGCAGCTTTGCGGCCGTGACGTATGCGTTTCCCGGACCAACGATCTTCTGGACAGGGGATATAGTCTCGGTCCCAAAAGCCATCGCCGCCACCGCCTGGACTCCGCCGACCCGGTAGATCTCGTCGGCTCCCGCCATCTCCGCCGCCACCAGGGTCAAGGGGTTCACAAGCCCGTCTTTTCCAGGAGGCGTGCAGACTGCGACCCTATCGACGCCCGCCACCTTTGCGGGGACGACGGTCATGAGGGCGGAGCTGGGGTAGGCGGCCCGGCCGCCGGGGACGTAGGCTCCCACCGAGTCGAGGGGTACGATCATCTGGCCCGCCATCGCCCCCGGCGATGTCTCGGTCATCCAGAGGTCGTGGTCGAGCTGCTGGTGGTGGAAGGCGGCGATGTTCTCGACGGCGATCTCCAGCGCCTTCTTAAGCTGCTCGGGAACCTCGTCGTTCGCCTTCTCGATCTCGTCGCCTGTGACCCTGAACTTTCCGATCCGAACGCCGTCTAGCCTCTCAGTATGCTCTCGGAGGGCATCGTCCCCCCTCTCCTGGACGTCGTTTACGATCTCGACCACCGTGGCCATGACGCTCTGGACGTCCAGCCCCCTCGAGAGGAGGCCTCTCGCCTCACCCTCATCCAGCTCGGAGAGCTTCTTCATTATCAAGCAGATCAACTCCTGAAACGTTATTAGGAATCTAACCCGACGATTCTCCCGTTCCTCCCCCTCTGGGTGGTGTAGAGGTTTGCCACCCGATCGAGAGCGTCCGCCTCCTCGACGGATTTGTCGTCCCTAACCCGGACGAGCCTTGGGAACCGCAGGGCGTAGCCCGAGGAGTAATTGGGGCTCTTCTGAATCTCCTCGAAGGCCACCTCGAATATCACCTCAGGCCTCACCTCCACCTCCATCCCCTCCCCCGAGACGAGGATCAGGTCTCGAAAGAGGTCGGTCAGCTCGCCGAGCATCTCGTCGGTGATCCCGGTGGCCACCCACCCCACGTCTTCAAGCCGGCCCGTCTCCGGGTCCGGGGAGGCGAGCCGAAACGAGCCGAGGAAGGTCGCCCGCCTCCCCTCGCCCCAACGCGCCCCGATGACGACGAGGTCGAGGGTCTCCATCACCGGCTTTATCTTGAGCCAGTTCTTCCCCCTCTTTCCCGGAGCGTAAGGGGAGTCGGGGCTCTTCAGCATGACGCCCTCATGGCCTGCAGCGATCGCCTCCTCGTAGATCCCGGCCACCTCGTCGGGATCGCCGGTCACCGTCTGGGCCGCCAGGATCTCTCTGTCCGCTACCTCCTCAAGGAGCCTCCTCCTCTCCCGGAGGGGCTCGTCGATGAGGACCCGACCGTTCAGGTAGACGAGATCGAAGAGCCAGAGCTCCAGGGGTATCTTCGCAGCGGCCCGCTCTACCCTGTACTTTCTCCGAAACCGCTTCAGAATCTCCTGGAAGGGGAGCGGCCTTCCGTCCTCGCCCCGGGCCACCGCCTCACCGTCGAGGATCGCGGACTCGGCCCGAACCTCCTCTTTTGCAAAAGCCACGATCTCGGGGAGGGATTTGGTCACCTTCTCGAGCCTCCGGGAGAATATCTCGACCTCATCCCCAATCTTGTGGATCTGGACCCGAGACCCGTCGAACTTCCACTCAACGGCCGCCGTCCCCATCTCCGCCATCGACCCGGGTATCCCCGATCCGAGCTGGGCGAGCATCATCTTGATGGGCCGGCCTATCTCTATCGTCAGCTCCGATAGCCTTCCATCCTTCGCCCGCTGGGCGACTAGCCCCAGGTCGTTTGTGAAGTTGTAGCCCCGCTCCACCTCATCCGGCGACGACCCGAAGGCCTTTGCGATGGCGTCCCGGACGATCCCCTCCCCGACCCCGATCCTCATATCCTCCAGGGCGAGCCTCGCTATGTATGTCGCCTCCAGGGGCCCTGATTCACCGAACAGGTACCGAAGGTGCTTCGCCTTGACGGCCTGACTCCTCTTACCCGAGGCCCGGGCGAGGTCGACGAACCGTGAATAGACCTCCAGGATCGAGAGGGTGTCGGCCTCGATGAAGGCCGAGAGGGTCGATGGCTTTCGTTTTCTCACCACCTCGGCGGCGACGGCTCCTACATCCCCGGTCCGTCGGAGGATCTCTTTGATCTTTGCAGGCGAGGAGCCCGTAGCCTTGGAGAGGGAATCGTATAAGGTGCTCGGCCCCACCCCCAGGAGCATCTCAGAGCTGGCGGGAAAGGGCGAGCCCATGACAAAAGAGGGAACGACCAGAAGCTCCTCCTCGTCGAGCTCCGAGAGGAAAGAGGCGAGGAGGGCGGTCTTCTCCAGAGAGCTTCCGATCCCCTCGATCTTCCGACAGAGCTCTGAGAAGCTTTCGAAGCTGGTCATGATCCGGACTTCAGTCGTCTATCTGTCTTGAGGTGTAGATGCTGACGATGTCGGAGACGATGGCGCTGGCGGTCTCGATGGAGCCCGCTCCCAGACCCGTCACCGTTATCGTCCCCGAGAGGTCGGTCTCGATGGAAGCGACGTTGAGGGTTCCGCCGACGGCCAGGGGACTTCTCCGGGGAACGAGCATCGGCTTAACCGTCAGGGATGGGACCTCGCCTATCAGCTTGATGAGGTAGCCCCTCTCCCAGGCGAGGTTGAGGGCCTCGGGGGTGATGTCCCTGATCCCGGTGACGGAGACGTCGTCGTACTTCGCGTCCATCCCGAAGACGGAGTTGGCCAGGATCACGACTTTGCCGGCGGTGTCTATCCCGTCGACGTCGTAGGCGGGGTTCGCCTCGGCGATCCCCAGCTCCTGGGCCTCGGTGAGGGCGTAGCTGTAGGTGTACTTCTCCTCCATCATCCGCGTCAGGATGTAGTTGCAGGTCCCGTTGAAGATGCCCCTGATGCTGAGGATCTCGTTTCCGACCAGGTTCTTCTCGATGAGGCTGATCAGGGGCATCGTCCCGCCGACGGTCGCCTCGTACTTGAGCATCACGCCGTTGTTCGAGGCCAGCTCCTGAAGGTGGTTGAATGCCACCACAAGAGGTCCCTTGTTGGAGGTGACGACGTGCTTTCCGAGGTTGAGGGCCTCCTCGATGTGGCCGAGGCCGGGCTGGCCGTGGACGATGTTGGTGGGGGTCACCTCCACCACCAGATCGGAGTCTATCTCCCGGATCGCCTCCTTCCCGATGATCTCGAGGTTTGCGATCCCCTCCATGGTTTTGGCGCCGTGGAGCCTCTGAGGGTCGATCCCACCGGCGTCGAAGAGGGTCCCTTTGATGTCGGTGACCGAGACTACCTTGAGGTCCAGACCCATCCTCCTCAATTGCTCCCTCTTCCTCCTCACCACCTCAAGAACGCCGTGGCCGACGATCCCGAACCCCACCAGAGATATCCTGACCTCTCTCATATCTTCTCAGCCTCGATAGGTTCTATCACCAGGAGATCTTTCGCGGCACCAACCTCGCGGAGGATGGAGAGGGACTTTGCTATCTCCTCCTTTCCCGTGGCCCTGATCCTCATGTAGGCGGATGAGGGCTCGTCGATCCCTGGCATCCTGAGGGAGAGGTCCTCAACCTCCGCAAAGCCGGTGGAGTCGATCCGGTTGATGGTGTCCCCGAGATCGGTGTGGACCACGTGGCCGATCAGAAGGACGGATATCTCCTCTATGAACCGATCTTCGCCCGCCCTCACCACCACGATCCCGTTCTCCTGGAGCTGTTTTTTTACGTTATCGATGTTTGAAGGGTCGATCTCGAAGACGATCTGGACCGGGACGGTGCCCCGTGGAGTTTTGCGATCTCGGTGGTGGACCACGCTGATGATGTTCCCCTTGTACTTCTTGAATGGCTCCAGGGACAGCAAGAGCTGCCCTGGTACGTCCTGCAGTTCCAAGTCCATCGAAAGTCGCATAAGCCTTATTCCTCGTCAAATTGCTGCTCTTCCCCATCAGCTTATCGAACATAAAGCTTGTGCAGAAAAAAGTACTTTATTTGAGTGTTCAAACCGAGAGACGATGGCGAAAGACGATCTTGAAACCATCATTGTGAACTTCATAAGCGACCAGGTGGAGTCGGCCGGGGCCGGGGGCGCGGTCCTCGGGCTCTCCGGCGGCCTCGACTCGGCGACCGCGGCCTTCCTCGCGGTCCGGGCCCTGGGGCCGGAGAGGGTCGTAGCCCTCATCTTGCCCGAGGCGGGGTTCGGCGATGCCGCTGCGGACATCCTGCCGATAGCAGCCCTCTACAAGGACGAGGTGAGGGCTCTTTCGAGGCGCATAGGCGTTCCGGATCGGATCATCGAGAAGGCCCCGACGGCGGGGCTCTGGCCCGGCCAGACCGACGATGTGGAGCTTGGATTTCGCCTGTCGAATAGCGCGATGAGCACGATTTGTCCGCTGAATATACCACTTCCAATACCCTCGTATATGGAAAGCACACGTATCTCATTGCGGTTTCAGGGACCACATTTCCAACTGCAATCCCCGAAATAATAGATATTGCTGATATTATTAATATACCAATTAATATCTCAGAAACTCTTTTCACCTCCAAGACCCTTCCCGGCGGCATGGAGCCCGTGGAGGATATTAAAAGGGTCGAGGAGCTGGTCCTGACCCCGGTGACGGAGATCGATATTCGAGAGCTGGCCGAGATATTTGATGAAAAAGACGTCTACCTCTCGGTCTACCTCCCGACAGCCTCAAAAGATGACGAGGCCGCCAATCGATCCTTCGCGGAAGCCAGGAGAAGGGCGATCGAGGCGGCCCTTCCCCAGGACCAGAAGGAGAGCTTCAGAAAGACGATGGCGAAGGTCGAGGACGTCCTCTTCGCAAGCCCCATCTCCGGCGAGAGGGGTCGGATCGTCTTCGCCTCGCCCCCGCATTCTTTCCTTCATGTCTACAGGATCGGGATCGATCCGGGACGGGCGATGGTCCTGGACACCTCCCCCTTCCTTCTGCCCCTGGCGAAGCTCCGGGACGACTATTCGGACTACGGAGTCCTCCTCCTGGACTCGAAGGAGGCGAGGCTCTTCTGCGTCCGGTCCGATGTTCCCGAGGAGATGGATCATCTCTCCACCGACCTGATGAACAAGCACAGGAAGGGGGGATGGAGCCAGATGAGGTTCAACCGGCTCCGGAAAGGGGCGATCAGATCCTTCCTCTCGGAGGTGGTCGAGGACGTCCAGGAGTCGTGCAGCCGCCACAAGACGAGAGGGCTCGTCATAGCCGGGCCCGGCGACGCCAAAAAGGAGTTCCTGGATATCCTCCCCGCCGAGATGGGAAAGAAGATCCTCGGCGTCGTCGACCTGCCCATCGACGCCCCTCGAAAGGAGATCGTCGAGGTTGGAGACGAGATCGCTCTCGCGGACGAGAGGGCGAGGTCGATGGATCGGGCCGAGGAGCTGCGAGCCGAGATCCTGAAGGGCGGCCTTGCGGTCCGGGGCGTTGAGGCGACGAGGGACGCCCTCAATTCTGGGAGAGTGAGCGTCCTCGTCCTTCTGAAGGACGCCTCGATCCCCGGCTGGATCTGCGAGAGGTGCCAGGCCCTGGGGGCGAGAAAGCGGCCGCCTTCGGCGTGTCCGAGCTGCGGCGGCCCTGCATCTCCCGTCGACGTCGTCGAGGAGCTGTACGAGCTGGCGGTGAGGACGGGGGCGGAGGTGGAGTTCGTCGAGGAGGACGCCTGCCTCGCCTCGTCGGATGGGGTGGGGGCGCTGCTCAGGTATTAGGGAGGAGAATTATGGGGAGGAGACGTCAAATCGCACTTTCAATCGCCGTTATCGGCATCGTCGCCCTGTTCGCGGGCATCTTCCTCTCTTCAGAGATGGGAGGAGAATGGCGGGTTACAGATGATGGAATTTTGGAGTATTCGAGGTCCTCGCCGGAGTACAGGGCGATCTCGTCCGAGGTACAAGGAGACTCGAATCTGAGTGAAGTCAGCTTCTCGAGCCGAGGGGCTGAGGTGGCGGGCCTCCTCAGAATGCCAGAGGCTCAGCAATCAGGAGGCGTTCCAGGCGTGGTGCTTCTTCCCGGCGCTACCATCACCAAAGAGCGGGAGCAGGGAGTCGCGAAGCTCCTCTCCGGCCTGGGATACGCAAGCCTGGCCCTCGACCAGCGGAACCTCGGCGGCATCGACGTACAGGGCGATCTGGAGAAGTTTCTCGCCGGCCAGGAGCCGACCGAGTACAAGATGGTTCACGATGCGCTGGCGGCAGCCGAGGTTCTGAGGATGCAGCCCGGGATCGACCCGGACCGCATCGTCTACCTCGGTGAGAGCAACGGCGGCCGCTTTGCCATCATCGCCTCAGCCCTAGACAAGAGGTCTCGGGGAGTGATCGCCATCAGCACCTGCGGTTACGATGTGGAGAGGGAGGAGATCGACTTGCTGAGGATGAACGGCCCGGACACAGTCAGGTTCTTGCGATCGATCGATCCAGATACGTATCTCGATCGAATCCCGCCACGAAGGTTTGTGATGATCCACTCTCTGAACGATACGGTAATTCCCCTCGATTCGGCGAGACGGACCTACGAGAAGGCGCTTGAGCCGAAAGAGATGCACATAGTGGGGTGCGCCATTCACGGCCGCTGCGGGGAGATGGACCCGTATATCGAAGAGGAGCTGGCGCGGATGGTATCGTGACGGTCGATCTTCGTTTGATAATAATCGAGGAGTATTGATAAGTTAATTTGGAACTGATATACTAGCATTCACCTAAAAATCGGTTTCTCGATGGATTATTCGAACCATTCCTCAGCCAGGTTCATAATATGCTGGCGGATAAGATTGCTGGAGGATCAGCGGATCCATAATCGCTTCCCCGGCCGAGGAGGGACTCTCGCCAGATCACCATCGTTGAGGATGAGCATTGATGATAAGAGGACCATATATCAAACTTCGCTTTCAGCCGGGCTCTCTTCGGCCGGACAGACCACCATGCACTGGCCGCAGGATCTCTCCTCCAGCTGGATGGTAATGTGTTCGATTCCGAAAAGATCCTCAAGTTTTCGCTTTATCTCATTTATTATCCTCTGAGCCTGAGAGATGCTCTGGTCATCGATGACCACATGGGCGCTCAGAATTATTGAGGCTGAACAGACTCCCCAGACGTGGAGGTCATGGACCTGGAGGACTCCGGAAACGCCGCAGATGGCTTCGGACACATCTTCCAGCCGGAGACAGCTGGGAACGCCTTCCATCATGATGCGGAAGGAGGCCCTCATCAGCCGATAAGAGCTGACGAAGATTATCAGGCTGATGAAAATGCTCGCTATGGGGTCGGCCAAAGTCCAGCCGGTTCTCCAGATGATGAAGGCAGCCACGATAACTCCGAAAGAGGCGGCGGCATCCCCCATCAAGTGGAGCATCGCCGATCTCACGTTGAGATCCTCCGGAGCGTGAGGCCCCGCGTGGTGATGACCGCCCTTGAGCACGAAAGCTGCAATGAGGTTCACGGCCATGCCGAAGGAGGCCAGAAGTAAGAGGTCCAGTCCCTTCACCGGAACCGGTTCCAGGAGCCTGGCATAAGCTTCTGCAAGGATGCCCAGCGAGACCAGGCCCAGGGTCAATCCGTTGGCCAGGGACGCAACGACCTCGAATCGATGAAATCCATAGCTGTATCGCTCATCTGCTGGCAGGGTCGATAGGCGTATGGCAAGCCAGCTCAGCCCGAGGGCGAAGATGTCCAGGAATACATGAGCCGCATCCGAGAGCAATGCCAGGCTCCCCGTCCACCAGCTCCCGGCCACCTCCACCACCAAGATGGAGCCAGAGAGGAGGATGGCGATTAAGAACCGACGCTCTACTTCCTTTATCTCATGTTTTTTCATTTCTGGCGCTCCAAATCGAGATTTTGGATCTTTGAGGGGATTTGAATATAATGGGGTTAATTATGGTCAATGGGATAAAATATATGCTAAATCCTTCATCACATCGATCTTATAAGAGGTAGTGGTCTGTGGTCTTTGTTGCCGTCGGAGCGATTTTGGGCAAGGTCGCCTGCCGGCCCCGTCACTCGGGGATATCAAACCGAACCCCGATCTTGAATATGCGCTTGGTGGGAAGAAGAAGCTGATCAAGGCCGGTCTCTTCTCTTATCTCAGCCAGGATCTCTTCGATCCTCGCCTCTGACGCCGATATCGTAAACCACATGTTAAACTCGGTGTCGTTCGGCCGGAGGTAGTTGTGAGAGATCTCACGGTACCCGTTCACCACGTCGGCCACCTCGTCGATCCTTCCATCGGGGACGGGAAGGGCGACCAGAACCCCGGAGCAGCCGAGCCGCCTCATGTCCAGGATAGGCCCGATCCTCCTTATTATGCCCAGGTCCTGGAGCCTCTTTGTCCTTCTGATCACTTCGTCCTCGCTCGTCCCAAGGATCTCGCCGAGGGCGAGGAAGGGCCTTCCCGTCAGGGGGAACTCCTTCTGGACGAGGTCGAGGAGCCTTCTGTCCAGGTCGTCGAGGTCGGGCCTCTCCTGGCCGATCGGCTCGTCTTCTATCAGCTCGTCTTCGATCGACATATCTTCGATCGGACCACCCTCGACGGCGACTTCATCCATCGGCACCGGTTTCACGAGATCAAGCCCCCGAATAGCTGCAGAGTGGGTCGGATTCGAGGTAGTCGCCGCTCTTCGCATAGGCCCTCGCCCTGCACCCGCCGCAGACCTTCCGGTAGTCGCATCTGCCGCACCTGCCCAATAGCTCCCTCTTCCGAAGATCCTGAAATACCGGCGAGCTCTCCCAGATCTCCGGGAAGCTCTCCTCTCTGACGTTTCCTGCAACCACCGGGAGGTAGCCGCAGGGGCAGACGTCTCCGGTCCGGGAGACGAAGACGAAGCTCGTCCCCGCAAGGCAGGCGCTCCCCATCATCCCCTTCCTCTCGGCCTCGGTCAGGACATCCCTCACCACCCGACCGTACTGGGGGGCGCAGGTGACCTTCACCTCGATCGTCCTCCTACTGCAATCTTTTGCCACCCAGCGGAGGATCTCGTCCTGCTCTTCAGGAGTCACCAGTTCGTCTTCGCTACCCCGGCCCGTCGGCACCAGGAAGAAGAGGTGAAAAGCCACAGCTCCAAGATCCTCGGCCAGGTCCATTGTGGCGCCGACCGCGTCGAGGTTCTCTTTTGTGATCGTCATGTTGATCTGAAAGTCGACTTTGCCCCGGAGGTTTTCGATCCCCCGCATGGCGAGGTCGAAGGAGCCGGGGCCCCGGGATCTGTCGTGGACCTCTGGAGTTGGGCCGTCGAGGCTTATGCTGACCCGAGCGATCCCGGCCCGTTTCATCTTGCTGACGATCTCGGGTGTCAGGAGGGTTCCGTTTGTTGCGAGGGAGACCCGAATGCCCCGGTCCCTGGCGTATTCCGCGAGAGTGAAGATGTCGGGGCGGAGGAGGGGCTCTCCGCCGCTGAGAATTATCATCGGCCTCTCAGAGGCGACCTGGTCTATGAAGGCCAGCGCCTCCTCGGTCGAAAGTTCCGCCTCGTCGGGGGAGGCGGAGGCCGAGGCCCGGCAGTACTCGCAGGCGAGGTTACAGGCCGCCGTAACCTCCCAGGCTATGATCAGCATCTAGAGCAAACCCTTCTTGGAGAGGAGCTCCGCGTTCAGGACGCTGGCACCGGCGGCGCCCCGGACGGTGTTGTGGCCCATGACGATGTAGCGGATACCCTCTCGGATCCTGCCGACGGAGACGGCCATCCCATTCCCGGCGTTCCTGTCGAGCCTCGGCTGGGGCCTGTCCGGCTCGTCCCGGACGATGAGGGGCTTTTCAGGCTCTGTTGGGAGGTCGGAGAGGCCGGGATCGAACTTGAGGAAGGCCTCTCTGACATCCGCTGGGGTGGGCTTTGACGCCATCTCAACCCAGAGCGCCTCGGTGTGGCCGTCCATGACGGGGACCCGGTGGCAGCTGGCGCTGACGGCGAAGGGGGCGTCAACGATCTTGTCGCCGTCGAAGGTTCCCAGGATCTTCTGGGCCTCCTTCTCGACCTTCTCCTCCTCGCCGGAGATGAAGGGAATTATATTCCCCAAAATCGCCATGGAGGGGACGCCCTCGTATCCGGCGCCGCTGACCGCCTGCATCGAGGCGATGATCACCCTCTGGATATCCATGGGCATCAGGGCTTTGAGAGTCAGGGCGAACATGATGGTGGTGCAGTTGGGGTTTGTGACGATGTAGCCGTCCCAGCCCCGCTTCTTCTGCTGGACGTCGATGAGGCCGAGGTGCTCGGGGTTGCACTCGGGGATCATCAGGGGGACGTCGGGGTCGAACCGGTACGCGCTGGCGTTGCTGGCCACGACAAACCCGGCCTTGGCGAAGTCCGCCTCGACCTTCTTCGCCTCGTCGGCGGGGAGCGCCGAGAAGACGACGTCCGCCTCGACCTTCTTCGGGTCGACGGCGACGACTCCCATCTCAGCGACCTCAGCCGGAAGCTCGTGCTCCAGCCGCCACCGGGCAGCATCGCTGTACTTCTTGCCTGCGCTCCTCTCGGAGGCTGCAAGGCTCGTCAGCTCAAACCAGGGATGGTCCCAAAGCTGTTCGATGAAACGCTGTCCTACCGCACCCGTAGCTCCAAGAACGCCTGCTCTTATTTTTGCCATTGATAATCACCTTGAACGACAGCGGCTTTTGGTGATGACTTGATATAAATGCCTTCTCGAAACGGAATTCTGAATCCCGTCCCTTTTCGGATTTCGGGCCGAAATCCAGGGAAAACAACTCCCATTCCATTCTTCGCGCCGGAAGATTCGCGACCCTCGCCTCGAAATCTCAGTCAGGGCGAAGATTGGCGGCGCAAAGCTTCAGCAGGAGGTGACCGGCGAGTAATCGAGGGGAAGTTTGAAGTCGATCCTCATCGCCTCGTCGGCGCGCGCCATCGCCTCCCCACCCGGCGCCGCCTTGCCAGGCTCCCCCGCCCCGGCGGCGATGTACCGCTTCAGGTCCCGCCAGACCGCCTCGATGTCCCGAGGGAGCTTGACGCACTTTGGCACCTGGTGGCGGCTTGACCCCGCAACAGCCATGCACCCTCCGCCCGTCTCCTTCCGGCGGGAGCATCGGAGGCGGCAGAAGGCGGCGGTCCTGAGCAGCACCTTCCCGACATCGATCGAATAGGGCGGGTCGGCTACGGACCGGGCGTAGACCGCGGCGGCCATGGCGAAGAAGGAGAGGTTCTCTATCGTCGAGGGGGGCCAGACCTTCGAGAGCCGTCTCATCACCCGAGGGTCGATCTCGGCTTTCGCCAGCTCCACCAGCGCCCGGTATCCCCGGGCCGTGGGCATGAGGAGCATCTGGTCGAACTCGAACTCCTTCTCGGTCGCCCGGCTGTCTGTGAGCTTTACGAAACGGTGGCCGTACCTCTCGGCGTAGTCGAACATTCAGGACCTCATCAGCTGGAAGATAAAGACGGAGGGCATTTTATATCAGGGTTCTGAGGGGCTAAAAAATAGTTGGGCTGAAAAGCGTCTTTCCTTGAGCTTGGAAAGTTTCGAGTTTTGCTATTATTGACTAACTCTCAACGGTAAGGTTGCATTTGATTATGACAGTTTTAGACTACGATGTTCTATCAGCTGCTTCAGACGCCCGCCGTCTGGCTCTCGGCCAGCTCGGCGAGGAGGGCTTTTCCTCGGGGCGAAGGAATCTCTCGCCCTTCCTTCTCCGCCGTTTCCAGCCAGAGCTGGATGGCGATCAACACTTCGTTCAGGGCCTCCTCTTCGGTCTCGCCGAAGGCGGAGAGGCCGGGGAGCTCGGGAACGAACGGGATGCGGCCCTCGTCCTCCTCGCTGTAGAGGAACTATCCGCGCAATTGGATATTGATTTCATTAAATCCATATATTTTGAGTTAATACGTCGCAAAATTTAAATATTCCTCGGTAGAGTTCACATTGTTATGGCTGCGATTAAATTGGATCATACATTTTTCAGTCAAGATGCACAAGCAGGAGGTTTCTTTCCTGCGACTCATATAAATCCTGGTTTTGATATTGATGCATTTATTTCAGGGAATGGACAAAATCTTTTAGTGGAGGGGATAAGAGGTACAGGAAAAACGCATATTTTAAAGATGATAGCGTCACGATGTATTGAGACGTACCCTGAAAATAGAATTTTACCTGTATATATCTCTTTAGCGGAGGTTTCAGAATGGGCAGAAACCTCAGACTGGTCAGAAAAAAATATTCAGATTTTTCGTATCCAATTATATGCAAGTATGGTTTCCAAAACGATCTCGACAATAGAAACAAATAAGGATAAAATAAGATACAAAAAGGATGTTCCTATTGGAAAAATTGATAAACTTAAATCTATGTTTGGTATTAAAGCAGATCATGATTTAGATTATACACTAAATGATATAAAAAATCTAAACGAGGCTTTACTTAGGAGATTAACTTATAACCCAGAACAAATTCTAGAAATTAAAAAGGTAGAGGAGAAGGAGCAAGTCTCAGCTGGACTTAAAGTCCAACCGACGCAAATTAAAATCGATGAATTATCTGGGTTTTTTGAAGAAAGAGATGTAAAATCAATAGGGAAAAATTTATCATATGATTACGCTGCTAAATTTATAATTGAATTTTTTAAGCAACTTCGAGAATTGTTATGCTATAAGCATGTAATTCTTTTGCTCGATGAATGTTCCGAAACGTCAGATGAAGCTCAAGTAGAAATATTCCGTCTTTTAAAACTTATTAGAGGCGCTTTAACATCAAATATGGAAGAGAATTATGCTTATTTTTGTGCTTCAGTTTATCCACCTTATTCAACGAATTATCCTTCCAAAATAAAAGGCAATACATTTAATTTTGATCCAGGTCATGATGCTAGTGTAGAATATTTACAACTAGATGAGTTATCAGATGAATATGAAACATTTTTCCGTGAATTGACTAGAAAAAGATTGGAACTTGTTTTTGGTAGATCTGTATCAGAACCTATAAACGAGATATTTGAAAATGAGGGTGCTTTTGTCCTAGCAACATATGCTGCAAATGGTATTCCTAGACGATATTTAGAGATATTGAATCAAGGATACAGTAGTTTGTGCCAAAGATCATCTTCAGAAACAAACATAGAGAAGATATCACAGAAGGATATAGAAAGCGCCATCCAGGTATTAGTAGCTAGTCAAATTCTATCACGAAACAAATTAACATCAATAGATTTTAAAATAATTGATGATATCTCGCAGAGAGTCAGTAAACGCAATAAAAAGACTGAGACTGAAAACAAAGAAAAAGCGAAACCTCTTCCTGCAAATGTGTACTTTACAATAAACTATTCACAATTTGAGCAATTTAATAATCTTTTGTTACAGGGATGTGTCCATGATAAAGGGAGAACAAGATTGAAAAAATACTATAAGGATGAGGGATCACAAGGCCCATTATTCATGCTGGATTTAAGTTTGGCACTTCATAATGGTGCGATTGATAAAAGGCGAGCTATAGAAATATATAGGTCTGACTTAAAGAAAAATGCGAAAAGCGGCTATCTTTATTGTCAAGATTTTAATTTAGATTATTTAACTTAATTGGTTCAATTTTAGGAAAAAAAAACTCTCACCTGATGCCAGAAACATATTTGCATCTCTTAAACAAATTGGTTACAATCAGCAAACAACCCCCTCACCCCTTGTACTCCCCGCCCACCAGCTCCCTGATTTTCTCCGCGGTCTTCGGCCCCACCAGCTCCACCTCCTTCAGCTCCTCCGCCGAGGCCGCAAAAACCCTCTCCACGGACCCGAAGTGGCGGAGGAGGTTCTTCGCCACGGCGTTCCCGACGCCGGGGATCGAGGAGACGAGGTATTCCTGCTGCTCTTTGAGGGTCCGGTGGGTCTTCTTGCCGTGGGCCTGGGGGCTTCCGCCCCGAGCCTGCTGCTCGCGCCGCGCGATCGCCGCGATCACCGAGACCGTCTCCTCCTCGTCGGCGGTGGGGATGATGGCGACGCCGAAGTCGACGGCGATGGAGGCGAGAGCCCCCCGGATGGCGTTGGGGTGGACCTGCCTCGTGTAGAGGTCTCTTCCTTCCAGGATTAGGATCGGCCTATCGTAGGTCCGGGCCAGGTCCCGGATCTGGCCGAAGAGGCCGCGGGCGGGGTCGATGAGGGAGTCGATGAAGTCGTTGGCGGTCTTCCTCTCGATGGCGACCCGGTCGCTGACGACGTAGTCGCCGACCTCCAGAACTTTGAGGGTGACGCCCACCCCCATCGACTCCAGCATCCTTGCGAGACTCCTCTCCCTCGGGTCGACGGCGACGAGGGCGGAGGCCTCGTCCTCCTCGGGCCGATCGAGGCGGGAAGGGAGGAGGGACGGCGGCTCATTTGCCGCCGCCTGGCCCGCCGCCTCGGCATCGCCGACCTCGCCGATCTCCAGCTGCCTTGCGCCTCTGGCGGCGGCGCTGGCCGCCGATCCCATATCCCGCCGGTCCGGCCAGCTCATCTCCCGGATCTGCTGGCGCATGCTCTTCTCTTTCCTGTCGCTTATCCAGCGGTACGCCTCGTCCCTCGTCCCCCTGGCGACGAGGACGACGACCCGGCCAGCCCTCGCCCGGCCCGTCCTCCCCTTCCTCTGGATCGACCGGATCTCGCTTGGGACCGGCTCGTAGAATAGGACCATGTCCGTCGCCGGGATGTCGATCCCCTCCTCGCCGACCGAGGTTGCGATCAGAACGTTGAACTCGCCGTCCCGGAACTTCTGGAGGATCTCGGCCTGCTTCTTCTGGCTCAGCCCCTCGTCGGAGACCCGGCTTGACTGGCCGACGAACCGGACGGGCCTTATGATCTCGTCTCCCGAATCCTTGAGGAAGTCGAGGACGGAGCTGGCGGTGTCCCGATAGTTGGTGAATACCATGATCCTCGAGTCGGCCTTGGCCCGGAGCTGCTCCTCCACCAGCTCCAAGACCGCCCGAAGCTTCGGATGGTCGACGTCCATCCGTGCGAGGTCGCTTTCCGCCTCCCTCACCCTCGGGTCATCCATGATCCTTTTAGCGGCCTTGCTCCCGCCCTTGGACTCTGCCTCAGTATCGAGCCGCTCCAGATACCTCGCCAGGGAGTCGACCCCCTGAGTCTCGGCCAGCTCCACGGCGTGCTTCAGCTTCAAGACCTCCGCCAGGACCGAGACCGCCTGGTAGAGGCTCGGCGAGGGGTTTCTTGCGATCGAGCCCCGCAGCCTCTTCTGAAGCTCGAGTAGCTCCTTCTTCGAGGTCCTGTCCATCTTCTTTGGCGTCCGGAACCCCTCCAGCTCGCCCAGATGGTCGAGGGCCTCGCCCCGCTCCTCCAGGACCTCCTCCAGGAGGGACCGGATCCTGAGGATCTCCGAAGGGACCGCCACCTTGACGATCTCGATCTCCCTCTCGTGGACGAAGGGAGATACGTCGGGGTCCGCCTCGGTCTTCGTCTCGATCCTCGTCGCGCCGATGTTTCCGCAGACCTCCTCGATCCGCTCAAGGCTGCTCCCGGGGCTTGCGGTGATCCCCAGGACGAGCCGGTCGCCCCCCTCCCGCTCGTACCTCTCGGCTATGTAGACGTAGGCGTAATTTCCGACGGCCCGATGAGCCTCGTCGAAGATGATGCAGGAGACGTCCCGGAGCGATATCCTTCGGGATAATAGGTCGTTTTCGACGACCTGCGGGGTCGATACGACGATCCTCGCCTCCTCCCACATCTCCCTCCTCCGTTCAGGGGATATCTCGCCGGTGAAGGAGGCGACGATGGAGCTGTCGGCGAGGACATTCTCCAGAAACGAGGCGTGCTGCTCCACCAGAGGCCTTGTCGGCGCCAAAAAGAGGACCTTGCCCCGGGGGAGGCGGGCGATGAGGACCATCAGAGCGACGACCGTCTTTCCCAGGCCCGTCGGCAGCACCACCAAGGTTGAGGCTTGGAGGGCGGTGGATGCCAGCTCCAGCTGAAACATCCGCCGCTCCACGGCCTTCTCCTTCAGCAGAGGGTGCTGGATGTAGGAGGTCATCACCCTCCCTTCAGGTCACAATCTCATAAAAGTCCTTGTGAGGGTTTATCAGGAGCCTCTCGGCGATCTCCTCCGCCGTCTTCTCCGGCTTCTCGGAGCTGAGGGCCAGCTTCCAGACGACGGACCTCTCGACCCCTCGGACCATATCAAAGCCTAGCCGGTTTCGGAGCCGGTTCAGAGTGGAGACGGCCTCGCCGTCCTCGATGGAAAGCCCCACCCTGACGGGAACGTAACCTTTCTCGAAATCGACCGAGTCGACGGATGCTTTATAGCTCTCCTTGTTCTCGTTCACCAGCTCTCGAGCAAGCCTCCTCGCAAGCTCTTGGGGGTCTTGGACCGAGTCGTCGACCTCGATCGACCAGAGCCTCTCTTTGCCGAGGTCCGAGAGGACCGCATCGTAGCCCATCCTCCGGCGGAGGGTGTTTTTGACGGTGGCAGCCTCTGCATCCGGTATCTTCAGCCAGACCCGAAGATAGATCTTCATCTCCTCACCTCGATGTACCGCTTCATCGACTCGAATATCATCCTACCCGGCCCCGGAGCGTTCATATCCCCGGCGCCCTTCCCCGAATCCGTCGGGGGAAGCTGCCAGGCGAACGACGACCTCTCGGGGTGAGGCATCATCCCCAGAACGTTCCCTTCGGGGTTGCAGATCCCGGCGATGTTCTCGCGGCTCCCGTTTATGTTCACCGGAAACTCGTCGTCGACCTCGCCAGTCTCGCTGCAGTACCGGAAGACCACCTGACCCTCCTCGTTCAGCTTCTCCATCAGCTTCTCGTCGGCGGTGACCAGGTTTCCCTCGGCGTGGGCGAGGGGCATCCGGACGAGATCGCCTTTCTTCAAAAGGAAGCTTCCGCTGCACCTCTCCCGCGGCGCCTCGTGCCGGAGCGTCGTCCAGGCGCAGTAAAATCCACGCCTCACGATCTCGCCCTTTGAGACCATCACGTTCGAGGCGAGGGCGACATCAACACCCCCGAGCCCCGGAAGAAGCCCCGACTCGACCAGGATCTGAAAACCGTTGCAGATCCCGATGATCGGCTTGCCCCGATCCGCCTCCTCCCGGAGAGCCTCCATCACCGGCTCCTTCGATGCTATGGCCCCGGCCCGGAGCCTGTCCTGGTAGGAGAAGCCGCCGGGGATTACGTACCCGTCGAAGCCTGAGAGCTCCTCAGCGGGCCTGTTCCACCTAAAGATCTCGCCTGAGAGGCCTGCGCTTTGAGCTGCCACCAGGGTCTCATGCTCGCAGTTTGTTCCCGGGAACTGGACTACAGCTATCTTCATCTCATCGCCTCCACAAGCCCTCCGGTCCAGGCCTTCTTCGCCGCCGAGAGGTCCATCCTGACCACGGTCTTCCCCCGGTGGGTCATGACCAGCTCCGGCGATTCGGTCACCTTCCCGAGCTTCATGACGTCAAGCCCGCGTCCTTTCAGAAGCGTCTCAAGCTCCTCCTCGGCCCCATCTTCGCACTCCAGGAGGAAGCCCGACGACTCGCTGAAGACCAATCGATCGGCGCTCAAATCTGACCCCGCCGAGTTCAGGTCCAGGTTCATCCCACGTCCGGTCTCGCCGGCGAGGGCCATCTCGGCGGCGGTCGCCGCGAGCCCTCCGTTGGATATGTCGTGGGCTGAGACGACGATCTTTTGGGCGATCGAGTCGATGACGGCGTAGATCATGCTCCTCTCCAGATCGAACCTGACAATTGGCACGTTGGCGCCGGTGGCTCCGTAAACGGTCCTGTAGTACTCGGACCCTCCCAGCTCGTCGAAGCGGGGGCCTATGAGGTAGATGGAGTCGCCCGCCTTTTTGAGGTCCATCGTCACCGCATCCCTGACGTCGTCGATGAGGCCGACGCAGGCGATGATCGGGGAGGGGTCCACCGTCCCGTCTGGAGACTCGTTGTAGAAGCTGACGTTCCCGGAGACGATGGGGACGGGTGTGTTCTCATACCCCTTCAGCCAGAGGGCTTTCGCGGCGTCCGCCAGCCCCCGGACGCACTCCCGAAACTCCCAGAACGCCTCGGGCTTCTCGGGGTTTCCGAAGTTGAGGCAGTCGGTGAGGGTGGCGGGATACGCGCCGATGGCGGCGACGTTTCTCATCGCCTCGGCGACGGCCGTCGCCCCCGCCCAGTAGGGGCTGATCCTGCCGTAGAAGGGGTTTGCGTCCACCGATAATGCTATGCCGAAGCACTCTCCCCGGACGGGGGCTATGAGGCCCGCGTCGGCCTCGCCGGGCCTGATCACCGAGTTGCCCTGGACCTCGGTGTCGTAGTACCGATAGATGTGCTCTCTTGAGGAGACGTTCGGCGATGCCAGCACTTTGAGGAGGGAGTCGGTGAGGTTCTCAGGTGGGGCGGTGACCGGCTCGTAGAGGCTGATCTTCCGGGGCCTCTCCTCCCGAGCGTAGCGGATCCCCTTTGTCAGATGCTCGATGGAGACGTCGCAGGTCACCATCCCCCTATAGCGGGTGATGTACCTTCCGTTCGTCGTCACCTTTCCGACGACCGAAGCCCGCGCCCCCTCGTAGACGTTGGGAAGGTCCCAGTCCTCGTTGTAGATCTTGAGGACCGTCGGGGTCAGCTCCGGGGGGCAGATGAGCATGAACCGCTCCTGGGTCTCGGCGCAGGCGACGACCTCTGGGGGGAGGTCCTCGCTCGCCTTGTGGAGCCTGTCCAGGTCCAGGTCCATCCCGTATCCTGCGCTCGCTCCCATCTCCGAGGAGGCGCAGGTGAACCCGCCGCCCCCCAGATCCTTGAACCCGATGGTGATCCCCTCCTCGCGGGTCAGTTTGAAGAGGGCCTCGTTCGCCTTGAAGAGGACGTTCTTGAGGAAGGGGTCGGGGATCTGGATCGCTCCCCGGTTCGCCTCCTCGTCCTCCTCCCGCAGCTCCTCGGAGGCGAAGGTGACCCCGCCAAAGCCGCTGGAGTCGGTGGGCTTTCCGACGACGATGACGTCGTAGCCTTTCTCTCCCGCCCCAGCGGGGGCCCGGCTCTTGATGATCTCGCCCCGTTTCACAACCCCGATGGCGACGACGTTCACAAGACAGTTGGTATCGAAGCTGTCGTCGAAGACGACGTCTCCTCCGATGATCGGGACGCCGAGGGCGTTTCCGTACTGCCAGATCCCGTCGACGACGCCCTCAGCGACCCAGCGGACGTGGTTTTTGTCGTCGCCGAAGGGGTCGCCGAACCGGAGGGGGTCGGCGGTGGCGACGACCTTCGCTCCCATGCAGTTGACGTCTCTTACTATCCCGCCGATCCCGGTGGCAGCGCCTTCGTTGGGCAAGATCTGGCTCGGGTGGTTGTGGCTCTCGTGGGCGATGACGACGCACCACTCGTCGTCGATGGCCACGATCCCGGCGTCCTCTTCCGGCCCCTGGACGACGTTGGGGCCGGATGTACAGAGAAACTCGTTCAGGGTGGCGCGGCTGCTCTTGTAAGAGCAGTGTTCGCTCCACATGGTATCGTAATTGAATAGCTCCGGGATGGTGGGGTCTCTTCCCAGAACCTCGGCGATGGAGCGCGCCTCAGAAACCGATAGGCCCAGGCCGGCGCTTCGAAGCGAGGCCTCGACCTCCTGGTCGTTAAGACCGATTATTTTCAACGATGGACACCTCGTTTACAGGGAATAACTATGCCGCCATAGGCGGTTATGTATCTATCGATCCGAGTGGATCATTTCAGGCTTCTCGACGGATCATCCGCTTTATCCGACCTTCTCCACGCCTCTCCTGGATCGAAAGTCCCTCTGGACCATCCTTTCCCTCGCCCCTTTAAAGGCTTCCCGTGCAGAAAGAGGGGTCGGTGGGCGACAGACGGCAGGCGGCGGACGGCAGGCATTAGTTAGACGGCAGATGGCGGACGGCAAAACCTTTAAAACGGGAGGCGATATATCCGACCATGGTCATAGTGGTGATCTGCGACGACTCTGAGATCGAGGTGCCCGACGGCGAGAAGTGCACGATCTGCGGCCGAGATCTCCAGGAGTTCGACGAGGTTACGGGGACGGGCATCCTCGGATACTACCACTGGACCTGCGTGACCCACTTCGATTAGGGCGGGGGTAACCAAGCCAGGTCAACGGTGATAGACTCAAGATCTATTCTCGCAGGAGTTCAAGGGTTCGAATCCCTTCCCCCGCACTCCCGCTACCGTTTTTCAGCCGGAGTCTTGATCCCACTATTATACTAAAGCGCCTTAGTCAGATAAAATTAGATGAACCACCTATGGTTATCTGCGACGACTCCGAGATCGAGGTGCCCGACGGCGAAGCGCACGATCTGTGGCCGAGATATTCGGGAGGCGGTGAAGTTAAGTCAGCTGAGCAAGAGAAAACATCCGACACAACTGCATCCCTCTCACCACCGCCAGAAGGAAACGACACTGAGATGAAAGGCCCTGAGGTCGGGTATTTGAACTGAGGATTCCGCGCACCCCCTGCGCTGGATCCTCTGCCCCTCTCTCTTTTAAGGCCTCACACCTCCCCCGCCGCCTCCTCCAGCTTTTTGGTGCACGCGTCCATCAGCTCTGCGGCCTCCCTGACCTTCGCCGCCGCCTTCGGATTCGTCAGCTCGATCTCCTTCGCCCTCGCCCGGAAGCTCTCGCTGTGGCTCCTGTTGTGCTCGATCCAGTGCTCCAAAAGGTGCTCGATCTCGTGCGCATTCAGCTCGCGCTTGTGCGACCCGTGCTCATGCAGTTCGTGCGTGTGAGACTCGTGCTCGTGCGACCCGTGCCTGTGCTCGTGAAGTTCGTCATGCTCGTGCAATTTGAACGCCTCCTGCCTGATGATGCCAGGGCCGCGCCTCCGGGGCCGCCGGCCTGAACCAACCAGCTCCGACCCAGCCTCGACCTCGACCACCGCTCCCAGCTACGAATCCCGGTGGTCGTTTTATGGATTAATAACTTCTGCTTATCATGTAGTCGGAAAGCTTCAGCAGCAGGGCCTTCGCCTCCGAGTCCTCCAGGACCGCCAGCGCCTCCTTGCCCTCCTCGACGAGGCTCACTGCCTTCTCTCTCGCGTAGTCGATGGAGCCGCAGGCCCGGAGAGTGGTTAGAGCCGCCTCGATCTCATCCTGGGAGGCGTTCTTCTTGCCGAAGATCTCGACATCGGCGCCGCCGGCCAATGCGTGGATCATGATCAACGTCTTCTTCCCCTCGGCGAGGTCCCCGCCCCGGGGCTTTCCGAGAACCTCAGCGGGGGCGGTCAGGTCGAGGACGTCGTCCTGGATCTGGAAGGCCATCCCCACCAGCCGGCCGAACCTCTCCAGCCCCTCTGCCTGTTTCGCCGGCGCTCCGGAGAGGGTGGCGCCCATCCAGGCCGCGGCTCCGTAGAGGACCCCGGTCTTCTTCTCGATCATCTCCAGGTACTCGAATTCTGTGACTTCGTCCCGCCTCTCAAACTCCATGTCAAGCCACTGACCCTCGCAGATGGCGGCACAGGTCTTCGCCAGCATCTTCACCGAGCCGACCATCTCCTCGGGCTTCGCCTCGGCGACGGTCAGGATCTCGAAGGCCTTGGAGTAGAGGGTGTCTCCTGCCAGGATCGCGCCGGCCTCGTCCCACTTGACGTGGACCGCGGGCCTCCCCCGCCGGGTCTCGGCGTTGTCCATTATGTCGTCGTGGATCAGGGTGAAGTTATGGACCAGCTCGATGGAGACGGCTGCCGGGACGACGGCCCGGGGGTCTCCGCCGACGGCCTCGGCGGCCATAAGGAGCATGCTCGGCCGAAGCCTCTTTCCCCCCGCGTCTACTAGATGCCTTCCGGCGGCGTAAAGCTCCTTCGGATGGACGACGGGCAAGAGATCCTCTATCGCCCCGGATATCATACTCGCCCGCTCTTTCAGCTCATCGTCAAGGATCACCATTTTCGTCGAGCCTCCTCATCCTTTTCCTCTACTTTCATCCTTCCTGCTTCCTCCGTCTCGTCCCCAACAGGTCGTCCCCTTCAGGGGAGGAGCAGCTCCTGGCCGTTCCTCATGATGTGGAAGGTGTATCCCAGCTCGTAGCCCGTCTCCTCGGCCATGGCGAGGTACTTGCCGTGGCTCTGGAAGTTCCCGTGGCTGGGGATGACGTGCTCGGGGTTGATCATCCTCAAAAGCTCCCAGTGATCCTCGACGCAGGCGTGCCCCGAGACGTGGACGTTGTCGTAAACCCTCGCCCCCTTCATCTTCAGCTTCGTCTCCACGATATGCCGATTGGAGACGTTGAGGGGCTGGGGTATGATCCCGGCGCTGAATATCACCTTGTCCCCGGACTCCAGCTGGTAGTCGGTCTCACCGCTGGCAACCCGGCTCAGGACAGCTCCCGGCTCTCCCTGATGGCCTGTCATGATGGGGAGGTACTTGTCTTTTCCCTCCTGCATCATCCTCTTGAAGAACTTGTCGACGCTCTTTCTCCTCCCGTAGACGGGAAGATCGTTGGACTTGGGGGCGTACCCCACCCTCTTCGCCGTACCCCAGTACTTCTCCATCGACCTTCCGAGAAGGACCGGCTTTCTTCCCATCTCGTGGGCCGCCTCGATGATCGCCCTGATCCGGGCTATGTGGGAGGAGAAGGTGGTCATCAGGACCCCCGACTTCGTCTCCTCCGTCCCCATGAGGACGTCCCAGACCAGGTCCTTTGCGATCTGCTCCGAGGGGGTCTTCCCCGAGACCCCGGCGTTGGTAGTCTCGGTGATCAGGGCCAATACCCCCTCCGACTCCAGCTTCTTCAGCCGCGCGAAGTCCGGTGGCTGGCCCAGGGTGGGGCTTCGGTCCATCTTGAAGTCGTTGGAGTAGAGGATCACGCCCCTTGGGGTGTGAATGGCTGCGAAGACGCAGTCTACGATGCTGTGCTGAACCCTGATGAACTCAAGCTCGATGTCTGGGGCGATCTGCTTCGACTTGCCGGCGTTCATGACGACGACCTCGTTCTTCGTCCCCTGCTGCTTCTCGGCCTCGATCTCCTGTCTGATCAGATCTGCGGTGAAAGGGGTCCCTATGATGGGAGCCCTGTACTTGTGCGCCAGCTTCGATATCGCTCCTATGTGGTCCAGGTGGCCGTGGGTGCAGGCTATCGCCCTCACCCTCCCGTCCACGTCCTTCATCACGCTGTCGTTGGGGATCGCCCCCATGGATATCAGCTCAGAAGGTCGGAGCCTCTCGACGTCTGTATCTTCGTGGATCTGAACCCTGTCCAACCGGAGGCCCATATCCATTATCAGTATATCATGACCGATCCTGATGGCGGTCATGTTCCTTCCAATCTCCTCGTAGCCTCCGATTGCTACAATTCCAATCTCCTTCATCTCGACATCTCTCTGTAAATGGAAAATTTCTTCGTATCAAACCCTCTCTCTTCCAGGAACTCTCTCGTCCTTCCACTGAAGACGATCCGAGCCAAACCCAGAGCCGAGAGGTCCCGGGAGGCGGAGAGGAACATTGCGGTCCGGAGGGCTCTCTCGTAAATCCGGAGGGCGCCGGCCACCTCTGAAGCTCCTTCTGTCGCCGGAGCGAGGAAGGGCAGAGCCGCTCCTGCCAGGCTCGCCCCCAGGGCGATGCTCTTGGCGACATCGATGCCGCTTCGAACTCCGCCGGAGGATATCACCTCGGCACCTAGAGAGGCGCATTCGACAACGCTCACGGGTGTTGGAACCCCCCAGTCCCAGAAGAGCCGACCCATCTTCGCGGACTCGACGTCCCCCCGCTCCTCTGCCCGATAGGCCTCAACCCCAGACCAGCTGGTCCCACCCAGACCCGCCACGTCGATGATCTTGACTCCAGCCTCCATGAGGGCCCGGGCATCTTCTCTCGCTATCCCGGCTCCTGTCTCCTTGGCGATGATGGGAACCTTCCCGTCGGCGGCGGACCTGATCGCCTCTATCGCCCCCCTGGCTTCGGTCTCCCCCTCCGGCTGGACGCTCTCCTGAAGGAAGTTGAGGTGGACGGCTATGGCGTCGGCGTCTATCATCTCTGCCAGCCGGTCGATCACCTCGGGCCCCTCCCTCATGAGCTGGACCGCCCCGATGTTTCCGATTATCGGGATCTTCGGCGCCGCGTCCCTCACCGCGGAGAATGTCTCTTCAACCTCGGGGCTCTCCAGGGCTGCCCTCTGGGACCCGACACCCATGGCCACCCCCACCTCCTGGGCCGCCAGGGCCAGGTTGACGTTGATCTCTTTTGTATCGGGGTGGCCTCCCGTCATCCCCGTTATCATGAAGGGAAAGCTGAGGTCTTTTCCCAGAAATCGGCAGCCTGTATCGATCTCGTCGGCGTCGATCCCTGGCAGGGCTCTGTGGATGAGGGCGAGGTCGTCGAAGGGCCGCCATCTCCCTTCCACCTCTTTATCCAGACAGATCCTGATGTGGTCGAGCTTTCGCTTGGCTGTGGTCACGTCCTTGCCTCCACCAGGGTTCCCGCCCTATCGCCTGCGAGGACCCTCTCGATCATGCCCTTCTTATTGGCGTTGAAGATCAGAGACCTGATCCCCTCGTCGGCGAGGTCCAGAAGCTCTTCGAGCTTTCCCCTCATGCCGCCGGTGACGTCCACCCCAGCCGAAGCCCCCAGCTCCGATCCGATCCGAGCGAGGTCATCGCGCCTCACCTCGGCCAGCACTTCGCCCCCAAAGATCACCCCGTCGACGGCCGTTCCCAGGGCCACGATCTCTGTCCGAAGAGACCGCGCGAGGCTGGATACCAGCTGGTCGCCGGAGACGATCCCGGCCCCCCTCACCCGGTCCATGGCGACGTCTCCGTGGAGGACGGGGACGAGGCCCATCTTCACCATCTCGACGACCGGTTCGGTCTCCATGACTTCTATCCTCCCATCTCTCAGGATGGTGCAGCTCAATGGATGGACGGGGACGGGGCTTGACCCCGCCCTTCGGAGGCTCTCGACTACCAGGTCGTTCAGCCTGACTACGGACCGATGAGTCTCCAGGACCCCCTCGCAGCTGAACCTCTCGACGAGGCTGTACTTTTTTGCGTGGATGTGGCCGAAGGACCCGGCTCCGTGGACGAGTATCAGGCCGGAGTCGTGGCCGGCGATCTCGGCGGCGATCCTCTCTATCTCCTCCGTCCTGGCAGATTCGAGGCGGTTCTTGTCGGTCAGAACGCTCCCGCCAACCTTCAGAATCTTTATCTCGGTCATCTCTCGTCCGCCGCTCCTTCGACCCTCAGCCCCGGGCAGCCGGTGACCACGGAGAAGGGCTCGCCTTTCGCCTGGGCGATGGCGGTCATCACCCTCAGAACGTCATCGGGGCCGGTCCGGGGGAGGGCTATCATGCATCCGCCTCCGCCAGCCCCCGTCAGCTTCGCGCCGTATGCCCGACCAGCTCCCCGGGATGCGTAGACGAGCTCGGAGAGCTCTCGGGTCCCGACGCCGATCGCCTCGAGAAGGCCGTGGTTTGCATCCATCAGCTCTCCAAGCTCCTCGAGCCTGCCGCCTTCGATGAAGCCCGGTGCCCTCTTCGATATCTCTCCCGCCGCCCTGAATATGGGGTCGACGATCTCGGGATATCTCGCCCTGAAGCTCTGGACCTTCTCGACCTCCGCCCGGGTGTCGTGAGGAGTCCCCGAAAATCCCACCACCAGCTTGATCTCCGGAAGCTCGATGGGCTTTGCCGATCCCTCGACGATCTGATACCCGCCGAAGGCGGCGAGGGCGGTGTCCGTCGGCGAGCCGAGCCCATCCTGGACGGACTTCTCGATCCGATGGGCCTCTTTTGCGATCTCGTCGGTGGAGAGGTCGAGGGCCAGATGGCGGCTCAATGCTCCCAGGGTGGCGACGACGACGGAGGCCGACGAACCCAGCCCCGAGGCGGGAGGGATCTCCGACTCTACCGTGACCCGGAGGTCTCTTGCTCCAAACTCCTTTAAAACGGTGGCGACGTATCTTGTGGCGTGAGCCGCCCGTTCGCCGACCTCTTTTGTAAGAACCTCGCCCGAGCGGGGATCGATGGTGACGCCCTTGAAAGAGATCCTCAGGTCTGGGGCTGATATCTCAAGGCGGCCCGGCAGATCATCGACCCTGGCCCGGACCCTCAGGTCCACCGCCGCTCCCAGGGCCGGTGCACCGGAGACGACGGCGTGCTCTCCGAAGAGGATCACCTTGCCGGGAGCGGAGGCGAGGGTCAGATCATCGCCTCCTAGAGGAAGGCTATCGCCCCGTAGCCCACCACCTGGCTGAAATCTCCGATGACGTCTCCGCTGGTGGAGTAGCGGAGAAGCTTGCCGGTCTTGGCGCCCAGGATCTTCGAGGCGATGATGGTTGCAGAGATGGGACCGTAGCCGCAGGCGGTGAGGTTGAGGCCGTAGACGGTCTTGTAGATCGATGGGACGTCCATCCTCAGAATCGCCTCGATCACCCGGGCGTCCTTCCTCCTCGCCTCATCCTGAGGCTCGTAATGGGTGAAGTCGCTGCTGGCGATGACGGTGCAGTTTCGGCCGAGGCTCTTTGCAGCCTCGCCCACCGCCTCGCCGACCTCGACAGCCGTCTCCTCGTCCTGAAGCCCCATAGCGATTGCTAGGATCTTGAAGCCCGAAAACCTGTATTGAAGGAACGGTATCTGCACCTCGAGGGAGTGCTCGTATAAGTGGGCGGACTCGTCCACATCAATGATGCTCCCGGCCAGGGCGTCGGCCAGCTCGACGTCGCATTCGACGTCGCCCAGAGGGGTCGTCCAGGAATCCCGGGAGAGGGCTACGGGAAGGCCCAGGCCGCGGTGGTTCGGTCCTATCAGGACGAAGGTCTCCCTCTCGGGGAGCCTGGCATAGACCTCCGCCGCCACGGCGCCGGAGTAGACGTATCCGGCGTGGGGGACGACGGCTCCCCGGATGAGAAGGGGCTCGCCGCCGGAGGCGTGGCTGAAGGCCTCACCAAGCTCCTCTTTCAGGGCCTCTGGGTGACGGGGATAGAACGAGCCTGCCACTGCCGGGCGTCTCATTGAATCAAAACTCCATCTCGAAGTCTGAAACCGAGTATCTGAACCGATCTTCCTCTCCCCGCTCCTTCAGGACCTCTTTGGCCAGGAGCCAGTATATGAGGGTCAGGGCCTTTCGACCTTTGTTGTTGGTGGGTATCACCAGATCTACGTTGGAGGTCAGGTTGTTGGTGTCGCAGAGGGCCACCACCGGGATCCCCACGTCGATCGCCTCGTTGATCGCCTGGCTGTCGCCGCTGGGGTCTGTCACCACCACCACGTCGGGCTCGACGTAGTCGTAGAAGGTGGGGTTGGTCAGGGTGTTGGGTATGAACCTGCCGACGATCGCCTTGGCGCCGACCGACTTGGAGAACATGGTGGCTGGGCGCTGGCCGTACTGCCTCGCCGAGACCACCAGGATCTTGGAGGGGTCGTACTTGGATAGGAACTTGGCCGCAAGCCTGATCCTCTTGTCCGTCGACTGGACGTCGAGGACGTAGAGGCCGTCGGTTCTGACCCTGTATATGTAGTCCATCATGCTCTTCGTCTTCTGCTGAGTGCCTATGTGTATGCCCGCCGCTAGATACTCATCTATGGGGATAAGCGTCTCATAATCTTCAGCTGGAGTTATCACTTCATCATCCAAAAATGTCACCTACCTAGAGGTTCTACGATCCCGTTTAACGGTGATGGGAACAAATCCCAATCTCATCTCTTCAAGAGCGATTTCGAGGGGGTCTATGGACTCGGTCTTGATCAATACCGGGGCGCCCATCAGAATCTGTAGAGCTCGAGCCCCCACTATCCGTGCGCGTTCATACCGCGTATATTTTTCATCCATCGAATCCGTCAAGTGGCCACCTCAAAAGAAAGGCAAGTGGTGGGGTTGCTGAGATTCGAACTCAGGTTACGGCGTCCCGAACGCCGAGGGATGGACCAGGCTACCCCACAACCCCACGCCTTTTACTGATACCGCCGAAGCACGTCAACGATCTCCACGTGGGTCAGGAGCATGCGACGACAGCAGTAGTTCTCTACTCCCAGATCGTCCATCACCTTACCCGGTGGCTCTGACTTGGTGCGCTCCTTGTACTCCTCCCATACATCAGAAATGACGTTTCCGCAAGTGAAACATCGCACAGGGATCACGCGAATTCACCTATAAGACTTCTGATACTTGGCTCTCGCACCGGGACCGCCGACCTTCTTCCGCTCCTTCTGCCGGTGGTCGTTGACCAGGAGCGATCGATCGTACTCCATGTACGCCTCTTTGAGGGCCGTGTCCCCGGTCCACTCCACGATTCCGCGGGCGATGGCGGTCCTGACGGCGGCTGCCTGACCCATGAACCCGCCTCCGCGAACTTTGACGTCTATATCGAGCGCCGAGGCCTTATCCTGGGCTATCATCAAGGCTTCCATGATCTTCTGCCGAACGAGGACGGGCTCATAGATCTCCAGGGGTTTGCTGTTGATCCTGACCCTGCCCTTCCCTTCGGTCAAGCTGGCCCTGGCGATCGCCGTTCTGTTTTTACCTGACGAGTTGGTTATCTTCATGCTGACCCCTCAGAATTTTGATCCGAACTTTCGGCTTACGTCGCCGAGTTCTACGTATTTGGCGGTACCAAGGCGGGTCATCTTCGCCGATTCTGGCCGCTCGATCTTCATCCCCTCGAACTCCGATGGGACGCCCACGTATATCTTGAGCCTGGACATGGCTTCGCGACCCCGCTTCGTCTTGTGGGGGAGCATACCGCGGACCGTCCTCTTCATGATCCGCTCGGGCCTCTTGGGATAGTGGGGGCCTTTCTCGGTGGAGCCCTTGTTCTTCATCTCCTCGTACTCGCGGTAGATGCTCTCTCTTCGACCTGAGATTATGGCCTTCTCGGCGTTGACTATTGATATCTCCTCCCCTGCGAGGAGCTTTGAAGCGGCGAGGCTGGACAGGCGTCCCAGGATCATTCCAGATGCGTCGATAATCATCAGATCACCTTAAAATAATTATGCCGGAACCCTTCGGATGCTTTTCGACCAGCTCTTCTATCTTGAGACACTCGCCACCGGCCGACTTTATCTTCGATGCGGCCTGTTCGCTGAAATGGAGGGCGGCAACGGTCACCTTGTGATCAAGATCTCCCGACCCCAGAACCTTCCCGGTGACGAGGACCAGGTCGTCGGGGGCGGTGTGCCTGTTTATCTTGCTGACGTTAACGGCGGCGTATTTTCGCCTGGACTTCTCCAGCCTGCAGGCGACGTCCCGCCAGATCGCCGCCCCGTCATTCCGGGTGGCGGCCTTGAGATCGTCGATCAGAGCGACCAATCTCGGGTTTGTCTTCTTGACCTTCTTCATCTTAATCCTCCGCATAGCCTCCTTTCCTGAGGCCGACTCACGCGCACAATAGCGCGTTCAGACTCTTAGGTCCATGCGCCAGAGAGGGGGCGCTTGTGCTCCCTCTGCGGATCTCTACAACCACCTGATTAAGAGTATTTAAGGGTTTTCACGTCCTGGAGCGCCAAGCCGGGCCGTCGATCCCGGCGCTGCGACAGTATCAGCGATAATAGAGTAAATTTTTTATCTTACTTCGGTGATAACTTATCCAGATAATGGCAGATATAGCACTGGGAATATCGGTGGCAGGAGGCTTTCTTCTCGGAATATGCAGCGGCCTTACGCCAGGACTTCACACCAACAACTTTGCGGCTCTGCTGCTAGCCCTATCCCCCGCCTTTCTGGATCTCGGGCTTGATCCCTTCGATCTCGCGGCGGCGATCCTGGCGGCGAGCGTCGCCCACACCTTCCTCGACATAGTGCCGTCGATATTCATTGGCGCTCCCGACGCCGACACCGCCCTCGCCGTACTCCCGGGCCACGAGATGATGCTCGACGGGCGGGGGGTTGAGGCGGTCCGCCTCTCGGCCTTGGGGAGCGCCTCCTCGGTCCTGGTGGCTCTGATTTTGATCGTTCCCTTATCGCTCCTGTTCGGCAGGTTCTACGCCCCGTTCATGGAGCATGTAGGCCTCGTCATCCTCTCGATTGCGGCCCTCATGATCCTGACGGAGCGGGGCCGGATGATCGAGGGGCAGGGGTCGCTTGTGCACATCAAGTACAAGCTCTTCGCCCTCGTCCTCTTCCTCTCGACCGGTTATCTCGGGATATTTGCCTTCGGACATCAGGATATCGCACGTTCGCCCCTGGGATTTCAGCCCGAGGTTCTCCTGCCCCTCCTCGGCGGTCTTTTCGGCGCCTCGATGCTCCTCTTGAGCCTCGCCTCCAAGGCCGAGGTTCCAGAGCAGAGGGAGACGGAGTTTGACCTCTCGACCTGGGCCATCGCCAGGTCCGCCTTCCTTGGAGGGCTTGCGGGGTCGGTGGTTGCCTGGGTTCCAGGGGTGACCCCGGCGGTGGCCACCGTCGCCTCAAGGCTCGGGTCGGAGGGGTCGAACCGGGAGTTTCTCGTCAGCGTCTCCGGGGTGAACACCGCCAACTCTCTATTCACTTTGGTGGCCCTCCTCGTCGTCGGAAGGCCCCGGTCCGGCGCCGCCGTCGCCATCGAGGAGCTGGTGGACCTGGACGGACGCCTTCTCCTGGTCATGGTGACCATCGTCCTATCGGTCTCCATCCTCTCCTACTTCGCCACCCTCGCGGCGGGGAGGATGGCGGCGAAGGTGGTGAGGCGTCTGAACTACAGGATTATTTGCATAGCCGTCCTGGCCTTCCTGACGGCGATGACCTTCTGTTTCACTGGCCCCTTCGGCCTCTTCCTCTATTTTGTATCGACGGTCCTGGGCCTCGTGGCCCCCTTTGCAGGGGTCAGAAAGACCCACGCCATGGGGGTCCTGATGGTGCCGCTTCTGGCGTACTATCTCTGACCTGACTGAAACGTCTCTGAACCGTCTCTGTCTCAGAAGCTTCTCTGGAACATCTCTCTCAAATCTCAAAAATCGGCTCTAAAAAGAGTCCTCGACTTCGCTGACGGAGATCGAGGACATCCCCAGCTCCCGGAGGTGGTGGGCCATCATGTTCGCCCTCTTTCCCTCGGGGTGGTATATCAGGGCGGCTTCGGGGGAGATCCTCTCCACCATCCTCATCAACCCCTTGAAGTCGAGGTGGTCGCTGATCCGGATCTGGGTGAAGGGGAGGTCGCTCCTCCCGGTGAGGACGTACTTTCTCTTCGACCTCATGCCGGCCAGCTCCCAGGGGGTGACGACGTTGATCTCGGTCCCGTTCTCCTCCACAGGGGTAAAAGGGCCGAAGCCGGGCAAAAGCTCCCTGGTGAGGGCGAGGCTCTTCTCATCCATCCCGATCTCCTCCTTGCATCCCAGCGCCCGAATAAGAGATACCGCCCGCTGGGCCTTGCCGAAGGCGTAGGCACCGAAGGTGGCGCCAGCCTCGACGGCGTCGCCGAAGCCGACGATGTCGTCCTCGAACCTGCAGGCTGGGTCCCAGGGGTCGCCGTAGTTCGCCTCGGTCACCAGCAGATCGCATTTGGGGAGGTTCTCGTAGTTTTTGACGTCCCCGGTGACGAGGACCCTGGTTCCCACCTCGGTCTCCCAGCCGAAGGCGACGGAGCCGATGGTGTGGCCGGTGGAGTAGGTTTTGATCTCCAGCTCGTCGACGACGATGCTCCCGCCGACTGAGAAGGTTCGACCCTCGTACCTTCGATCGTGTCTGATCTCCAGGGCCCGGGCCGTCTCCCGCGACGCGATGGCGTCGGGCGAGAGCATCGCCGATTTGCCGTAGTGGTCGCTGTGGGCGTGGGTTATGAGGTAGGCGTCGGGCTGGAGGGAGCTTTTCGGCGAGCGGCTGGTGTCTATCGAGAAGAGGTGGGAGTCGAACCGCAGGGAGAGATGCGGCGCGGGCCTCCCGCTTTTGTTCAGCCTCCGAAAGGGCCTTATTCCCAGGTCCTTGAAGATGTCATCTTCCGTCAAAGTCCCTCCCTCTCGATGAAGCTTGGGCGAGGTGGGGATAAATAGATAGCCCTATGAACCGCACCGATCTGGAAAAATCTTTTTTGATATTCTCATATCTCATGGAGCGATCGCCATGCGAAATTCGACGATCGCTACCGCAGACTTTCGGATCGATCGGAGATGAGGGGTTTCATATCGCCCCCGGGGTGGGGTCCCGGAGGCGAATGCCGTCCGGGCCGTCGTTCAGATGGAGGGGCTTTTTGCCCTTCTCCTGCCGACCAGCTTCCTCACCTCGTCCCCGAAGAGGACGGTGCTGGCTACGGCGAAGATCGTCGCCCAGTCGACTAGAGTTAGGGCGACGGTCCCAAGGGCCAACTGGAAGGCTGGGACGACGGTCACCAGCATCTGGAGAGTTAAGGAGACCGCTATCGCCCCGATCAGATGCTTATTCGAGAGGAGACCCAGAGTGAATATGGACTCGGTCCTGGACCTGCAGTTGAGGGCGTTGAAGACCTGGAACATGGCCATGGTGGTGAACCCCATCGTCTGGGCCCTCAAGATCTCGCCGCCGTTCCATTGCCTGGTGAATACGAAGAGGGTTCCTGCGGCCATGAAGATCGCCACGAAGATGACGTTCATGAGGATCTCCCGGTTGATGATCTTCTCGCCGGGACGCCTCGGGGGCTGATCCATGATCTTCTTCTCCTTCGGCTCCATGGCTAGGGTTACCCCCAAAAGGCCGTCGGTGACCAGGTTCACCCAGAGGATCTGGACCGGGGTGAAGATGAGGGTGTTGATCATCAGGATGGTGATGGCGGTGAGGATTGTCAGGATCTCACCGGCGTTGGTGCTGATGAGGTACTTGACCACCTTCCGGATGTTTTCGAAGATCACCCTCCCCTCCTCGACGGCGCTGACGATGCTCCTGAAGTTGTCGTCGGTGAGGATCATGTCGGCCGTCTCCTTGGTGACGTCGGTTCCTGCGATCCCCATGGCTATCCCCACCTCCGCCAACTTCAGGGCGGGAGCGTCGTTCGCCCCGTCGCCGGTCATGGCGACGATGTGACCCCGCCTCCTCAGGGCCTCCACGATCCTGTACTTGTCCTCGGGAGAGACCCGGGCGAAGACGGCGACCTCCTCTATCACCTCAGCGAGGGCTTCGTCGTCCATATCGTCGAGGTCGGAGCCTGCGAGGGTCTTCGACCCCTCCGAGGCGATCCCGATCTCCTTTGCGATCGCCTCGGCGGTGACCCTGTGGTCGCCGGTGGCCATCATAACCCTGATCCCGGCCCGTTGGCAGAGGGCGATGGAGGTTATCGCCTCGGGCCTGGGGGGGTCTATCATCCCGGAGAAGCCGGCGAAGACTAGATCTTTCGGGCCCGCATCCTTGAAGGATCCGATCTCGGCCTCGTCCAGCTCTCGATAGGCCATGGCCAGGACCCTCAGAGCCCCCTCGGCCATGCCGCCGCTCGCCCTGAGGAGGTCCTCCTTCCGGTTCTGGTCCAGCTTCTCGACCTGGCCGTCGACGAGGATATCGGAGGAGAAGCCCAGGATCACCTCGGGGGCGCCCTTGAGGTAGGCGACCGCCCGCCCTTCCGGGGTCCGGTGGATGGTGGCCATGTACTTTTTGCTGGAGTCGAAGGGGATCTCGCCGATCCTGGGACGATCTTCTGCCAGCCGATCCCGGTCCAGGCCGGCCTTGGCCGCCGCCACCACCAGAGCGCCTTCGGTGGGGTCGCCGAGGACCTCCCACCTCTCGCCGTCCCCCTCCTCCGAGGCCTTGAGAACTGAGTCGTTGCAGAGGGCGGCGATCTGGAGGAGACTCGAGAGGTCCGGGTCCCTGGCGGCGTCGATCCGGGCGCCGTCCATCTCAAACTCCCCCTGGGGGCGGAAGCCGGCGCCGGAGACGTCCACCATCCCCCTCCCCAGGAAGATCTTCTGGACGGTCATCTGGTTGGTGGTGAGGGTCCCGGTTTTGTCGGTGCAGATGGCGGTGACGGAGCCGAGGGCCTCGACTGCGTCGAGCTTCCGGATGATGGCGTTCCTCTTCGCCATCCGGCTGACGCCCACCGCCAGGGTGACGGTTATCACCGCCGGGAGACCCTCGGGGATCGCCGAGACCGCCATCGCCAGGGTGAAGAGGGCGAGCTCGACGAACTCAAAGCCCCTCAGGAGCCCCGCCGCCAGGGTTACGCTGCTGGCGACGAAGGCGAGGATCATCAGCTTCTTGCTCAGGTCCAGGGTCCGCCCTTTGAGGGGCGTGGCGGTCTTTCCGGTCTTTGTGATCATCCCGGCGATCTTCCCCATCTCGGTGGCCATCCCCGTCGAGAAGACGAGGGCTTTCGCCCTCCCCTGGGTGATGATCGTCCCGGCGAAGAGGATGTTATCCCGGTCGCCGATGGGGAGGTCTCCTGCGAGGGGCTCGGCCCTCTTCCTCGAGGGGACGGACTCGCCGGTGAGCATCGACTCGTCCGCCTCCAGGTTTGCGGCCTCGATGGTCCGGGCGTCGGCGGGAACCCGGGACCCCGCCTCCAGGAGGATGACGTCGCCGGGGACGAGCTCCCTCGCTTTGATCCGCGTCTCCTTCCGCGGGCCGGAATCAGAAGAGTCCCGGAGGGCCCTCGCCTCGGGGGAGGCCTGGGACTGGAGGGCGAGGATCGCCTCCTCTGCCTTGTACTCCTTATAAAAGCCGAGGATGGTATTTATGCTGATCACGCCGACGATGACGACGGCGTCTATCGTCTTGCCCGCCAGGAGGGATATGATCGCCGCCAGGGCCAAAACGGCGATGAGGGGGTTTTTGACCTGCTCTGCCAAAAGGGCGAGCCTGCCCGTCCCCTCCTCTTCTTGAAGCTCGTTTGGGCCGTACTCTTCCAGCCTCTTTTCGGCCTCCGAGGTGGCAAGGCCCCTCGGACTCGATTTCAGGACGTCAAACGCCTCTTCGACGCTGAGAGAATGCCATCTTTTTTCGTCATCGACCACAAGCTCAACCTCCGGGAAGGGCGATCACTATTCTTCTGCGAAATGACCTCCGGTCTTTATTGGCTTTCAATGATTTAAATACCTACCAGCAGGAGAGGGGGATCGACGGAGATGCCTCCGTTGGATATAAATTAATTCAAATATAATCTCGGAGAAGGTAGGAGTCAAGGAGAAGGTTAAATGTGCAGCTCCACGAAGTTGCCCTCCTTCTCGATTTCGTCCATATCGAGGAAGAGCCGCCGGGTCTTCTCGTGCTCGATCATCTCTGCGAGGAGGGTCGTGAACGTCTCTTTCGGCCTTTTGAGGTCCGATAGGCCTTCCCAAACTTCGCGGGTCACTGGGATCATTTTATCTTCCACTTCGCCCACGTAAGCGCCGTAAGGGCTCTAAGGGCTTATAGGTTGTGATCTGATTCATCCACTTGAGTGAGCCAGCGGTAAAAAAACAGGTCAAATGACATCTTGATTCAGCAAAACATTTTTCGCTGATGCCAGCATCGTGTCCCGCAAGTCGGGCTTCGAGGTTATGGGCTTGATTTCGGATATAAACATGGAGGAGATTTGGCTTGCTGGCGGAGAAGAGGGCCGAGTTTATCGAGCTTTTTCGTGAATTTGCACATAGCTATCCTCTCACGTCTAAAGGTCAGTCTCATCTTGGGCATTACGAAGAAGAGAGGGAAGAGGGCAAGAAGAATTTTGAGGCTATCCTCCAGGCTGAAGGGCGAGGCGAGGATGTAACCGAAAAAGTCTTGATAAAGTTGCTTCCCTATGAAGATACCAAAGCCAATCGAGAAATGAATTATTGGATCTCCATCGCTTCGGTTTTTAAAGTCGATGTGAAGAAGAGGTTCGAAGCTGCAGGATGGACAAAACCGGAAGATTGGCCCAAAGTAGCGAACTCGATTTTGCGTTTTGTTCGCCGTTGCAATGATCATCCAGAAGAGTTAAAGATCGCATGTGACGAGTTTTCAGATTCACCTTACTCCAAAGGTTTTCAAGCCGGTACCTTGACGCCGATCCTCCATGCACTCAGGCCGGATGATTTCATCTTGATAAACAACAAATCGAGGCGAGCTGTCAACTACTTCTCCGGCACGTCCTATTCGTCAAGTTTGGCAGATTACCCCTCAATCAATGAGATGGCACGTTCACTGGTAAACGACATCTCAGACGACATTGGCGATTTTGGGATTTCAGGAATTAGATCAGATGATCTCTTCGATATGTTCACTCACTGGTTGGTGGCAATCAAGAGATATGATCTCAAAAGGGAAGCTTCCGATGATATCCAAAACTTCCTGGACCTAGACCCAAAAGAGCTCTCTGAACCATTTGCTAAAATATGTGAAAAGATCTTCAGGAACAAGCTGGAGGCCGGATGGGCTTTTGATTTGCTGAAGATGACCCTTGAGCGTCTAGGCGTCAATAGTCTCGATGATGAGCGTTTTTCGATCACAATACCGATAAGATCCGGTGGGAGAACTCTCCATCTGAGTTTTGGCCCTTGGTTGGTATTGGGATTCGATGGCTCAAAAGATCACGCTTCAGATAGCGTTACTATAACACTTTCATCAAATCAAAATATTTTGGACGAAAGTTTTGTATCATTCGTTTTTGCTCAAGATGAGGATGACCCCGACATAAGAAACTACAAGATACCGATTGAAATGGCCATGTCCTCTGGAGACGAGATCTTTAACGCCTACGAAGAGGCTCTAAATCATATTGCAAACAAGTTCAAAGATTGGAAAAGATCGCCTTGGCGGAATAAATATCAAGAACGATTTGCACACGCAGCATTTGATACGAAAAGACGTGAAGAACTGCTTGCGGGCTCATTTGGCGCCGGAATTGTGGCAAAGAACATTTGGTGGGTCAACCAGGGATCAACGCTCGATGTAGAATTAAATGGCGGCTATATCTGGGCGCCGATAAAGTCCAAAACGGGACGTTCTATTTATCACTGGGACAACTTGTCAGATGTAGGCAATGATGATACTATCATTCATTACGCCAACGGCTACTTACGTTATGTAAGCCGAGTTATTGAGCCTGCAAAAAAGACCAAAGATCCGCACGCCATGAACGGAAGAAATTGGTCCCAAGAAGGTAATCTTGTTCGAGTCGATTATCATGAGCTAAAGCCTCCCATCGCATTGGACAAATTCTCACAATCGCTTTCGAAACTCGATATAAATCAAGGCCCTCTAAACAACAACGGTGGCGTAAAACAGGGATATTTATTTCGGCTAAATTCTGAGGGGCTTGATATTATCCGACGATCACAGCCTGATACCGATTGGCCCGATTTCTTAGGATCGGCAATGTCCCCTGAGTTCCAAGAAAACGGAGAGTATCCACTGTCCGATTGCGCCGAAGATACCGGCTTCGATCTCGAAACCTTAGAGCGCTGGGTTCGCGCCATCAAGCGGAAGGGCCAGGCCGTCCTATACGGCCCGCCGGGGACCGGGAAGACGTACGTCGCCGAACATCTGGCAAAACACCTGATCGGCGGTGGAGATGGCTTCGCCGACCTGGTCCAGTTCCATCCCGCCTACGCCTACGAGGACTTCATCCAGGGGATAAGGCCGCAATCGGACGACGACGGCGGGCTGAGGTACCCCCTCGTTCCGGGACGATTCCTCGAATTCTGCGAGCGGGCAGACTCTCGCAGCGGAACCTGCGTTCTGATCATCGACGAGATCAACCGGGCGAACCTATCCCAGGTCTTCGGGGAACTGATGTACCTCCTCGAATATCGCGATCGTTCGATCCCCCTGGCTGGTGGCGGGTATCTCCGGATACCCGATAACGTCCTCATCATCGGGACGATGAACACCGCAGACCGCTCCATCGCCCTGGTGGATCACGCCCTCAGGCGGCGCTTCGCCTTCCTGCGGCTCCAGCCGAATCACGATGTTCTTCGCTCGTATCACCAAAATCGCGATACTGGCTTTGCCGTCGAGGGGCTGATCGGGGTTTTGCGCCGACTGAACACCCAGATAAACGACAGCCACTTCGAGGTAGGGATATCCTTCTTCCTCCGGGAAGACCTCGCCGAGGAGATAGAGGACGTCTGGAAGATGGAGATCGAGCCCTACCTGGACGAGTACTTCTTCGACCGGCCTGAGAAGGTCGATGACTTCCGTTGGGATGAGGTCAAAAGAGAGATCATGCCATGAACTCCAGGGAAATTCAGCGGATCGAGCTTGTGGAGTACGAGACTCGAAGGTTTCCCAGATCCGAGATCTCCGAAGAGCTTGGCATGAAGATATGGCAGAGCTATGGGAGCCAGATCTCGATAGATGAGCCATCCTTCAAGAACGGCAACCAGTGGTCTCTGACTGCAAACGGCTGGGCGGGTCACATACCCCTGACCCCAGAGTTTCAGATCGCCCTCCTGCCAAAAGTGGAGATAAGGAACTTGTTTGGGATGCTGGAGTACGCCTACCAGCTAAAGAGCAATAGCCTCAAGTTTCCTGAGGGCTTAACCGAATGCGACTCATTGGAGGAATTTTACGAGACCCTGGCCAAGCTCTTCGCCCTCAGGGTCCTCGACCGGGGGCGCAAGGGCTTCTTTCGATCTTATCAACCCCAGAAAGATCGAATCCCCTATGTCCGCGGTCGCTTCGACGTCCGGAAGAGCTGCCTGAAACCCTGGGACGTTTTGCCGGAATGTCGCTACGAGGAGCACACCTCCGACGTCGAGGATAATCAGATCCTAGCCTGGACGCTGCGGCGAATTCTCCAAAGTGGGATCTGCACCGAGCGATCCTTGCCCCAGGTTCGAAGGGCCTATCAGTCTCTTCGGGGCTTGGCAACTCCTATTCCATGCGACCCCCAGGATTGTGCAGGTCGGCTTTACAACCGCCTGAACCAGGACTATCAGCCGATGCACGCCCTATGCCGCTTCTTTTTGGAGCAGAGCGGACCGTCTCATAAGGTCGGAGATAGGACGATGATCCCCTTCCTGGTGGATATGGCAAAGCTTTACGAGCTCTTTGTAGCAGAATGGCTGAAGCTGAAGGCTCAAAAGCTGCCGGATTTTGTTGTAAAATCTCAAGAGAAAGTCGTCATCGGTCAGGATGGAAGGATCAAATTCAACATCGATCTTGTGGTCTACGAAAGAGACACACCGAAGGCGCTCTTCGTCCTCGACACCAAATACAAAGCGCCGGACCATCCGGGAAACGACGACATCAGCCAGGTGGTAACCTATGCAACCGCTAAGGGATGCCATGAGGCGATACTGATCTATCCAAAACCCATAAACTTGGATGAGATGATCGGAAAAATAAGGGTTCGGAGCTTGGAATTCTCGTTGGATGGCGATCTCGAAGAGGCCGGTCGGAGATTTCTTGAGGATCTACTTCCAGGCGGCGATCAGTGAGTCGGAGCCCCTCCGCCTTCTGGACTTTGGTCACGCTATCCACCTCAGCTTCTTCTCGACCCTCGCCACGGCGTTCTCTGATAAGATGACTCGCTGGGCCTTGTGCCGCCCTGTTTTTACTATGACAACCGGATCGCTGATCTTCCTCGCCTCAGCATATATCCTCGACCCTCTGATGGTGTCTCCCACCTCATATCCTTCCATCAGACGACCTCCAGCCGCCCCTCTCTTCGGAGCTCTTCGGTGATCTCACATACTAGGTCATAGTCCAGCTCCAGATCTTCGCTGGCGTCGGAGGGATAGGCTTCACCCCTGGACTGGAAGTATCCTGCAACCTCTTTCTTAGCGGTCTTGTAATCCACGTCGCGATATTTGATCACCTTGATGGATGCTAGCTTATCTCTTATTGCATCTCTCACAAAATCGGATGTATTTAGATAAAACCCAGCGTCCACCAATCGTTGGATCTGCTCAAACTCGGTGGGTGGTATCTTCGAGCCCATAACATGCCCCTTCGATTTTGTTGCAGCCATATTGCGTCGATTATGGTTTAATATGTTAAAAGGATTCTGGCGACGGGGAAGGAATCATCCCCCTGAGGGGGGCAAGCGCTCCGGATACCGCGCAGCTGGCAGATCCTCTGAGCGCAGAGGGCCATACGAAGAGATCATCCAAGATCATCCCGAGATCGACGCCCATCCGAGGTGAGTTAGAGAGGGCTATATATCCCTCCAACTTCCCATATATCCTGGGGGTCGAAAAGATGGGCGCAGTTTACACCGCAAAGGCCGATAAGAAGATCGAGGTCGTCTATGAGAGGGGAGTCTTCAGGCCGCTCTCAGATGTGAAGCTGAAGGAGGGGACCGAGGCCATCGTGGTGATAAAGCCGGGAGGGATCCTGGAGGCTGCAAGGAGGCACAGGAGGAAGGTCGACGAGGACCTTCTCAAAGAGTTCGTCGAGGAGAGACGATGATCGTCGTCGATGCATCCGTATTCCTGGATCTGATCTTCGATTATCGCTGCGATAGGACCGCCATCGCCGACGGCCTCTTCAACTTGATCGAGGAAAATGGCGTTCCGATCTTCGAGCCTGACGCATTCAAGATTGAGATGATCGGCCAGCTCGTCAGAAGGCTAAAGAAGGAAGAGGCGACCGCTCTGGCTGAGGAGATCTTCTCAGGCATGAACTTCATCGACGCGTCAGAACTTTTTGATATGGCCTATGGTGTCGCCGTTCTGACCGGATCACGGGCGATCGATTCTTTTTACGTAGCTGCTGCAAAGCTTGAAGAAGCTTTTCTCGTCTCAAACGACAAACATCAGGTTGATAGTGCCAGGAAGTCTGGAGTCGAAGTGTACTATATTCTGGATGAATTCGAAGAAGTCCGAGAACGTACGATCTGCACCCTCGCCTCCAGCCATCCCCTCCCGTTCATTTCGGGATTGGAGGTCCCGTCACCCGGCCCGGTGGAGACAGTCAATATTTCTTTTAAGACTTAAGCCCTGGTGATCAGCTCGGGCCGGAGGCTCGCCCTCCGGATCGGGGGAAGCTCCCCCCAGAGCGCCATCTCCTCCCCTCTGATGACAAGGGCTCCAGCGACCCCCGTGACCGCCACCGCCCCGAAGGAGTCGGCCAGTGGTGATGCCAATCCGACGGCGTTCCCGAGGGCCGTCGCCGCGGCGTCCGCGAGAGAGACGTCATCGGAGACGACGACGGCGGCGTCGGCGAACCCGAAGCTGATGGAGGGGCCGACGGTCCCGCTGCTGGTGCAGATGCCCAGCGGCTTCGCTCGGGGCGGGATCGAGAGGGCGAGGTTTTTCAGGGGCGAGGTGCCGGCGTAGATCCCCATCAAAACGGGCCGGTCGGAGACGAGGGCGACGTCCCCGCCGTTGTCGACGATGGCGTGGGTCGCCCCGGCCTCGATCATCGCCCCCAGGGCGAACCTCGCGATGGTGCCGGCGACGCTGCTCATGGGGCCGATCCCAACGGCTGCGCCAGCCCTCACCATCTCCCTGACGATCAGGGGGGCAGCGTCGATGGGGCGGTCGTAGGGCTCCAGGGTGACGAGGAAGAACGGGTCGGCTCTGATGAACTCCTCCAGATGAGCCCTTCGTTTCGCGATCTCCTCTTTGGCCGCATCGACGTGACCCTCATCCTGAGCCGTGATGGTGACGATCGTCTCCTTCAGCCTGAACCTCTCCCTGATGAGATCCACCGGTCACCCCTCCGCCAGAGGCGATGGCTCCGGCCCCGGATCAGGTTCCGGCTCAGTTTCAGGTTCCGGCTCGGGCTCAGATTCGGGAACGGGCTCAGGTTCCGGTTTGGGCTCAGGCTCCGTTTCCGGTCCGGGCTCCGGCTGGGGCCTCGCCCTCTCGGCGCCCTTCAGGGCCCGAGCCACGATCTCCCGCCTCCCCCTCAGGAGAACCTCGATCTCTTCGCCGTACTTCACCTCCTCCGGCTCTGCCACATCGTAGAGCCGCGAGAGCTGCGCCATTCCCGCCTCCGACGAGGGGAGGCGGACGAGAAACTCTTCGAGGGGCGGAAGCTTCTCCAGGATGGCGTCGATGAGCTGGTCCAGTCCCAGCCCCTCCATGGCGGAGATGAAAACGGGGCTGGGGGCGAGGTCTTTCAGGAGCTCGCATCTCTCCTTTGCCGCCTCGGGCCCGATCCGGTCCACCTTGTTCAGGACCGAGACGATGGGGGCGTAGCAGCCACAGTCCCAGAGAGCCTCGTGGCAGGACGCGACCCTCTCCCTCAATAGCTCCGGCGGATCGGATAGATCCACCACCAGAAGGACGAGATCCGCCTCGACGATCTCCGCCAGGGTCGACCGGAAGGCCTTGATCAGAAAGAGGGGGAGATCGTCGATGAACCCCACCGTGTCGGTGAGGAGGAATCGTCGATCGCCCGCGGCCACCGCCCGGGTCGTGGGCGAGAGGGTTGTGAAAGGCTGATCTTTCGCTGCGACCGTCTCCTCGGCGAGGCGATTGAAGAGGGTGCTCTTCCCGGCGTTGGTGTAGCCGGCTAGGGCGACGAGGTCGAAGCCGAGCTCCCGCCTCCTCTCCCGCCTCCTTTCGCCAGTCTCCTCCACCGCCTTAAGCTCGGCCCTGATCTTCGCCATCCTCCCCTTGATGTCCCGGTACATCGAGACGTCGTAGCTTCCCGATCCCCGGTAGCCGGGCCGCTCGCTCAGCTTGTTTAGAGACTCGATCGTCCGGACGAAGGGCGCCTCGTAGGAGAGGCGAGCGAGCTCCACCTGGAGCTTCGCCTCCCTCGTTGAGGCCCGGGACGCGAAGATCTCCAGGATCAGGTTGAACCTGTCCATGGCAACAACTTCAAACTCCTTTCCGATGTTGAAGATCTGGCCGGGGCTGAGGGGTTCGTTGAAGATCAGCTTCTCGGGCAAGAGAGATGCGGCCTCGACGATCTTGCCCCGACCGAGCTGAAACCTCCGGTCTCTACCCCTCCGCTGAGAGATCTCGGCGAGGACCCGATAGCCTGCGGCCTCGGCGAGCCCCCGGAGCTCCTCCATCTTCTCCGGGTGGGGCTCTTCCTTTGGGTCCTCCCGGAAGAGGAGGACCGCAGTCTTCTCCCCCTTCATCCTCCCCCTGCCGTCATCTTTCACGCCTCCTCGCCAAGCCCCTCCCCCAAGAGCCTCAAAAACAGCCTCCGGCCGGCAAAAGAGGCGTGGTGGGCGAGCTCCATCGCCCTCCTCTCCCCCCGGGACTCGGGGTACTTGAACTCCCGGCCCAGGATGCTCTCGGCCCGCCACCTTTCCAGGTTGTAGAGGTCCCCCTTCTCGGCCAGAACGACGCCGGATAGCCCCCGGACCGACTCCTCGATGAGGCCGATCACAACCTCCATATCCACCGACTCAGCCACCAGGGGGACGAGCCTCATCCTCCTCGTCTTCTCGATCCCCTCCGGGGTTATCCTCGCCGCCACCGAGGCTGAGACCATGATGTACCTTCCGCCCACCGCGTGCCTTCCCGAGATGTCGACCGCCACCACGTCCAAGTTATCATCTCTTCGCCGGATCGATCGTCTTCAGATGTCGATTATGGCGTGCTTTTCGACCACAGCCGTCGCCTGATCGAGGGTCAGCCCCGCGCCCCTGGCGATCTCGATCGCCCTCTCGCGATCGATGAGGTCCTCGGGGGCGTGGGCGTCGGTGTCGACGACCAGCTTTGCTCCCGCCTCAAGGGCCAGCCTCGCCACGTGGCCGTTGGTGATGTTGTGGCCGCGCCGGGCGGTCAGCTCCAGGCAGACGCCGTTATCCCTGGCCAGATCCGCCTCCTCGGGGGTCAGGAAGCCGGGGTGGGCCAGGATATCGGCTCCGATCTCCAGGCCCTTCCGGTTGGTGCCGGCAGCCACCGGCTCGACGGGGGTCTCGCCGTGGACCACGATCAGGTCCGCTCCGAGCCTCCGGGCAAGAGTCGCCAGCTTCTCCATCTTCGCCGGGGGGACGTGGGTCAGCTCGACGCCGGCTAGGATCCTCATATCCAGGACCTCCTCCAGCTCCTTCACCTTCGATACGTGATCGATGACGAACTCGACGTTGGTGAAGTCGACGTGATCTGCGATCCCCAGGGCCCGGCACCCAATCGTCTCTGCCCTGCGGACCAGCTCGCTTGGGATCAGCTCGCCGTCGCTGAAGACTGTGTGAGTGTGAAGGTCGATCATAGGTTCGCCTGAATCACAAACATTATTAAGTATTGCCTCAAACCAAAATCCGCCCAATATCATACCGGGAGTTTTCGATGACCACCGCCATCAGACGTTTGGTACTTGACGTATTGAAGCCCCATGTCCCCACAATTTTGGAGCTCGCCGAGGCTCTGAGCAAGCTCGGCGGAATAACTGGGGTAAACTTGAGCCTCTCCGAGGTGGATCAGCAGACCGAGACTATCAAGATCACCATCAAGGGAGATAAGATCGATTACCTGGCCGTGGAGTCGGTGATAGAGGACTTCGGCGGCGTGATCCACAGCATCGACGAGGTTGTGGCCGGAAAAGAGATCGTAGAAGAGGTGGAGACCCTCCAGGACCGTTGACGACCTGCTCGCGGCCCATCTTGAGATGTAGACCGAACAGGACGATCTTCGAGCCTGGGAACGCCTAACCTGGGAACGCATACCTGGGGACTGTAGGGTTCAGCTCTTCATCCCCGTCGCCGTCTGATCCTGATCGCGATCTCTTTCACCAGGGCCGTCTTTGGTCCCTTCTTTGATACCATGACCCTGCCGGGCTTCTCCCACCACTCTTTAGGGTAATGCTTATCCTTCTCGACCTCTGCCTTCAGGCCCATCTGCAATGCCGCCACCAGGATCTCGTCGACGGTGGGCTTCTCTACGGCGTCGCGCTTTGAGACCGCCCTCCCCTGGCTTCTGGACTTCTCGGCGTCGATGTAGGCTGGCCAGATCACCCATCGGCCGTCTTTGCCGGACATGATGACCCCCACGTTCCACTGCTGGATAAGATTTTTGGCCCTTTCGGGATGGCGAAGAGCTCGATGGTCTCAAAACTTCCTCGGACCGGCCGGCTTTAAGAGCTTCATCGCCGACGCAATCCTTGAGAAGGGTTTGAGATAGCCTTTTAGAGAAGAAATGCCGAAGAGGTCTCTGGAGTTCGTGATCATGAGCGAGAATGCCTATCCCACCGCCAAGGTCGGCGACCAGGAGGTTCCCTGGGACCCGGAGCAGCTGAGGAGGATCCAGGAGCACCCCTGCTTCAGCGAGAAGGCCTGCCACCGGTTCGGCAGGATGCACCTTGCCGTCGCTCCGAGATGCAACATCCAGTGCAACTACTGCATCCGGGACTTCGACTGCGTAAACGAGTGCAGGCCCGGGGTGACAAGCCAGGTCTTGAGCCCCGAGGAGGCCCTCCAGCGGGTCGACGAGGTGATGGAGAAGCTCCACTACATCAAGGTGGTGGCGGTGGCGGGTCCCGGCGAGCCTCTCTTCAACGAGCCGACCTTCGAGACCTTCCGGCTCGTCGGCGAGAAGTACCCTAACCTCATCCTCTGCATCAGCACCAACGGCCTCCTCCTACCCGACGAGATCGACCGGCTCGACAGCCTCGGAATCAGCAACGTCACAGTGACCCTCAACGCCGTCGACCCCAACATCGGCAAAGAGATCTACGAGTACGTCACCTACGAGGGGAAGAAGTACACAGGCCTTGAGGCCGCCGAGATCCTCCTCGACCACCAGCTTGAGGGCCTCGCTGAGGCGGTGAAGAGGAAGATGATCGTCAAGGTGAACACCGTCCTCATCCCCACCATAAACGACGACCACGTGATGGAGATCGCGAGGACGATAAAGAAGCTCGGGGTCTACATCCAGAACGTTATGCCCCTCATCCCCCAGTATCGGTTCTCCCACCTCTCGCCGCCGACGCCGGCCCAGAAGAGGGCGGTTCAGGATGAGCTGGCCACGATAATGAAGCAGATGAGGCACTGCAGACAGTGCAGGTCCGACGCCATAGGTAAGCTCGGATGCGACGTCCAGCAGCAGTTTGAGAAATAAGAAGGTTCCCGGGGTTGTCGAAGAGCAGGTCGAGATCGTTGAAGGAGCCGGGGCGAAGAAGAAAAAGTGACGAGGGGTACGGTCCAAAACGAATTTTTGAACCGTCTTCGTCCCTTTTGCTTCTGCCGATCTTCTATTTTTCCGCGTATCGTATCTTTCGTCTTCGCGCCGATATGGTCGACGGAAGATGACTGCCGGAGCTTTCCAACCGGCCGGTGGATCCGTAGGTCTCCACCCCGCGTCCGCGGTGTCGGCTGAGATGGGCGTATTGGCCGCGACGAGCGCGAAAGAAGAGGAGCGGCTGGGGATGAGCGCGGTTTCCGGCCTACAAGCCGCTCTCCGCCTTCCACGAGGATTCTTTGAAGACGGTGCCCGGATACTTGACCTCAGAGGTGAACTCTTCGGTCACCAGGCGGTACTGCCTCTGGTTTCTGTTGCCGCGACGTTCGAGGACGCCGTCGTAATACATTCGAGAAAGGTACGTCGATACTGTGCTGAGCTTTATGTCGTCGGATACGGTCTCGTATTGGTCTCTGAGCTCGTTTGAGGAGAACCAGGAGTCTGGGAACTCCTCCCTCACGAAGATCTCCAACCGATCTCTGAGGGTCCGACTGTTATCAGATTTCTGCAAGTTATCCCCAACGGGCTCGCCCGAAACCTCTGAAAAGACGCCGGCTGCGGCCAAGAAATCGAGGATCTTCTCTCTTATGATGACGCCCTCAAATACGTGAGTGGACCTCATCCCCTCATCTTCGATCTCGATCTTGACCTTCATTCAAGCCACCTCTTGTCCTCAGGGACCTCTGCAGACGGAACCGACGCCCGCCATATGGGTGATAATGGAGATGAAGAAGCCCGACATCCAGATCGAGGGAATAGATATCGGCGAATCAGGAAGAAATCAAGCTCCTGATCCGCCACCCCCCTTCATTTATGCCCTTAATTCGATGATATTAATCGTCGAGTGATGAAGGGCGAAACAGGAAGAGCCGTCTCGGAAGCTCCATCCCGATCCGCCCGCCCCCCTTCATTGCTATCTCCCTTACCTGCTGCGTACCTAAATATGAACTTGGAGCCCCGGGAAGAATCCCGAAGTCGCTCCAAAGGCAGATGGAAATCGCGATCCTGCCTCCCCTTCACTTCCCCTACCAATGAAGAACCTCTGCCCCCTTCAAAGCAAAGGTCCCCCCTTCATTGCTGTGTGATCAGGCAGGATGCGAATTTGCTTCTACCACAATCCCTTGTGTTATATTGGTATATAAACTTTTCTGAGTGTAGGGAAGTGTAGTAGCCATGTTAAATCCCATAAATACGGTTTAATTCTAGATTTAGGTCTAAATAGCTGGTTTAATCATGTTCACATAGCTCTAAATAGGTTTTGGATTTAATCAATCCAAATATCAGAAAATTCATGTTTATCGGACAGACCATGGCGGGAAAAACTGAAAAATTTCACCATAATCTTCGGGAAAATGGCCAGGGACCTAAAATATTTCCGATCAATGCGGCCTTCGAAAAAGAATGGGTGTTTTTTCTGGAGCTCAAATTCCAGATTTCTGCGGCCTCAAAGGTCGCTTGTGAAGGGCCTTTTGGATAGGTCTCCGGATCTCCTGCCGCCACTGCATTGGCGGCAGGCCCCTGTGCCGGGGTCGAAGCATCGCGCGCATACGATCCTCCCGCAAAGATGGCACGTAAAAAGCTTGCCCGTCCCGCCGCAGATGCTGCAGATGCCCATAAGTTCCATGAAATCAAGATGCCTGATAGGGTTCGAAGTACTCCTCCACCAGCCAGTCGCCGATCTCTTTCATATACTTGCGCTTCCGCTCATCCTCCAAAGCGGCCTGGTAGATCTCGGATAAGTCTTCGTACATGTATGATCTAAGGCAGCCGAGAACCCATTTAAATCTGTCGCGCGCCCAAAGCCGGACGTTCTGATGGAGAAATACCCCGGCAGATGGCCAGAGCGGACGCACCGTCCAGGAACGACCTCCTGACAGCCTCAAATAAACAGATCCCAATAGACAGCCTCAAATAGCCGCCTCCGATAAGCGGGTCCTCAGCCGTATCCCTTCTTCCAGATTATCAATGCCACGTACTTCGAGTCGAAGACCCCTTTCAGCTTTCCGGCGTGGAGAGGATGATCTCCACAGACTATCATCATACAATCTTCGGGGATTGCGGCGATCAGATCTCCGAGATGACCATCGATGGCGGACGCCGCCTCCCGGATCTCATCGATCCCTCCTCCACGATGCGCGATCCGGTCGATCCCGACGAAGTGGGCGACGAGGAGCTTCGGGTCCGTATCGAGGGCCTCCAGCGATCGGGCCAGGATCTCTCGATCGAAATCCCGGATCCCGAGGCTTTTGGGGACCCCCATCACCGTCTTCACGAACCCTTCGAAGGTTCGTGCGCCCTCCACCTCCATCACCACCGCCGATCGGAGGTTCTCGGAGCTCGCCCATTCAAGAAGGCTTCTTATCTCCGACTCGGAAGCCTGGCTGGTGTTGCTGATTCCGTGGTTTTGGGGCAGAAGGCCTGTTAGGATCGAGGCGATGGCGGGGGTGGTGGACGGCGCAACGCACTCGGCCTTCAGGAGGAGCCCCTCTCTTGTCATCGACCGCATATTAGGGAGGTCGCTCTCCAGCGCTCGATAGAGACCGTAGCCAAGGCTATCGACGATGGCCAGTACGGCTCTGTCGCACCCCCATCCCTCCACCTCGTCGATTGGATGCCCATCGACTGGAGGGGTTTTCACCCCCAGGACCCGGGCCAATGTGGGGGCGACGTCGATGAGCTTGATCGATCTTGACATGTTAAGGGGGTTGAAAATCGTGTAAATGGCGTTAAGGGAAGCGGGGGGAGGAGTTGGGTTTGCCCGGTCCCCTGCCGCCTGGTATCAGCTGGCTATTCCAATCGAGGCCGTCCCGCCCCTGAGGCCGCCTTGCCGAAGTGCTCTTTGATCTCCAGCTCGACCTCCATCTTTTTCTTCTTGGGGTCTTCCCTGTAGCTGATCTCCAGGGTGACGGGCTCGTCGGGGATGATCTGGATCTGTTGTTGGGAGATGGCCATCTTGATATCGCCCCCCCTCTCCATGACATCTGCCAGCTCCCGCAGGAAGGCGGCGGCTTCGGAAAAGCTCAATGAGTGCTCTTCCTGGAGCCCGTTCTTTTTTTCGTCTCTTTCAGAGGTCGGTTCAGAAGTCGGTTCAGAGCCCGGCTCAGTTCTCTGGTCCATTATCGTCGGCAATCCAAATCACCTCTTCATCCTGCTGAGAGTCATTTTGAATGGGCATCGCTGAAATAAGTTTGCAGTTCGATGAAAGTCAAGATGCACTTTGTGGGGCGATTTTATGAATTTATGCCGATGAATTCAGGCCCCAATTCCGGGCAGTCTACCACCGGCTGGACGAGTGAACGGTCTCGGCGGTCAAAAATCCGGTTCCACATTTCGGCCGACTTTCGGCTTGGAGGTGTGGGGTCATACCTATAAACTCTCGGGAGGTACTTGATGTCGATGGACCCGAAGACAAAAGCTCGACTCATCTCCTGGGGCAACGTTGAGCTGCCGGAGGTGTTGCGCCCTTCGGGGCCCGTCTCGACGGCGGGTCCGGGCGCCGGGGAGAAGAACGTCTTCTTCCGATCCGGCGGGAAGAGGGTGAGGCTCTCCGTGGCGGAGGGCTCCCCCCTGACGCTGGAGGAGCTTGGTGGCGACGAGGTGGCTATACTGGAGAATGGCAAAGAGGTCGCTCGGGGGGTCCTCGAAAAGCCTCTCCTCCACTGTCCCCGGCAGGCCTACATCACCGTCAGCGAGAGGTGCATCTACGACTGCAAGTTCTGCGCCGTACCGAAGCTTTCGGGGGGGGTTAAGTCGAGGGAGTTGGTCGTGAAGATGGTGGCCAGGGCCCAGGAGACGGGGGAGCTTGAGGCGATATCCCTGACCAGCGGGGTCGAGCAGTCTCCGGAGGTGGAGGTGGCAAGGGTTGCCGAGATCGTGAGGGCGCTTCGCAGGTTCGATCTGCCGATAGGCGTCTCGGTCACCCCAGCCCCCGGGTCCAGCAAGATCCTGAAGGCGGCGGGGGCCGACGAGATCAAGTACAACGTGGAGTGCCTCGACCCCGTCCTCTTCGAGAGGGTCTGCCCCGGCGTCTCCCTCGATAAGATCAAGGCGGCGCTCTCGAACGCCGTCGGCCATTTCGGCGAGAACAGGGTCTTCTCGAACGTCATCGTCGGCCTCGGTGAGTCGGACCGCGCCCTCCGGGACGGGATCGAGGAGCTGGCCGGGATGGGAGTCCTTCCGGTGATCAGGGCGGTTTATCCCCACCCCCTCAGGCGAGGCGAGATCGAGATGACGAGGCCGTCAGCGGAGCGGCTCATCGACCTCGCCCGTCATCTCCGGAAGGTCCTCGACGAGCAGGGCCTCCGGGGCGACGTCGCCGAGACCGGATGCTATCGGTGCACCGGCTGCGATCTGGTCCCCCATCGGGATCTGTAATCAGAGACAGGGTCTGAGACCAGGGAGGAGCTTTAGAGGTCGCATCGCCACATCACCGAAACATTTTTAGTGGATCGTGACAGTTATTCACAAAAGAGGGAAAGAGGGGAGTAGATGAGACCGGGATTGATCTTTTGCGCGCTTATGCTGGCGACTCTGATGATGCCTGTTGAAGCCGATGAGGTGGACAAATTCATATCGGATCTGAGCGTCGGCGATCCCGGCGTCCGGGAGGGCAGCGCCTGGGCTCTCGGCTTGATAAGCAACCCCAAGGCTGTAGATCCTCTGATTCGAACATTGAACGATTCAGATGACGAAGTCCGATCTTCATCTGCGGTAGCTCTCGGCGATATCGGCGACCCGCGGGCCGTTTATCCCCTGATCTTGGCGCTGAATGACTCGAACAGCGATGTTCGGATGTATGCTGCCTGGGCTCTCGGTGAGATCGGCGATCCGAGGGCGACAGATCCCCTCATCGCGTCCCTCGATGATGAGGATGATGGTGTCCGGGCGGTCGCAGCCCATTCTCTCGGTCGGATAGGCGACCCCAAGGCCGTTGAACCCCTGACCAGTTTGCTCAACGATACCGGCTACCGTCATGCGGATACCGATCAGCATGTCCGGATGAACGCAGCCTGGGCCCTCGGCGAGATAAGCAATTCGAGAACATCAGACGTGCTGTACGAATGGGGGGTCTCGAGAAATCAGACGGCATGTGAACCGCATATCATTTCCATGATCCCCGGACAACTGTCAGAGTGACACATAATGAAATTATGATCAGCAAGATTGGGGCACAGTGGCCGCCCGCCATCGGCGAGCAGGGCTGAGGGGCGACGTCGCCTAGACCGGCTGCTTATCAGCACGCGCACCGGCTGCGATCTGATCCCCATCGGGATCTGTAAATTATGAGGATAAGGCGAAGACGGCGCTCAGGGACTCAAAATCCTCATCATCGATCAGGCAGGTCGGCTCATCATGGCACCGCGCACGAATACAATTAAATAGGTGTACTGAGACTTCAACGTTGCCTCTTAGCGCGGGGGTCGCCAAGCCAGGTCAACGGCGCTAGGTTCAGGGCCTAGTCTCGCAGGAGTTCGTGGGTTCGAATCCCATCCCCCGCACCAATCTGATTTTTAACTGAGGATTTGGGATATAGACGGAAAATTAAGATCTAATAGTCAGGTTTATGACTATAATATTGGCGGCAGAATAAAAACAGGAGGACCGATGATTGTCTCCACCAGCGTTTTTTTTGGCAGATTCTGGACTTTCTGGTACTGGTACAGCTCCTGGGGACTCGCTCTCAGAAGGGTTTGTGGATCGCACCTGACATGTGCCGCTTTCGTTTCCCGTCGTTTCTGCCAGCGCGGTCGCTGCGAACGACAGCATCAGCAGCGCCGGGACGATGAGCGGCTTCGCTCTCCTCAGTTCCTTTTCCGGTCGGTGTCTTCGCACCTTTTGGCAAAAAATTTTGGGTGGATGAAAAATGGCCTCGGAATTTGACCGTCAAAATCGCGAATCGCTTTGAAAACCAGTTGATGGGACAGCGCGGATTTGAACCGCAGTCCAAGCGTCCCAAACGCTCGAGGATGGACCAGGCTACCCTACTGTCCCGCTAGACGGGGCTTGACGCCTCGATGGTATTTAACTCTATTTCAGATCCCGGCGCCTTCCGAACTCACCCTTGGCTCGCGGCCGTTCTGCTCCCTCTCGATCCGCCTTATCAGATGGACGGTGGACACGCCTCCGAGGATCGCTAGAAACCAGAGCTGTACGAGGCGGATGAGTATGGTGACGGCGGCGGCATCGTGGATCGGAATCCCCACGGCGCCGAATAGGGCGGTCATCAGAATCTCCACAAGGCCAATCCCGCCCGGAAGGCCGATGGGGAGGGTCTGAAAGACGATGACGACCGAGTAGACGGCGAAGATGGCGAGGAGGGGGACGTGGACTCCGAGGGACCGGAAGGCGGCATAGGCCACCATCTCAAGGCAGAGCCAGCCCGCGAAGGCCCAGACGAGGCTCTCCAGGAGGGCTCTGTTCTTCTGCCTCAGAAGGACCATGCTCCTCATAAACCCGGTCACTGCGCCCGAACAGAGCTCCCGGTCCATATCCCGGCGAAATATCCTCCCCAGGGGGCCGATGGTGACGCCCACCATCCTCTGGAGCCATCGCTCTTCAAAGCAGATCCCGACGAAGGCGAAACCCGCGGTGACCGACAGGATCATCATGGCGAAACAGGTTTTGAGGGCCCACCCCGGCACCTGGCGCGAGGATGTCAGGTAGGCGAGCCCCAGGATCATCCCGAGGATGAAGGGGACGGCGGTGATGATCCTGCTCGCGGCGACGGACGCGAAGCTCGCGCCGAAGCTCGATCGGGGTAGAGAGGTGGTGCTGGGGTTGGAACTGAAACTGGAACTTGAGTCGGAACCTGAGCCGCCGCCTACCTTCTCCATGAAGTAGAGCCGGGCCGTCTCCCCCGAGAAGCTCCCCGTGGGGATGAGGTTGTTGAGGAAGATGCTGGAGAGGTAGATTATGAAGAGATCGCAAAAAGACGCCCGGCGGTCGAGCTCTTCGGCCACCCTCCTCCAGGAGAGGGCGTTGAAGGCCACCATCATGAGGGACAGAATCAGGGCCGAAGAGAAGACCGGAAGGCTCACGCCGTCCAGGCTCTCGGCCACCTCCCCCAGCCCCAGGTGCCGGAGGTATGCGAGGTAGACCCCAAGCCCCACGAGAACGAGGGCTGACGACTTGCTGACCTGGATCCTGGGAAGGGCCGTCTCGCGGTTCACACATGCGTTGATGGTATTCCCGCCTATAAGTGTTCTCTTCACTCGCCCTCTCTTCCGCCTCTCTTCGGTGGGGGAACCGGACCGATATTCGCCCCGTTCCTCGAAACCTATTTAAGATCGATCCTGGTAGTTACCGCTTATGGGAAAGACAGGAAGCGTTGAATGGACCAAGATAAAGGGAAGAAAAGGTCAGATTAGACAGGTGCCTAACGCCGAGGCCTCTCACAAGAAACCCGGCCCCCTCCAGAAGTACACCTCCTCCGGTGCGAGGAGAAGGAAGATAGCGCGGTCCGCGAAGGCCATCGCCGCCAGGACCTGAAGGCTAGGTAAAGGCCGATATGGCCTCTATCCCCTCTTTCGACTCCGTCCTGGTCAGATACGGCGAGATCGCCCTCAAGGACCCCTGGACCAGGAAGAGCTGGGAGAGGACCCTCGCCTCGAACATCGCGCACGACCTGTTGGAGGCGGGGATAGATCACCAGGTATCCCTGGAACGGGGGAGGATCTTCGTCCTCACGTCCGACCCCAGGGCCCCCGGAATCATAGCCGACGTTTTTGGGGTCGTCTCGACTAGCCCCGTCTGGACCTGCGAGCCCGACCTGAACGCGGTCTCAAAGGTCGCCTCAGATATCGCATTTGAGCTGCAGCCTTCTTCCTTCGCCATCAGATCCCGCCGGGGCGGAGGCGAGATATCGAGCACCGAGATCGCCGTCTCTGCAGGCGAAGCCGTAAAGGCAAGGACGGGATCTAAGGTGGACCTGACGGGCCCCGAGCTTGAGATCTTCGTCGAGGCTCGGGAGAAGAAGGTCTTCGTCTTCACCGAGGTCGCCCGCGGCGTCGGCGGCCTGCCCCTGGGGACCCAGCCCCGGATGCTCGCCCTAATCTCCGGGGGGATCGACTCGCCCGTCGCCGCCTGGATGATGATGCGGAGGGGCTGCCCGGTATCCCTCCTCTATTTTGACCCCCGGCCTTACGTCGACGCCCTCTCCCAGGCGATGAAGTCGGCAGAGGTTCTGCGCCGGTGGACCTCCGGGCGGAAGATCAACTTCATCCAGGTGCCGATCGGCGCGGGCCTTTCGAGGATAACCTCCGCCGAGCCCCGGGCCACCTGCCTACTATGCCGGCGGCTGATGTACAGGATCGCGAAGCTCGTGATGGATGAGGAGGAGGCATTCGGCGTTGTGACCGGCTACTCCCTGGGCCAGGTCGCCTCCCAGACCCCGGCGAACATCATGGCAGAGCAGTCGGGGATCGACCTTTCCATTTACCACCCCCTCATCGCCATGGACAAGTCGGAGATCACAGACTTGGCCCGTAAGATCGGGACGTACCGGGCGACGGCGGACGCCGGGACCTGCGCCGCCGCGCCTAAGAAGCCGATGACCCGGGCGAAGGCCGGGGAGATCAGGGCGATGGAGGAGGAGCTTGAACTTGAGGCGATGGCGCGAGCCCTGTTCGCCGAGAGGGAAAAGACGAGGATCTGATCTCAGAGCCAGAAGAGTTGAGTTCTGCTATTTTTGAGGGTAAGGGATATCTCCAGGACGGCCATAACGATAAAGACAGTTATGGCGGTCCTTGGAAGGGCGGGCAAGCTTGCCATGTTGGGGATATCGACGCTCCTCGTCGCCATCTTCGCGGGGAGCGTGGCGGACGACGTGTACGGAGATTCGGGGATCACATACGAGGAGGGCCACCCCACCGCCTACGGCGGTGTCAAGGGGTGGAACCCCCTGAAGTCCCTGGAGATAGCTGGGAAGATCGCCCTCGGATATATCGAGGAACTTTTGGATATCCGATGACGTAACGGGGGTTTTTGCTCCATGTGCAACATATGCGGCTGCTCGATAGACCCCGCCGAGGGGTCTCTCTACGAGAAACAGTTCAAGTGCCTCAACTGCGGGATCGATTTCAAGGCCTCAGGAGTCGTCGTCGCCTGCCAATCCTGCCGGTCGAGGAATATCAAGAGGGTGAGGTGAAGGGCTCCGGCGGAAGTTGACTTGTGGCAAGTTCAAAACCTGGCTGAGGCTAAATCGCTTCATGGCGATATGTATATATAAGAATCAGTTGCTTTGAGTCTCCGATACGATGAGAAGATCGGCCACCAATTGGCGCGCCAAGATCCTCGGCGCCCTCTCCGACCCCACAAGGCTTGAGATAATAGAGTTTCTCGGACGAGAGGAGAGGTGCGTCTGCGAGATCGTTCCCGCCTTCGGCAGGGCTCAGTCCACCATATCAAAGCACCTGGCCATCCTCAACGAGGCGGGGATATTGGAGAGAAGGATAGACGGCAAGCGGACCCTCTACCAGGTGAAGAACCCAAGGATATTCGACCTTCTGCGAGAGGTGGACGCTCTCGCTTTGGAGGAGATATCTGAGCTGAAGAAGGCCGAAGAGATCTTGAAGGGCTCTGTCGGATGAGTTTGAAGAATTGCAGGAGTTGTCTGATGTCGTTGGCGTTTACATCTGCCAAAGGTCCCAGGTTGTGATGCTTTGAATCCGGAAATATTCTCGCCACCGTTGGAGGCTGGCTTTGAGGCTCTGATGGAGTACCTCTCGGCCCACGTCCTCACCTGCCTCATACCGGCCTTCTTCATAGCAGGGGCGATAGCCGCCCTTCTCCAGAGGGAGGCGGTCTTAAAGTACTTCGGAAAAGACGCACCGAAATGGTTATGCTACAGCGTCGCCTCCACCTCTGGCACCATCCTTGCCGTCTGCAGCTGTACGATCCTCCCGATGTTTGCGGGGATTCATCGGCGAGGCGCCGGGATCGGTCCCGCCACTGCGTTCTTATTTGCAGGTCCCGCCATAAACCTCCTGGCCGTGGTCCTGACGGCCCGGGTTCTGGGGTTGGAGCTGGGCGCCGCTCGGGTCGTCGCAGCCGTCTCGATGTCGGTGATCATCGGTCTCGTCATGGCCGCCATCTTCGAGCGGGGACCAAAAGAGGCGGATGAGACGGCTGCCTGCGAGATCCCACCCTCGAAAGCCGGAGACGAAGATAAGAGGCCCGGATACGTCCCGCCCCTCTTCGTCGGGGTCTTGGTCGCCGTCCTCCTCGCCGCCACCTCGGGCCTCGCCCTCGTGCCGAAGGCCGCCCTGGTCGCGATCCTGGTCCTGGCATCGGCTTTGCTTCTGGGAGCATACTTCTCCGAGACGGAGAGGTCATCCTTCTTCGGAGAGACCTGGTGGCTCGCCAAGCGGATCTTTCCCCTTCTTCTCGTGGGGACCTTCATAACAGGCATCATAGGCTACTATCTGCCCGTGGACCTGATCAAGACGGTCTTCGGCGAGAGCGACTTCGTCGCCTGTCTCGTCGCCTCGGTGATAGGGTCCCTCCTGTACATGCCGACCCTCCTGGAGGTTCCGATAGTCGGCACCTTGTTCGGCTACTCGTCGGGGGCGATGGCCTCTGGACCAGCGCTGGCCCTCCTCCTCGCGGGCCCCTCCATGAGCCTTCCGAACATGATCGTCATCTGGCGGATAATCGGATCGAAGAGGGCGAGCGTCTACATCACCCTCGTCGTCCTCCTATCGACGGCGATGGGCATGATCTACGGGGCGATAACGTAGTTATTTCGTAAGTCAAAACCTGATTTGAGGATGTGAAAGGCTATGATGAAGATAGAAGTTTTGGGTACCGGGTGTTCCAAGTGCAAGTCTCTTGCAAAAAACGTCGAAAAGGCGGTGGCCGAGGCCGGGGTCGAGGCGGAGATCGTGAAGGTGGAGAGCCTTCAGGAGATAATGAACCGCGGAGTGATGATGACCCCTGCCCTCTTCATCGACGGTGAGGCGGTGGCCGTGGGAAGGGCGCCATCGGTGGCGGAGATAAAGGGGATGCTGAAGAGGTGAAAAATATTGCTCGAAGAAGAGAATGAGCGGAAGGAAGAGGAATGTCTCTGTGCTTCCGGCGACCTGCTATTATTGGCCTGCGCCGGCGGCTCGAACGTAGGCCAGATATCCAACCAGGCGGCGGTGGAGCTCGCGAGGGAGGGGAGAGGCCGGCTCTTCTGCCTCGCAGGGATCGGCGCTCACCTGGAGACCATGATCTTGCCGGCCAAGGAGAGGAATCTGGTGACGATAGATGGCTGTCCAGTCCAATGTGCGAAGAAGATCCTGGATCACGCAGGCTTGGAATCAGCCTTATCGGTGGTGGTGACCGACCTCGGGATAGAGAAGTCTCCGAGCCTCGATGTCGACGCTTCCGACTGTGCGAAAGTGGTGAAGAAGATCAAAGAGGGGTTGAGGGTTCAGCCTTAGGACTCATTACATCCGGGTAAGGACTTCTTCTGGTCCTGCCCCCCTTGATTCTTATTCTTCCCCCTCTTCTTACGCTTCACCGGGTTTGGACGCGATGACTTTTATGCTGACGATCGCTCTCTCGACTTCTCCCATCCCTTCCCCCTCGGCTTTCTGACTGTCCAGGAGAGCCCGGCCAGTCGGGTCGCTGGTCACGCAGTCCAGGGAGAAGGCCGATTCATCAATCACCCTCACATCCATGAACCCCGCAGACCATATCGCATCCAGATATTCATCTTTAAAGACGGCGCCGGAGACGCAGCCGACATAGGCCTCAACCGAATCTTTGACGAGATCCGGCAGTTCACCCAGCAGAACGATATCTGAGACGACGAGCCTCCCGCCGGGCCTGAGAACCCGATAGGCCTCTCTGAAGGCTGCCCTCTTGTCGGGGACGAGGTTGATGACGCAGTTTGATATCACCAGATCGATGGATTCGTCCTCTACCGGGAGGGTCTCGATCTCGCCGAGCCTGAACTCCACATTCTTGTACCCGCCGGCGGCGGCGTTGGCCCTGGCCCGGTCCACCATCTCTCCGGTCATGTCGACGCCTATCACCTTTCCCTTCGGGCCGACCTTCTCGGAGGCTAAGAAGCAGTCAAATCCTGCTCCAGATCCCAGGTCCAGGACCGTCTCTCTCTCCCGGATCGATGCGAGGGCGGTGGGGTTTCCGCAGCCGAGCCCCAGGTTTGATCCCGCAGGGGCGGTTGCCAGCTCCTCCTCGGAGTATCCGATCTTCTTCCCGATCTCCTGGGGCTTTGCGGTCCCGCAGCAGGTAGACGAGCAGCAGCACGATCCGACCTCTCTTGCAACGCGGCCATACCTCTCCTTCACGACTCTTTTGACATCCTGATCTTTCAAATTCTCACCTCAGACGAGAATACATTCAAATTTCTCAATAGTCACCGATAGCTGATCTCTCAGTTCTTCTTCATCCGAACCTCTCGATGATCCACCCATTGTTCATCTCGTATGTACTACCTCGTCAATCAAAGCTCGGCTGGACCGGGCTCACCCGGATCACCTCAGCAGGGCAGGCCTCTTCGGCCTCTTTGAGGCAAGCCTCGAATTGATCAGGGGCCGACCCTTCGTCCACCTTTCCCGCGATCCTGTACACTTCTCTTATCGAGCTCATTCCGTCCTCGGGATCCTCGATGAAGAACTCGGGGCAGCTTCCCCAGCACTGGCCGCAGCTGATGCAGCCTTCCCGTTCTATGGTCACCACGATCATAAAATTACCATCTCCATGGAAGGTATCTCAGAAGGTGAAGAACTGACCGTCCCCTTCCATCACATCCTCGACGAGCCTCTCGTAAAAGTTCTCTCGAACCTCTGCTCTCCTCTTCGGCACGACCCCCCGAGCGGCCACGTCCTCCTTGCAGGCGAGGACCTCACAGGACGGCGGAATTTCGACGGCCTGACTCAGCAGGTGATAGACTCCGTCCCCGACGAGATAGAGCCTCGACTTCTCCGACCGGGCCAGGAGCTTCAGGCAGAGCTCGGACCGTTCGCTTTTAGGCGGTTTTGTCATGAGAAATACGTCAATCAATCTCGACCCTCTTATCCCAATTCACCTTTTCAAATCAGGATCAAACAGTCTGAACCCTCCATCGCTTCCAGAAAAACCTCCTCGTCGACAAGCTCCACCGTCTCGACCAGCCCCTCGAAAAATATCCCTCTATTCAACAAGGAGGGCTCGTGGGCGATGACCCTCATCTCGCGGTAGGCGCGGAGGATCTCGGCGAGGTTTGGGACCCCGAGCCCCTTTGAGTCCTGATCTCCCAGGGCCAGATACGCCCCGTCCCCGTAGAGCCCCACCGTCACCCCCATATTTCCTAGGCTGACAGCGGCAGCGTTCAGGAGGCCGAAGGCCTTCTCGCTCCCGTAAGGGGGGGAGTCGAGGAGGTAGAAGACCGACCTCATCGGCATAGAGCTATCACCCTGTCGCTTCCTGAGATCATCTCCGGGAGGTCGTAGAGGCTGGTGATCTTTATCCCATCGGGATAATCCTGTGAGGAGCCGTCTTCCTCCCCAATGTAGCCCCTGGCGGCGGCGCACCGGGAGCAGGCCCTTATCACCGCCCCCCTCTCGGCGAGGTCTTTGAAGAGCTCGCCCTCGTCGGCGAAGAATGCCGGGTTCTGTCCTCGGCGGGGGATGTGGGCGGCGTCCAGGTAGAGGAATATGTTCACATGATACCTTTTTAGGGCGGCATCGGCTATCTTGAACGCTATATGGGCGTACTCGGAGATGTAGGGACCGTCGGCGAGGATGATGGTCAGGGTCTTCAAAGGATCCTCCGGCTCAGATGTACTCGGTCAAGACCTGAAGGTGCTCAAGGTTCTGTCTGTACTTCGGGTCCTTGAGGGGCGTGCATAGGTCGATGGAGACCTCCCCGCCCATCAGCCTGATGGCGAAGGAGTAGCAGCTCTGCTCGCCGCACTCGCCGCAGTTCGTTTGGGGGAGGTATTTGTATATCTCCATCGGCTCGACCCTGATCTTCTCGCGAGGCGCCGGAGCGACGCCCTTGGCTATCGCCTCGTTGATCGTCTCCTTCAGGTCGCTTAGCGTCTTCTTCGCCTCGGCCTCGTCTTTGATCATCGTCATGGTGACGTTTCCCGTCCCATAGATGGTGATCAGGACGTCTCCCCTCTGGATTATGAGAGCTCCGATCCTCTCGGAGTACCTCCCTCTTGGAAATAAGGGCTCCAGAGCCTTGAGGGCTCCACCCAGGGGGGGAGCCATCTTGGCAATGATCCGAAACTTCGTCGAGTCGGCTATGCAGGGCAAAAGCTGCCTCACCTCTGTGATCTCCACCGGCTTTGCATCGGAGAGGTCGGCTGCCTTCTCTGGCGCCTTCTCCGACTTTCCCTCCATGAAGTTCTTGCCGAACTCGCTGAGCCGCACTCTCCCATCAGCCATCTCGATGAGCCCCGCCTGTTGCAGAATCTTGAGATGGTAGTCGAGCATCGATTTGCCGACCGCCTCCCCGATCTCTTCCGCCGTCTTCTCGCTCCCGACCAGGAAGGCCATCATCTTCCTCCGCGGTATGTTGGCCATGGCGTTGCTCACCATCTTGATCTCTTCCGGCTTTCCCGGCATCTCACCACCTATATGGGTTTTCTAGCCTCACTATTTGTTTTTTTTTGGCGTCTACCAGAGCTTGTAGCCGAAGTATCGGGACGCAAAGACGAGCCCCGTGACTATTATCATCACCCCGAAGAATTTGACCACCAGCTTTCCGATGGCCAGGTACTCCTCGCCCATCTTTCCTCCGAAGGATCTGCTGAAGGTGGCGATGGGGATTATGGGAACACCGTGGCCCACCCCGAAGACGAAGAGCATCAGCCCTCCGGTCAGGACAGATATATCCTGAGACAAGAGCCAGATCAGGGCGGGAAATACCAGGGAGACGGCACATGGAGCCCAGCCCAGGGCGAAGAAGACCCCGAGGGTGAAGGCCCCGATGAAGGTCGAATGCTTGAAGAGGCCGATGGATAAGTTCACAGCCCTCTCCATGAACCCCTTCTTCTCCCTGAACTCTTCTTCGTCTTCTTCTCTTGAAGGAAGTCTGGACCTGACCGGCTCGATGATCTCGCCGATGGGCTTGAAGACGTTGATCCCCAGAACCACCAGGATGACCCCGGCCGCGAAGTCGAAGAATCGCGAGTCCCGGACGAAGATCCCCACGTTCGATATGAAGAGCCCCACGACGAAGAAGACCATTGCCATCCCGAGGGTGAAGGCGATCCCGATAAGTAGCCCCTCTTTGGACGAGGAGCCGCGATCCTGATCGTCAGTGAGAACCTTCTTTCTTCGAGATGTCATGATGTAGGAGAACATGGCTATGAGGAGGGCAAGAGAGCAGGGCGAGAACGAGGTGATGATCCCGAGGGCGAACATGCCAAGAAACGTGATCTTCTGGATGGAAACGCTCCCCTCCATCCCGGCCCATTCGCCCCTCTCCAGAGCCTCGACTTTTGCTTGAAGGGTCTCTGCATCCTGAATCCCGTCTATCTCACCTCTTCCAAGCTGATAGACGTGGTAGACCCCCGCCACCATCCCATCTCTGTCGATCAAGAGGATGGTGGGGTTTGAGAAGCCTCCTTCATAGTTTGTGTAGTCGACGTACTTGCCGGCGATATTGTAGGGCTCAAAGTCTTCGGCCCAGATCCAGCTTACGTTGGCGTTCCACCAGCTCTCGGCAAGGCTCTTGCCGTCATTTGAGAAGGGGTTCTTCCGGACGTTCAGAGTAATCAGATTGACGTCTGGCTTATTCTCCACCAGCCGTTGAAGCTCGCCCGTCTGGGCCTTGAGAGTCCTCTCGCACTCGACGCAGATCGGGCTCTCTATGTTCGTAATGTGAAGTACGACCACCTCGCCCCTGTAATCGCTGAGGGAGAAGTTTTCGCCGATTTGGTCAGCGGCCGTGAAGTCCGGCGCCGGGATCGGTTCCTGATTCGATCCCAAAGTCGAACTATATGAGAATAAAGCGACCAGGGCGATAAGAAGCGTTACGATACCCACAATGAAAAAATGTTTGTGATCGGATCTCATCTCCGATCACTCGTCCCAGTTCTCGACGTTCTCTTCGTGGTAATCGATAGCGTCTTCAACGTACTCCTGGATCCATTCCTTGCCTGTTACCTCTTCTGTGCTGTGCCAGGCAACCTCAACCTCGCCATCCTCTCCTGCCGCCAGGGTGAGGATGACCGTCAGGGGGACCAGGGATGCGCCTCCATTGGTATCATAAGCTACGAGGGCCTCCTCGCTCCTCTCGTCGCTCCCGTCGGCGGGCAGGTCAAAAAACTCGATTTCATCGCCATATTCGTCGACGATCTCGTTCACAGCATCAGTCTGAGGTTTGCAGTAGTCGCATCCCAGATGGGCGTAGACCAGGACGGGCTTTTCCTCCAGGGCATCTAAAACCCAGTCGGGATGGCTCACGTCGGAGGTCCACCAGTCGTCGGGTCCAGACCCGACGGAGTATGCCGAGACGACAGAGATAAGGCTGGCCGCAAGGAAGATCCCAGCAGCCAGGGCCGCAATCTTATTTTTGATTATGCACGGAATAAAACCAACTCCCACTATCGTTTTCTTTCACCCACTCTCTTTCTCACACCATATGCACACAGGTCCAGCCAGGCCCATTTCCGGCGTGATTCAGGAGCCGTTATATCCATGAACTTGGATTTAGAACGACTCCCAGTTTTGCCGTGCCGGCTGAACGGAATTCTTGGTGGATTAGATTGATATATAAATCTGTTGGATCACCAAGCCAATTATCCACAAAAACTACATTTTAGCTGCTTCATTTTGGATGATATTGGCTCATATTGAGTCATAATAACACCTGTACAAACGCCCTATTTAAGGACGAAGGAGGGCGATCTGATCGAGTCGATAAACTTATATATCGAAAAGGATTGATGCGAGTGCTGCAAAATCAGGCAGGAATGCCGGGATTATCCGCATCGATAAAGGCCACCATCAAGAGGATGGTTGCTGCTCTTCCTGACCCTTTATCGTCGGCACGATAGATCCGCGTGATGGCCTAATGGCGAGGATGTCCGCTTCGGAGAGACCTTTGGGAGGACCAACGATGGTGGACATCGGCGAGAAGGCTCGATGGGGACGAGCCGGCTTGGGGCTGAGGAAGACATGAAATGTGAGATATGCTGCAAGGAATCAGATTCCCTCTTCAAGGTGAAGCACCGGAGGTGGGGACGGGTGAAGATATGCGAAGAATGTCTGAGAGCTGAGGAGGGGATGCTTCTTCCCTCCGATGGGTGCTCCTGCTGCTGATCCGATGGCAGAGGAAGAAAGGCTTATCGAGGATTTTTAGGACTTGATATGGATGAACGAGAGAGAAAGGGCTAGGCTCCCGCTCTTGAGCAGGTTGTTGACGGTCTGGATCTTCGGTGCGATGATCCTCGGCATCGGGATGGGCTATTTCTTCCCCAGAGTCTCGGAGTTCGTAACCGGCTTTCAGGTTGGGACCACATCGATCCCCATCGCCGTCGGCCTGATCTTGATGATGTACCCGCCCCTTGCCAAGGTGAAGTACGAGGAGCTGGGTGAGGTCTTCAAAGACACGAAAGTGCTAGGTCTATCCCTTTTTCTGAACTGGGCGGTCGGGCCGGTCCTCATGTTCGGCCTGGCGGTCATATTCCTTCGGGATTACCCTCATTTCATGGTTGGCCTGATTCTGATCGGGATCGCCCGGTGCATCGCAATGGTGATAGTATGGAACGAGCTTGCCTGCGGATGCACCGAGTACTGTGCGGGGCTCGTCGGCCTCAACTCGATCTTCCAGGTCCTCTTCTACTCAGTCTACGCATACGTATTCATCACGGTTCTTCCCCCCATCCTCGGGATATCTGAAGGGTTCGTGGTGGCCATAACCATGGCTGATATCGCCAAGAGCGTCTTCGTTTATCTCGGGATACCCTTCCTCGCGGGGATCATCACCCGATTTGCTCTGATCAAAAGGAGGGGAAAAAACTGGTACGAAGAGAGGTTCATCCCCAAGATCTCCCCCCTGACCCTGATCGCCCTCCTTTTCACCATCGTCGTCATGTTCTCCCTCAAGGGCGAATACATCGTTGAGCTTCCCTTCGACGTGGTGAGGGTCGCGTTTCCTCTCATCATCTACTTCCTGGCAATGTTCCTTGTAGCCTTCTTCATATCCCACAAGATGGGCGTTAGCTACGAGAACACCGCGGCCCTCTCCTTCACCGCAGCAAGCAACAACTTCGAGCTGGCCATCGCAGTTGCGGTAGCCGTATTCGGCATCGACTCCGGCGAGGCATTCGCGGCTGTTATCGGTCCCCTGGTGGAGGTTCCCGTGCTGATAAGCCTGGTGAACGTGGCGCTTTATTTCAAAGAAATGTACTTTCAAGGAGTGTATACTGAATGCGTTGTGAACTAGCGAAGTATGGAGCGATCCTGGTCGTTATGATCGCTTTTGCAGGCGGAGCAGAAGCCGGATGCGCCTGCGGTGGCGGAGGTAGTAGCAGCGGAATTAGTGGCACATGGAGCGGCCAATCATGGCTCGGAGACTCGATGAGCCAGGAATCAGGCGAATCTGCCACGTCGACTGGGACGGAAGCCGAGACCGTAGTTGAGGGATCCGAGGTGGTGTCGGACCAGAATGACAACATCGGCTACTCGTTCATATCCTCCCAAGAGCTGGAGGAGATTCTAGAAGAAGAAACGAAGCCCGTGATCGCCTATGTCAGCAACACCCCACCACAAAACTCATCCTACATCGACGGATCGATCAATCTTCCTTCAGATAACTTCATCCAAGAAGACGATTCAGGAAATGAAACGCTGAAATCCGTCTCTGACCTGGCTGGGGTTCTCGGCAGCGCTGGGATCAACGAGGAGGATGCTGTGGTGCTATACGGTGACTGTTTCTCCTGTGGCGATTCAACTTTCGTCTTCTGGGTCATGTCGTACCTGGGCCACCAGAACGTCCAGATCCTCAAGGGACCAGCGACCGGACTGTCCACGGCATCGTCCACGACGACGAAGCCCGCTGCAATCTACTTGGACGATCCAGTCCCTGAGCTTCTCGCCGATTACGAGTCCGTCGCCGCAGGCGAGTTTGTGATAGTTGACGCTAGGACCCCAGATAAGTTCGCAGCAGGTCACATCGATGGAGCGATAAATATCGACTACAACCGCGTGATCGAGGGCGACTGGATCAAGGACGATTCAGCCCTCACCGAGATATTCATCGATCTTGATCCTGAAAGGCCCGTTGTCGTCTATTCCGACGACGTCCGCGAGGCCTCCATCGTCTGGTCTGCCCTTCAGCATTTGGGGTACGATGCCAGGCTTTATACCTGGAACGACTGGCTGAGACATCAGCCAGCTGTTTAGAAGTAGAAGAGGGGATGGTACCATAGAGGTTGGTGGTACCGTCCGCCGTCAGATTTCACAGAAATTTCCGGAGGCTCGTCGATCTTAGTGCGAGCATTTGCCTCATGGAAGCGAAGGATCGTCCTTACCTCCGGATTCGTCTTCTCCTCCTCAGGTTCAGGCATCAAAGATAAAAAAAAGATAAAAATTTGGGCACCTATCCGATCACGCTTCCCAGTCGTCGGCGTTCTCGTCGTAATAGTCGATGGCGTCCTCAACGTAGGATCTGACCATCTCCTCCCCACCGGCGGCGTCCTCCATGCTGTGCCATCCGACCACGACCTCCCCGTCAACTTCCACCAACGTCAGAATCACCGTCAGCGGCATGGTGGGCTTGCCACCGTTGGGATCGTAGATGTCGAAGAGGGTGTCGGCCTTCCAGTCGCCGCTGCCGGTGATAAGGTTCTCGTACGCCACGTCATCGCCGTAGTCCTCCAGGACGGCGTTGACGTAGGCCTCCTGGTTGATGCAGCCTTCGCAGTTGGTGCTGTGATCAAGAATGAGAACCGGCTTCTCCGCCAGGAGGTCCAGGACCCACGAGGGGTGGTCGACCTCGGCGCCGGAATTCGTATGCAGATCCTGGTAGACGGTCCACCAATCGTCGGGCCCCTCCCCGACGGAATACTCCGTCGCCGAGACGGAGGCGACAAGGCCGGCGGAAAGAACTAGCCCTAAAACCAGGGCAGCAAGGGTATTTGTGACTTTTCTCGAAATATATACCAACTCCCACTCTCTATATCTATCACACTTTCTATTCGTTACAGCATAAATTCCCAGCTTGAGCAGAGCGCATTTCTATATTCATGAAGGCGGATTTCGAGAGGCCCTTTTTTTTGGCGCTTCTAGCCGATTTGGCCTTTTGTTGAAGTACGTTCATATATAGTTGTTGGATAGGCGGAGCAATAATCCACAGAAAACAGCCATTTAATCTACAATTTTGGGACGATAATGCTTTTTCTTATTTTAAAATACCATCCGAATAAATCGCCTTATTCGGACGGGCTGAAGGTGACCTGAGTTTCGATACCCTTATATATCGAATAAACTTGATACGAAAATTGCGAGCTCTATGGAGACGGTCGGAGATCTCTCCATCCTTAATCCCTTTGAACTGCGGTCCGAAGGTGGATTTGACGGTTTCTGCCACCCCAATCCGGAACCCGGGCCAGAGAGATCTTCCTCCGGACCTCCATAACGGGGATGTGGTCCTTAATGATATGTGAGATCTGCGGCAAGGAGTCGGATCCCCTCTTCAAAGCGAGGCATCGGAAGAGGGGGCGGGTGAGGATCTGCAGGGAATGCTTGAGACAGGAGGCGGAGATGCTTCTTCCATCTTCTGGGTGCTCCTGCTGCTGAGCCGATCGATATGGGGCTGATCGACATTAGTAAGGAGATAAAAACCCCGGACCCCTGCATTGAGAGGCTTACAAGGCTGACGGGAGATCGATGCAAGGCCGAGAATGCAGCCCGGAGGCTTCAAACATTAACCGAAAATCTGGATGAGGGTCGGCTAGTTGCCGGGGCCGAGGTCTTCAAGGCCATGGCAGACCCCTGCAGGCTTGCGATCCTCGAGCTCCTCAGGGGGGGGGAGCTCTGCGTCTGCGAGATCATGACCGCCCTCGACAGGCCCCAGTCGTCCACGTCTCATCATCTATCTATCCTGAAGGGGGCGGGTCTGGTAAAGGAGAGGAAGGAGGGAAAGTGGTCCCGTTACCGGCTCTCAGATGGGGCGGTCATCGAGATGATGAAACTGGCAGAGCTGGTGACAGGAGAGGGGAGGGTATGAACGGGCCCCATCTCAAAAGTGGGGTCCTAAAAGTGGGGTTCTTTTCAGGAAGTGAATAAAAAGATGCGAAGCAACATAGCGAAGTATGGGGCTGTTATGATAACGTTGGTCGTCCTTTTAGGCGGCGCAGAGGCCGAATGCCCATCGTGCGGCGGAGGAAGCGGCGGCATCTGGGACGGCGAGTCGTGGATCGAGACGGCTCTGGGGGGATCGTCGAACGATTCGGCCACCTCGAACAATTCAGCCGCTTCGAACGATTCGGCCCCATCGGATGGTATGAATTCTGAGTCTGAGACGGGCGCTGAAGCTGGGACCGAAGCGGCTTTTTATGACGATTATGACACCAGCACCTGGTCCGTCTCAGCCCAGGAGCTTAAGTTGAGGCTCGACGGTGACAAAAAGCCCTTGATCGCCTACGTCAGCAACACCGCGCCCCAGAGCTCATCCTACATCGAGGGATCGATAAACCTCCCCTCAAAGAGCTTCGTCAAGAACGACGATTCCGGGCTAGGCATGTTGAAATCCGAATCTGAAATGGCCGGGGTTCTCGGGAATGCGGGGGTCACCGAAGATGACGATCTGGTGATTTACGGCGACTGCCTCTCCTGTGGTGATCCTACCTTTGTCTTCTGGATCATGCAGTACCTGGGCCACGAGAACGTCACGATCCTCCGGGGATCTTCGGGAGATTGGGCGGCGGCCGGGATTCCCACTGCGGGTTCGACGACGACGAGGCCTGCCGCCACCTACACATCACACCTCCGCCCCGAGCTTCTCGCAGATTACGACTCAGTCGCCGCCGGCGAGTTTGTGGTCGTCGATGCAAGGACACCGGGTCAGTTCGCTGCCGGTCATATCGATGGAGCCGTCAACATCGACTTCAACAGGATGATCGACGGCGGCTGGATCAAGGATGACTCGGCCCTCGCCGGGATCTTCGCCGACTTGGAGGCGGATCGGCCCGTCGCCGTCTACACCAAGAACGGTGGCCAGGCCTCCATCGTCTGGTACGCCCTGATGCTCCAGGGGCGCGACGCCAGGCTGTACACCTGGAACGACTGGCTGAGACATCAGAGCTGAAAGGAGATGAGTCGAGACCAGCCCCAGACCCCAGAAATAGCCCTTTCCAGCTCCCGGTATTTGACCGGATCCGATTGATGAGAAGAGAGCTTGAGTCGCCCCACCAGAGCTTGCCGGGGTCCGGACCAGAGTGAATCCGCAGGCAATCGAGTTGAGGCCGCATAGGGACGTCCTTGGAAGTTGTGGGTTTGAGGTCGGAGCTTGGACTCAGAATCCTCCGGAAGATCGGCTATTGCCAGGATTCTCAATGGATTACCGAATTTCAATAATAATGCCGATCAACGATTTCAGGTGAATCTTTCGAGGAGCCTCTTGAGAAGGCTCTTAAACGGTCTGTCCACCTCGTCGCGGCTTTTTTTGCCTGATACAAAGGGCCTGTCGTCACTCCAGGGAACATACTCCCACTTCCAGAGGTCGGGGTTTGTATCATGCTCCGCCATGGCGTGGTTTGACGTGTTGATGAAGATTATCGGATGGTTATAATCGTCGGCATAATATCTCACTCGATGCGGAGGGAGATCCCCTTCAGCGTCCCCGTGGATCGTGTCTTCTTCGAGGTCGTGGTGACCGCTGTAGATATTCTCGAAGCGCAGCCCGTTGGCTTTGTCTTTGGCGGAGTCCACCATGATGACGAAGCTCTCTACATCCTTCAATCGGCCGTATTTGGCGTTTCGGACCTGTTCATAAATCCGATTCAGGATCTTATGTCTTCTCAGCTCTTCGTTGTTGAAGACTATGGTGACCTCTACCTCCTTCTTTCCATACCCGGCGGTGGTCGAGCAGTGAATCTCCCGGATGAAGTTCTTCATCCCATCCACTGCAGGCTGGTATATGACCGGACAGCATTCGCTGTTCGGCTTGACGCCCAGGTCGAATATGTTGGTATAGACCAGATCATCAGCTGATAAAATATTCTTTATATATTTATGAACCTCACCAATCTTTGCATTCAGGGGACTCCTCAATAAATTTGGGTTGTCGTCTGCCCACTGCCACAGCCATGCATCATCGCCGATTTGAAAGGACCACCTCTTCTTTGGACCTTCCAGATCCCAGCTTCCGTCCTTGTGATTGTAGATCTTGGCAGTATAATAATCGGTCTTGATATCTCCAAGATGGTCGTCGATATCGATTCCCAGCATATACCTCAGTGTTGCGTCAAATTCATCCTTGCCGCGGGAGGCGTTTTCTTCAGGTCGCCCTTTCTTGGTGGTTATATGTCCTTCTCTTCTCAATATCAGCTTCTTTGTGCCGTTCCTGGTCATCACCAGCTCCAACGAAGTGAGCTTGGTCCAATCCCAGGTCCTCTGCTCATCCGTCCATCGGAACTGTCCCAGATCGGCGGAGTATTGGCGCTCCAGTTTGGAGAACCATAGTTTTTCGGCGTCCATGAAATTTCACCTGAAGATATTACCCCTTTAAAGAATTAGAATGTTTCGATAATCCAAAAATTACGTCCGGGGTTAATTTTTATATTATCTTGCTTATCAGGGATGAGGGCTTCTGGGATGATGATCGGCGCGATCGAAACGAGAAGACGAACGGCTCGTCGGTTGAAGGCGGAGATCAGGGGATATGGTACCGGAGGGCTCTGGAGATATGCGACAACAATTTAAATGGGGGCCGAGCAAGAGCCGGAGAAACGACCGAAAGTTTCAGGAGCGAGAGATTATGAAGATCCCAGATCACATCCACCCCCTGAAGATCCCCTTCAGCATCAGAGATCCTTCCGGCATTGCACTTTCGCGGTTCGTTTTCATCTATATGATATGCGGCGAAGACATATCTCTCGTCGACGGAGGTGTGGCATCCTCTGAGGCGATCATCGTCGATCATCTGAGAAAGACGGGCCGAGGACCGGAGGATATATCGCGGCTGATCCTGACCCACGGCCATCCCGACCACATGGGGGCGGCCGGGGCGATCAAGGAGATCTCCGGCTGCTCGGTGGCATCCCATCCGGGAGACAGGGTCTGGATAGAGGACGCCGATCGGCAGCTTGCAGAGCGACCCGTCCCGGGCTTTTGGGATCTTGTGGGCGGTTCGGTTGGGATCGACGAGATACTCCAGGATGGGGACGTCATCGATCTGGGAGATGGGATCAGGCTCGAAGTCCTTCACACCCCCGGACACTCCCCCGGCTCGATCTCCCTCTGGATGCCCGAGGACGGGGTCCTCTTCTCCGCCGATGCCGTTCCCCTCGATGGGACCATGCCGATATACGACGACATCCTGGCCTCCGTCCGATCGATCGCGAGGTTGCGGGCGATCGATGGAGTCAAAGTCCTCCTTTCGGCCTGGGATGAGCCGCGGTTTGGTGATGATGCACGCCGCGTCATGGACCGGGGTCTCGGCTATCTTCAGCGGATTCACGATGCAGTCATCAGGTCTGCGGAGGCGAGCTCTTCGCAGGACGGAATGGAGCTGTGCCGGCGAACCGTCGAAGAGCTCGGCCTCCCCGAGATGATGGCAAACCCCCTCACCGCCAGGTCTTTTCTGTCCAGCCTCAAGATCATCGACAGGAGAGATATCCTGAGAGTTTAGGCAAAAGCATCCAGATACTTGTATTTCAAATTCAAAACTGGTGGCGTCGCCGTCCCCACCGAGGACCACCCCCTCGACTACATCGACTTTGAGGGGACGATCCCCGAGGGGGAGTACGGCGCCGGCGGCGTCATCGTCTGGGACAGTGTTCAGCTCCGTCTTCAGCTCCGGGGCTTCTCCGCCACCACCTCAAGCCTCACCATCCCGACGTGGACCCACCCTTTGCCGTCGAGCGGGTGATCCCGTAGGTAGCGGTCGACGATCTCAGAGACGAAATCCCGGCGGAGGTCCTCGGGCACCCGCTCGGTGTAGGGAAGCCACGTCGTCTCGATCCAGCCGCAAAACTCCTCTGGTCCCGGCTGGATCATCTCCTTTGGGATCAGCTCGACCCTCCTGGGGATAAGGCCGGACTCGACGAGCCAGCCCCGGTACTCCTCGGCCCCGAAGAACCCGTACCGGAAGTCGAAGCCCTCGAAGTAACGGTGCCACCTCTCCTCTCGTATCATCTCGTCGGCGATCCCGAGGGGGGCTGCGGCGTTCCCCCGACCGCCGAACTGGAGGAATGCTCGGCCGCCGGGCTTGAGGGCTCGCTGGATTCCCCGAAGGACGGGGGCGTGGTCCAGGACCCAGTGGAGGGCGGCGAAGGAGACGACCAGGTCGAACTCCTCCTCAAACGAGAGGTCTCGGGCGTCGGCCTGCTGGAAAGAGAGGTTTCGGCAGCTCTCGGGCGGAAACCTCCTTCCAGCGAAACAGACCATCTCCTCGGAGCTGTCGATCCCCAGGACCGAGCCCCTCGGGACGAGGTCGGCGATCCCCGCGGTGATCCTGCCGTCGCCGCAGCCGATATCGAGGACCCTCTCGTCGCCCTGTATCTCGATCTTATTTATCAGCTCATCCGCCCAGAGCTTCTGGGCAGAGGAGCTCTTCTCGTACTTATCCGGACTCCAGTTGTGCAATTTTCAGCCCATCCCTTCGAAAAGCGAGTTGTCGGCGACGCCCGCCTGATCTCTTCGATGGTATTTCGATGGTATTCTAATCGAGAAAAGATAACTATTTCTACAGCAAAACCCTCTTCGTCCTCGTGGTCCAGGACTTAGAGCTTCCGACGATCGACCCCAAAAAGTCCACGCTTCTGGTCGTCCTGGGGCTTTTAGCCTACTTCGCGTACCTCTGCCACCTGGGGCTCTCAGAGGTTACGGCAAGCCTCTCTCAGGTGAACCTGACGGTCTACGGCCTCGCGTTTCTTCTATCCCTTCTGGACGTCGTCTTCAACGCCCTCTCCTGGAAGACCCTGGTCAGAGAGCTGGACTATCGGATCTCTCTCGCGGACGTCTTCTCGATCTACATGTCCAGCATATTTCTCAACAACCTCATCCCCTCGGGGAGCGTATCCGGGGAGACCGCCCGTCTATACTTCCTGAACAAGATCGCGGGGAACGCGAGGCTCGATTCCAGCACCGCCAGCGTCGCCGCCACCAGGATCATCACGGCGGCGCCATTCGTTCTCGGGATGTCCCTGGGGCTCGTCTACCTCGTCCTCTGGTACGATGTCCCATCCTGGGCCCTGACCACCTGTTTTTCGATGGTTTTTCTCATGGTCTCGGCAGGCGCCCTCTTCGTCGGCATCTGCTTCTCTGAGAGCTGGCTTTTGGGAACGGTCAACGTCGTCATCGACCAGGTGGAGCGGCTCTTTAAGAGGAGCATCGATCGCAACTTCTGCTGCGGCATCACCCACGAGTTTCAGCAGAGCATGTTCCTGCTGCGAAACAAAAACGGTCCCCTCATATTGAGCTCCTTCTGGGCCCTTCTGGGCTGGCTATCTCTTAACCTGGTGGCCTTCGCCGCGTTCCGGTCCCTGGGGGTAAAGGTCCCCATCTTCGCCTTATTCGCCGTCTACTCGGTGATCATGGTCTTCCAGAACCTGCCCCTGATCCTGCCGGGAGGGATCGGGATCGTCGAGATCCTCATGACCGCCCTCTTCACCGCCGTCGGCGTCTCGCTTCACGACGCGGCGGCCGTCACCATCCTGGCGAGGGTCGCCCAGCTGTGGTTTCACACCTTCCTCGGCGGGATATGCACAGCTCACCTCCTGAGGAAGGTCGGCAAGAATGGGACGAAATGCAGTACATCGATGATCCCGGCAAGGGGGCCCTGAAATTATGATCCCGATCTCTCAGGGGACGATCAGCCCCCTCCAGCCCTTCGATTTCGGCAAAAGCTGCAGCATCTACGCCCGGTTTGAGGTGTGGACCCACACCGCCTTCGTCGACGGCGTCCTCTACAAGGCCTTCGAGACGGAGGGCGCGCCCCATCTTCTGGAGGTCTTCGAGACAGAAGAGGGGGAGGGGGGTGAGGAAGAGGTAATGGAGGAGGTAGCGGAGGAGGCGGTGGAGGAGGGCAGGATAGAGGCTCGCCTCTATAGACAGGGGCCTTCAGAACCCGGCCCGATCTTGGACCCCGGAGTCGATCGGCCGACCGGAATGGCGTCCTCGTGGCCTGCGGCCGCAAGCCTCGCCGCCTGGATCCTCTCATCGGACCTGGACCTTCAGCCCTTATATCAGGTGGACGACCCCGTCTTCGCGCCCCTGGCGGAGAGGTTTTGCGGCCTCAAACCGCCGAGGACCGCAACGGTCTTCGAGGGCCTGGTGATCGCTATTATCGAGCAGCAGATCGGTCTTCGGGTCGCCAACCTTCTCCAGAACAGGCTCGTTTCCCGCTTCGGCCCGCCTTTCAAGTTCGGAGACCTCGAGTTTTCAGCCTTCCCATCGCCCGATCGGCTCGCGGGGCTAGACCCCCAGGATCTGAGAGATCTGGGGCTCAGCATGAACAAGAGCCGCTTCATCCTGGGGATCGCCGACGGCGTCGCCTCGGGGGACCAGGATTTTGAGTTGCTCAAGAGGATGACGACGGACGAGGCGAGAGAGGTTCTCGTATCGATCAAGGGTGTCGGGAGGTGGACTGCCGACTACGTTCTTGTTCGGGGCCTGGGGAGGTTTGAGGCCGTCCCCTTCGACGACCTGGGGATAAGAGACGCCGTCGGCCTCTTCTACAAGGGGGGAGAGAGAGCTTCGGCCCGGGAGGCGGAAGAGATCCTCTCCCGGTTCGGAGAGCTGGCGGGCGTTGCCGCCTACTACCTGCTCTCCGACAGGTTTCGGTGAATCGAGGATAAGGGACGGCTGAACTGTTTCAGGGTTGATAAAGATCGAATGGCACCAACGTTCCCAACCCTCGGAAAGGTTATATCGCCTCTATGACGAGTGGGATTCATGACCGACGTTCCCGAGATCCCCCGACATGAGATTCAGCAGCGTGTGGTGGCGATGTGGCTTGGAAGCTTCTACGGAAGCAGCGGCTACGTCGCAAAGAGGCTCGGAAAAAAAGGGCTTCGAGAGTTCCAGGATATGGGCGCCCACCAGGTGGCAGACACATTCAAAAGGTTGGAGCTATCCGAGCCGGGAGACCTCGCCATTGCCATTGCCACCAACGACAAGAACCTCTTCGGAAGCGAAGTCTCGGTGGGGGTGGGGGACGGCTGGGCCGAGATCAGACGGGAGAGGTGCGCCATCAAGGAGGGGATCAACGCCTTCGCCCGCCTGGGAGCCGGGCTCGTTGCAAAGCAGCACTGCAAGACCTGCGTCGAGAACCACTGGCGGAAGGTGTTCGCAGACCTGGGGATGAAGCTCGAGGTCGAGGAGACCGACGACGGCTGCGTCATGAAGATATCCAGGAGCTGAACTCACCACAGTTCATCCTCTCCATTAGTGGATTCTTTTAGATTGTGATTATATAATCGACTGAAAAAAGATGTCGCCCCGCGCCCGTTTTCATGGCGCGGTGCACGAGTCCCCGTCACACCCGGTGCATGTCGTCTGCTCGCAGGCCAATTCGTCCGGCTGGTACCCGTAATGCTCCAGGTCCCAGTTCGGCGGCTGCCATATCCCGCAGGATACGGCACCGCACTCACCCTCGACGACGCCGACGTCGATGACGCAGGTGGCACGTACGGGCTGGACGACGGGACCATTGACGGACCTCGGGTCCACCTCGACGGTGCTCGTGAACCTGCCGTCTCCGGGGGCGAGGGCGGAGAACTCGATCGTCGCCGTCTCGAACGGCCCGATCTCGACGAGGTTCCAGACGACGACGCCGTCTTCATAGGAGGCGAACGGAACCGACGATTCGACGAGTTCCATCCCCACCGGGAGCCGATCGGTCACCGTCGCCGCCCGGGTGACGTTGTCGTTGTTTCTTATCTCGACGGTGTACCAGACAAGGCTATCGTTCGTTCCGTCCAGTCGAGCAGTCTTCGTCACTGAGACCGTCTCGTTGGTGCAGCAGCTGAGCCAGTTCACCTCAAGAGCCGTGAAGTTCGAGGCGCAGATCCATTCTGCTCCGTTATACTGGCCGCAGACCTTGACTCTGTTCACCAGCTCGCTCGGGTAGTATTTGGTCACGTCAAGCTTCGGGGTTATCGTCGCAACGTCGTCTATCGTCGGCCTCAAGGACGAGGGCTCTCTGAAGATTGCCCCCGGGGGAAGAGGTTTCAGGTATGGCGGTCCCAGGGCAGCGTTGCCGTCGATCTCGATGGTGACGGTGTAGGTCGCGACCTGTCTGGTCTTGCTGCAGTTTCCAGCGTGTGATTTTTCTTTCTCTTCGACAGTGTGGAGACATCAACCGAAAATAATATATAGCATCATCATCCCAAAATCTGAACCAGATCTAGGGTAATTGAAGGGGTCTTGATGGAGTACTATAGGGGTAGTTGTATAATCCGTAGCTGTTTGTATTTGGTGGCATTATTAAGTATTATTCAACCTTCTTTATGCACTGAAAATTATGATATTAATGATACTGATTTCTTGAATCCAAACTTTGAAATTGATTTTTCTATAGAAAGTTTTCCTCCTGACCTTTTAGAACAATACACTACCGAAGATACTGATGGAGACGGCTTACGCAACCTAGACTCAAACAACGCTGGAATTCCTAACGTTGTTGAGGCAGGCCCTACAGAAAACGACAGCATTGGCCCTGATAAGAGAGACAGACCTCCGGTCACCGACACTGATGGTGATGGTGTTAATGATAACCGAGATGCCGACGACGATAACGACGGAATTCCAGATCTTGCTGAGCAAACGAGCACTCAAGATACAGATAATGACAACGTAAAGGACGTCTTGGACCTTGACTCAGATAACGATGGAATTGCTGACGTTGTCGAGGCAGGATATGCAGATGTTGACCCCATCGATGGGAGGATCGATAACTTTGTCGACTCTGACTCTAATGGATTATGCGACGACATAGACCCTGACAAGCCCTCGCCCGACACAGACAATGATGGCGATATCGATTGTCGGGATCACGACTCAGATGACGACGGCATTCCTGATTTGATCGAGGCGGGGGGCGAAGACGCTGATAGAGACGGAGAAATCGATAACTTTACCGACAACACGCCAATAGACGGACTAAACGACAGTGGACCCCTTTTGGCAAACGACACCGACGGTGATGGTCTTCTCAATTATTGTGATCCGGATTCAGATGACGACGGCATTCCCGATGAGGCCGAGGCAGGCTCCGATCCCAGCAACCCTGCAGACACCGACGGTGACGGCGTTCCCGACTATCTCGATCTCGATTCAGACGACGACGGCATATCCGATGAGGTCGAGGCAGGCTCTGATCCCAGCAACCCTGCGGATACCGACGGCGACGGCGTTCCCGACTATCTCGATCATGATTCGGACGACGACGGCCTCAACGACACCAGAGAAGGGTGGTGGCTATGCAGCCGTACCGACCCGGACACCAACGGCGATCAGATTAACGACAGCGCATCTATAGACTCCGAGAATCCAAATAGGACCTACCCTTACAGGTCTGAGGACATTAACCGGGACAACGACGTAGATGGTGACGGCCTGCCAGACGCCGCTGAGATGCACGAGGTGGGGACGGACTTCAAGATCTTCAGCACCGACGGCGATCTTTATGGCGATGGCCAGGAATATTTCCACGTGAACATGCCAGAGATATCGCCAGCAGATCACCCCCTGGTGGCTGCGTATCCCGGTCTTAAGGTGGTGCTCAAAGAGACGCGAGTTACGCCCATCGCAGAGATCACGTCCACCACGGGCGGCTCAAATAATACAGGATGGAGTATAACTCACGAAACATCTATTGCCCATACAAATCATCAGGAGGGGGGGGGTAACTTTGAATTTACGCCAAGCTTAAGTCCCCTTACGATGATTACTGGTGGTAAGGTCACGTTGCATTATATGGGATTTTGGGAGAAGACGACCACTACAACTGATTCAAATACTACTTCCGGTTTTACCCAGGAAGATTGGAGCACCGCAACCACCACCAGCTTGGACGAGGCTGCAAAGCTCGCCTTCACGTTGAACGTCAAAAATATCGGGATGACGCCAGCCGAAAACGTAGTCCCCAATGTCAACATAAAGCTTGGGGAAGTGGTGATTGCAACCGTCACCTCGCCAACCTCGATAACCTCGCTTGATAGAGGGGAGACGAGCGCAGACGTAGAGCTTGATCAAGGTCTGGTCGGCAACAGAGGTGAAGACATAACCACCTCTTTCGAACAATTGAAATCAATTGACTGTGGAACACCTCTCAGCATTGAGTCGTTTAAAGTTGATGCGAAGGTCAAGAAATGGAGCGGGGAGAAAAATGAGTGGGTTTGCACAGAAGAGGATTTCAGTACTTATATGGAAGAGATAGATAAGAAGACCGCAACTCTCATGTTCGATCTGGAAGATGGAGTCTACAAAGAATACAAGGTATATGCAGGCTCTTCGGTAACCTTGGGTGATGCGATCAATTGGACCATTGGAAGCGATGACAGCGTGCCACACCAAAATAACACGAAGTGGGTGCTCGGTGTTTCTGATATAGATGCTTTGAAGCGAGCCAAAGAGCTAAACGACAGCAATAGGAGTATAGGGGAGCTTGAACTGGAGCCAGGATGGCATTTCATCTTGACACCGCAAATATCTGAAAAACCAAAGATCCACTGGGCCGGTTACAGCTTGGACATGACGAGAGCATATGCATCGGTTACCGATGGATATGGAATTAAGAGCGTGATCGCTCACGTGAAGGTAAACGGCGAGTATCGAAACTTGACCATGACCGATGACGATAACGATACGATATACGAAACTTCAGTAATCCAGGTGATGAGGAGAGACAAAAACGCCACCATCATCGCCACCAATCTCAATAACTCCTCCAGTCAACTTGAAATTGGCCTGCTTCCAGATTCTGTCGCAGCACCGTTCAGCGACGGCTGGTACGTATTCACTGTAAAAAACAGTGAGAAGTGCTTGGACGGATCTGATGAAGATCATGACTACAACGCGTATCAATATAAAGGCGGCATTGGTCCAAAACAAAGATGGTATCTGGAGCATATCGGACATGGTTATTATATAGTTCATAACAACGACACCTACCGTTATCTAGAGGTTGATCACGGGATGGTGCGCGGAGGAGCAAACGTTCAGTCAGGCATATTAGAATTTGACGAAAATTGTTACCCTAAAATGTATCAACAATGGTACTTTGAGCCAGTTGGGGACGGCTACTACAAGATCGGTGCGCGGCACAGTGGAAATTACCTATCGGTTGAGAGGGCGAGATTGGAAGATAGTGCCAGCGTCATCCAGGATAATTACACAGAAGGTGACCACCAGAAATGGATGGTGCAGCCGCTCGAGATTTATCCTTCCATGATACGTGATGATCCAAAGTGCACTTTAGAGGATGAATATCTGATCGAAGCCAAGCACAGTTCGCTGTGTCTAAGTGTAGTTGAAGGCGAGGAGGTTGTGCAGTCATTTTATTTCGGAGAAAGTGGCCAGAACTGGATGTTAAAACCTGTTGGGGACGGTTGCTTCAAGATAGTTAACGGCGACAAGTGCCTTGCAACTTCTGATCGGGACAATACAAGCAATGGAGTCGACGTTGTAGTATGCGATTATGATGGAAGTGAGAATCAGGTATGGAGATTTGAGCCTGCCGCAGATGGTTACTGTAAAATCATCTCCAAATACAGCGATAGGTGCCTGGAAGTTGCAGGCGGCAGCAAAGACGGCGGAGCCAACGTCCAACAATACGACTATCTCGGCTACGATTATCAAAGATGGAAACTCGTCAAGTCGAGCGAATATAGTACCCACGTAGTGTTATTCAATGATACTAACTATGACGGCAGTGGGAGGATATTTACGGACAGATCTCCAAATATTGGCGATTTCGGTAAGGAGGTACGTTCGTTTAGGAGCAACCTTCCTTCTGGATATGCCATAATACTATACGAAGAAAGTGATTATAAGGGAAAATCGCAGATATTCCTCGACAGCAGCGTGCCGTATATAGGCGACTGGTTATTGGGGGACGTATCTTCATTTATGACTTTGAAGATCAGTGATTTGGGTCACATAAGTATCGTGAGCCGGGGGAGTGTTGAGGATGATAAAGAGTGCTATCTGACGGGAGTCGAGAGCGAAGATGATAATTCTGAAGTAGATCTAGATGACTATAAATCAGATGACGACCAGCAGCTGTGGAAGTTAGAGGAACATCTATATGGTAAATATGTGATTGTAAATGTCGATGGCGATAAGAAGGACAAAGAATGCGTGCTCGTTGGTGAAGGCGACGAAGATGCTTTAGCGGAAGTCGACCTGGATACGCGTGACGCATCCCACAAAAGTAAAGGATGGTGGTTTTTCAAGCTAAAAGATAGCTTGGGTGACTGTGATGGTTATTATAGAATTGCAAACGTGGACAGCATAGAACAAAACTGGGATGAGACGTATCTTAAGGGCGACGGTGATGAGAACGACGATCAGCTAGAAGTCGAGCTAGTAGAGGAAAAATGGGATAATGAAGCGGGCTGTCAATACCAACAATGGGTGCTAGTACACAGAGAGTGGTGACCGCCAGAGATGGATGGTGCAGCCACTCGATATTTATCCTTCTATGATATGGGATGATCCAAAGCGTACTTTAGAGGACGAATATCTGATCGAAACCAAGCACACTTCGATGTGTCCAAGTGTAGTTGGAGACGAAGGGGTTGTGCAGTCATTTCATATTTCGAGGCCACTTTGGAGCAAGTCCCAATGTAAGCGGCTTTTCTTCATCTCCGTCCCCTCGGCTCACGTTCCAGAACAGCTCGATCCCGCCGATCTCGCGTATAACGGAGGCGACTCTCGCGCTGGATCGGAGGCGCTGGGGTCACGACCTCGCAGTACTCCTCCGGGACCTCGGAGAGTGCGGCGATCCTCATCCCCGACCTCGAATCCACCGGCGCGGATCGAGGGCGCCCCGCCAGCGGGCGATCGCCTCCCGGCCGAGGATGAGGCCGCCGATCCAGAAGGATGCCTCGCCGGAGATGACGAGCAGAGACGAGAGGGCAACCTTCCCTTTGGCGGAAAAGGGGGTCATCGGGACGAGAATGAGAGAGCCGTAAAGAAGACAGGATAGGATGACGAGGAGAAAGCCGAGCCGCCGCCTCCAGCTTGCAGGTTCGGCCTTCGGCCCAACTTTTTCGGTCTGCAATGCTCGGCCCGCCTCCAAAGCCGTGCCGCCCGGCGCCGTCGTCATCACAGCCTCAGAAGCCATCGCTCTTCTCAGGATGTCACCTAATCTCCCGCAACGATTCGAGGGCCCCGTCGACTTTCCCCCTCATCTCTCCGACGAGCTGCTCGTTCTCCTCGATTCTTTTCAATCGGTCGGCGACCATCCTCTTCGTCTCCGATGGCGCAGGGCCACCGATCTTCGACCTTGCGGCGACGTTCTCCTTTGGGTCGAGGGCGGCCTTCAATTCCCTCTCGGCAAAGCCCCTCTCGCTGGGTCTGAACCCGGCGATCCTCTCGGCAGCCTCGTCCAGATCTCGGATCGTCGGCGTTCCGCCCTTCGCCGCCAGGGCCCCCACGATCTGGTGGGCGGTCCTGAAGGGGATCTTCGTCTTTCTGACTAGGGAGTCGGCCAGCTCCGTCGCCGTCGAGAAGCCGGCGCTGGAGGCAGCCTCCAGCCGATCGGTCCTGAACTTCGCCGACGAGACGGCCCCGGCCATGATCCGGACTGCGCCCCTGGTCGTCGAGATCCCGCGCCAGAGGTTCGGCGTCGCCTCCTGCAGGTCCCGGTTGTAGCTCATTGGGAGCGCCTTGCAGATCGTGAGAGCTGCGACTAGCGAGCCGAATACCGAGCCGGACTTCCCCCGGACCAGCTCCGCGGTGTCCGGGTTCTTCTTCTGGGGCATGATGGAGGAGGTGGAGGTGAAGAGGTTGTCAAGCTCCACGTACCCGAACTCCGAGGTCGACCAGAGGATCAGCTCCTCTGCCAGGCGGCTCAAGTTCGCCATCAGGATGGCTGAATTGGATAACGCCTCGAGGAGAAAGTCTCTCGTCGATACCGCGTCCATGCTGTTCTCGACGAGGCCGTCGAATCCGAGAAGCTCTGCCGTCCTCGCCCGGTCGATATCAAAGCCGGTGGAGGCGAAGGCCGCGGCGCCCAGGGGCGAGCGGTTGACCCGCGAGTAGGAGTCCCGGAGCCGGTCTACGTCCCGGAGGAGGGCGTCGGCGTGAGCGAGGAGGTGGTGGGCGAGGGTCGTCGGCTGGGCGTGCTGGAGGTGGGTGAACCCCGGTATAATCGACTCGGCGTTCTCGGCGGCCCTCTTGACCAGGGCCTTGCAGAGATCGTTCACCTCGGCCATGAGGCCGAGGATCTCGTCTCTGAGGACGATCCTGATGCAGGTGGCCACCTCATCGTTTCTCGACCGTCCGGTGTGCATCCTGCCCCCGACGGCTCCGACCTGCGCTATCAGCTCCGCCTCGATCGCCTCGTGGACGTCTTCCCCCTCTCCCAGGCTATCCTCATCGATTTTGTCGAGCCCCGCCACGATCTCTCTAAACTCCTCGGGGGCGATGAGCCCCCGCTCCTTCAGCATCACCAGGTGGGCCCTGTCAACCAGAAGGTCCGCCTCATAGATCCATCGGTCAGCCTCCCGGGAGGATATGAACTCCAGCACCTCCCCGGAGATCTCGCCGAGCCTCTCTCCTCTCAAAAGCATATTTTCCCGCCCCCCCCGTCCTCAGGTTGTATAATCTGCGTTGATCTTGACGTAGTCGTAGGAGAGGTCGCAGCCGAAAGAGCGGGCGGCGCCGTCTCCGAGGCCGAGGTCGAGGGTTATCAGAAGCTCTCCGGACTTCATCGCCTCTTCGGCCTTTTCCAGGACGCCGGCGACGATCTCGCCGTCTTTTACGAGGAAGATCTCTTCACCCGGCCTGGCGTCGGAGATCGAGAGGGTAATCTTATCGGGATCGATCTCGGCCCCCGACCTTCCCGCCGCCGCCACGATCCTCCCCCAGTTGGGGTCGTTTCCGAAGATGGCGGTCTTGACGAGGCTGCTACCCATGATCGCCTTGGCGGCGAGGCGGGCGTCATTTCGGCTCCTCGCCCCCAGAACGCGGGTCTCAACCAGCTTTGTTGCCCCCTCTCCGTCCTTTGCCATCATCTTCGCAAGCTCGACGCAGACATAGCTCAACGCCTCCTTGAAAGAGGCAATGTCAGCATCAACCTTGCCGGTGGCCGTCACCAGGACCATGTCGTTTGTGCTGGTGTCTCCGTCGACGACGAGCATGTTGAAGCTCTCGTCGACGGCTTCAAGCAGGCACTCCCGGAGAACCTCCGGCGAGACCCTGGCGTCGGTGTAGATGAAAGAGAGCATCGTCGCCATATTCGGCTCGATCATACCGGCGCCCTTGGTGATCCCCGCCACCCGAAAACCGGCGTGCTCGACGGCGATCTCCTTGACGACGGTGTCTGTGGTCATGATCGCCCTCTCCGCCTCAGAGCTTGCAACAAGATCGGACCGGAGACGGGCCTTCGCCTCACCGAAGAGCTCATTCATCACGTCGCGGTCCAGATACCTTCCTATCACCCCCGTCGATGCGACCCCGATCTCGTCGGCGCCGACCCCAAGATGGCCTGCGAGGAGGGCCGCCATCCAGCGGGCGTCTTCGATGCCTCGCGAGCCGGTATAGGCGTTGGCGCAGCCGCTGTTGGCGATCACCCCGGCAAGCCTTCCGTTCGAGCCGGCCAGATTATCGGAGGTCACGTCCAGGGGCGCCGCCCTGATCTTGTTCGTCGTGAAGACCCCGGCGGCGTTGCCGCTGGCGGCGATCAGGGCGACGCCGTACTTGCCCCTTTTCACTCCGGAGGCCCTGACCCCGTCGACGGCGCATATCCCGCCATCAATCCGTTTCAACTTCCGACGCCCCCATCCCAAGCCCTGCTATGATGTCTCCCCGTGTGACGATCCCCACCAGCTTTTCGCCCTCCAGGACCGGGAGACGGTTGATCCGATGGCGGACCATCATCGATGCAGCCCGCTCGATCGTATCCTCGGGGCCGACGGTGACGACCTTCTTTGTCATCACATCGGTGACCCGGATCTTGCCGATCTCCTCGGCCCCGGCTTGGAGCCTCTCCCATCGGATCAGGTCCCGGATCGGAACCTCCAGGATCTCAAGGGGGCTTGGGAGCCACAGTCCTCCCTCATCCTCTGCAGAGAGCATCTTGAGAAGATCCGACTCGGAGACCACCCCCACCAGCCGCTCGCCCTCAAGAACCGGCATCCCGCTGATATCGTTCTTTTTCAGAAGCTTCACAGCGTCGCTTACGGCGTCGCTCGCCTGGCAGGCGACCGGCTCTGGATTCATCACGTCCCTTACCAACATGCTCTACCTCAACAGCTCTCTATTTATTTACCCTTTCAGTCTCCGGCTCCGCCAGGCGCCCCTCAGGGCGCGCCGCCCGGAAACCACAGCCCCTCGGTCTCAGAAAGCCCCAGCATCAGGTTCATGTTCTGGATCGCCTGGCCGGAGGCTCCCTTCACCAGGTTGTCTATCGCCGATACGACGACGATCCTGTCGCCGGACCCGTCCACCTCGAAGCCCATGTCGCAGAAGTTCGAGCCCCGGACGGCGCCGAGGGATGGGACCCCTGGGACGAGCCTGACGAAGGGACAGTCCCGATAGAACTCCTGGTAGATCTTCAGTATATCCGCCCTCTCGGGGATCTTGCCCACGTATTCGTCTTTCACCAGGATGTGGGCCGTCGTCAGAATGCCCCTTATGGCGGGGACGACGTGAGGGGTGAAGCTGACTTTGATCCCTGGCGAGAGCCGACCAAGCTCCTGGTTTATCTCGGCCCTGTGCCTGTGGGTGGTGAGCTTGTAGGCGATGACGTTCTCGGCCATGTTCGGGTAGTGGCTCGTCTCGGAGGGGGCGATCCCCGCCCCGGAGATCCCGGACTTGGAGTCGAAGACTACCCTCTCTGCAAGGCCCGCCTTGACCAGTGGAGCTGCCGAGAGGGTCGCGCCCGTTGGGTAGCAGCCGGGGTTTCCGATCAGCTCGGCTCCCCTCACCTCGGGGTGAAGCTCCGGCATCCCGAAGACCGCCTCCCGAAAGGCCCTGTGCTTCATCCCGTAGGTCTTCTCGAAGACGTCCTGGGGAAGCCTGTAGTCTGCGGAGAGGTCCACGACCTTCGCCCCAGCGTCCCGCAGTCCCGGAACCCAGTCCATCGCCGTCCCGTGGGGGACGGCGGTGAAGACGAGGTCGCACCTCTCGGCGATCTCCGAGATCGATGGCGATTCGAACTTGAGGGAGGATATCCCCCGGAGGTGGGTGTGGACGTCACCCACCGATTTTCCCTCCAGCTTGCGGGAGGTGATGCAGACCGCCTCGGCTCCGGGGTGGAGGCTGAGGAGGCGGAGCAGCTCTCCGCCGGTGTAGCCGGACCCGCCGACTATTCCAACCTTGATCATGGCAGAAGAGCAATACGGGCTGGTATAAAATCGACACGCTGGCGTCGAAGAAACCTTCTAACGGAAAAACCGATATTACGAGACCTCCTTTAGAATCGAGGTGCTCGTTTAAGAGCGCTTAGCATTAGGCCAATTCGACTAGCACCTCTTCGATCAGATTTTCAATTCCCTTAGGAAAGCCCAAACCGTGATCTTTCTCATCCGCCATATATACGAGACAATGTTCCGGGCTTTTCGGGATCCACATCTCATATTTTGCGATCCAAAGTAGGAGATGTATCTCCAAATTTGCAAGCTTGTTCGCCAATTCTCCAAGGCTATTTTTGTCATTCAGTCGCGATTTGAAGTACGTATCATCTTGAAGCCAATTCAGCACGGCAAGATTCAATGGTCTGATGGCATAGATCGTATATCCTCTTATTATTTTGTGGAGCTCAATATGCTCCGAGTGAATCTCAGAATCGAATAGAGGATATGCTTTTGATAAGTTGTCTTCATACCCGACCCCAGTCTTTGTTATCTGGGGAAAATCTCTTTTGACCAACTTGTTTAGCTCGTTTCTCTTTTTTGCCTGGATATTATAAACTGCATGCGACGCTCGAAGTAATGATTGTAATTTTTTAAGCTGGGCTAACCTGGAAAGCTTCAGCTCTTCGAGCTTTTCCTGCTTCGCAATTTTAGCTTCAGCGACAGCAAACCGCGACTCCACGATCTTCTGTGCAGCAAATGTAAAAATTGCGAATGCTGAAGTGGCCACCGCTGCGACTAGCCAACTAATATCGGACATCTTTGCTTCTTCCAGTTAACCCATATATCCAGACTGGGTATATTTTTGATTATTTCGATTTAGCTCTGGGAGTATAAATAATTACTGTTAAAAGTTACATAAGAATTAATGCTGACTGGTCTGTTGGCTCACCATCCCCGGACAGATCCTCGATGCGACTGAGGAGAGGTCCGTAGCCACCTCCTCGATCCTCTTCCTCTCTTCAAGCCGCAATAGCCACCTATCCGGAATCCAATCTGAGCCCCGTGCCGCTCCCGCCAGGGCCCCGGCGATGGAGGCTATGGAGTCTGTATCCCCGCCCGAGGAGGCGGCAGCGATCAGCGCCTCCTCCGGCTCGAACTTCAGGTGGCAATAGAAGGCGGCTGGAACCGTCTCCCAGACCATCGGCGACGTTCCGATCTCCGCCAGCGCCTCCGGCGGATCGAGGTCGAGCATCTCTTTTACTACGAGAAGCTTCCGTCCGAACCCCCGGTCGATCCGCTCGGAGAAGGCGGCGGCCATCTCCAGAACCTTGATTCTGGAGAAGCCGAGGAGGGAGAGGGCGACCCCGACGGCGACGGCGACGGACCCCGCCCTCGCCCCGGTCGACGAATGGGTGGGAAGGCTCTGGAGGTCGGCGTACCTGGCGACGAGATCGAGGCTGCAGTGGTAGACGAGGCCTATCGGCGCCGTCCTCATTGCAGAGCCGCAGGTCGGCGTCGGTAGTCCCACATCCTGCCAGGGCCGGTCCCTCAAAAGCTCCTGGATCGCGGTCTTGCTGGTCAATCCGACGCCCCGATTCAGGGACGGGTCCTGGATCCAGCACCGTCCCCAAAGGGCGAGCTTCGAGGCGAACCTCTCGACGTCGAAGAACCCGGCCTCGATGATCGACTCCGCAAGAATGAGGGTCTGCTCGGTATCGTCGGTGTACTGCCCCGGTCCGAGGCAGCAGTGGAAGTGGTCGGCGGCCGGGGCGACCATCTCACAGACCTCGCCATGCACCTCGCGGATCTGGTCGCAGGTCAGCCCCTCGACGGGCATCCCCAGGGCGTCGCCGACGGCAAGGCCGAGCATGCAGCCCCGAAACCGGTCCAAGAGCTCTCCAGGCATGTCACTGAGATGGTGGTTCGGGGACTAAATACTCATCGTGAAGATGAGGGGTTGCTGGGAATGGGAAAAAGGCAGATAGAAGGCGGAAAGAGAGGATGCGAGACGAAGTGGTGACAGACCGGAGGACAAATTTGTGACGGGGATGTAAAACGAAGAGGTGAATGAAGAAGAGATGGGCGGAAAGGGTGATCGGTCACAGGTCCGTCCGGTCAGTCCAGGCTGAAACGATCGATCCCGGATCTGCTCTTCCTCTCCATCGATACTACGACTGAATCGCTCCTCCTCTTCTCAGCACTCTCGTGATCCAGCATCAGGAGGATGCCGCACCCCAATATGCACAAAAGCCCAGTCAGGATGAAGGTGGCGGTGAAGCCCGCAAAGCTCGCTATGGCGGCTCCGGCGGCCGCGGTGGCGGCGGTCCCCAGGCCCGTGGAGGTGGAATAAACCGACCACTCGAAGCTCTCCCTTCCAGGGTTCAGGTTCAGGCTCCAGAGCCCGACCCAGGTGGGGTAGGCAAGGCCGCTCCCGATGCCGTAGAGCGTCTCCGCCAGGTAGACCTGGCGTATGTCGTCTATGAATATGTACATCACCGGAACTGCGGCGATCAGAGCCGTTCCCAGTATAAGCCATCGAGTCTTCGTTTTGCTGTTGTCGATGTATCGGGAGAAGGGGAGCTGGACGAGGGACTTTGTCACCAGAAATAGGGTGCTCGCCACCCCTGCGGTGAGGATGTTCCCTCCGGCCACCCCCTCGTTTATGAAGATGGCCAGGATCGGCTGGATCAGGCCGAAGCCCGTGAGGACGAAGACGTCCGAGATCATGAGGAGCTTTATGGTGCGATTCATATTTTTCACCTCCTATTTTCATGTTCGAATTTTTACAGTAATATACTAAAGAGCTATGCCCAAGATGGCCATGACCGTCAAATCGACCAGGAAGCCGCAATAGACAGAGAAGGCCAGATGCGGAGATTTGAGCAGGGCTAAGCGAACGCTAAAATGGTGCACTATAAGCCAGAGCGCAGGTTTATACAGAGCGAGATTGCCTTGCTCAGTCTCATCATCATACTTCAACGAGGTAATCCCTATATATAGATTGCTGTCTGTAAAAAGTTAAAATAATGCAAAATACTCATCTAATTGATCTATATAACCCATTTTATTTGTGATATTTAGTAGTTTTATCCCTTTGAATACAGCAAAATACTGAAATACTCTAATAATGACCGAATGGCTTTTCATAAACATCAGAATTATTTCTATTATATACCAAAAAAGATTCGTTTTGACGTCATCGATTCCGCCTAGGCGAACCCATATTTAGGTCCAAGGTTTTGTCCTCGTTGTAATGAGGTCGAAAAGAGCCTCAATTGAATATGTATAGGAAAGTTATTGCCACGTGGCTGAATCTGGTCAAGAAACGTTATCCGCCTTTTGGGATATCCCTTAAGGCCTTCTGGGATACCCCTTCAGGGATCTCGGTCGTTTCGAAAGGCGAATCGATGACCGGCTGAGAGGGCTGATGCAAAAGATGTATTAACGTGATGGAACGGCAGTCTCGACATAATCGGACGGCATCGTTCATTGAAGCGAACTTTTGTTCAGCGGAATGTCAGCAAATTTAAGATGGACAACGATGCGTAAAATGAAAAGTAGCATAACATAAAAGTTACATTAAACGCTTTCATTCGCCGAAGTTTACATCACATTTAAAAGATATGTGCCTGTGTAAACAACAAAAATGTGGCAAAAGCTAAATAGGTGATCGTGTAAATTTTTGTCATATCACTTTAAATCTCAAGAAGGCACGAGAGGTCATGAGAATGGCGAAGAACGTCAACGAGAGGAGCGTCGATCCCGCCACCCGGGCGATGCTCTTGGAAGCCGAACGGGCGGGGATAGAAACCGCCTGGGACCGTTTCGAAAAGCAGCAGCCTCAGTGTGGATTCGGCCAGCTCGGGGTCTGCTGTCGCAACTGCAACATGGGCCCATGCCGGATCGACCCCTTCGGCGAGGGACCTGACAAGGGAGTCTGCGGTGCCACCGCCGACATCATCGTCGCTCGAAATCTCCTCCGGATGATAGCCGCGGGCGCAGCCGCCCACTCCGACCACGCTCGGGACGCCGTCATGACGTTCAAGCAGATGGCCGAGGGAAAAGCCAAAAGCTACGCGGTGAAGGACGAGGCGAAGCTGAACGCTCTTGCCGCTGAGTTTGACATCTCCACACTAGATCGAAACCCCGGGGATGTGGCGTTGGAGCTTGCAAACGTCCTCTTATCGGAGTTTGGAAAGCAGACGGGACCGATCACGTTCACCCGGAGAGCTCCCGAGAAGAGGCAGAAGATCTGGGAGAACGCCGGGATCGACCCGAGGGGGGTTGACCGGGAGATCGTCGAGTGCATGCACAGAACTCACATCGGCGTCGACAACGACCCCGTTCACATACTCCTCCACGGCCTCAGAACGAGCATCTCCGACGGCTGGGGCGGCTCGATGATCGCAACCGACGTCCAGGACGTCCTCTTCGGCACCCCGACTCCCGTAATGTCGGAGTCGAACCTCGGTGTCCTGAAGTCCGACGAGGTTAACATAATCGTCCACGGCCACGAGCCGATCCTCTCGGAGATGATCGTCGCCGCTGCCGAGGACCCCGAGATGATCGCCCTTGCCAATAAGATGGGCGCGAAGGGGATCAGCGTCGCCGGAATGTGCTGCACCGGAAACGAGGTTCTCATGCGCCACGGGGTTCCGACGGCAGGAAACTTCCTCCAGCAGGAGCTGGCAGTCATCACCGGCGCCGTCGAGGCGATGGTGGTGGACGTTCAGTGCATCATGCCCGCCCTCGGAAACCTGGCGAGCTGCTACCACACAAAGTTCATCTCCACGTCCCCGAAGGCCGACTTCCCAGGAACGGTTCGGATGGAGTACCACGAGGAGAAGGCTCTGGAGATCGCCAAGGAGATCGTGAAGGCCGCCGTCGAGAACTACCCGAACCGCGACTCCGGCAGGGTGAACATACCAAAAGAGAAGAGCGCCTGCATGGTGGGGTTCAGCGCCGAGGCGATTCTGGGAGCTCTTGGCGGGACACCCCAGCCCCTCATCGACGCCATAGTCTCGGGTGCCGTCAAGGGGGTTGGAGCCGTCGTCGGCTGCAACAACCCCAAGATCCAGCACGACTTCGGCCACGTCAACCTGGTCCGGGAGCTGATCAAAAACGACGTTCTGGTGGTCACCACCGGGTGCAACGCCATCGCCTGCGCCAAGGCCGGGCTCCTCAAGCCCGAGGCGGCGAAGGAGGCGGGGCCGGGGCTGAGGCCCATCTGTGAGGCACTGGGCGTTCCGCCGGTCCTCCACATGGGCTCCTGCGTCGACATCAGCCGGATCCTCGTCCTGGCCGCGGCCCTCGCAAACCACCTGGGGGTAGACATCAGCGACTTGCCGGCCGCGGGCGCTGCCCCCGAATGGATGAGCGAGAAAGCCGTCAGCATCGGGGCTTACGTCATATCCTCGGGGGTCTACACCGTCCTGGGGACGGTTCCGCCGGTCCTCGGGAGCCCGGTGGTTACAAGCGTCCTCACCAAGGACGTTGAAGGCGTCGTCGGCGCCACCTTCGCCGTGGAGCCCGACCCCTTCAAGGCGGCAGGCCTGATGATCGCCAAGATCGAGGAGAAGAGGAAGGGGCTGGGGCTTTAGGCTCGCGCCCGCCCAATTTCCCAGGAGTTGAGATCAGATGAAAGAGATCTTGGTAAGGCCTGAAAGGTGCATGGGGTGTCGGTCCTGTGAGATCGCCTGCGCCGTCGAGCACTCGGGGACGAAGAGCCTCTTTGGAGCCGTGGCCGAGCGGCCGGTTCCCCGAAAGAGGGTCTACGTCGAGTTCGCCCCCGAGTACGCGATCTCGGTTCCCATGGTCTGCCGCCACTGCGAGGACGCTCCCTGCGTCGCGGTCTGCCCCACCGGCGCCCTCCGCCAGGACGAGTTCACCCGGGTGGTGACCCACAACCCCGAGGCGTGCATCGGCTGCTGGACCTGCGCCTCGGTCTGCAACTACGGGATGATCGGCAGAAACAAGGAGGAGAGGATCGCCATCAAGTGCGACCGGTGCCCCGACCTGGATGTCCCCGCCTGCGTCACCGCCTGTCCCGCGGGAGCGCTCGTCTTCAAAGAGGTGGAGGAGTTCTCCGAGTCGAAGAGGGTCGAGTCCGCCCTGAAGATGGCGAGGGGGGTTGCCGCCGGCGGGAGCCGGTGACGGACCTCCCACCGACCACTGACCACTTTTTGGGATCGACATGATCGGTCGGAGTTCGAGGTTGATGGCTTTCGAATCGGCGAGATGAAAGGGGTGAAAGGGGTGAAAAGGATTGGAGATTTACGTTGATATGGAGAGGTGCATCTTCTGCCACGCCTGTGAGGTGGCGTGCGAGAGGGAGCACGGCGAGTCGAGGATATCGGTGGAGGCGGTGAAGGACCGGGCGTCGGTCCCCGTCTCCTGCCACCACTGCGAGGTCGCCCCCTGCGCCATCGTCTGTCCCACCGGGGCGCTCCGCCAGGAGGGGGGCGAGGTCGCCTTCGACGAGGGATTGTGCACAAGGTGCGGCCTCTGCCGGCTCGCCTGCCCCTTCGGAGCCGC